>JBLJBB010000051.1:0-45707 GCA_047638115.1 Bacteroidales bacterium | reverse complement strand
ACTCACCTTTTCTTTTCGGCTGACCGACAAAACGGGCTTAAAATATTCGATTAAGGCAAAATAATAAAGCTTAAAAAGTTCGTTATCTCGATCACGTAAGGCATCTCCAGCTGTGCTTTTTGAGGGAGAACAATCCATATTCAAATGGTTTAATTTTCCACCCAAGGCACGCATTCCATCACACACTTCTCCCATAGAATCACAACGTGAAAAGATTCCAAATAGCATCACAATTAACTGATCCCAAGAAAAGAATGTTTTGTAGTAACGATCTGTTTGAAGTTGTTTTACTAACAGATCAAATTGATCTTTTGGTAAAATATTTAAAATTTGTTTAAAAATCGGCTGACCGACTAAATTTTTTGTCGTATTTTTGCTCATAGTTGAATTTGTGTTTTTGGCGAAACAAAAATACAACTATGGGGCGAGACTTAGGTCAAACCCCTTTTTTTATTTTTTACTTTTTTTTGTCGGTCAGTAGTGCAAAAAAAATTAAAATCAAGAAAAAAGTTTTATATCTTTGCTAAAACGTAACAAAAAATAAATTCCATTGAAAATCGAACTATTATCACCAGCTAAAAATTTAGAATGTGGCATAGAAGCCATCAATCATGGTGCAGATGCCGTATATATTGGTGCTCCAAAATTTAGTGCAAGAGTAGCAGCAAACAACACACTTTCAGACATAGAACAACTTACAAAATACGCCCATAAATTTGGTGCCAAAGTTCATATTGCTTTAAACACTATTCTTACTGATCAAGAATTAGAGGAAGCAAACCTTTTAATTCCCAATTTGTATCAAGCTGGAGTAGATGCATTGATAATTCAAGATTTAGGGATTTTATCTTTAGATTTACCCCCTATAGAATTACACGCCAGTACCCAAATGGATAATAGAACTCTTGATAAAATCTTACTTTTGGAACAACTCGGTTTTCATCGTGCTGTTTTAGCAAGAGAACTCTCTCTTCAAGAGATAGCAGCTATTAGAGATCAAAGTACGTTAGCTTTAGAAGGGTTTGTGCATGGCGCACTCTGTGTAAGTTATAGTGGACAATGCTATGTAAGTCAGGCGTTTACTAGTAGGAGTGCCAATAGAGGAACTTGTTCCCAATTGTGTCGGTTACCTTATACTTTATACGATTGCGATGGAAACCCTTTAGTTGAAAATCAGCATTTGCTCTCTTTAAAAGACATGGATAGATCTAATTTTTTAGCAGAGATGATTCAAGCAGGAATTAGCTCGTTTAAAATTGAGGGGCGAATGAAAGAACTTTCTTACGTAAAAAATCTGACTGCATATTACAGACAAAAATTGGATACTATATTGGAAAAGGATATTAGTTTAGAAAGATTATCGTATGGGAAAAGCACATTTTTCTTTCAACCTGATCCAGCAAAGACCTTTCATAGAGACAAAACTGACTATTTTTTAAAGGAACGTAGCGATGTAGTTACCACCTTAAATACTCCAAAATCTACAGGGGAAAAGGTAGGGATTGTTAAAAAGGTGTGTTACGATTATTTTATTTATGAAGGAGTTCCACTTCATAATGGAGATGGATTGATCTATTTTTCTCAAGATGGTGATTTAGTAGGATTTAGAGTTAACAAAGTGGAAGGAGAAAAAGTTTATCCCGCTGAAATGCCAAAAATGAAAAACAATCAAGAGTTGTATCGAAATTTTGATCATCAATTTGAAAAAATATTACAAAAAAAGAGTGCAGAAAGGAGAATAGGGCTAGATTTTCTTTTAGAAGTGGAGAAAGATGGTTTTTCTTTGCAAGTTACTGACGAGATGGGTTATATTGCAAAAATTAGCTTCCCTTTTGAAAAAGTGATCGCCCAAAAGGGGGAGGAAGCTATTTCACAAATTAAAACACAATTGGGTAAGTTAGGAAATACAGATTTTCAATTAAAATCAATAAAAATTATCGGTGGAAATACCTATTTTATACCTGCATCTCAACTTTCACAAATGAAAAGAGAGATTATTGCAGCTTTAGAGGAGCAGCGTTCTCAAAATCCATTGTCAAATCAAAGCACTAAAAGGGATAAAAAGGAGCATGGAAAAGTTTTTCCTACAAAGGGGAGTTATTTGCAAAATATATACAATAGCGCGGCTGAGAAAATCTATTTTTCCATGGGAGGTGAGACCATAGAGCCCGCATTTGAAAAGGTGGAACCCTTATCAGATTCTCTCTTAATGCATTGCAAACATTGTATTAAGTATACTTTGGGATATTGCGCAAGATACCATGGAGGTCCAATTGGAAAGAAACCAAAACTTCAAGAACCGCTTATCTTGATCCACAAAAAAATAAAATTAAGATTAGAATTTGATTGTATAGCGTGTGTTATGAAGATTTATCGGTACTCTCAGAAGTACTAATATGTTTATATTTTTCTCTTCTTTCGTGCCATTTTTGTCTGGCATATTGTTGCATATCTGTAAATTGATCTGTTTCATCAACAATTTCAAGTCCTAAAATTGATTCAATAATATCTTCAAGGGTAACAATACCATTAAAACTACCATATTCATCGGTAACGATAGCAATATGTTCTTTTTCATGGAGTAATCTTTCCCATAATTTCATGATAGACTCCCCTTCATCTGCGGAAATTACACTTCTTTTTATGTCAGAAAGTTTAATACTAAAATTGTCATTAGCAAGTTGTTCTAATACTTTTTGACGAAGGACATACCCTGTTATGTGGTCTTCATTTCCATCTGCATAAACTGGAATTCTAGCATAATGAAGGAAATCTTTGTTTTTGTAAAATTCAGCAACTGACATCTCCTCAGGGGCAATAGAAACCACAATTTGTGGAGTCATAACATCTTCAACCTTAACAAATTCCAATTTTTGCAAATTTTGAATAATGATATTTTCTGACACTTCAAACTCTCCTTCTTCAGTAGCAATTACTGCCATTGCAAAAACCTCTTCACGGCTTACGGTTGTTTCTGTTTTTCCTCTACTTATTAATTTTGAGATAAAATCGGAAAGAATTACAAAAGGGTAAGCAATAAAAATGAGTGCGTTTAACCATGGAACAATAGGAATGGCAAGTCTTCTCCATGAATTTGCCCCAATGATTTTTGGAAAGATTTCTGAAAAGATTAAAATCAATAATGTTAAAATACCAGAAATCACACCAAAATATACTTCTCCAAATATTTGTACTGCTTGAGCACCAACACCTGCAGCCCCAATAGTATGTGCCACTGTATTTAAAGACAATATTGCTGCAAGAGGTTTATCAATATTCTCTTTCATCCTTTTCAATAAAGTTGCTTTTTTGTTCCCCTCAGCGTCTAACATATTGATGTAAGAAATTGGCGTTGAAAGAAGAACTGCCTCAAAAAGTGAACAAATAAATGAAATGGATAATGCTAATAATAAATAGGATAGTAATGCAATCATGAATATTTATAATGTGATAAAATCTTTATATTTTTAAATTTTTGCAAAAGTAATAAAAATCTTGTAACAAAATTGTTAATTTTTTACCTAACACTTCGAACTAAAAAAAGTGAATCCGTTTATTCACGCAAGAATTATATATCTTTGCAGAATAAATAACATATAAAAATGAGAATTATAAAATCGATAGGTAAAAAAGTGAATCCTAAAGAGTTAATCAAAGAGTATGCATCAATTCTGATTGGTACTTTTTTGATGGCAGTTGGATTAGTAGTTTTTATTGCTCCTTTAAAATTAGCTCCTGGTGGTGTTTACGGGATTGCCATTATTTTACACCACCTTTTTGAATTCCCTATTGGGATTACTGGAATCGCATTAGATATCCCTTTGCTCATTATTGGAACTTTAATTTTAGGTCCAAAGTTCGGGTTTAAAACAATCATTGGGATTGTTTCGTTATCAGGTTTTATAACTTTAATGGAGTTTGTTTACGGATATGAGCCATTAATTCAACTTGTTGTTGACAATAAGATTGTTCCAGATCCTGCTGCAAATCTCATAATCGCTCTTTTTGGAGCAGTTTTGGTTGGTCTAGGTTTGGGTTTAGTTTTCAAAGCAAGGGCAACCTCTGGTGGAACTGATATCATTGCTATGGTTTTGAAGAAATATTTCAAACATATCCCTTTAGGTACCATGATAATGATGGTGGACTCTGTTATTGTTTTAGCAGCCCTAGCCATTTTTAAAGATTGGACCATTCCGTTGTATTCATGGTTTGTGATTTATGTTTGTGGCTTTACTATTGACAAAGTGATTTCAGGATTTGCAAAAAGAAAAGCAGTTCTCATTATTTCAGATCAATACGATGAGATTAAAGAATTCATCATCAAAGATTTAGATCGTGGAGGCACTTTTATTCATGGGGAAGGGATGTATAATCAAGCCGAGAAAAAAATTATATTTACAACCATGAGCTCCAAAGAGCTCCCTTCATTACTTTATCATATTCACGAAACTGATCCTAAAGCATTTGTTTCTATTTTGGATGCAACAGACGTGTTTGGGGAAGGTTTCAATTCATTAAGAGAAAAAGCATTACACTAATGAAAGAGAAAATTATTCAAGCCATTTCAAATGTTTACGATCCAGAAATTCCGGTTAATCTTTGGGATTTGGGTCTGATTTATGACATTAAAATCGCATCAAATAATGATGTAGAGATTGTTATGACGTTAACAGCTCCGAACTGTCCAGAAGCTGAAAACTTACCCTATGAAGTCAAAACGATGGTGCAACGAGTTCCTGAAATTGGCAAAGTTGAAGTAACAATAACTTTTGACCCTCCATGGGAAATGAGCAGAATGAGCGAAGCTGCAAAACTCGAACTTGGATTTTTATAAAAAATATCACAGAATTTAATTTTAAAAATATGAAAAATTTAGTTTTATTTGCAATTTTGTTTTCCTATATTGTTCCTTTTACATTTTCACAAGGAGAAGTAGATCAAAAAACCAGACTTGAAAAACATGTGTATTACTTCGCTGCGGATTCTTTAAATGGGAGGAAAACTGGAAGTAAAGATAATAAAAAAGTGGCACAGTATATTCAAGAAGAATTTAATCAAATTGGACTAAAAACAGAAATGCAGTTCATTAATCAGGATAATTCTAAACAAAATGTTATTGGTATTATAGAGGGGAGCGATCCCATCCTAAAAAATGAAGTGATCGTTATTGGTGCTCATTATGATCATCTTGGTGTAAAAAATGGGAAAGTATATAATGGGGCTGATGATAATGCTTCCGGAACTGCTACAATTATCGAAATTGCTAGAAATTTATCAAAAAATAGAGAGATTCTTAAAAGAACAATTGTTTTTGTAGCTTTTGATGCAGAAGAGATAGGTTTAGTAGGATCATCTGTTTATGTTGATTATTTTTTGGAAACAAAACAATCCCAAAAAGTGGTACTTATGATGAGTTTAGATATGGTTGGCTACCTTAAACAATCTGGAAAATTAAGGATAACAGGAGTAAAAACACTCGAAAATTACACTCAATTTTTTGATAAAGTGAAATTTGATGAAAAATACAGATTAGATCTTCAAGATTTCGACAATTCTATCTTTACTGGCTCAGATCATGGTCCTTTTTTAACTAAAAAAATCCCAGCTTTTCATGTAACAACAGGTCTAAAATCTCCATATCACAAACCTGAAGATGATGCACATCTAATTGATTATGAAGGACTCTCAATAATAACAGACTACTTTTCAACCCTTATTTCTGTATTTGCTACAGAACCGATTCTTAAAAGTTCAAGTGATTTTGGAAAACCTGCTTTAGGTCCAAAAAACAATTATTTGGGGCTGATCGTCGGTTTTGGGAATAATCAACATTTTTACAAATATGGAACTATGACAGGAAAACCTGCTTTAAGTCTTTCAGGTGGAATTTATGGAAAACTATCATTAGGCCAATCGTATTCTTTAAAAGGAGAAATTGATTATGAATACACAAAAGGGAACAGAATGGAAGGAGTTACTACTTTCCACTCAGTGTCTGTTCCATTAACCCTATTTACAAAAATTACAGTTCAAGATATGGTAGAATTTAGTTCAGGAATTGGGGGTTATTATACTTACCATTTTGCAGGTAAACTTAAACCTAATCATTTGAATACTACTACAAATATTGATTTTTCTAAGTATAATCCTCACGAACTTGGTTTTTTAGTAGAATTAGAAATGAGAACGGCTATGATTCTCTTTGGTGTTCAATGGAGATTGGCTTTAACTGATGTTAAAATTAATCCACTTAATAATGAAATATCTCATATTAATGGGTTCAACATTAGAATTGGGTATGTATTTTAATATTTGTTTGCAATCACAATCATAAAATCTTGATATTCCAATTGATATAAAGAAATATCGATCTCTTTTTTGAGAATGGCTTTCAATGGATTTTTCGAAATCATCATATCCTCTGAAAAATCGAGTTCCCCTTTTGCATACCATTTATAGATCGCTTCTTTAGCACTCCATATCAGGGTAACATCTTTAGAACTTTTAGGATCAAAATGTTTTGTTTCCTGAGGATTCATAAATTTATGCTTCAGATTTAATATTCTCGGAGTAATCTTTTCAATATCAACACCAATGGGTTGATCACTACAGGCAACTAATGCTAAATCTTTGGTATGTGAAAATGAAATAAATCTTTTCTCAAACAAAGGTTGCCCATTTGAAGAGTAAGTAATATCAATAATGTTAGAACCCACTAATGCACCTAAGGCAGCTCTGCATGCCCATTTTTCAAGTCTTCTGGATTCGAGTTTGATGTTTTGAATCTCCAAAAGATCAGCGGTATTCAATTGATAGTTCTCCATAAAAAACGCTTCCGTTTCAATAATTTGCCAAATGCAAATAGAAACGGAAGCGCTTAACTGTTGTATTAATACTATAGCCATTCTATTATAGGCCTCTTTCTTTATCTTTCACTTTTTGTAATTGTTTTTTGAGAGCATCCACAACCTCATCGGTTGCTTCTTCGAAAGTTTTTGCTGTTTTTGAAGCAATGGCGTCGTTTCCTCTAATTTTTGCCCTCATTTCTACCGTCTTATTTTCTGGTTTTTCAGTGTTTTCAAGTTTGAGAGTTACTTCAGTACCAATAATTCCGTCATGGATTTTAGTAAGTTTGTCCATCCTTTCGGAAATAAAACTTTCTAATTTTTGGTCTGCTTTAAAATGTAAAGCTGTAATTTTAATGTTCATAAAAACCTCCTTGTTACGCTCTTGGATGAGCTTGTTGATAAATTGATTTAAGCTTTTCTATTGAATTATGAGTATAAATTTGTGTAGCTGCTAAACTGGTATGTCCCAATATTTCTTTAATTGCATTTATATCAGCACCATGGTTTAAAAGATGGGTCGCAAAAGTATGGCGGATGATATGTGGGCTTCTTTTGTCAATCGTAGTAATCATATCGAGATATCTCCTTACAATCTTATAAACTGATTTTGGACTAAGTTTATTGTTTTTCGACGTAACAAATATACAACATTTTTTGTTTATTTCGCCAAATTGTTGCTCAAATATTGAAAAATAATTTTCAATACACTCTTTTGCAGTTTTCCCAAAAGGGATGATCCGTTCTTTATTTCTTTTCCCTAGCACTTTAACCGTACAGTCATATAAGTCGATATCCGAAAATGTGATTTCGATTAATTCAGATACTCTTATCCCAGTGGCATAAAAGAGTTCTAATATGGTCTGATCTCGCTTTCCTTCAAAACTATTTTCGAACAAATCGGATTGAAACAGATTTTTCATGTCACCCTCTTCAATGTATTGGGGTACTCTTTTGGGTATTTTTGGAGATGAAATTTGTAATGTAGGATTCTCTTTAATTTTCCCCTCTTTGATATAAAATTTAAAAATCGCTTTCAGAGAACTTATTTTACGATTCACCGTTTTAGCTCCATTCAGATCCTTTTCAATCAAATTAAATATAAATTGTCTAATGTGAGTTAATTCAATATCTTCAATATTTTGAATCCCACATTGTTCCTTTTGGAATTTAAAGAACTGCTTAAGATCTGTTTCATAAGATGTTATCGTATGTGCAGATGCTCTTTTTTCAAATTTAAGATATTCTAAAAAAGGGGTTAGCAGATCCATTTAGTTTCTGATTAGGAACTGCAAATATATAAAAAAAACGGGCAATTACTTGTCCGTTCTCTCTCTTTTTTTGATCTCCACTACTATTTTTCAGCTTCTTTTGAAATAAGTTGCTGAACATAGATCGCTTTAAGTCTTTGTTCCCTGTTGATAATGCTGGGTTTAGTGAATTTTTGTCTTGCACGTAATTCTCTAACAACGCCAGTTTTTTCAAATTTTCTTTTTAATTTTTTAAGGGCTCTGTCAATAGTTTCACCCTCTTTTACGGAAACAACGATCATAAAAAATACCTCTTTCTTGTTTAATTAATATTAATTTTTTTTAGGGGTGCAAAATTACAACTTTTTTTAATACAAAAGAAATAAATTTTTATGATATCTATTTTACATTATTCACTATTCATTAATCATTTAATTAGCTTATTATCTCATTAGCTTATTAGCTCATTATTTCGTATTTTTGCCATCGAAATATAAATTGAAGGAAGAAAATGAGCATTATTTACAAAACTGAGGCGGAAGTGAATGGCTTCGATATCGATTTTAGACACAATATTCATATTTATAGATTGTTACAAATCATTCAAGAGGCAGCTGGTCAACATGCTAAAGTGTTGCAAAGAGGTTGGGATGATCTTCATCAGGATGGTTTGTTCTGGGCACTTTCAAAAATCCATGTTGTGATCCATAAATATCCCATCTGGAACGAAAAAATGGTGATTACCACATGGCCAAAAGCGCACGAAACAGTAGTTTTCTTAAGAGATTATGAAGTTTTTAGTGAATCAGGAGAACTTTTGGTTTCTGCTTCATCAGAATGGATGATTGTGGATTACCACGTGAACCGAATTATGAGGATGGACCAAATGAGTATGCATATCGATTTTCCTGAAGAAAAAAATGCCTTACAAAACAGAGTTCCTAAGCTAAAACGGGTAAATTTTCCCGAAAATCCAATATTTTACAAAGTGAATATATCCGATCTGGATATGAATGACCATGTTAATAACGTTAATTATGCAAAATGGGTAATCGATCATTTTGAGTACAACTTTTATAAAAAAAATTTGTTGAAAGAGATTGTGGTGAATTACTCTTATCAGCTGAAAGCTGAAGAACCTTATACCATTGGATTTGAAAATGAAGCTCCAAACACCTTTAATGCCACGATCTATAAAGAGGATAAAAAAGAGATCTGTAAAATTTGGACCCTTTGGACACCCTTATCCCTTTAACCCTTAACCCTTTAACCCCTAACCCTTAACCAAATAATAGTAACCCCTACCATCTTGAACCCATGAAAATAAAATCACTATTCATTTTAGTTGTTCTTATCCCATTTCTGTTTGGATCCTGTAGTAAAAACACACCACTCCCCTCTCACGAAATAAGGTCCCTTAGTTCTGATAGTGTACGATGGATTTTTAACCATAATGGGAAAAACTATCCTGCAACAGTACCTGGTACAATCCATACTGATTTACTAGAAAATAAACTTATCAAAGATCCTTATTTTGGCACCAATGAGCAAGCGGTACAATGGGTTTCCGAAAGAGTTTGGACCTATTCTACTACTTTTGATGGTGGAAATTGTAACCTTTTTGAAAACGCAACACTGGTTTTTGATGGTCTGGATACATATGCAGAAGTGTATTTAAACGGAAAACCACTGAATCATACAGAAGGATCTCATGTAACAAATAATATGTTTCGTCAGTGGAGATTTCCACTTCCAAAAGAGTTAAAAGAGAAAGGGAATACATTGATGGTGAAGTTTTTACCTTCTGTACCTAAAGTGGAGGCAATGGCAAAAAAACTTCCATACAAACTTCCTGATAACAGAGTATTTACTAGAAAAGCACCCTATCAATCGGGTTGGGATTGGGGTCCAAAGCTGATAACTGCTGGAATGTGGAAAAAAGTGTATATCGACTTATGGAATCAGTTTGCTATCGAAAAAATTGTAATTAAACAGAGAGAATTAACCAAAAAAAAAGGTGTGTTAGAGGTTAAAACAACGGTACAATCAAATATCGACGGAAGTATTGAGCTCAATTATTATATGGATAATCGCCATGTTAAAACTAAAAAAACCATGCTCAAAAAAGGGGAAAATGTGGTTGCTGAAACTATTTCGTTAAGAAATCCAGTGTTTTGGTGGCCTGTTGGGATGGGCAAACAAAAGCGTTATGAAGTAAAAGTTACTGCTGAAAATGATAAAAACACAGATTCTAAAGTGAGTTTTTGGGGGTTTAGAAACATTCAGCTAGTCCAACAAAAAGATGAGATTGGTGAGTCATTTGAGTTTGTAGTAAATGGAGTCCCTGTTTTTATGAAAGGAGCCAATTGGATCCCACTTCACAGTTTCCCTATAGAAAATAAATATGATAAAAAATATAGGGAATTATTGGAGGCAAGTAGAGATGCAAATATGAATATGATCCGGGTTTGGGGAGGTGGTATCTATGAACATGATGTTTTTTATGATATTTGTGATGAATTGGGTTTGTTAGTTTGGCAGGATTTCATGTTTGCCTGTGCTTTGTATCCTGGCGATCCTGCATTTATTGATAATGTTTCAAAAGAGGCAGAATATCAAATCCAAAGGATACAAAACCACCCATGTGTTGCTTTGTGGTGTGGAAACAATGAAGTAAAAAACGGGTGGGACGATTGGGGTTGGAAAGATAGTTATACCAAAGAGCAACAATCAGAGATTGATCAAAATTTAAAATTTTTATTCAACAGATTGCTTCCTAATATTGTTTTAAAATATGATAACAGACCCTACCATCCTTCTTCTCCCACATATGGATGGGGTCATCCAGAGTCTTTTACAGAGGGAGATGCCCACTATTGGGGTGTTTGGTGGGGAGAGGAACCATTTGAAGTGTGGGGCCCTAAAACGGGGCGTTTCATGTCTGAATACGGATTTCAGGCGTATCCTGAAATGTCAACCATAGAAAAATTTACAGACGTTAAAGATAGACATTTGCTCTCTACTGCAATGAAAAACCATCAAAAGCATCCAAGAGGGGTACAAATCATCAAAAAAGCGATGAAACAATATTTTTGTATCAGAGATTCAATCCATGATTTTGTATATGTCAGTCAATTGGTTCAAGCATATGGTATAGGAGAAGCCATTGAAAAACATAGAATGAAAAGGCCCCATTGTATGGGTTCATTGTATTGGCAACTTAATGATTGCTGGCCTGTTGCTTCCTGGAGTAGTATCGATTATTATGGAAACTGGAAAGCTTTACATTATAAAGTACGTGAAAAATTTGCTCCAACGATAATTGCTACCGACAAAAAAGATCGTCAAACGTATGATATTTACATTGTTACTGATCTGTTGAAAAAAATGGAAGGCACTCTAGTTATCGAAGAACTCAGCTATAGTGGTGAAATTATCAAATCGGAGAAAATGAGCATTACTGCAACAGCTAATAGCTCTACTAAGGTACACACATTTCATTGCCAGCCGGATGCAGAAAATGCAAATATTTTAAAAATTCAATTTTTAGATAAAAAAGGGAAATTGATAGCTGAAAAAGTTGAAATTTATGACATGACTTTTATGCCGAATGAAGCGAAAGAGTTTCAATTTATGGTAACTAAAAAAGGATCAAGCTATGAAATTAGTTTTCAAACAGATTATTTCATCAAAGGGATCATGATATCCACTTCTCCAAATATTTTAGGTAAATACTCTGACAATTATTTTGATTTATTACCTAATGAGATTAAGAGGATCCAATTTACTCCTGCAAGAGGAGTGAAAGAACCTATTGAGTTTGAATTTAAATATTATAACGCGTTATTTTCACAACCCACAAAAATAGTAGAATAAAACACTATTTTGTCTCTTTATTTACCTCTTTCGGATCCATATTTTCGATGATGACCGCTTTACCTAATATTTCACCCTCCTCTTTGTTGTTCCCAACAAAAACATTTTTACACCCAATCAATTTTACGCCAAATTTATTGTAATGAAAAGGTGTGATCTCTTTACTTCTATACAATCTATTTTTAATGAAAGTGAGTCCTTCAACAGATTTTGCGTATAAAATTGGATAATCAAAAAGGAAAAATGAATTATCTTCAATTCTAATATTTGAGTGGTATGGTTTCTGAGGATCTAGTTCTGGGATTTCAGGAAAGATCGTAATAACTGCTTCACTATATTGATATAATGATGACATACATGAGTATCTAAAAATATTGTTTTTAACAAAAACATTTTTAACAGGCCCAGATTCGAACCAATTACTTGCATCACCCGCAATTAAAATAGCAGAACCACTAGTCTCAAAAATATTTCCTTCAATCCAAACATTACCTGGAGTTGAGATCAATAAACCTCTAGCTCTTCCACTTCTAATTCTTGAATTAACAATAGAAACATCAGGTGTACAAGTTAAATTTTCTATTACCATTCCAACTTTTACTTTTCCAGTGATCCGTTCTTCAAAAGTGATTTCAAATTCATCTTTATTGATTTTTCTATAGTTTTTTATTACACCTATTCCCAATGTGCTCATATCTTTATTATTCACAAAAGCAACGGTTTCTCCGTATCTTCCCCACGTCATACCCGTACTTTGAGGATGCATAAACTTAGCTCTAATTTTTTTGGAAGATACTTTTGTAATTTGTGTATAAGTGCCATGTACATTGATAGCATCATCCATTAATCCAAAAAACTCACAATTTTCAATTCTAATTTTCCCACTACAGCCCATAATATGGAGTCCGTCATCATGACTACTGTAATATTTTCTCTCTTCTAAATAATTTGGGACAATAGAGCAACTGAAAAAGTTAATATTTTTTGAGTATTGAGCCAAAATTCCTAAACCATCGGTTTGATAAATATTAACATTTTGAATCACCACATTGGTGCTATTTAGAATAAAAATTCCAGCATGAGTTCTTACACCATGGCGAATCACAACCCAATTATTCCGTTTTGGGAACTGATCTTTGATGTGCGTATAAATTTTTAAATACCCAGGAGAATTCTCTACCACTTCAACATTTTGCCAACTTCTATCTCCTGTATTTGGTTCAACAATTTTCAATTTATCATTAAATTCAACAAACCCGAAAGGGTGTGATTCATGTTTCCCTACAAAAAAAGTTACTTTTTTATCTTTAATTTCGTAGGGATATCTTTTTTTATCAAACTTCACTTCAAAATAGGAATCTGTAACTTCTACCACTTCAGCTTCTACAGAGGTAGGTGTTGCAAAATCAATATATAAACGATGGATTTTAATATTTCTACAGTTTTCAATAGTTATGGGTTGAAGTTTCCCATGAAACATAAAAGTAGCAAAATTCCCATCAATTGTAATATTCTGGAGCCCTTCCAATAAAATTGACAAATTTTTAGGATTGTCGTCCGTTGTATTAGATTGAAAATACTCTTTTTGAGTAGCTCCCTCTTCGTAGAAATCATATCGACCCGCTGTTAATATTATCAGAGCTTCCTCTTCATCTTTAACGGCCTCTAATAGTTTTTTAAAAGCTGGTGTAGCATCAACACCCGTATCAGGTATGAGTCCATAAGAGGAGCCGTAAACTCTATTTTGAGCATTTGTTGATAGTGTAAATAATAAAATAGTTATAAAAAAAAGTATTCTTTTCATGAGTTAATTTTTTTAAACACGTTTCCAAACTTGTCAATAGTAAAACCTTTTTTTAATTCAAACACCTCTTCAAGCAAAGGAGTGGTAAATAGCTCTTTGGTAAATCCAAAAAACTTTATGAATCCCTCCCCTAAAAGAAGGGTAAGTGGAACATATTGTACTGCGAAAGAGAAGTCGTGTAAAATAAGGAGTATTGTTGTATTTTGTGTTTGGTTTAGATTGTGGAGTATCTCCATAATTTCAAATTTATGTGCAATATCAAGATTTGATAAAGGTTCATCAAGAATTAATATGGGTGCTTGCTGAGCAATTGCTCTAGCAATCAATGTTCTCTGAAATTCTCCACCACTAAGTTGATTTGTAAATCGATTTTTCAAATGAGTCAATTTTGTTTTTTGGAGTGCATCCATAACGATATGATGATCATTTTCATTAGAAAACTCCCATCGATTTTGGTATGGATTTCGCCCCATCATTACAGTATCATAGACGGTAAAATCATATACAAGTTCTTGTCTTTGGGGTACTACGGCAACTTTTCTTGCTAAATCCATGGTTGACAAGTGTTTTATTTCATTGCCATCCACTTCAATTTTGCCGTTATATTTTTTTAAAAGACCCGTAAGTAGATTCACGAAAGTTGTTTTTCCAGAACCATTTGGTCCTAACAAGGCACAATAATCCCCTTTATGTAAGGAGAAATTTAAGTTAGTTAAAACGAAATCCTCCTCATATTGAAAAGATAAGTTAGTAGTTTTTAGGATCATAGTTTCGATTTATTATTTTATAAAAGGATTAAAAAAATGTAGGATCCCAATTTTTTGCTCCCATTTTTTTCTTACCGTTACACTCTCTGTTTAAGAGCATCACTTTTTTATCAATACCCCAATAAAAACCACCCAATTTTCCATTAGCAGCTACAACTCTATGGCAAGGGATAAGAAATAATATCGGGTTTTTCCCGATAGCAGTACCCACGGCACGTTGGGCTTTTGGTCTACCCACTTTTTCAGCAATATTGCTATAGGTTGTAATGGTTCCATAGGGAATTTCAAGAAGGGCTTCCCACACTTTACATTGAAATTCAGTACCTTTTAAATGTAATGGTATTTTGGTCATATCATTCCAATCTTTTTTAAAAACCTCTTTAAAAAGCAGATGTATTTTATTCTTTTTATTTTTTATTTTAGAAAATGGGAACCTCATCTGTAATTGTTGCACACTAGTAAGCCCTTTTTCAAGATAACCTACATAGCAAATCCCTTTGGATGTAGATGCAATGATCAATTTACCAATTTTTGAAGAATGGATGCTAAATGAGATTAAAGGGGGATTTTTTTTGGAATTAAACTCTTTACTTTCTTGATGTTTCACAGTAACAATGTTACTGTGGATTTTTTCATTTTTTGACTGAATTTGGTTTTTAAGAAGCCCTTCCATAGGATCGATTTTTAAGTCTACAAATATACAAGAAGTTTTTCAAATATTGGGTAACCCCATAAAAACACGAGAGCCGGAACATTAGTATGCCCGACTCTCAACCACAATTAACCATTAACCAAATAGTTATTTTTTTTGAGCGTTTTTTTCCGCTAGTTTTTTAAGCACTTCTTCTTGCGTAGCAGCAGGAAGAGCTTGGTAATTATAAAATTCCATTGAGAAATTTGCACGTCCACTTGAAATATTTCTTAATGCAGTTGCATATCCAAACATTTCCATCAAAGGCACAAAACCATTCAGTTTTTGGGAACCTTTTCTATGGCGTCTCATACTCTCAATCCTACCTCTTCTTTTATTAAAGTCACCCGTAACGTTTCCAATATAATCATCAGGTGTATTTACTTCTATTTTCATGATTGGTTCCAAAAGGATGGGTTTTCCTTTCATGAAACCCTCTTTGAAACTCATACCAGCACAAAGTTGGAAAGCCATATCTGAGGAGTCAACAGCATGGGCACTACCATCAAGTAGAACCGCTTTAACATCCACAACTGGAAATCCAGCCAAAGGCCCTTTTTCCATTGCTTTTTTAATCCCTTTATCTACAGATCCAATATATTCACCAGGTACATTACCCCCTTTAACTTTATCAACAAATTCGTATCCTTTACCTTCATTTGGTTCAAAACGGATAATAGTGTGTGCATAATGCCCTTTACCACCCGATTGTTTCACAAATTTGTAATTGTTTTCAACTTCACGAGTTAAAGTTTCTCTGAAAGAAACAGCAGGTTCACCCACTTCAACTTCCACTTTAAACTCCTCTTTGATTCGATCCATGATAATTTCAAGGTGTAATTCACCCATTCCAGAAACAATAGTTTCTTGGGTTTCTTCATCATATCTTGCTCTGAATGAAGGGTCTTCGTTGATAAGTTTCGATAGTGCTTCCCCTAATTTTTCAGACTCTTTTCTTGCTTTTGGCATTATTTTTAACTCAATTACTGCTGGAGGAACGTGAATGTTTTCCAAAAGTAATGGATGTTCAGAAGAACATAAAGTATCTCCAGTTCTGGTAGCTTTCATTCCAACAAGTGCCACAATTTCACCTGGGCCAGCTTCTTTAATCTCTTCTCTATCTTTTGCTCTGATTCTGAAAATTCTACCAGCACGTTCATATTTTAACTTGCTAGCATTATAAAATTGCATACCACTACTTAGAGTACCTGAAAAAATTCTAATAAATGTTTGTTGTCCCACGTATGGGTCATTAATAAGTTTAAATGCTAACGCACTGAATGGATCTTTAGATGTAGGATTTCTAGTAATTGATTTTTCAGAATCATCCATATCTGTCCCAACAACAGCCCCCACATCAATTGGTGAAGGTAAAAAGTCAATAACTGCATCTAGTAGAAGTTGAATCCCTTTATTTTTATAAGCAGCACCACAGAAAACGGGTGTAATTAAGAGTTTTAAGGTTGCTTCTCTAGCAGCTTTCATCAGAAGTTCGTAAGGGACCTCTTTCTCATCTAGATAAAGATCAGCTACGTCATCATTAAAATCAGCTAACGTTCCAATTAAAAGATTTCTAGCTTCTTGAGCTCTTCCTAAATAGTCTGCTGGGATCTCTTTTTCGTAACTTTTAGTATCATCAAAATAGAATGCTTTGAATTTTATAAGATCTATCATACCTTCAAAAGTATCCTCACTTCCAATTGGGAATTGGAAAGGGATCGCATTTGCATCAAGATTTGCATTCAATTGTTGAACTACTTCTGCAAAATCAGCACCAGTTCTATCCATTTTGTTTACAAAAGCAATACGAGGCACTCTGTATCTATCTGCTTGATTCCACACAGTTTCACTTTGTGGCTCAACACCACCCACAGCACAAAAAACAGCAATCATTCCATCAATAACTCTTAAAGAGCGTTCCACTTCAATCGTAAAATCCACGTGACCCGGAGTGTCAATCAAATTAATTTGGTGATTATTCCAGTGTGCGGTGATTGCAGCAGATGCAATTGTAATTCCCCTCTCTTGCTCTTGTTTCATAAAGTCCATGGTTGCTTGACCATCATGGGACTCCCCGATTTTGCGATTAACACCTGTGAAAAACAAGATTCTCTCAGAAACAGTCGTTTTTCCTGCATCAATATGTGCAGCGATACCGATATTTCTTAATTTTGAAATGGAATTTGTCATAAAATGAACAATTTTTTGTATTTGTGTAATTTGTTATGTAGTTATTTATCAACTTATTAATATAGTAACGGGCAGTTATTTTGAGGGGTGCAAATATACAAAAATATTTGATATAATCAGATTTTGAAAAAAAAGACTGCAGACTACGGACTGCAGACTACAGACTACGGACTACAGACTACGGACTGCAGACTACAGACTGCAGACTACAGACTACGGACTGCAGACTACGGACTGCAGACTACGGACTGCAGACTACAGACTACGGACTGCAGACTACAGACTACGGACTACAGTCATTTTGTAAATTTTAAAAAAGTTTTTATGCAATTTTGTTTTTGTATTAATTTTTTTTCTACTTTTGAAAGATTTTTAACTACCCGTAACTAATTAATACTAACTACCATGAGTAAATTTGAAAATCTTAGAATCTGGCAAGAGTCAAGACAAATTACAATCGAAATCTTTAATATTTTTAGAAATTCAAAAGAGTTTTCAATTAAAGATCAAATCCTAAGAGCTACAATTTCTATTATCAATAATATTGCTGAAGGGTGCGAAGCTGGTTCAGACAATTTATTTGTAAGATATTTACAAATAGCTAAAGGAAGTTGTGCAGAAGTAAAAAGTATGTTGTATATATCTGAAGATTTAGGCCTATGTGAACCTAAACAAGCAGAAGAATTGAGAATTAAAATAAATCAAAATATTTTAAGTATTCAGAAAATGATACAATATTTAAAAAAAAATAAACCAAATTGAAAATAAAAAAACAACTATTAAATCATTTATTTCGTCCGTAGACAGTTGACAGTTGACAGTAGTCCGTTGTCCGTTGTCCGTTGTCCGTAGACAGTTGACAGTTGACAGTGTCCGTTGTCCGTAGACAGTTGACAGTTGACAGTTGACAGTGTCCGTTGTCCGTTGTCTGTTGTCTGTAGACTATTTTATCGGTATTTGTAGGCGGCTTTTCTGAGTTTATCCATGATGGCAATGCCTACTCCTTTTTCTGGAACAGGTTCAGCTACGATGAATTCTACCTCTCCATCTTCGAGTTGGTGCATTTTCTCAAAAAGATGGATGGCTGCTTCGATAAAATCTCCAGTATGGGTTAAATATTCAACTTGTTTATAATGCTCTTTTGGAGTACTCCCAAAAGATAAAAAGGCACCTTTTGAATACTCTAATTTTTGGTCAAAAGTTCCTAAGATATATAATGGTTTTGTTGGGCTATAATGGGAATTAATTTGTCCGGGTGCTGAAATAAACTCTTGGTGGTCAATTTTTAACGCAGATTCTGGGATAACGGTTGCTAAATCCTCCCGGGTAATGATCCCTTGACGTAAAATTACAAATCCATCATCGTGAAGTGTTATTACGGTAGATTCAATACCCACTGTTGTTGGTCCACCATCTAAAAAACAATCAATCGTTGGGAGTTGTTTTTTGACATGTTCCACTTTTGTGGGACTAATTCTTCCAAACTTATTAGCACTTGGGGCAGCGATAGGTGTTTCAGCATATTTGATAAGATCGAGAGCTATTCCATGATTTGGCATTCTGATGCCCACTGTTGATAATCCGGAGGTAACAAGATCTGGAACTGCGTCACTCTTAGGTAGAACGAGCGTAAGTGGCCCTGGCCAAAAAGATTTTGCTAGAAGGGACACTCTATCATCAATATCACGTGTTAACAATTTTAATGAATCTAGAGATGCAATATGCACAATTAGTGGATCAAAAGAGGGGCGCTCTTTAGCGGCAAATATTTTTGCAACGGCCACTGGATCGAGTGCATTTGCCCCCAAGCCATACACGGTTTCAGTAGGAAAAGCAACGAGTCCCCCCTGTTTAATTATATTTGCAGCATTAATAATTTCTTGTTTATCCAGCATTTTTTGCACTTCTTAATTAGAATATCCCTTAATTTTCAACGAGTTGCCCTATTTACATTGAGCGTTCAAAAATACGATTTTTTATGATTCACTTTTATTAAGGAGATTATATTGGCATTCCCCTTTGGCTTTGCTCTGCAATATTTCATCAATATTGAGAATGTATCGCATCGCATGCCAAAGGGTCGGTCTTCGGCCTGTACTCCTCGTTTTACTGCTAAGTGTCTGATCGGCCGGGCAGGAGCTCCGTAGTCGCTCTGCCCGATCCGTCAGCCTCTAAGCAGCAAAACTTGCGGGGTACTTGGCCTCCGCCCTAATGCAGTGCTCGTATGCTCGTGAGCTCGTGTGTTCATTGGTAAATTGTTGGATTAAAGTACATTGCAAAATAGTGTCACCTATATGCTGTCACCTATTAGCTATTGATTATCCGTTTTTAAAATTTGGGAGTCTCTCTCTGAATTGCGAAAAATTGCAAATCATTTTATGGTCTAACAATTGTATGTTTTTTTAATTTTTATCTTTTTGAAGTTCTTTCAGTTATATCTTAAGAAAAATAGTATTCTTAAAACATAATCCCATCTAAAGAAATATTTTCTGTTCACCATACAACTTTTAGACAATTCTAAACGAGCACTTTAGCACACGAGCACAAGAGCACACGAAACCCGCATTAGGGCGGAGCCGAGAAAGCCCGTAAAGCGAACAGCCGATGTGATGCAGGGAGTAAAAGAGCGACCACCGGAAGCTCCTTTTACGACCATGCAGTCACACGGATGGGCGCTGCGGACTTGAAGGCGGAGACCGACGGCGAACGCAGTGAGCCGGAATGCCCAAAAAGAATGAATAATGAAAAATGAAAAATGAAGAAAAAAAACTGATGGCTGATAGCTGATAGCTTTTTAACCTTTTAACCCTTAACCATTTACACCACTGTCTGTAGTCTGATGACCGTTGACTGTAGTCTTCTTAATTTTTGAAAATCACTTTTTTGGCTAGGAATTTCATGATGAGGCCTCTTAATAAGAGAAAGAGGAGTAAGGCAATCCAGAGGGCATTGTTACCTATGAATGAAACGAGGGTGAAATAGATTAAAAAATAGCCGAATGTGGCTATAAAGATGGCGTCGCGCATCGCTTTGGAAGCTGTAGCTCCAACATACACTCCATCCCATAAAAATGCTCCAAAACCAGCTACTGGAACTAAAAGCACCCACCCTAAGTACGTTTTAGCATTCTCTAACACTTCCTGATTGTTAGTTAATAGTCCAAGTATTTGATTTCCAAAGAGCAAGTACAGTATGGTGAAGAAAATGGTTAAGATCCATCCCCATCTGAAAATATATTTTATAGAGAGTTTTAGTCCATCGTTGTTTTTAGCACCAATAAATTTCCCAGTTAACGATTCTGCGGCGTAGGCAAAACCATCCATTATATAGGAAAACAGGGTGAAAAGTTGTAAAAGAAGTGTATTAACGGCTAATATGGTATCTCCAGATTTGGTTGAAAAGGTGGTGAAGCTGGTAAAGACAATCACCAAACAAAATGTTCTGAGGAAGATGTTTCCGTTTACTTTAAAAAACTGGAGTAATTTTGTTTTGATAAAGATCTCTTTCCAAACAATATATTTTTTCAACTTTCCGTAGTAAAAAAACGCAAACAAGATGGCCAAAGTGAGACCAATGTACTCTGCGACTACTGTCCCTAATGCGATCCCTTTAAAGTCCATTTTAAAGCCATACACAAACAAAAAAGTGAAGCCAATGTTAAGTACATTGATCATTATGGCTAAAAACATAGGTATTTTTGAATTTTGCATCCCTATAAACCAACCTTTAAAAGCGTAGAGCATTAAAGCACAGGGGGCTGCCCAAATTCTGATATAGAAATACTGTTTGATGGGTTCTCTGGTGGCATCAGAAGCATCAATAAACAAGAGGGCAAACTCTAAGATTGGTTTTTGGAAAATGATTAAGAGGGCCGCAATGGAAAAAGCGATCACTGAGGAGCGAATTAAAATCTCGACACTCTCTTTGAGATCTCTGGCTCCATAAGCTTGAGCGGTAAAGCCCGTGGTTCCCATTCTAAGGAATCCAAAGTTCCAATAAATAAAATTAAAAATCACTCCGGCTACAGCCACAGCCCCAATAAAGGAGAGCGACCCCATGTGACCAGCAATGGCTAAATCTACCATGCTGAGTAATGGAACACTAATATTACTGATGATATTAGGGATGGCTAAGCGGAGAATTTTTTTGTTCATGATGAAAAAAGAAAGGGTAAGCTAAACACTTACCCTTTCAGTATAATTTAGTTTTAAATGTTATTTAGCAATACGCTCTAACCATTTTAACATGAATAACATAACGCCCATTGAAAGCAAACATGCTACTACGAAGATTGTCCAAGTTGCCCAAATTGGAATACTATCATAGAAAATAGCACCAATAAATAACAATTGATTTCCGATTGCAGTTGCACATAACCAAAGACCTTGCATCATCCCTTGATATTGAGGTGGAGCTACTTTAGAAACGAATGAGATTCCAAGAGGAGAGATAAATAATTCTGCCACAGTAAGAATAAAATATGTTCCAATAAGTAACATTGGAGTCATCAATTGAAAATCTGCTCCAGCAATCACTTCTTGTTTTGATGGTAATCCTTGAGAACCGATAGCCATAACCACAAAACCTAAAGCAGCGATAAACATACCAATTGCAATTTTCTTAGGTGTAGATGGTTCAATATTTTTAGCTTTTAACCAACTAAAAAGAGAGATGACGATTGGCGTTAAGAACACTACGAAGAATGGATTCACAGATTGAAATAATTCAGCACCAACCAATTTTGTAAAACCGAGATTAATATTAATTTTACTTAAATCCGTATAATCTTTTGCAAAGAAAGTTAAAGTTAAACCATTTTGGTGGAAAGAGAACCAGAAGAAAATAACCACTGCAAAAACTGCAAAAAGAGCATAAATACGTTGTTTGATCTCTTGAACAGACATTTCAACAACAGGAGCACCTGTGTTATTTTTTGATTTATTTGCAGGATCTGGAAATTTGTTTTTATTAACTAAATAGATTGTTAACGAAATAGCCATAGCAATAATAGCCACAGCGAATGCATAATGGAATCCTGTAGCAAATAGATCTAGATATTCATGAGAAAATGCAGTTAAATCTGTACCTGTATAACCTGCTTTTGCGGCCATTTCAGCTAGATGAGGAGTTTCTGTACCTTTAAGAAAAGCATGACAAGCTTCAGGAAGTTTAGCATTGTATATAAAACCATGAGATTCTACCCACCAGTTTCTAACACCTACTGCAGCAAGTGGAGCAAAGATAGCACCAACATTAATGAACATGTAAAACCATTGGAAGCCAGAGTCACGCATTTTGCTGTATTCTGGATTGTCATACATTTGACCCACAATAGCTTGTAAGTTACCTTTGAAAAGTCCATTACCAAAGGCAATAGTAAATAAACCAACACATGTTAAAGCTAAAAGTAATACAAATTTATCTTCTGGAATAGGAGATCCAGTTGGGATAGCAATGATAAAGTATCCAATTGCCATTAACACTAAGCCCACAAGAATCGTTCCTTTGTACTTTTTAGTTTTATCAGCGATTAAACCGCCAACAAAAGCAAGAACATAGATAGAAAAATAAAAAATTGAGTAGATAATTCCGGCATTTGTACCAGAAAGACCAAATTTTGCCATTAAAAACAGCGATAAGATAGCCATCATGGTATAGAACCCGAAGCGTTCTCCCATGTTTGCCAGAGCTGCCGCTAGTAAACCTTTTGGATGATTTTTAAACATAAATGTAGATTTTTAAATGAATATTAATTTTTATAAATACGCTTCAATTTTTGAAATAAGTTCTGGTTTTTTAATTAATCCAACGTGAACATCTTTAACTTCACCATTTTTTAAGAATATCAACATGGGGATATTTCTAACACCAAATTGCATGGCAATATCGTTATTAGAATCTGTATCACATTTTCCTATGATTGCTTTACCTTCATATTCTGCTGCAACCTCTTCAATAAGTGGAGTTAGAGCTCTACATGGACCACACCATTGTGCCCAAAAGTCGATAACCACCAATTTTTCACTTTTAGTAACTTCAGCAAAGTTTGCGCCGTTAATTTCTAATGCCATAATTGTAAATTTTTAATTGTTAATAATCTATAAACTACTTTTTATATTATTCTTCAACAGCGGCTTTTAATCTTTCAGCATTTTCAGCAACTTGCAACGCTTCTATTGTATTTTCAATATCTCCATCCATAAATCCTACTAAGTTATACATGGTCAAATTGATACGATGATCAGTTACTCTGTTTTGAGGATAATTGTAGGTTCTAATTTTTGCTGACCTATCTCCTGTTGATACCATTGTTTTTCTCTTAGAGGAAACTTCATCTAAATACTTTTGATACTCCATTTCAAACAAGCGATTACGCAAAACTCTCATGGCTTTTTCTAAATTCTTAAGTTGAGATTTTTCATCTTGAATCGCTACAACAATCCCTGATGGAATGTGTGTTAACCTGACTGCAGAATAGGTAGTATTTACAGATTGTCCTCCTGGACCTGAAGAACAGTAAGTGTCTTTCCTAATGTCGCTCTGTTTAAGGTCAATATCAAATTCATCAGCTTCAGGAAGTACCACTACTGAAGCAGCTGATGTATGAACTCTCCCTTGAGATTCTGTTTGAGGAACTCTTTGAACACGATGAACACCAGATTCATATTTCATCAACCCATAAACACCTACACCAGAAATCTCAAATACAATCTCTTTAAAACCACCAACGGTTCCATCGGTCATTGATAAAACTTCTATCTTCCAACCTTTTTGATCACAAAAATGTTGATACATACGGTATAAGTCTCCAGCAAAGATACTGGCCTCATCTCCACCCGCTCCAGCGCGAATTTCAACTTGTGCATTTTTACCATCTTGAGGGTCAGAGGGTAATAATAACAATCGAATATCTTCTTCCAAATGTTCTTTTTTGTCTAAAAAAATATCCAACTCTGCTTTTGCCATCTCTCTGAAATCATCATCCTTCTCAGTTGCAATAATCTCTTTGGTACTGGCAATATTATCAATTACATTCTTATATTCTTTATATGCTTCAACTACGGGTTGTAAATCTTTGTAATCTTTATTGAGCTTAATATAACGCTTCATGTCAGACATAATATCTGGCATGTTAATCTCCTCCGCAATGGTTAACCAACGGCTATAAATGGCTTCTAATTTTTCGAGTAAGTTGTTCATTAAATATTATTAGTTTTTTAGGGGTGCAAATATACAAAAAAATCTAATTCAAAACGTAAGCATTTATCATATAGGAATTTAATCATGATAAAAAAATCTATACCTTTGAGAATGAAATGTTTATTGAATTAGTATCTCATCCGTAAAAATCCAACAGGATTGCCCAAAACCTCTATGCCATTCTGGATTTGTTTTAATGGCATTTGCTTTCACTTTTATATATCTTGCTTCTTTATTAATCTCAACTTTTTGAAACTTTTTAATCGAAGCTTTCGCTAAAATTTCTGGATTTTGATAAGTTTCAACATACACTTTTTCCCACTTTTTACCATCTTTAGATATGTAAAATTCCACTTTTTCTGGAACAAAAATCCAAGATAATGGATAGAAATAGAAGTCAATACTGATTTGATTAATATTAATTTTTCTTTCTAAATCAATGATCGCTTCGAAATCTTGTCCTAAAAATCCTAACCAGTTTTGGTTATAATTTAAAACTCCAAAAGTTTCATCAACTAAGGCCCCGGTTCCTCCTCGATTGTATTGATCACTGAATTTGGTTTTTAGAGTCACTTTTTTACCATAAGCCAAATTTTGTGAGGTGCTTTTCTTAATAAAATTCATCACGTTTTCTTTAAACTGTTGAGGAGTGTAACCATGTTCCTCAAGATTGGTGATCCCCATTTCATTACAATCCTCAACAAAACGCTCTAACAATTGCAACATTTCTGGTTTTACCACTTTTTTACCTTTTATCATAGTGAAAAAAGTTAAATCAGGGGATATATTACTCATTGCAAGCTCAATTTTTGCAAAATGATGAGGTAATTCAAGATATCTAATCCTCTCTTTAATCGTTTTTCTATCAGTAGATTGATACGCTTTAACAAATAATTCATCATATTTTTTGATCAATTCGGGTGTTAAATAACTCTCCACACCATTAATAGGATAGCCGTATATATCGAGTCTATTTCCAGATTTAATAACGGCCTGTTCATTTAAATCATAATACTCTTTGATAAAAGGTGCGGCAACTTCGTAATAGCCCGTAATAAACTCTTGTTTTAGTTTATCAACATCTGCGTTAACATCCCATAATAATTTTGATATCAAGTAGGTACGCAATTCCATCCAGGAGGTTTTGTTGTTGGCACCCGTTCCTTGTTCAAACATCATATTCACCCCATTTCGTTTAAAAAACTGAAGATTGGGTTGCAATACATGTAAATTGGGGAATGGATTCATCATGTTTCTAAATTGCACCACATAATCCCATAAAAAGATATTTGATGTGATGTTTTTCCACCCATACATGTCACTTACAAAAGATTGCTCTTTAGGATTGGTTTCTATAGCAATCTCTCTACCACACTCTATAGAACAAAACATAATATTCACATTTTCTGCGGGTTGTATCAATCTTTGGGGTGGTTTACGAGTATATTGGTAGGCAAGAGTTGAGATCTGCTTATCCGGAAATCTTGCAGCAACTTGATTTATGAAATATAACAGAGTACCCGAAGGAGCTCCATATAATGAATCGAGTCTTCTACATGCTGAACAAGTACAATTATTATAATTATCGTTGGTTGAAACGGACCAATAGGTTGCTTCTGGTTTCTTTTGTATCTCTAAAGCTAAATTTTTGCATAATTCTTCGAGAAGGGCTGGGTTAGACAAACACAATTGACCATCTTTAATCCTTTTCCCATGAATTTCTGAAAACCATTCAGGATGAGTTGTAAAATAGGTATCTACAGGAATTAATTTATCAAAAGTATGCACAAACATCCCCCAATCTTTTTTGATATCCTCTCTATTGTGCAACTTATGCCAGTCTAAATAGAGTTCAGAATGGTTTGGATAGTAATACAAAACTTCCCTATATGCAAAACTTGGATTTTTAACTACATTTAATTCAGGAAGAACATAAAATCCATATTGTTGAATATCAATAGCTTCTGGGGTATAAAGTCTACAGCCCCATTGAGATTCAAAAAAATCATACACTCCGTATAAAGTTGCTTTTCCTTTTATTCCGTAAATAAAAAGATCTTTTCTGTCTGAATAAAGTATAAACCCGTCCTCTTTAATTTGATTAATATTTTTCAATGTTTGCCCCGCTTTGACGGTTTTTCCGATATAGACACCATTTGCGGTTTCAGAGATCCCTTCTGTAACAATAGGTAAATTCGCTCCGGAAGCATAGATAAGATACTTTTGAAATTCAGCAGCGGCCTTTAATTCAACATCTGAAGCTTCAAGAGGTACTACAATTTTGAATTCAGAAGCTGCTCTACTAAACAACAATGATTGCGCATTAACGGATCCAAACCCTAACAAGAATAAAAAAGAAAGTAATAAATTTTTCATTGCAACATTTTTTTGCAAATTTACGATTTTTTTTCACATTCTTTAAAAACTCCATTCATGATGATTCATTATTCGCTTTGCCAGATCCAGGAAATCAAAAAAAAAAAAGCTTGATAATATTTTAATTATCAAGCTTTTAAACTTTGTACCACGGGCCGGGATCGAACCGGCACGAGTGTAACCTCACCGGTTTTTGAGACCGGCGCGTCTACCAATTCCGCCACCATGGCATTGAGTCGGCAAAAATACAAAAAAAAATGACACCTTTTTTTGTCTATGCTTTTTTATTTAAATAAATTTTATTTTTCTTTGAAGATAAAATTTAATTTTAAGTTACGGGAAATTAATAAAAAAAAAAACACTCACCTTTTTATTGGTAAGTGTTTCAATTTTTTGTGCTCCCCCTCTAGGACTTGAACCTAGGACCCTCTGATTAACAGTCAGATGCTCTAACCAACTGAGCTAAGGAGGAATCTCATTTTGAGGGTGCAAAAATACAAAAAAAATTGTTATCTCAACCAATTTTTTTATTTTTTTTATTTTTTTCTTTTTTCTTATATTTGCATGTTATTTTCATCGAATATAAATAACTGATTAAATAATAGTTAACATCATAAAAATTGAATATATGTTTCAGATAAATCAGAAAAGAATCCTATTAGAATTTAGAAATTATTTCATGATCTGTGTCGGATTAGCCATTTTTGCGGTAGGTTGGACAGCATTTTTGATCCCTGCTGAAATGACAGGTGGAGGAGTTAGTGGTATTGCAGCTATCATTTTTTATGCAACAGGGTATGTCCCAATTGGTGTTTCTACGTTTATGATCAATGCAATTTTATTAGCTATTGCATGGAAAATCTTAGGAACAAAATTTTGTCTAAACACTCTTTTTTGTACTGTCGTTTTGTCTATTTTTTTTGGAATTGGGCAAACTTTTTTTGACACACAAATTATTGATGATCCTTTTATGTCTGCAGTAATAGGTGGTGCAATGTCTGCGTTTGGTGTTGGCTTAGCGATTAACTATGGAGGAAATACTGGTGGAACAGATATTGTAGCTATGATGGTGGGAAAATATAGAAATATATCTTATGGTAAAGTTACTTTATATACAAATCTATTTATTATTGCCTCCTCCTATTTTGCGGTTGGTTCTGTTGAAAAGCTTGTATATAGTATGGTTGTTATGTTTGTTTTTATTTATGTTTCAGATATTGTTATTGAAGGATATAAGCAAACATTTCAGTTTATGGTTTTTTCAAAAAAAAATCAAGAAATTGCTGATAAAATTAACCTTGAGATACACAGAGGTGCAACTTTCTTGAAAGGTTATGGATCATTTACTAAAGCTGATGCTGATGTTTTGTTGATTATCGCTCATAGAAATGATAAAGCTCAAATCATGAAGTTAATTAAATATATTGATTCTACCGCATTTGTTACCATTGCAAAAACGAGTAGTGTTTTTGGGAAGAACTTTGACAATATTAAAATATAATCCTTGTTTCCTAAATTTTCCCTATTTTTGCCGTTTGAATCTGAACATAAAAATATGAATGATAAATTTGAGAATATAAGACCTTATAATGATGCTGAAGCTACTAAAGCTATTGCTAAATTATTTGGAAATCAAGAATTTGTAAAAAGTCTTTCATTTCTTAAAGATGAATTCAATATCGATGAACTTGTCGAAACTGCATTAAGTTGTCGTACAATTTTTGATTTTCAAAACAAATTCTCTAGTAGAATCTTTAAATATTTCATACAAAAATCTTCTTCAACTACTCATTTCAGTGGAATCGAAAACATTAATCCAAAAACACCATACTTGTTTATTGCGAATCATCGTGATATTGTTTTAGATTCTTCATCTCTTCAGAGATATTTTTTTGATAACCACTTGCCTGGTACAAAAACGGCTATCGGTGATAATTTAATAACAAGTCCTTTTTTTGTTGAATTAGCAAGAATCAACAATATGCTCCTTGTATTGAGATCATCTTCAATTCATGAAAAAATTTCAAATTTACATTTACTTTCTGAGTATATTCATCATAGTATTTTTGAAGATAAAGAGTCCGTTTGGATAGCTCAAAGAAGTGGTAGGACTAAGGATGGATACGATAAAACGCAACAAGGATTGATTAAGATGCTTTCAATGGCTAAGAAAAAGGATCCATTGGAATGTTTGAAAGAATTGCGTGTAACGCCTGTTACGATTTCTTACGAATACGAATCCTGTGATCAATTGAAAGCAAGAGAAATGTCTCTTTCAGAAAATGGAGATTATGTAAAAAAACCAGATGAAGATTTTAAAAGTATCGTTCAAGGTGTTTTTGGATATAAAGGTGAAATCCGTTTACATATTGGAACTCCAATTATTGATGAAATTGACAATATAGATAAGAGTCTAAATCCTAATGATCAACTTTATGAAGTTACAAAACTCGTAGATCAACAAATCTATGCAAATTACCATCTTTTTAAGAATAACTATATTGCATTCGATTTCCAAGAACAATCAAATGAGTTTGAATCACACTATTCAATACAAGAAAAAGAAAAATTCCTAGCATATCTAAGGGAAAAATCTAATATATCTGATGTTAGCGAAGCAAAAATGATGCATCATCTTCTTCAAATTTATGCAAATCCAGTGAGATCAAAGTACGGAAAACCGATCAATGAAAACATTATTTTAGAATCATAATATGGACGACCACCCCCCCCCTGTCGAAAAGAAAAAATTTCTAATAATTAGACTCAGTTCTATTGGAGATATTGTACTCACTACTCCAATTATTAGATCCATTTTTAAGCAAATTCCAAATGTTGAAATTCAATTCTTAGTAAAAAAAGAGTTTAAGATTGTTGTTGAATCAAATCCTTATATATCCAAAATTCACGAGTTTGAAAATGGGAATAAGAATCTTATTCAAGAATTGAAACAAGAAAACTTTGACTATATTATTGATTTACAGAAAAATCAAAAGTCAAAGAGAATCGTTAGAAGAATTGGAGTCCCTTTTTTAAGCTTTCATAAATTAAATTTTAAAAAATGGCTTTTAGTGTATCTTAAAATAAATATTTTACCACTGATACATATTGTCGATAGATATTTTGAAAGTATTTCAAAAATTGGAGTTCAAAATGACTTTGATGGACTTGATTTTTTTATCCCTGAAGAGACTTCTTTTGATTATGATGATCTTCCTGCAGTTTTTGAAGATGGATATGTTACCATTGCTCTGGGTAGTATGCATGGGACAAAACGTATTCCTACAGATAAAATAATTGAAATTAGTAAAATTCTACATTATCCTGTCGTCTTACTTGGTGGAAAAGATGTTATTCTAGAAGGAGAAGAGATTGCCTCAGCGATTCCTGACAGAGTTTATAATGCATGTGGAAAAATTAATTTATACCAATCTGCATCATTAATTGACAAAAGCTCCTGTTTACTTACTTCTGATACAGGTTTAATGCATATTGGAGCAGCATTAAAAGTGCCAGTAGCTGTTATGTGGGGGAATACTGTTCCTGAATTTGGTATGTACCCTTATATGCCTAAACATTCAGAACTATTCAGAAATTTTGAAACAACCACTTTGTATTGTCGTCCATGTTCAAAATTAGGATTTAAAAAATGCCCAAAAAGACATTTTAAATGTATGAAATCATTGGATACTCAAGAAATTGCTGATTGGATAAATACTTTTAAATGAAAAAATTAATATTTTATTTATTATTATGGCTTAGTTTTCAATCATATATATATTCTCAAAGTTCTGGATATATTGATTCTCTAGGCGTTTTCAAATGGCAATACCATAGATCCGTTTATAAAAATACTTTAGAGAAAAACTCTGCCATTGTAACTCTCGTTTTTATTAATGGAGCTACTCATTCTGCTGTTTCATATAGGCAAGAGTTAGCAAGCAGTGATATTAAGTGGATTGAGAAAGATGGTGGAGAAACCTATAGGGATGGTTATGTTGAAACAATCACCGTTAAATTAGAACCTAATGAAGCTGTTGTTTGGAGATATTCGCTGAAAAACTCAAGTGTTGAAAAAGGAGATTCAGTTTATGTTGAAAAAAGTGCCATTTTAATTATGAATGAACAATTTCAAGTAAGAAAAGAAAAATTTATGGATCAAAAGGTGAAATAAATTAATCAACCTCTGTCTTTTCAAAATTCTTAATTTCAATAAATCTTACTCTATCATTTTCAAATCCTCCATTGGTCCACTGTTTAAATCTAAATTTATAAGACATCGGAACATATGAAACTTGTTTCTCATTATAACCTGCCAAATATAATTCAATAAAATATTTTGTAATATCATATCCCTGAAAGGAATACCTTTCTAATTGACAAGGTGATTGGTATGTTAAAATATAATTATTTTTATATTCTTGAACGATTGGATTATTAATATCTACAAAAAAGTTTGAAAAATAATAAATATTCTTCATTGCATAAAAATCTTCATCTAAACTACTTACGTGAAGCCATTCTTCAGGAAAGATGAGAGAAAATTCATAACTGTTTTGGGATGCTTCTAAAAGTCGCATCTGATTAATAATATTTGTTTGATTTTGATAAAGAGCAATAATAATATTATGTTTTATAGAAGAGAGGGTTAAGTTTAAACTGTACGTTTCGGGTTTAACTTTTGTTAATTGGTATGGTATTTGATTTTCCTTGAAATAATTTTCGTATGCTTGAAGCTCACTATTCTCTTCAGAATCATACCACAAAACAATGGAATAATTGTTTTGCTTGGATATAATATTTTTATAAAGAGACTCTGGCCTACTATTTAAAGAGGGGGTCAGTTTATACACAACTTTATTATCACTTACAAAATTTGTTTTTGTAGAAAATGGATTTATAATTGAAATGTTATGTTCCATGGCATATTTTGAAGCTATGGGAAATAATGAACTATAAAATGGCCCAATTATGAGATCAACATCCTTCATCAATCTTTCATCTTTTAAAACTTTTTGTAACTTTTTCTCATCAGTTGTGACATCTCTTACAATAACTTTTAAATTAATATTAGAATTTTGGTAAGATTCAAGAGCTAATTTTGTACCTTCCCAAAAACCAAACATTTCAAAAGAGGGGATATCATAAATATCTAAATCTGAATTAATATTGTTTACATCTATCAATGTATCATTTAAATGAAAAGGAATTAAGTAAAGTATAGTAACCTCTTTAACCGTTTGGCTAAAAATAAATTTCATTGATAATAGACACAATAAGAGTACAAGAATTGTTTTTTTCATTTTTATGAATTTTTGTTTTGCAAAAATAGAAAAATTATATTACTTTTGCACTCGAAATATTAACACTAAAAAATAAATCATGGCTTTTAAAATTGATCCAGAAAACTGCACTGCATGTGGTTCTTGTAAAGATGAATGTCCAGTTGATGCTATTTCAGCAGGTGATGTATATACTATTGATCCTGATGTTTGTATCGATTGTGGCGCTTGTGAAAGTGTTTGCCCTACAGAAGCAATTCACAGCAACTAATTCAAGTTTGATAAAAAAGGCAGTTTAACGACTGCCTTTTTTTAATACAATTCTCATAATTGTTCCGCGATCAACTACTGAAGATTTTACAAAAAGTTTACCTTTGTGGTATATTACAATGATTCTTTTAGCTAAAGTTAATCCTAATCCCCAACCCCTTTTCTTTGATGTATACCCCGGTTTAAATATATTTTTGAAGTTTTTTTGTGATATCCCCTTTCCAGTATCTGAAAAATCAATATAGATGTTCTTCCCCTCTTCAGTAACTTCTATAATTATCACACCTTTTCCATCCATTGCATCTACAGAGTTTTTACAAATATTCTCAATAACCCATTCAAAAAGATACTTATTTATAGGTGCTAAAATCTCTTGATTAGGATCATTCATAAGTTTAATAACCACTTTTGAAGAGATTCGAGATTCAATATAGATAAGAAAGTCTTGAATTACTTGAATCAAATTCATATTTTCAAGTTCAGGGACTGAACCAATTTTTGAAAATCTTTGTGCAATAGTTTCTAGTCTTACCAAATCTTTCTTAATCTCTTCCAGTATTGAATGGTCAACATTTTGATCTTTCAGAATTTCATACCACGCTAATAATGAAGAGATTGGAGTGCCCAATTGATGAGCAGTTTCCTTAGACATCCCTACCCAAACTCTATCTTGTTCAGATTTTCTAGCAAAACTAAACACGATATAGGCGATGATGATAAAAACAAAAATAAAGAAAAACTGAATATATGGGAAATACCTTAATCGGGTTAAAACCGTAGATTCTTCATATAAAACATAACAAGTGCCCTGATTAGGTAAATCAATTTTAATCGGTTGATTTGTTTTACCCATTTTTTCAATAAGAGCCAGCCAGTCACTTTGAGAGTGTATTTTACTAGTATCGATTTGTCCAAAAGCAAATACTTTAGTTTTGGTAGAATCAGTAATGATTACAGGTGTTGATGCTTCATTGATTACAATTTCTTGAAAAAAAGATTGAACTAAATTATCTATCAAAGACCTTAAATTAGAATATATTTGTGATTCTTTATAATACACAAGCATATAATTGTTCTTATAGTATGGGAGTTTAACGCTATCGTATTCAAATTTTAGTTTTTTAAGCTCATTTATATGCTTCATTTTATTAACTGCTGGATCAACATTAACCGCACAATCAATATTTCCATTTTGATTTACTAAAATAGTTGGAATTGTAGAGTTAGAGGATATAAAATTCAAATAAAAAGTGATATCTTCTTCTAAACCTGCTTCACTCACTTTTTGAGTAGCTTGTGCTAAAAAAGAAGCTCTTTTTTTCTCTTCAACTCTTATAGTTTCAAAAAACTTATCTGTATGAAGCACTAGTTGTGCCTTATATGTTATCGCATCTGCCCATATACTCACTTTTCTACGCTCCTCTTCAGCTATACTTTTAATTAATGTATTTGAATAATACATTAACAAAAGAAAAATGATAGATGCTGAACTAAATAGCACCAATTTCCATTTTCTTTTTCTAGCATAAAGTTTCATAACAAAAAGTATTATAAACTATTCATAAGCTTGTCAATGATATCAGTAATTGTAATTCCTTCTGCTTCAGCTTTATAGTTTTTTATAATTCTATGTCTTAAGATGTTATGTGCAACGGCTTTAACATCTTCAATATCAGGAGATAATTTCCCATTTAAAACGGCATGAGTTCTCGCTCCAATGATCAAAAATTGTGATGCACGAGGTCCTGAACCCCATGATAAATAGTCATTTGCCCATGGATGAGCAGCTGCTGTATTTGGTCTGGTTGAAGCAGCTAATTTTACAGCAAATTGATAGATATTGTCTGTTATGGGTATTTTTTGCAATAACTTTTGATAATAAATGATCTCTTCAACACTAAGTACTTGTTTTGGTTCATTCATATCACCATGAATTGTAGATTTTACGATATCTATCTCTTCCTGGTACGTTGGATAATCCAAATAAATATTAAACATAAAACGGTCCTGTTGCGCTTCAGGCAATGGATACGTACCCTCTTGTTCAATTGGATTTTGAGTTGCTAATACAAAAAATGGATTAGGAAGATCGTATGTGACTCCATTCATACTAACAGACCTTTCTTGCATGGCTTCTAATAATGCAGACTGTGTTTTAGGTGGAGTTCTATTGATTTCATCTGCCAATACAATATTTGCAAAAATTGGCCCCTTGATGAATTTAAATTTTCTATTTTCATCAAGAATTTCAGTTCCCATAATATCAGAAGGCATCAAATCTGGGGTAAACTGTATCCTATTATATGATAAATTAATACATTTTGCTATTGTAGTGATCATTAAGGTTTTTGCAAGTCCAGGGACCCCAATTAACAAAGCATGGCTTCTACTAAACATTGCCATTAAAATATTTTTTACGACTTCATCTTGTCCAACAATGACTTTCCCGATTTCATTTTTTAATTCTGCATATTTCTTAACAAAAGCTTCTATTGCCTCAACATCGTTTTTAAATTGAATTTCCATGAGTATTTTAGTTTTTTTAAAGTTATGGAATTTGCCATTCAATAACAAATGGACATGTTTTATATTTTTCTGATATTTTTATACTTGTAACTTTCACTTTATTCACAATCCACTTATCAATAAGGGTTTGCTTTTTCTCTTCTAAGGCGGCATTTTTGATAATATCGTAATCTTCGGTTAAATTAGCTTTATGTTGAGCAGTTTTAGTTCTTAGGTATATGATTCTGTATGACATGATTCCATCATCATTTACGTAAGGTATTGGTGATGAATACTCCCCTGGTTTTAATTTTTGAATTACCATAAAAACACTTGGATCAACCGATTCTTTATCAAATTTAAAAGATCCAGAATATTTATTCACTACCCAGCCACCATTATTTTTGGATAAATCATCTGAAAAAGTTTTTGCAGCTTCACTAAAATCAATATTTTGAGACTTAATAACTAAATTGATGCTATCCAAAAAGTCAAAAGCTTTAATTTGTTCATCAGTAGATGGTTTTGGCTGAAGGAGGATATGAGCAACATTGATAGATTCTCCTCTCCTTTCAATCATCTGAATAATATGAAATCCTGCTCTGGTTTGTACAATTTGAGAGATTTCTCCTGGTTTTAAGGTAAATGCAACTGCTTCAAATTCAGGGTATAAAGCCCCTCTTTCAACAAAACCTAAAGTACCGCCTTTTGGGGCACTCCCAGGATCATCAGAATATAAACGAGCTAGCATAGAAAACTTTTCTCCTTTTAAAACCCTTTCACGAAATTCATTGAGTTTTGCTTTAATTTCAGCTATTTCAACTTCACTAACAGGTGGTGTTTTAACGATATGACCAAATTCGAATGTTTCTGGAATTAAGGGCATACTGTCTGCATTAAACTTTGTATAGAATGCCTTCACTTCCGACGGAGTAATCGTAATACCTTCAGTAATTTGTGATGTAATTCTTTCTGCAATGAGAACATTAAACATGGGCTCTTGCATATCTTTTTTTATATCTGCAAGAGATTTTCCAAAATGTTGTTCAATTAGTTTTGGATCTCCTCCTACCGTTTGTAACCACACTTGAACTCTCGCATTTATTTGATCATCAACTTCTTGTTGTGTAATTACAATACTATCAACATCTGCTTGATGAACCATTAATTTTGAGTAAATCAGATCTTGTAAGACAACACATCTAATTTCTTCGATATTATCAACATCTCTGTTCATTGATAATCTTTCATTTACAGCTTTATCTAAATCTGATTGCAAGATAATCTCTTTTCCAATGATTGCTATAATTCCATCTACGGTTACTTGTGCAGAAGAAAGAAAAGTTGAGAAAAGTAGAAATAATATGGGTATAATTTTTTTCATTTTATAATGTATAAATTAGGTTTTAATATTCGAAAACACAGAGATTTATTCAATTTTACTCTTTTGGTGTTTCGGTATTATCTGATGCAGTAAATCGAAGAACCTCTTTCCCTTTTTCAAAGAAAACTAATGTATCTCCCATTATGGTAAAAGTTTTAATTTCTCTTTTAAGAGCACTCAGATAGAGTCTTTCTATCTCCATATTAGCACACATTTTTTTTGTAGCACCTGTACTTTCTAATGTAATTGTTTTTTTTGTCAGTAAATAATTACCAAAGTATCTGTTACAACCTGTGGTCCCATTGAACTTTCCTGTTTCAGAAAATATAATATAGGGAGCTTTGCCATAATCTGAAATTTTATTTTTATCAATTTTTTCTAATGACCAAAAAGTACCCACTAGTGGTTTATTTTGAATCTCACTAATTTTTTTTGTACTTGTACAACCTGAAAAAAGAAAAATTGAAATGATAAGAACAAATGGATTACATATTTTTTTTAACATAGATTATTTTTTTAATATATTTATAACGTTTTATTTTCAAAATATTGTTTATTAATAGTCTCAATATATGAGAGAATATCATCTTTCCCAACTCCCGTTTCTGCAGAAGAGATAAAAAATGGAGGAATCGAATCCCATGTTTGAGAAAGTGTTTTTTTGTAAAAATTTAGATTTCTTGTTACTTGTGTTGCAGATAATTTATCCGTTTTTGTAAAGATTAGTGCAAATGGGATAGCAAGATTTCCCATATTGTTTATAAATTCTAAATCTATTTTTTGTGGTTCTAAACGAGCATCAATAAGAATAAATAATAGTTGAAGATTCTCCCTCAATGTGATATAATCTGAAATCATTTTTACCCATTTTTCTCTGGTCGTTTTCGAGATTTTTGCATATCCAAAACCTGGAAGATCCACTAAATACCACTCTTTGTTTACCAAAAAATGATTAATTGTCTGAGTTTTGCCTGGTCTAGATGATATTTTTGCCAATTTGTTATTATTAGCAATCATATTAATTAAAGAGGACTTCCCAACATTAGAGCGACCTATAAATGCATATTCAGGTAAAGATGGTGTAGGGCATTTTCGCCAATCAACTTCACTTTGTAAAAAAGTTATTGTTTTTATTTGCATAATTATTTTTCTGAAAACTATTCAGATTTTGTTCTTTTTATATATGACAAAATATGCCTTTTCCTTTTTTCCTCGTAGATATCTGCAATGGTTATTAGAATTGCAATCTCTTCAACAGGACCAAACTCTGGATTTGCTGACGCTCCGAAACATTGCATCGTTGAAGATAGTGACATATAAGACTTAATCAGTGGTGGTATACTCTCTTTTAAATCTCTAATATTTTCATTCAAAGATCTGAAATCTTCTTTAAAAGTATTGTGTTTAAATATAGATAGAAATGCATTCATCCCTTTGTCTGAAGTTACAGGATGAAAAGGTGTTACTAATGCATCATCTCCTTTAAAATATTTTTGTAGAAAAGATAAAATCCAATTTCTTGCAACCCGATTATAACTATCATACATCGTCATCTTTCCAAAGAAATATTTTGCTTCAGGATAATCTACTGATAAAGCACCTAGTCCATCCCAAAGATTATCTAAAGAGAACAATCCAAGTCTTGGGTTTGTTGTGCCTTGAAATTTGGGTTGTACAAAACTTCTACCCAATTCTATAGATTCTAACCATTGATTTTGAATAAATTTTTCAGATAATTTGAATAATTTTGAGGTTGGTGTATGAGGATATCCGTTTTCATCTAAAGGAACATCTTTACATAAAATAAAACGATAAGAACTAATGATCTCTTCAATTTCATGATTCCATACAAGTAATTGTTTAAAAGGCACTTCTGCAGTATCATACTCATCAATGTCTACACTCAATCCTGTTCCGCCGCCAGCAGTTCTAAACGTAACCTCTCTTAAACGCCCAATTTCTAACATTGTATTTGGTGAATCATGAGCAGTAATAAGATAAATTGAATTACCTCCTACATTTGTTTTTCTAAGAAATTTATCTTCTGTTAACTCAGCTTTGATGAGCTCTTTGTCTAAGGGTTTGATTATCTCTTCCATTAGTTCTGTTTATTTAATGCGTATACCTGATCTTTGAGCCATGCTATCCACTCAGAATCAGTTTTACTATTGTTAAAAGTTTGATATGGGATTAGTTCTCCAAAAGTTAACTTGAATTTCTCCCCTTTATGTCTGAATACTTCAGCAGGGAGAAATAACATTTCAATATTAAATTTGATTCCTAATCTTTTGCGCCATTTGGCTATATTGTAAAAACGATCGGTGTTTTTTCCATCAAAGTAGAGAGGAACTATGTCTCTTTTATACTCTTTAGCTTTTGTAAGTACAGTTTTTTTCCACTCTGTATCCATTATTTTACCATCAATTTTTCTGGAACAAAGCCCAGCCGGAAAGTATAATATCAAATCGTCAGAAGCAAAAACATCATTAAATTTTTTGGTAATTTCTCGATTACTTTTACCGTGTTTGTTAATGGGAATAAGTAGCTCTTGAAGTGGTTCAATTTGCATAATCAAATCGTTCGCTGGAAGTTTAATATCTTTCCGATATTTACCCAAAGCTGCAATTAGGGCAACGCCATCAATCCCACCAAGTGGGTGATTTGAAACTACAATTACTCTTCCAGTTTTGGGTATATTCTCTTCATTGATAATTTCATAGGAACATTGAGCGGCAACTTCAATAGTATTCTTTGCAAAATCGAATGGATTATCTTTATCGTGGGATGCCAAAAATGTATTTATCTCATCCTGATACACAATTTTTTCAATAAGTTTGATAATAAACCCAGGTATTAATTTTGCTAATTTCTTGTTTTTTAATGCAATAGCATTTCTAACTTCAACTCTCATAGATCTTTAATTATTAGACAACCAACTATTGGGGTTCAGAAATGAAGTGTTTTTCCACACTTCAAAATGGAGTTCATAAGTAGCAGACCCATTAGTTTTTGCAACAGTTCCTAAAACTTGTTTAGTAGTCACTTTATCTCCTTTTTTTACATTTACTGTTGCAAGATTCTGATAAACAGAAATATACTCACCATGTCGAACCATAACAACTTTTGTTCCCATCATATCTAGTACACCTGAGACAATTCCATTAAAAATTGATCGAACATGCGTTCCTGGTTCCACTAAAATATCAATACCTCTATTTTCAATCATAACTGAAGGAACATCTGGATGTGGGGATGTTCCAAAATCTGAAATCTTATTCCCTTTTGCAACTGGCCAAGGTAATTTTCCCTTATTGGTTATAAATGAATTACTTATAACTTCTTCTTCTGGTGTAAGATTTATAACAGTTGAAGAAGTTGAGGATTCCTTTTTATTATCTTTACTAGGTTTACTAGTATTTTTTTCACTTTTCGTTTTGTTTGAAGATGCTTTTTTCTTATTGGCAGCAATAATCTCATCCTCAATCGCTTTTTTAATCGCAATATCTAATTCCCTTCTCCTTTTTTGCTTCTCTTTGAGTTCTGAAGTTAAAACTTTTTCTCTCTTTTTTAGTTGTTCGGCACTTTTTGTCTTCGTTGTTCTATCCTGTTCCAATCGTTTTACTTCAAGTTCTTTCCCTTCTAATATGGCACTCTTGCTCTCTTTAAGGGCTATGATCTCATTGTTTTTTTGAGTAATCTCAATTTGTGTTTTTTTAATGAGTTCAACTTGACTTTTAACACTTTCAGCAAATATGGAGTAATATTTTGCTCTTCGATACATTTGAGAAAAATCATCTGCAGATAATAAAAAAGTGATTCGATCGATTAACTTTCTATTTTTATAAGCTAAATACACAACACGCTCATAATCAGTCTTCATATATTCAAGCTTCTTGTCTAAATCTCTTGATAATTTAATATTTAACTCAAGTTCCATTTCCAATTGATATAACTCATTATTTAACTCTGTAATCAATCGTTCTCTATTGTTTATTTGTTGACGAAGCAAATGAATCTCTTGTAATGATGCTTTCTGATTTTTTCTAATCTGCTCTAATAACTTCTGTGTATTTGCAATTTCTGTTTCAACTAATCTTTTATTGCTTTTTAGCTTCTCACTTGATGTTTGAGCTAGTACAATAAAAAATGTAGCTAATACACTAATTGATAATAAGATAACCCACCTTTTCATATTGCTTTAATGCAATTTTGTTTCTATATTTCCTAACTTACAAAGGTATGATTTTTTATTGAATTTTAGCACTTCTATTATATACAACTTATTAACATAATTATGTTGAGCATTATTATGAATTTTTAATCCAAAAGGGATCGTTTTTACTCTATTTTTGTAATATATTGCAACGGAATGAATGTTAATAGTTTTAAATTTGCTACTTTGCTTATTTTAGTAGTTTCATCCTGTTTTTTGAATGCTCAAAATTCAGAGAATTATAAATTTATTCGCTTCGAAATTGCAGAAAAAATTTCTTTTTTCGACATAGATTCGTATGGCAATATTTATACCATAGAAAAAAATAATATCATTTCAAAATATACTCCTCAAGGAAAATTTCTATATTCATATTCAAATCCTAATTACGGAACTATTACTTCATTTGATATTTCTAATCCGGATAAAATATTAATTTTCTACAAAGATGCAGCTATTCTTCTTATTCTTAATGAACAATTTGCTCCTATAATAAATCCAATAAATCTATTTAACTTAAATTATTCTAATATTTCTTTAGCAGCTTTCACCAATTCAAACACTATCTGTATTTTTGATCAGTCAAATTATAAATTGATAATGTTAGATCTTTTTTTGAAAGAAAAATCTCAATTTCAACTCTCAAATACACAGTTTAATCCAATAAAAATGGTTACTTGGGGTAATCATAAAATTGCAATCCAAGATCCTCAAGTGGGTCTCATATTTTTTGATAAATTTGGTACTATTGAAAAAGAAGTTGCACTTCTCATACCTCACGATTTTCAAATCTATAACTCAAAAATTTTATTTTTACAAGACTCCATGATTCAAGAGTACAATTTTGAAAAACTTGAAATGTTGCAAACTCCTTTAAATGAACTATCTCCTGACGTTCCGCTTTTTAAAATATTAAAAAAATCGGGGACAAATTTAATTGGATTAGACGATCAAGGAGTTTTATTTATGGGAAAGAAAAATTTTTAAACAATTGTGTCGTTATTATAAACCTTAAAAATAATTTGAAAAACCTTTAATATGCAAATGAATATGAAAAAACTAAATCTGCTTTTTGTTGTTGTTTTGATTGCTCTGGGCATGACAAGCTGCGTTACAAAATCAAAATATGTTGAATTAGAAAACAGATATAAGACTTGTACTAAAGACTTAGAAAATGTTACCTCAGAGAAAATTGATTTTGACAATCAAAACCGTGAATTAGAGAAAGAAGTTAAGATGTTAACTGCTTCAATTGAACAACTTAGATCCGATACAATTTCACTTTCAAGAAAATTGATTCAATCTGAAAAAAACTTAGTAAAATTAAAAAAAGATTATGATGATCTACTAAGAAGTTTTACTGACCTCAATAGTTCAAATAATGAAGAGATTAATAAACTCATGATGGGCATTGATAGTATTAGATCTCAACTTGTATTGCGTGTAATTGAACTTAAAGAGAAAGAGTCCAAACTAGCTGATCTCGAAGAGATTTTAAAACAAAAAGATAGTGAAGTTCAAGCTCTGAAAACTAAAGTTTTAAATGCTTTAAAAGGTTTTGTTGATAAAGGACTTAATGTTTATGAAAAAAATGGAAAAGTATATGTTTCAATGGATGAGAAATTACTTTTTGCTTCTGGAAGTTGGGTCGTTGGAAGTGCTGGTATTGAAGCCCTTAAAGAGTTAATTAAAGTATTAGAACAAGATCCGACGATTAACGTACTTATCGAGGGGCATACTGATAATGTACCTTATAAAGGAGCAGCTCAAGTAAAAGATAATTGGGATCTTAGTGTAATGCGTGCAACTGCCGTTGTAAAAGTCTTGTTGAATGGAACTTCCATCAATCCATTAAGAGTTTCTGCTGCGGGTCGTGGTGAATTTTTTCCCATTGATACGGCTGATACTCCAGAAGCAAGAGCAAAAAATAGAAGAACCGAAATTATTCTTACTCCCAAATTGGATGAGTTATTTAAGATTATAGAATCTAACTAATTGACTAACATTCACATTTTTTCTGAAACATTACTTTTGTGGTATCATGAGCACAAAAGAGATCTTCCATGGAGAGGAGAGAAAGATCCTTACAAAATTTGGATCTCTGAAATTATTCTACAACAAACCAGAGTTATTCAAGGTTTAAATTATTACGTACGTTTTATCGAAAAATTCCCCACTGTTAAAGCGCTTGCGAATGCACCTAACGAAGAGGTTATGAGAGTTTGGCAAGGGTTAGGATATTACTCCAGAGCTAGAAATATCCATTATGCTGCGAAACAAATAATGACACAATTTGAAGGTCAATTTCCAACAAATTATGACCAAATGATCAGTTTGAAGGGGATTGGTGCTTATACTGCTGCAGCAATTTCCTCCATTGCTTTTGATAAACCTTGTTTTGCTGTAGATGGAAATGTCTTGAGAGTTTTAACTAGAATTTATGGAATTTTTGATGATATTGCATCTTCTAATGCTAAAAATAAGATTCATGAAATTGGAAATCAGTTAATTATAGGTGTTCCGCCGGCAGATTTTACACAAGCTTTAATGGAATTTGGAGCGATTCACTGCACTCCAAAAAATCCAAACTGTGATCACTGCCCATTTTGTAATTCGTGTTACGCTCTGATTAATAATGTTGTGGAGAAACTTCCTGTAAAAATGAATAGTGTAAAAGTTATCACTAGGTATCTCCATTTTTTTATTTTTTCTCATCTAGATCAAGTCATAATTGAAAAACGGGAACAAAATGATATCTGGAGAAATTTATATCAATTCCCTATGATTGAGACTTTTACAGCAGAGAATTCCCCCTCAAAAGAGTTGTTATTTCATATAGGGATCACGGATCAACACAATGTTCTCTACATCTCTTCTCAAAAACATAAACTGACTCATCAACTATTGATAATCAACTTTTACAATGTTCAAGGACCTGTTATAGCACTGAATAACAATCAGATATGGATTCACAAGAACAGTTTAAATGAAATAGCTTTTCCCATCGTTTTAGATCGTTTTATCAAAGAAAACATGAGTTAAATATCTCTTTTCTCATAATTATTCACTCAAAAACCACCCCGGCCACCTCACTAAATTGAGGGTAACATGTAACTATCTTATTTTTATATAAATAAGATAAAAAAACAACATCTAAATTCCTCTGTGTTTCTTTGTTAAAACTTTGTGTTCTTTGTGGTTAGAGTATTGGCGTTTTTAAAGAGAAAAGATCACAGTGTAACACAGGGTTAAAAGGTGTTTCACAGTGTTATAAATTGAAAAAACGTGACACATAAACACTGTGAAACACTGTGGTTTTATTTTTATTCGCGCATTCGCGGCTTAATTATAAAACAATGGAACGCGGATGCCGCGGGTGCTTCGCAAAACTGATTTATACGGATTTATTATCTGCGTAAGGAATTTCGTCCAAAAAAACAACCTATTTTCGAGTTTTTTCAAAGAATTTTTTAACAAAATTTGTAACTCCCTGATAATCAAAAAAAAAAAATGCAAGAAAAAATTAAAAAATTGAGCTCTAAAATAAATAATTGTTTTATATTTGTCGCTGAAAGAAATACAATAAAAAACTCCATTCAAACTATATAAATTTGATCAAATGATTTTCAAAATTTGCAAAAATAAATTTGTCTAATGGGCCTCCGTTAAAAATTGCACGTCTGTTAGCGGAAGGCAAGAATAAAAGGTGCCAATATCGTAAGTTTGTGCCGATTGCAAAACTAACATTAAACAAAAGTAGTCCTTTTTTAAGTACAAACCTTAATGAGGGTACAATAAATTAAAAAATTATATATGAATAAAACAAATCATTTTGGTTTATGTTTAACAAGTAGCTTTTTGCTACTTGTTATTCTTTTTTGTAATCAAATTTCTTTTGGACAAATCCCTAAAGATTTTCAAGAGTTTATTGAAAAACAATACAAAATTAAATCGGGTTATGTTAAATTTAAATCTGCATATATGACCGATAACGATACAACAGGTTCATCTTTAGTAACTGGTTATTTTATATATACTCCCAATGATTATAAATATTTTTGTATTGACCAAAGGACTCACCATACTAGTCACAATATCGATCTGTATTGTAAATCAGGGAAAACCGAATTGGTAAATATTAACGGTATAAATGGAGTTAGATATTGGCTTTTTGAGCAATCTCTTGACGCCACTGAGGATGAATTTTATGATTTTGAATATCCAAACTTTAAAAAACAAGTTGAAAAAATAAAACAAGGAGCTACTTTTGTCAGAATTGCGCCCAAAGTTGATAAGAAAAATATCAGATACAAGATCATTTATCCAGATGATGAAATGAATACAGATAATACAATAGAATGGGAATTCAATAGAAAAACATTGAATTGGGTACATGAAGAACATCGTGTAAGACTCTATAATACTGAAAGATTTTATGGAAGTATGGAAATTATTGATTTTAAGTTTTATGAATATATTCATCCTGACATTTTGGATACAATTACATTTAGATATGAAGAATTAAGAAAAAAAAGTGACCAACAAAAAATGAAAGAGCTTCATTTAAAAGATTCATTATTGAGAGAAAAAATGTTAGATTCAATTATGAAAATTGCTTTTACTACAGAAAGACCATTGTATAATACCATATCCGAAAGTGAAGAAAAAGATACTCTGAAATATATGCCATCATGGGAGTTTCCTCGTTTATCGGGAGGGACATTACACTCTGATAGCATTACATCCAGATATTTATTAATAGATTTGTGGTATGTTGGTTGTGTCCCTTGCAGAGTGGCAATGAAAGAGCTTGGAACGATCGATACTCTATTTGACAAATCCCTTGTGATGTTTCTAAGTGTAAATGTTGCGGATAAAGATTCCGCTAAAATACGGCTTGTAGTCAATAATGTTGGGTTTGATTCAGAGATAGTTTGTACCCATGACCGTCGATTAGATACAATAATATCACGAAATATGGGTGATTGTCGTGGATTTCCGCAATTATATATGGTTGATATGAAAACCAAACAAGTTGTATGGAGATCATGTGG
>JBLJBB010000050.1:0-38587 GCA_047638115.1 Bacteroidales bacterium | reverse complement strand
AAAGTTATTCCTTAGTCTTTAAACTTTGCAAGTCATGTGGAACAAAAGCATCATAAGCAAGAAGGCACATAAAGAGAGCAATAAAGTTAGCTCCTGCACCTGTTTCAAACATGGATTCTGTAAGTAAATTTATCAGAACAATACACAAAAATGAGAAATAGAGAAATTTCTTTCTCTTAATCGTTTGATATAATGGAATTATAAAATAGATAACAATTGAAAGCAACCCCATAATTCCAATGGCTAAAAAAGTATGAATGTATTGATTATGAGAATTTAATCTTTCCTTAGACAATTCGACATAATTTTGCTTTTGATACTGACTAACTAATACATCTTCAACATCTCCAGTTCCAACACCAAAAGGGAGATGTTTCAGCGCTTGTTCAATGGAGATTTTCCATGCAACTACCCTTCGAGAAACACTTGCATCATCTTTATGATCTCCTTGTAAAAAATATTTAAACCCTTCTGGAATTCTATTCATAGTTCCAGAACCATATTTTAATGTCCCTATAAGTGAAACAACAATCAAAAAAACAAAAATCAAACTTCTTCCAATATGATTTTTTTTTCTATTAATCAAAAACAAAACACTACTTATTAATACCAAAACAAATACAATGAGGCCTGTTTTAGATTGTAATAGGTAATTAAACATAATAAAAAATGGAAAAGTTGCCATTAATACCCATTTAATCCATTTATTCAATGTGATTGGGGATAAAAATAAATAGTATAGTGTAGCAACAAACGAAAAGGTAATATACATAGAAAGATAACTTGGATGCATGGGTCTCCAAGTAGGTAAATGTGAGGCATTTCCGTAGTAAAAGAGTGCTATATCTGGTATTTTCATATATTGAATTGTTGAAATACACATATTTGATATTGACATTATAGCCGTACTTATGATAAAAACAAAAATTAAGAAAAAAATCTTTTTGGGTGTAAAAAATGTTCGATCCGTCATGAAAATCAAAAATGGCATAAGCAAAAACCACAATTTATTTTCAATATTAGTTAAACCGTAACGTATATTATCTGTATAAAACATTCCAATCAAATAAAGGATAAAAAATGAGAGAAAGAGCCACAAATAACGATCCATTTTATTCTCTTTAATCCTATTCCATCTTAATCTCCAACGGTTCTGAAATATAAAATTAAGAAAAAGCAAGTTGAGAATAGGTAACATAAAAAAAATGGTAAATGGAATGGTTATCATTGCCAGCATCAACAAGAAATAGGAGATTTGAAAATGGATTTTTTCTGAAAACATATATTTTTGAAAAATAATTTACTGATTAACTTGATTCATAATTATTTGCAAATCAATAGGATTTGTTATTTTTAAATTCAAAGGAGATCCTGGTACAATTTTTATGGGAATATTTGGTAAATATTTATGAACAATACTACAATCATCCGTTGTGAAAAATCCATTATCTTGCATAGCATAGTCAAATGCTTGTTTGATGATTTTAATATTGAATGCCTGAGGAGTTTGTGCATTTACCAATAGTGATCTTTTTGGATAATGATGGATAAAACCATGCTCCGTTGTTTCAATCACAGTATCCGTTGAGGGAACAGCTACACAAACCGCTTCAAATTGATTTAATGCATACAAAACATTAGAAATGATCTCCTGAGAGATTAATGGTCTAGCCGCATCATGAAAAAGAATATTTGCATCATTTTCATCTGTATAGTATTGAAGAGCAGCTAAGGTTGACAAATAGCGTTCAGAGCCACCACACAATTGTGCTTGTAACTTTGAAAAGGGTGTTAAATCTACAAAATTATTCAGTTTACCCACAAATTCTGCTGGAAGAACAATCACAAACTCATCAATTAAAGGATGATTTTGAAATCGTTCCATTGAAAACTGAATAATAGGTTTCCCCTGAACAGGAATAAACTGTTTAGGGATCTCCTCCCCCATCCTTAATCCTGATCCGCCAGCTAAAATAACAGCAATATTTTTCATAAATCTCTTTTTTGAATCTCTATCTGTTCATCTTAACCTGAAATGAGCTCCTGGTAACAATTTTTAAATACCCTTTGATATAGCCCCATCCATAACTTACATGTATTACAAAAAAAATGATAGGCATTAAAAATATCATTTTCCAATTACTCCATTTATTCGAAGCTTTCCTTCCATAATCTAAAGCTGTTAAAAGGTATACCAACATAACAAAAAGAAAGATAAATAGAAAAAAAGTTGAAAAAAATGAAAGAATAGTACCACAAATGAGTCCTAATACAAATAATGGAGGAGCAAATTGTCTCGTTGTAGCAGGTGCTTTTAATTTTTTATTCACTAATGGTTTAAATAATCCGTATTGATAAAACATTTTACTAGTCTTGCTAAAAGAATCTCTGGCATAATAATCTGAAACAACATGAGGTAACAAATAAACAGAACCTCCACTTTTAATTATTCTTCCATTAAATTCATCATCCTGATTACGGATTAGTTCTGTATCAAACTTTCCAATCTTTTCAAAAACTTCACGTTTAAAACATCCAAAAGGAACAGTATCCACTTTCCTAATTTGAGATGTTCCAATTCTGAAATAAGCATTTCCCATACCAAATTTTGAAGAAACAGCTTCAGCAATAGCTTGCGAAACAGGAGTATTATCAACAGGTAACGTTCTACACAATCCTCCTATATTATCCGCATCTAGTTTGATTTGCCATTTTACAAGTTCAGAAAAATAATTTATAGGATATTTAGCATGAGCATCTAACCTTATTATCAGATCTCCAATAGATTGATCTATAGCTAGATTCAGTGCAAAAGGAACTGTCCTATGTTCATTCTCCAGAAGTTTTATATATGTATATTTTTCAGCATATTGAGAAATGATCTCAACAGTACCATCTTGACTTTTCCCATCAACAAAAAAAACTTCCATTAAATCTTTCGGATAATCTGAATTTATCACTGATTCAATACAAGATGTTATATACTTTTTTTCATTATAAACAGGACAAATAACCGAAATAAAAGGGAGCAGATCCTTCTCATAATTATCAGTAATTGGATTAAATTTATCTTTCATAATAATTGTAAGATATTGTGATGCAATATTTTCCCATTGAAACTTTTGAAACTCTAATTCGGCAATATTTTTCTTATAAATGTTATAATTCTCTAATGCTTTTAATAACCCTTCTGATACAATTTCAGGATGTTGAACATCAACTGAAACACCAACACTATTATGTCCAAAAACACCATCAACACCTTGTCCTTTAGTGTATAAGATAGGAACACCTTGAGTCAATGCTTCAATATATACCAAACCAAATGTTTCAGAATGGGAGATCATGGTAAACAAATCTGCATTTTGAAAATGTTTTTGAAGTTGAGGTAAATCATACACTGGTCCATGATAAAAAATTACATCTGGATGTGCATTAACTTTTTCTAAAACAAAAGATTCCCTTTCACCACCCACTCCAATGATGTGAAGCTCAAGATCAGGTTTCTGCTTTTGAGCAATAAGAAACGCATCAATGAGAAGTTCCACATTTTTATTAAGATCAAATCTTCCAACATATAAAAGTTTATGTGGATTTTGAATCTCTTTAAAAGTTCTGTTTTGTAGCCAAAATGGGTCAATACCATTAGGGATGACTACTGATTTTTCTTTCAAAAAATCCTGAACTTTAGCCAAGGGAGGAGACAAATAGGCACTCAACTCTTGAGAAGGAGATATAAAAAATATTTTTTTTGCATGAGAAATAATTTCCCTTCCAAGCGCCCATAAATGGGGCATTTTCTGCATATAAAAATTGATATCTGCACCACGAATTGCTACAGTATAAGGAATTCCGTAGTATTTCCAGCATTGTAGTGCCAATGAACCTTCGGAAAAAAGTGTAGCAGCATGAACATGTTGGATTTGAAATAAATCAACATGCTTTAGAAGTAAATCCCACTTTTTTCTAACTTTATATGGAAAAACATACTTGTATAAAAAATGGGAATCTATAAGTTCTGCAACAATAGGTGTGTATTTTTGATCATCATATAAGTAAGTCAGTTCTTGAAAAGTAACTCCTCTCCTTTTCACTGCAAAAAGCGTAATATTCAATGTTTCAGAACTATCAATCAATGCATTACACAATTGATGATGCACTTTTGAATTGAGATAATCTTCAGATAAATAGAGTAGGTTCATTGAACTGAATTTGAAAAGCAAAGATAACATTTTTTTGTACTTTTGCGACCAACATTATACCATGAAATTATGGAATCATCATCACAACTTGAAAAAGATCTTTTTTTTCGTTCATTAGCTAAAGCAACACTCATTGTTTTAACCATTTTTTTAGCATTTATTCTGAATGATGTGTTTCAATTGCGATGGAACAATTATGGCGTAGAACCAAGAAATATAGCACATTGGTGGAGTATTTTCACTATGCCATTTTTACATGGAGATTACCAACATCTTTTCTCAAATTTAGTACCCATGTTTGTACTCTCTTTTGGAGTTTTTTACTTTTTTAAACATAAATCACTTCTTATTTTAGTAATGATGTACCTAATTACAGGTACTCTGACCTGGAGTATTGGAAGAGAAGGAAATCATATTGGAGCCAGTGGCATTGTTTACGCATTGGTTTTTTTTATGGTCACCATTTCGTTATTAAAGCAAGAAAAAACACTCATGTCGTTCTCTCTAGTTGTTATTTTCCTTTACGGTAGTGTAGTTTGGGGTTTTTTCCCGCAATTATTTCCCGACAAAAACATCTCCTGGGAGGGCCATTTAGCTGGCGCCATCACAGGGATCGCCTTGGCTTGGTTCTACCGTAAAGAGGGCCCTGTAAAACCTGTTTATTTTGAAGAAGAAGAGGAAGAAGAAGAGACTACGGACGATGAGCTTCAGCGCCCTCCACATCCCTAATGCAGGGGTAGTTCCTCATAAAATTCCCGTTTGGGAGTGGCAATATTAATATATTCTAATAAATAACTGGTAAAGTTTGCTTGTATATTCCAACATTATTTTTATTAATCAATAAACAAATCCTTTGTGAAAAATAATACCCGTTTTTAAGTAGAATATAAAATGATTGAACATATAATATGCAACATATCGCAATTCTTTGAGATTTAAAAAATATAAAAATTTGTGCCCATCTGCTAAATCCGTGTCATCTGTGTGCTATTAGGGCGAAGGGCGAAGGGCGAAGGGCTAAAGGCGAAGGGCTATCAGTTTTTGTATTTCGTTGAATTGTTGCACATTCATCTCTCTTGTCTCTAGTCCCTTGTCTCAAGTCAAATTTTTATTCGCGCATTCGCGGCTAATATTTCTTTGCGAACTTTGCGAAAAGACTATGCATTCTTTGCGGTTAAGGTTTTAGGAATTTGTTAGTAAGAAATGATCACAGAGTTATTAGAAGTTAAAATGAGTTCCACAGAGTTTGGATTTTTAAAATTCAAACTGGAATAACTCTGTGAAACATCGTTTAAACACTGTGTAACTCTGTGAAATATTTTTAATTTCTCTCAATTCTCTTGTCCTTTGTCTTTAGTTCTTAGTCCATTTTAATTTACTAATATTAAAAATCAATATAAAAAAAAAATTCAAAATTGTTGTTTTAATTCTTTTTTTATGTATTTTTGCGGAAAATTAGAATTATAAAATGAATTATTGGCAGTTAAGAGAGCAATTTTATGACTTGTTATGTTTTAATATCAATCAAGTTTATACTTGGCAACCCGATTTTGACAAAAACAATCTCACTCGATGGACAAAACAAAATTTGCTTGTAAAGATGAGAAACTCTTGGTATAGTTTTCCTGAATATCTAAAAACACCCAATTTTCAGTTTTTCGCTTCCAACAAGATTTATGCTCCTTCATATATCAGTTTGCATTCAGCATTGTCATTTTATGGAATTATTCCAGAAGCAGTTATTCAGACAACTGCTGTAAGTTCATTGAAAAAAGCAAACTTTGAAAATGGATTCGGTATATTTTCCTATCAACAAATTTTACCGGAACTGATGTTTGGATATGAAAAAAAAACATTTTTAAACAAACACAGCTTGATGATTGCAACTCCTGAAAAAGCAATTTTAGATATATTGTACCTTTACCCTTTGTATAACAGCGAAGAAGATATTCGTGAATTGCGTTTTGATGAGGAATTTATGCACGAAGATTTGAATGTTGAACAGTTACTTGATTTTTCAGAAAGATTTGATTCAAAAACTCTTAGAAAACGAATGGATATACTTTTAAAAATTTATAACTTATGCTAAATCTAGAACAAATACTAAATTACTATCCTCCACAAATAAAGGAGAATCCTGCCCATAAAAAATATATTGTAAAAGAATATATACAACTTATGATTTTAGATTTTCTATCTACTTCAAAATTTGTTAAAAAAATCACTTTTATTGGAGGAACAAACTTAAGACTTGTCAAAGGAATAGATAGATTTTCAGAAGATTTAGATTTTGATTGTAAAAATTTCCTTGTTGAAGATTTTATTGAGATGTCTCAATCCATTTTGACATTTTTACATCGCTCTGGTTTACAAGTTGAAACAAGAGAAAAAGAAAATGAAAAAATTATGGCATTTCGATCAAGAATATATTTTCCTGAACTGTTGTTTGATTTAATGATATCTGCATATAAAGAGGAACGTTTTTTGATTAAACTGGAAACTCAGAATCAAGAAGTTAATTATATCCCCAAAATGACAACAATAAACAGTTGTGGCTTTTTCTTTACATTTCCAGTCCCTCCCGATGATGTTCTTTGTAGTATGAAATTATCAGCTCTACTGTCAAGAGCAAAGGGTCGCGATTTTTACGATGCCCTATTTTTACTCTCTCAAACTAAGCCGAATTACGATTATCTGATTCAAAAAAAACAGATTTCCAATATTGCAGTCCTAAAAGAAAAAATAAATGAATTATTAGAGCAAGTAGATTTAAAACACAAGTCAAAAGACTTTGAACATTTGCTATTTAACAAAATAAACACAGAAAAAATTATTCATTTTAGGGAATTCATAAACCAAATATAATTCAATCTATAAAACAGTTAATAAAATCAGTGCCCATCTGCTTAATCCGTGTCATCTGTGTGCTATTAGGGCGAAGGGCTAAAGGCGAAAGGGCTAAAGGCGAAAGGACTATCAGTTTTCTGCGATCAGTTTTGGTATTTTGTTGATTTATTGCAAATTGCATTTCTCTTGTCTCTAGTCCCTTGTCTCTAGTCTAATTTTCATTTGCTTATTAGCTTATTATTTCGTACTTTTGCACCTTTGTAAATATAAAATGGAGAGAAGAAAAATTGCCATCCTCGGATCTACGGGATCTATGGGAGTTCAAGCCCTGGAAGTGGTTGAACAGTTCCCTGAATTACTTGAAATTGAAGTACTTGCAGCTCTTAATAGCGCTGATCTACTCATTGAACAAGCAAAAAAATTTAAACCCAATACCGTTGTTATCGTTAATGAAACCCACTATGCTAAAGTGAAAGAAGCTCTATGGAATGACGATATTAAAGTTTTTGCTGGCATGGATTCCCTTTGCGACCTTATGGAGATGAGCTCTATCGAAATGGTACTCTCCTGTATCGTAGGTGTAGCTGGATTGGCACCTATCTACCGTGCAATCGAAAACAAAAAAATCATTGCCCTTGCAAACAAAGAAACATTGGTGGTAGCTGGTGAACTGATGATGAAGAAAGCTCTAGAGATGAATGTGCCCATTCTACCTGTGGATTCTGAACACTCCGCCATTTTCCAATCTTTAGTGGGTGAAAACTTAAATCCGATCGAAAAACTGATTTTAACCGCTTCTGGTGGTCCCTTTAGAGGAAAAGAGCGCGATTTTTTATCCTCCGTAACCCCTGCACAAGCTTTGAAACACCCTAACTGGGATATGGGTAGCAAAATCACCATCGATAGTGCAACCTTAATGAACAAAGGACTCGAAGTGATTGAAGCTAAATGGTTGTTTAATTGTGAATTAGATAAAATCGAAGTGGTCGTGCATCCCCAATCTATCATTCATTCTCTAGTGCAATTTACCGATGGTTCCATAAAAGCGCAATTGGGTTTACCAGACATGAAACTCCCTATCCAATACGCACTTACTTATCCTTTCCGGATGCCAAATCAATTTCCACGCTTCAACTTTATAAACTATCCACAATTCACTTTTGAAGCTCCCGATTTGATCAATTTCCCTTGTTTATCTATTGCTTACGCTTGCTCCAAAGAGGGAGGAAACAGACCTTGTATCATGAATGCTGCCAATGAAGTAGCGGTGGCACAGTTTTTGCACGGTAAGATAGGGTTTATGGATATCCCTAAAATGATTGAACATGCTGTAACAAAACTACCATACTCTAAACCAACTACCATACAAGAATATCTAGATATTGATCAAGAAACAAGAAACTTTTTAAAAGAAATATAACAACAAATGGGAATACCAACACAAATTTTAGGATTATTAGCTAGTTTAGCCATATTAGTATTTGTTCATGAATTAGGGCACTTCTTCTTTGCCCGACTATTTAAAACGAGAGTTGAAAAATTTTATTTATTCTTTAATCCCGGTTTTTCAATCGTAAGGATGAAGAATATTAATGGTAAAAGAGAGTTCTCATTTTTTTCAAAAGAGTCTCCAGAATCATGGGGAAACTATCCAGAATCTACTGAATGGGGATTAGGTTGGCTCCCGTTGGGTGGATATTGTTCAATAGCCGGTATGGTGGATGAAACCAAATCTGCTGATTCATTAGGTGAAGAACCACAACCTTGGGAATTTCGTTCTAAACCTACATGGCAAAGGTTTTTCATAATTGTTGGAGGCGTTTTATTTAACTTTATCTCTGCCATTATCTTATATGTTACCATTTTTTACACCTGGGGTGAAACCTATATTCCGATAGAAAATGCAAAATATGGATATAAATTTACAGAAGTTGCTCAAAATATCGGCTTTCAAGATGGTGATAAAATCTTAACTGTTGATAATATTAAACCTATTGATCTTTCTGATTTTGCTACGCAATTGCTCATAAACAATGTTGAAAAAGTAACTGTTTTAAGAGAGGATTCAACTATTTCAATAAATATTCCAAAATCTTTTGGTAGAGATGTTGTGGGTGAAGGCAAAGGGATGTTTGCTACGTACCAATTCCCTTTTGTGATTGCTGAAATAGCTAAGGAATCTCCAGCATTAGCCGCAGGATTTGAAGTGAATGATAGTTTAATTGCAATCAATGGAGCTTCAACTTTCTCATTTTTTGAATACCAAGATTCCTTAAAAAATTACAGCTCTAAACCATTAGTTATTACTGTGATGAGAAATGGGGAACCAAAAGAGATCACAGTAACCCCTACAGCAGAAGGTAAACTCGGAGTATTCCCTTATAACCCCATTAATTTTTTAGAAACAAAAACCAACTATTTTAACTTCTGGCAATCGATTCCAAAAGGGTTGAATCATGGTTTTGAAAAATTGGGTATGTACGTAAAACAATTTAAACTGGTATTTACAAAAGAGGGAGCTTCCCAAATTGGTGGGTTTGGATCTATTGGCAAACTATTCCCAAAAACATGGGATTGGGGAAGATTTTGGGATAACACTGCCCTCCTCGCAATCATTTTAGCTTTCATGAATATCTTACCAATTCCAGCTTTAGATGGTGGGTACATCATGTTTATCCTCATTGAAATGATCACTGGGAAGAAACCAAGCGATAAATTCTTAGGGTACGCCAATACGGTTGGATTTGCATTACTGATTATTCTGCTCTTATACGCCAACGGAATGGATATTTTCCGAGGGTTTTTTAAATAATAACTATGATTTTAGACTTAACACAAACATTGGGAAATGGGATAACCTGTTATCCTGGTACCCTGGAACCCAATTTTGAAATATTGAGTTCTGTGGAAGAGGATGGCTCAGCTGTTTTAAAAATGTGCATGAACTCCCATACAGGTACTCACATGGACGCCCCAGCACATTTTGTAGCAAACTCTAAAACGTTAGATCAAATTCCAATATACGATATGATTGGAAATGGGTACGTTGTGAATTGTAAAAATGAACAAGAGATCTCAATTGACCTATTAAAACACTATAAATCACATATTGCTGATGCGCAATATATCCTCTTTTATACTGGTTGGGATCAAAAGTGGAACACACCAAGTTACTTAGACCCTTTTCCTGTGTTAACCGATGAAGCCAGAGATTGGTTGCTTCAATTTCCAATAAAAGGGATTGGCTATGACACCATATCAGCAGATCCTATTGATTCAGTAGAATTTCCAAATCACTATGCCATTTTAGGAAATGGGATTTTAGTCATTGAAAACCTTTGTCATTTAGATAAACTTCTCGACAAATCGTTTGAATTTTACACGATTCCTTTAAAAATCAAAAACAGCGACGGTTCACCGGTAAGAGCTTTTGCTAAACTAAAAGACTAGAGACTAGAGACTACGGACAACAGACTACAGACTAAGAATTTAACCCGTAAATTCTTCATTCTTCATTCTTCATTCTTCATTATTCATTATTTTTGGGCATTCCCCCTCGCTTCGCTCGGGGTCGGGCTTGTTCCGGGGTCCGCTTCGCTCCCGTACTCCATTCCGCTAACGCTCCATTCCGTACCGCCTGCGGCGCCCTCCACATCCCTAATGCAAGGAAAATGAGTGGTTCATCGCACTTGAATAGGGGATATTAATAAAGAACATCTCCGATGAAAGAAATACTTATTTCAAAATAGTGCAGTTTAGATCATGAATACTTCCATTTTAGTGCAGTTTAGATCTTTAATATTTCATTTTTACTGCAGTTTAAATCATTATATCTTCCATTTTAGTGCAGTTTAACTTTAGATAATTCATAAATTAGTGCAGTTTTAAAAACTTATTTTACTATATATGTGTTATTTAAAAATATTTTCTTATATTTGCAGAAAAATTTAATATAAATACTATGGATTTAAATTTGTTTAAACAAGTTCTTTTAGATCAACAAAAAGAGAAAGAGAATATTTTGTTAAAAACATTAACATCAAGACGTGAAGAAGTTTATTTTGATTTAGATAGTAATTTAGCACAAATCGTTATTGGTGTTCGTCGAAGTGGAAAATCAACACTTTGCCATAAGATTCTAAAACAAAATAATATAGATTATGCATATGTAAATTTTGATGATGAACGATTATATAATATTAAATCAGATGATCTCAATGATGTTTTAGAAGCATTGTATATGATTTATGGCGATTTTAAATATTTATTTTGTGATGAAATACAAAATATTCCTTCTTGGTTTATGTTTGTAAATCGTTTGTTGAGGCAAAAAATGAGATTGATAATAACAGGGTCAAATGCAAAACTATTAAGTAGTGAATTAAGCACTCATCTGACAGGAAGATATAATCAAATTGAATTGTATCCATTTTCTTTTTCAGAAATTTTAGAATATAAAAATTTGGATAAATTTGATCAATCTACCCTAGGTGTATCTCTTCGAAAATCTGCATTTGAAGATTATTTATACCATGGTGGTTTTCCTGAACTTTTTCAAATAAAGAATAAAAAAGGATATATCAGAAATCTATTCAATTCCATTATTTTGAGAGATATAAAACAGAGATTTTCAATAAGATATCCTGAAGCAATACAAAAAATGGCTTATTATTTTACTGAAACTGTTTGTTCAGAAATAAATTATAAAAGTATTTCAAAGCAGTTTTCTTTCGGGTCTGTACATACAGCTGAAAATTACGTATCATATTTAAGACAAGCATATTTACTTGTGGGATTACAAAAGTTTTCTTTTAAAAGTCGCGAACGTATTCGGAATGAAAAAAATTATGTTATTGATCCTGCTTTTATATCAACATCTAAAGAGGGTTTTGTTAAAGAAAATTTTGGTTGGAGACTTGAAAACATTGTACTCCTTGAATTATTACGCAGAAAAAATAAAACTTTAAATAATGTTTTTTACTTTAAAAATGGATATGAGATTGATTTTGTTCTTGTTTCCGGAAATATTATTGTCGAATTGATTCAGGTATCTGCAGATATATCATCACCAAGAACATTCAATAGAGAAGTTAATGCACTGGTTCGTGCAAGTTCTGAATTAGGATGTAACCAACTAACTTTAATAACTCTTAATGAAGATCGTGAATATATTTCAGAATATTCCTCCGTTAATATTATCTCAATCATTAACTGGTTGATTGAGTTTTAGAAAAAAATGGGTTTTACGTTTTTTCTATATTCTAATCCAAAAAATTTGTTTATTTTTGCACGCTAATTAAGGGTAAGGTAGAATTCTGAACTTAAAAATTGCAACCTATTGATAATTAGCAATTTATTTCATTAAGTTTTCTATTCCATCTTTAAGATAATGTTTAAAATTAACCATTAAATATCCCTATTATGGCGCAAATTATCGATGAAATCTCCAGAACTTTTAATGAATACTTGCTTGTCCCTGGCTTAACCCGCAAAGAACATACCCCCGACAAAGTGAGTTTAAAAACGCCAATCACCAAATTTAAAAAGGGTGAAGAAGCTGATATTCAATTAAATATTCCTTTCGTTTCTGCCATTATGCAGTCTGTTTCAGACTCTGGATTAGGAATAGCTTTGGCTCGTAATGGTGGTTTATCTTTCATCTTTGGATCTCAAACCATTGAAGAACAAGCCGAAATGGTTAAAAAAGTGAAAAAATTTAAAGCTGGCTTTGTGGTTAGTGATGCCAACCTCAGACCAGACCAAACACTGGCCGATGTAATCGCATTAAAAGCGCAAACCGGATTTTCTACTATTGGAATTACCGAAGATGGCACTTCTAATGGAAAACTTCTTGGGATGGTGGCTAGTAGAGATTATCGTCCTAATCGTAATCCACACGATAAAAAAATTGAAGAGTTTATGACTCCATTTTCCAAATTAGTAGTTGGAAAATATGGAATATCCTTAGATGAAGCTAACGATATCATTTGGGAACACAAAATCAATACGTTACCAATTGTTGATGATAAACAATGTTTAAGATATTTTGTTTTTAGAAAAGACTACGATAATCACAAAGAGAACCCTGCAGAACTTTTGGATGCTCAAAAGAGATTATTGGTTGGAGCCGGAATCAATACACGGGATTATGCTGAACGGATCCCTAAATTGATAAAAGCTGGTGTCGATGTTTTATGTATCGATTCCTCAGATGGATTCTCTGAATATCAAAAAGAGACTATTCAGTATGTAAGAGACAATTATGGTGATAAAGTAAAGATTGGTGCCGGAAATGTTGTAGATACAGATGGCTTTACCTACTTAGCCGATGCTGGTGCAGACTTTATCAAAGTGGGTATTGGGGGTGGATCAATCTGTATCACCCGAGAACAAAAAGGGATTGGTCGCGGACAAGCTACTTCAATTATCGAAGTGGCACAAGCAAGAGATGAATATTTCAAAAAACATGGCGTTTATATCCCAATCTGCTCAGATGGCGGAATTGTACAAGATTACCACATGGTTCTTGCTTTAGCTATGGGTGCCGATTTTATTATGATGGGTCGCTATTTTGCCCGTTTCGACGAGAGTCCTACTAAAAAACTAATGGTGGGCGGCAACTACGTAAAAGAGTATTGGGGAGAGGGTTCCAACAGAGCCAGAAACTGGCAACGCTACGACATGGGTGGCAATAGTTCTCTCAAATTTGAAGAGGGAGTGGACAGCTATGTTCCTTATGCCGGTAAATTAAAAGATAATTTAGACCTCACTTTAGGCAAAATAAAATCTACGATGTGTAGCTGCGGTGCACTCACCATCCAGGAACTCAAAACTATTGCCAAAATCACCCTCGTTTCCTCCACCAGTATTATTGAAGGTGGCGCCCATGATGTGATTCTAAAAGACAATAAAAGAGATAGTTAATGTGCTAAGGTGCTAATAAGCTAATGTGCTAATAAGATGAAATGTTTTAATTATAGAATGTTGACAGTTCCATTTTGATAAAGAAAGATACAGTTTTTGGCTTAAAAAGGAATCCTTTTTTTACGGGGCTTACAAGTTTTTTTACGGATACTTCCAATAAAATGGTGTACAGTGTGATGCCTTTGTTTTTATTATCAATTGGTGCCTCCAAAACATCGATTGCTTTAATTGAAGGGATTGCTGAAAGCACCGCTTCTTTATTAAAAGCCCTTTCGGGATACTGGAGTGACAAAATTGGGAAAAACAAACCATTTATGATCATCGGGTATGGAATCACCGCCATTATTACCCCATTTTTTGCATTAGCAAAACTTCCCATTCATATTCTATTTTTTCGTTTTTTTGAACGAATCGGAAAAGGGATTAGAACCGCGCCTCGAGACAGTTTAATCAGTGGTTCGATCTCAAAAAGTGAAGCAGGTAAAACTTTTGGCTTTCAAAAAGCGATGGATAATAGTGGAGCCATAGTGGGACCATTGATCGCTTTTGTTTTGTTGACCATTTTTCCATTAAATTTTACAAATATATTTCTCATTGCCACCATTCCTGCCATATTGGGAGTGCTAACCATTATTATATTTATCAAAGAAGCAAAAGTTGAAAACCACAATCCTCAAAAAATCTCATTAAAAAAACTACCTAAAAACTTCTACTTTTTCTTAGTAATCATTTTTGTATTTACCCTAGGAAATTCTGCTGATGCTCTGTTGCTTGTCAAAACTAGTGAAACTGGAATCAATAAGGCCTATATTCCTTTTGTATATATGATTTTCAATACAGTATCGGTCATTTTAGCCATCCCCATTGGTAAACTCTCCGACAAAATTGGAAGAGAAAAGTTAATCATCATCGGTTTTATCATATATGCCATTGTCTATTACCTATTTGGGCGGTTCAATAACTTCAGTATTTTCATTCTATTATTCATTTTATATGGCGTTTACAGTGCCTTTACCGATGGGAGTCAAAAAGCGATGATCTCCGACATTATTAGTCCCGACATGAAAGGAACTGGTTTTGGAATTTACCATTCAGTCCTCGGAATCACCTTATTACCAGCAAGTTTAATAGCAGGTTTACTCTACGACAAAGTTAACGCCAACGCTCCATTCTATTTTGGCTCCATCATGGCCCTATTAGCCTCATTATTAATGGTTATCTATCTTTTCACCAACAAACGAAAAGTAATGAATTAATTTCCCTTTTATTCAATAACTCATATATCTTCACTTAAATTTTCATTAACATATTAGCTCATTAGCTCATTAGCTTATTAGCTTATTAATCTGGGCGTGCCGGCTCTCCCTCCCACGATCCTTCCCACGCCGTCGGGCTTGTTCCGGGGTCCGCTTCGCTCCCGTGCTTCATTCCGCTGCCGCTCCATTCCGCACCGGCTTCGCCGCCCTCCACATCCCTCACGCATTCAAAACCTGCGGTTTTAAGTGAAGAGTGAAGAGTGAAAAGTGAAGAGTGAAGAGTGAAGAGTGAATAGTGAAGTATTTTGTTGATTTATATCAAATTGCGTTTCTCTAGTCTCTAGTCTCTTGTCTCTAGTCGTAGTTTTAATTTGCTAATTCACGAATTTGATAATTTTTTTTATATTTGCATTTTAAAAATAACAAGAGAAAAAAATGCAATTATGAAAAAGCTACACCTTATTTTTTTAGTCATAATAGGATGTTGGGGTTCTATTAGTGCTCAAAATTACCAAACCGTTTTTCAAGATAGAGCAATCTATTTTAACAATGGATCGAGTCAGGAGAGTGCACGTTTTGATTCGGTTTATTTAAATCCTACACAATTATTTCCTTATACAATTGTTAGACAAATTGACATTAATTGCTTTTCCTTAGAGCCATCCAGATTGGGAAGGTCGGTTATTTTAAGAGAAAATGGGTATAATGAGTTTATCACCTCTTCTTATGACACCCTGAAAATTAAAACAGATGCCCTTTTAAACGAGAGTTGGATCTTTTATAGAGATTCTTTGTATGAAGTTACTGCAACCGTTTCTTCCATAACAGAAGAATCACTTTTTGGAGTTCCTGATTCTGTAAAAAACATCACTTTACAATTTAAAGATCTTAATGGAAATCCTGTTAATCACTATTTTAACACCATTACAATAAAATTAAGTAAAAATTATGGGTTAAAACAGTGGTTCGATTTTGCCCTTTTTCCCAATTATGAAACTTCTGGTTCCATAAATCTCACAGGATTAACCAATCCAAATGTGGGTTTTATCAATTTTACCTGGTTTGAAACTTTTGATTTTCATCCTGGGGATGAGTTCCATATTTATTATAGATTAAATGATTTTCAAACACAAATTTACGTAAAAACTGTTTTGAAATATTTGTCTCGTATGGTAACAAATGATTCTATCGAATATTTTGTTGATAAGGAGGAAGTTTATCATTATGTTAACAATGTATACCGTTATACACACGATACCATCAGAGAAGTCATTAAAAGAAACTTTGATTTTGATAATATATTACCTAATGAACCATATTATGTTTCTTTGGGATTTTCATTCATAGCGTTTTCAAATACAATAAAATATATTCCAACTGTTCCATTATATGGGATTTCATATTACCCACCTTACCCACCCTGTTATACATATGCAATTTTTGATGGTTGCTTTGAAGCACTCCAATACTATAAAGGTTTAGGTGGACCTTACTATAATTGTGGTTTTCATATCCAATCCAGTGAAAGAACATTAGTTTATTACAAAAAAGATGGCATTTCTTACGGAACACCATTCAATCTACTTGGAGTTGAAAATCAAATAGAAATAGAAGAAAGTTTTACATTATTTCCAAATCCTGCTGTTGATCAAGTGACTGTAACATGCAAACAAGAAGGAGTATATACAATAGAGTTTTATGATCTTTCAGCCAAATTAGTTCAATCAGAAACCATTACAAACACCGAACAAGTGATCAATATCTCCTCCTTAAATACGGGTATGTATCTGTATCGAATTAAAGATGGAAAAAAAACGATTCAAACAGGTAAACTAATTCGTTTATAATTCGTGAATTCGTAGCTTTTTTCTTTGTGTTCTTTGTGTAAAAACTTTGTGCCCTTTGTGGTTAATATTAAATCAAATATATAAAAAAATGACCGAATTCAAAATCATAGATTTAACTCCTGAAACTTTAAGCGAATACGGTGTTTGTGGGTACAAAGATGCCATGCTGGAAACAGCAGAAAAGAAATTCAACATCCCAACGCAACTTATTGACATCAAGGATTATCAAATGGCTCAACAAACCCCCAGTCCCTTTGGAACGTTTTGTATCATTTTAGATGGCAAGGTGATCAGTCACCACCCGATCAGCAATACCAGACTGGAAAATATCCTTAAGGCGAAGGGCGAAGGGCGAAGGGCGAAGGGCGAAGGGCGAAGGGTTTTAGGTTTCGGAGTTATAAGTCTATAGTATCTTTACTCTTTATTTTTCATTATTCATTTTTCATTTTTCATTATTCATTTTTCATTATTCATTTTTCATTCTTCATTTTTCATTTTTCATTATTCATTTTTCATTATTCATTATTCATTTTTTATTGGTATTTTTGCTCTCTAATATTTAATATTGTATATCATTATAAAAACATAACATTATGAAAAGAAAATCAATCATTTTGAGCTTATTAGCAACCCTTTTGCTCGTTTTTGCTCAGTTAACATCATCAGCACAAGTTACTATTGCGAGTTGGACATTTCCAACTTTAGCAACTGCACCCAATACCCCAACAACCATACCTGCTGAAACAGGTTCGGGAACTATCCATTTAGATGGTACAAATGGTTCTTCATTATGGAAGCAATATAGTGATAGTACTTTAAACTCTTTCACTGGTGTTACCACTCAAGCATTAGCATTAGTAAATCAAATAGCTAATGGATATAGCATGGTTTTTGCATTATCAATGAGCAATTATCAAAATCTAGTTTTAAATTTTCAGTCAAGAGGAACATCAACAGGTTTTGCAACACATGAATGGGCTTATAGTACTGATGGAGTAAATTTTACTTTATTTCCAACAACAAATACTGGGACAACTTCAACTTCGTTTTCACTTAAAACTGTTGATTTTAGCTCTGTAACAGCTATCAACAACCAAGCAAATGTTTATATCAGAGTTACTGTATCTGGAGCAACTTCTTCAAGTGGAAACAACCGTTTCGACAATATTGTCTTCGAAGCTACAAGCATTAGTACAAACACCGTGGCCACTCCAATTTTCTCAACTCCTACATCTGTAATCTACACTCCAACCAATGTTTCTATCACATGTTCCACTCCAGGGGCATCTATTTATTACACCACAGATGGATCTACTCCAACGGAATCTTCTACACCATTTACTACTCCTATCCCTATTACAAGTGCTATCACTTTAAAAGCTAAAGCGTTTTTAACCGGAATGACAGAAAGTTTTATGGCAACAGCCACTTATAGTTTTCCTATAGAAGTGGCCAATATCGCTGCCTTCAAAGCTGCAAATAGTGCTACAAACTCAACAGTTTACAAAATTACAGGTGATGTTACTTTTGTATTCAGAAATGGGCGTAATATGTACATTAAAGACGCTACAGGCGGTCTGTTAATCTATGACAACACAACACCTGTGATTACTCAAAATTATAATGATGGGGACATCATCTCTGGGGGTATTTATGGAAGTTATACCCTTTATAATGGATTGGTGGAATTAATCCCAACATACGGAACAGCAGTAGGTGCTACTGGAACTCCCGTTGTTCCCATAACAGTTACTGCCGCTGATTTAATTGCAAATTTTTCACTTTACGAGTCTCAATTGATTAAATTAGAAGGGGTTACTTTTGCAGCAGGTACTTTTGGAACAGGTGCTGCTGGGAATATCAATATAACACAAGGAAGTACCACTTTAATTTGTAGAAATCAATATGGTACAATAACCGGATTACAAACGGATCCTACACAACCATACAATGTTACAGGTTTTGCAATCCCATATTTGGCAGATAAACAGATTGCTCCCAGAAATGCCAATGATATCCAACCTTCATATACAATTCCAACTTATACGGTTACATTTCCAACTGTTACAGGAGTAACATTTACTCCAGAAACTGGATCTGTTTCTCCTGTAGATTCGTTAGGAAATTTCTTATTTACGGTTACATTAGCTCCTGCTTACAGCAACTCTATAATTACAGTAAAAGCAAATGGAAATACACTCACACCTGTTGCAGGGGTTTATACCATCTCTAACATTACTTCAAATCAAGTAGTTACTATTGAAGGAGTTGTAATCAACACTTATGCAATCACCGCTACTGCAGGTGCAAATGGTTCTATTACACCTAATGGTGTTGTTAATGTTAATCATGGATCAAATCAGGCATTTACCATCACACCAGATGCCAATTACCAAATCAGTACCATCACTGTTGATGGTGTTGTTGTGACTAATGTCCCTGTTTATACTTTCACCAATGTAACGTCCATTCATACCATTGCTGTTACCTTCGAAATTATCCCTGCAAACCAATTCCAAATTACTTCCAGTGCTGGCTCCAATGGAACCATTTCCCCTAACGGAATTGTAAATGTAATCTCTGGGAATAACCAAACTTTCACAATTACGCCAGCTTTAGGGTATCACATTGATTCTGTTTTAGTAGATGAAATATATGATGCTGCTGCCACTACTTCTGGTACTTATACTTTCACTAATGTAACTGCTAATCATACCATTAGAGCGGTTTTTGCAATTAACACCTACACCATTACGGCTACAGCAGGAAATAATGGGTCTGTTTCACCATCAGGTATTACAACCTACAACTATGGTTCAAACGCTTCATTTATCGCCACCCCTGCTAATGGATATCAATTAGATTCTATGTTTATTGACGGGGTATATACTTCTCCAATACCAACTTACGAATTCCAAAATATTGTAGCAAACCATACCATTCATTACACTTTCTCATTGATTCCTCTTCCTACATTCATAGAAGATTTTGAAACACTCTCTTCTGGAACTGGCAGTTACACTGGTGCGAATTTAACATTTGCAACTGGTGTTTACTTTGTAAAAGGGTTCACAACGATGGATGCCAATGATAGATATTTAGGAACCAGATCGATCCGCATGAGAGGAAACGCTTCTGACCCAACAGGAAATGAGATCACTATGACCTTTGATAAACCAAATGGAATTGGAACTGTTTCTTTCAGATACGCTTCCTATAGCACCCATTCTGGAGGTACTTTTGTAATTCAATACTCTGCAGACCAAGGGGTAGTTTGGAATGATGTTCCCAACAACAGTTTTACAGCTCCTGCATTTGATGCTGGTGTAGGGATGCTTGCAGGATCAGTAGATGTAAATATCCCTGGCAATGTAAGAATCAGAATTTATAAAGCCATGCAAGGAAGTGGAACTTCAGTAAATATTGATAATATTGAACTTTCCGATTTCAATGCTGCCAACACTGTCCTTACTCCAACTTTTAGTCACCCTTCAGGATCTGTATTCACTCCATTTAATCTTACTATCTCTACCTTAACAGCTGATGCTACCATTAGATATACAACCGATGGAACCATTCCAACTGAAACCTCTGATATTTTTACAACTCCTATTCCAATTACATCAACCACCACAATAAAAGCTAAAGCTTTTAAAACCGGGATGACATCTAGTGTTGTGGCAACAGCAATATACACTTTCCCAGTGCAAGTGGCTAACATTGAAGAGTTTATTGAAGCTGCAAATGGAGTAACCAGTACTATTCCATTCCACATTACAGGTGATGTTACTTTTGTTTTCAGAAGTGGAAGATTTATTTATATCAAAGATAACACAGCCAGTTTATTAGTTATGGATCCTACAACATCTATAATTACAAATACTTACCAAAGTGGTGATGTAATTAGTGGCGGAATTATGGGAACATACAACAACTATTTTGGATTAACACAATTCATTCCAATCAATAATTGGGCGGTTTCAACAACAAACACCGGAGCCATCACTCCAATTGTTGTTACAGCGCAAGAGATTGCTGAAAACTATGGTTTATATGAATCAAAACTTGTGACAATTCAAGATGTAACGTTTAGTGCAGGTGAGTTTAATACTACAACGGCAACCAATATTAACTTCACACAAGGAATGAATCAAATGGCAGCGCGCAATGTTCACAGAACTTTAAGTATGACTATTCCAGAAGGTTTTAACGCTGATATTACTGGTTTTGTTTTAAGATATAATACAACTTTTCAAATCGCTCCAAGAGAAAATAGTGATATCGTTGAAATAACTACAACACAAGTGGCAACCCCAACTTTTGTTCCTGCTGCTGGTACACACGGTGCACCATTAACAGTTACCATCAATTGTTCTACTCCTGATGCAGATATCTATTATACAACAGATGGAACAACTCCTACTGATCAATCTCAACCTTATACAGCTCCTGTCATCTTAGAAGCCGGACAATACACCATGAAAGCGATCGCTTATAAAACGGGTATGACTCCTAGTGAAGTGGGTGTGGTTAACTATCTTGTTACTCTTGGTATTGATGATTATCAAGCACAATTGGTGCAAGTGTACCCAAATCCTGCTTCACAATCTATCAACATTAAAAACAGCAGTGAGAGTATTCAAATTGAATTCTGTGAGATCATTGACCAATATGGAAAACTGATCACAACTCAAACTTTGAATTTAGATAACTCCGTAATAAACATCTCAAATTTAACCTCAGGATTATATTTTGTTAGATTACATACCAATATGGGTATTATCAATAAAAAGTTTGTAAAAATTCAATAATAATAAAACCAAACACCCTAAATGGAGAGTTTCAACTCAAATATGCTCTTATGAAAAATGACGTCAACAATATTTTCCAATCACTCAACAATAACCAAATTGAACCCCCATTTCCGATCCCTTTTGATCAAAAAGAGTATCTTATCAATGGAGAGATTAAAGAGTGGAGTGGTCCAGTAAATGAGGTTCATGCACCTATCTATTTCCATCATAAAGGGGAACTCACCAACGTGATTGGCTCCTACCCTCTCATGGATCAACAAACTGCCTTGGAAGCCCTGCAAAGTGCTTCTAAGGCATACCATAATGGCACAGGCGTGTGGCCAAAAATGAGTATTCAGCAACGAATTCAATGTATGTTAGAATTTGTTCGTCTGATGAAATTGGAGCGCACTTTAGTGGTAAATTTGCTCATGTGGGAGATTGGCAAAACCCAAAAAGACTCCGAAAAAGAGTTTGATCGTACCGTCGATTACATTCTAGATACCATTCAGGCATTGAAAGAGTTAGATCGGAATGCCTCTCGAATAACTATGGATCAAGGGATCATGGCTAAGATCAAACGGGCCCCATTAGGAGTCGTTTTGTGTATGGGTCCTTTCAATTATCCCCTTAATGAAACTTACACCACTTTGATTCCCGCACTGATTATGGGGAACACCGTAGTTTTTAAACCACCCAAACTTGGAGTATTGTTGCACACGCCCCTTTTGAAAGCTTTTCAAAAAGCATTTCCTAAAGGAGTGGTAAATATTGTTTATGGGGAAGGTCAAAAAGTGATCACCCCAATTTTAGAATCTGGAGAGATCAATGTACTCGCCTTTATTGGTTCCTGTAGAGTGGCAGATATTCTTAAAAAACAACACCCTAAACCTCACCTCATGAAGGCGGTTCTAGGATTAGAAGCTAAAAACCCTGCCATCATTTTACCCGATGCCAATATTGAAAATACCGTAAAAGAGTGCATCACTGGAGCTCTCTCTTTCAACGGACAAAGATGTACCGCTTTGAAGATTCTGTTTGTGCATTCTGATATTTATGATCTCTTTATTGAAAAGTTGAGTGGTGACATGGAGAAACTCACTGTTGGGCTACCATGGGAGGAGCAGGTTTCCATCACCCCACTTCCTGAACCCAATAAAATTGAGTATTTGTCTGGACTGGTTGAGGATGCCCTCCAAAAAGGGGCAAAAATTGCCAATCCTTCTGGAAACAAGCATTTTCAGTTAGCTTTTTTTCCTACTTTGCTTACTGATGTAAATGAAACGATGCGAATTTTTCATGAAGAGCAATTTGGACCTATTGTTCCGGTTGTCCGTTATGAAGATATTGAGCAACCTTTAAACTATGTGATCAACTCCAACTACGGACAACAAGCGAGTATCTTTGGAAAAGATATTCACCAAATTTCCGAGTTGGTTGACACGTTAGTCAATCAGGTTTGTCGTGTGAACATCAATACCCAGTGCCAAAGGGGCCCCGACACATTTCCTTTCACAGGACGGAAAGACTCCGCTGAAGGCACTTTATCGGTAACCGATGCCTTACGTGTTTTCTCTATCAGAACACTTGTTGCACTAAAAGAAACCGAGGAGAACAAAGAGATCCTTGATACCATTCTCAAAGAGGGAACATCAGGGTTTTTGAGTACGGACTTTATTCTTTAGGCGAAGGGCGAAGGGCGAAGGGCGAAGGGCGAAAGTCAAAAGTCTAAAGTCTAAAGTCAAAAGAGTAATTCGTGGCAACTTTCTTAGTGTTCTTTGTTTAAAACTTTGTGTTCTTTGTGGTTAATTTTTATTTTTTTTCATTTTTCATTTTTCATTCTTCATTTTTCATTTTTCATTTTTCATTTTTCATTTTTCATTTTTAATTAAAATATGTCAGGAATAAAGGTTTACACTATAAGGGAAGAGAGAGCCAACTATTTAACCCATGCATTTGGGGTTTTGGTAGCGATTGGAACAGCCATTTATCTGATTCACAAATCGGTAGTTGCCGATAACGGATGGGCTATTTTTGCTTACTCCATTTATGGGTTCGGGATGTTGATGTGCATGTTGTCGTCCACGTTATATCATTATGTTCAGGAGCCCAAAACCAAAAAGATACTACGACATATTGATCATGGGAACATCTATTTACAGATTGCCACCAGTTACTCTCCCGTAACCTTGATACTCCTTAGAGAACATGGTATTTGGGGCTGGTTGATATTTGGATTGGTGTGGTTTTTTGCCTTAGTAGGTATATTACTCAATTTCCGGGAGTTAAAACCGAACAACAATCTCAAGACTCTCTTTTATGTAGTGATCAGTTCTACGATATTTATTGCCATAAAACCGATGATTGATGTTTGTATCACACAAGATTGTGTTTCAATACTTTACTGGCTCATCATTGGTGGGGTTTTCTACATTGCCGGCACCTTCTTTTACGCCTCTAAAAAAGAGTTTATGCACGCCATTTTCCATGTTTTTGTGCTATTAGGACTCATCAGCCATATCATCTCCGCTTCTTTAATACCGTTGTAAAAGGGTTTTGGGTTTTAGGTTTTAGTTTTTCTCTAGTCTCTAGTCCCTTGTCTCTTGTCCATTATTCATTCTTCATTATTCATTATTCATTCTTTTGGGCGTTCCGGCTTTCCTCCCCACGATTCCACCCACGCCGTCGGGCTTTTCCGGGGTTCGCTTCGCTCCCGTGCTCCATTCCGCTGGCGCTCCATTCCGCACCGCCTTCGGCGCCCTTCAAATCCCTAACGCGCAAAACCGCTGACGCGGTTTTTTAGGGTTTTAGGTTTTGGGTTTTAGGTCTTTTAAGGGATTGGCACTTTGATTTTTCTTGGCATCGGCACTTCGATACGAAGCTGTTTATTTCTTCGATTCTTTCATTTATTGTGATGGCGCTTCTACTCAGTGACCTTTGTTTTGTGATTTTGGTTTAAAGTTCACTGCTCTAAGGTCGCTGAGCGGTCACTGAGCCAGTCGAAGTGTAGAAACCGGAAATGCATACTAAAAGAACAAATTAGAAAAAGAGAAGGTTTCGTATCGAAGCGCCGATGCCAAGAAGAAAGGAGCACATGAGCACATGAGCACATGAGCACATGAGCACATGAGCACACGCATAACCGTATGCAAGCGAAGCGCAGCTTACGGAATGAATGATGCCCAACACAAACCCCAACCCCGAAGAGGGTTGCATGTCTATAGAAATAATGGTGTGAAAGAGCAGTTGTACGACCCCGGCTGGGGTCGTATTATTGGATGTGTTGGTCTATTTCTAAAAACAAATGGCTCAGTTTGCCGAGGTATTGGTGGTTCTGTTTGAGTGGAATATTAACATAATACCTTTTGGAAAATAAAATTAAATCTCTCTATAAGGAACATTAGAGGTAACAATAGAATCCCTTTGCAAAGTAATTCCATTTACAGCTAAAAAAATATAAATCGATTCTTTAACCTTTTCTTGCTCCGCACTAGGACCAATGGTAATTTTTTTAATGATAGATTTATCGAACCTATGATTTATAAATGGCTTCATGATCCCATTTGATTCAATAAAATGAACATTCTTATTATACGCCTCATTTTTGCATAATCTCCATTCTTTTTCTATATCATAATTGAAATTTTTATATTGAAAACTACTTAATGATAATCCATAAATGGTTTTAAAGGATCCATTTCCCATTTGAATAATTTTATTATCATCAATTTTAAAATCATGATAATGAGATTTTAAATAACTATTGTAATTTTTAATTATTTTACCTTCATCATAAAAACATTTTAACAATTTTGTGTTTTGATTTTTTTCATCATTTACATAATCATTTATCATCTTTTTATCTAATCCAATTGCGATACCTTTTCCGTTTGCACCGTAAGAACGCCACATTGTAAGATTATCATGATTTTCAGAAAGGGAAAGAATGAAAGGAAATCCGAAAATATTTCTTAATGAGAAAAACTGTTTTATATCAAATGGTTCATTGATATTATTTAGACTTTCATATTCTCTATAGGCTTTTTCAATTATAGTATATGCTAAATCATACTCAAAAGGATCATTCATAAACCTAGCATGTGTTGCACGAAAGATTATTTTATCTTTTTTCTGATTACCTATTATTTTATAAAAAGTATCTAATGAGGTATAATGATATAATAGATCTTTTTCCATTTTTTTTATTTTTCAAATCCTTCAATAATTCTAATTTCCCTGATTTCTTCTTTCATTTTTTCAAGGTGTATCTTAACTAGATGATTTTCATCAAACAAGAGATCAAAAATTTCTTTACAAATCTTGATTTTTTGCTCATCATTCATTTCTTCTGTTAACTGAGGTAATTCTCCTAAATGTTCTATGATTTCACAGTTGTGTTTTTTTAACAATTCAGGGAAATACAACTCGTACACCATGCCGTCAATTAGTTGTTCGAAAAAGGATGGGATTTGTTGGGGTGTTGCAATTAAAATTGAATTTTTTTTTGAGAAAAGAATATAATCTGTGATTAAAACAAAGGGGATCTGAACTCTTTTATCAACCACATAAATAGGAATTTCTGATAGAGGAGCTAAAACAAGTTCTAAAATATTTCCTTTTCTTTTACCTTTATAATAAAGCCAAGAGTATATTAGTTTTGAATTAAGGATAGATAAAATAAATTTCAAATAAAAATTTAAATTATTTTCAATAATAAAATGAATATCAGTACCACCAAACCATTCAATCTCATTATATCCAAAAGTATTTAATTGACTTCTTTGAGGTGCGACTATTTTTGGAGAATTGAAATATTTATCATCTCTTGCATATGAAACACAATAATAAGCACCCCGTTTAAATGCAGATGCAATCATGACATATGAAATTTCATATTTTCCTTCTAAATAATTATTATAATCTTCACATGTAATAATTGGAGTACCACTACGTGTATTACGATTTATAAGAATTGGTTTAAACTTTTCAAAATGTTTTAAAAGAAAATTATGGATTTTTTTATTAGTTTTACTAGTAAAGTATATAAGAGATTCATTAGATTTTTCTTTTGTTATCCATTTTCCAATATCAGAATTTTTAAAATATGGTTTAAAAAACACACCATCACTATTGTCGAGATTTATTGATTTTACTTCTTCTTTGGTTAAAACAAATATTCCATCACCAATATTACCTTTAATATTGTATTTACGAATATGTCCTTCCGTCAATTTTTCAGCACCAGATTGAACTCCAGTTGTAATATGACAAATATCCCCAAGTGGAGTGCATTTATCTCTAATTTTATTTAAAATATATTCAATACCAGAACTTTTCGAATTTTCATTTTGAATTCGGATAAAGTTCAAATTGCCCTCATAAATATTTTGATTAGGCAATTTAAAATAATCTGTTTCAGGGTCATTATTGTTAAATATACACCTTAATATTTCTGAAGTTGCAAATCCAAGTCTTTTAGAGTTAATCACTTTTACAGGAAAATTCTCTTTCCCTTTTGTTAAAAGAGTAATAATATTATGTTGGCCAAGTGCTGATTCAAAGATCTTAGCTTCATTAAAGTTAATTAATTGTCTAACAGAGGCTCTTTTCTTTATGTCATTTCTTAGTATATCTGCATAAGTTGCTGTAATGAAGTAGTTTGTTGTAATGAATGTAATAACACCACTTTGTTTTGAAATATTTATTGAATAGTGAAAGAAAAAGTAGAAATAATCCATCCTTCTTTGGTGGAACTCTTTACCGAATTTGGTTGATTTTACATCTTGAAATATTTTATTGTTTCCTTTTTGTCCAATATATGGCGGATTAGCGATGACAATATCAAAACCCCCATTCTCATTTACTAAATAGGGATTAAGCACTTCTGGGAAATCTAGTTTCCAGTCAAAATGGTTAAATTGTCCATTTGGGTTTACTTTGATTTCTTGTAATTTCCTGATCGTGCTTCTCCATCCTTCCGTTATATGGAACAACTCTTGTGCTTTCAGAAATTTTTTAGTATCCTTAAAATCGTTTCTAATGGGAGCTTCTTCCATTTTTTCTGTTTTAATCATTAATTCCAATTGGTTAATTAAAACATCAATTTTCAAATTTCTAATTTCAAAAGAAAGATCTTTTTTATTGACATGGTTTGGATTGAAGTAGATTCTTTGCTTTTCTGTTAATTTTTCAAGTATCTGCTTTCTTTTTTGTAAGTTATCATTTCCAAAAAGATCTGTTTGTATTCCCTCATTCAAATCCCAATCAATTTCTATGATTTCACCATCAAATTTGCTAATCAGACTATCACCAACCACAATTTTGTAATCAAGATTAGGGAGTGGTTTTGGTTTTTCTTCGTCCACTACTAAACTCAACCAGAAACGCAAACGGGCAATATCAACAGCTCCTTTTTCAATATCCACTCCGTAAATAGAGTTCTGAATAATATTCAATTTTGTTTCGGCAGGGTTCCATTCTTTGCCTGTTTCATAAGCAATGAGTTCTTTTATACTAAAGATTTCTTGTAATAATCCCATCGGAAAAGCACCAGAACCAATAGCTGGGTCGCAAATTTTTACTTGATCCAATGCTTTTTCAAGTTCAACTATTTCAGGTCTTAAAACATCATCAACAATTTTGTTTTTAAGTAATAGGTTAACGGCTTCCCTTTCGGCAACTTCATCTTTGATCTGCAAGATTGTACATAAATATTCCGCTAAACTTTCCTGACACATATAATGTACTATCTCCTTGGGAGTGTAAAAAGCTCCTTTATCTTTGTTGTCTTCTAGTAAGTTCTCAAAAATATGACCCAACATTTCAGGATCAACCGCTACGGTATGATCGTCAGGACTATCTTCATAAATGGTAAAATTAAATGAATCTAAAAAGTCAAAAAATCCTCGAGCTTTACCAATATTTTTTTCCGTCAATATGGTATCCTCATACTCCGAATTATGAAATAAAGAAGATTTTAAAGTTAGTATAAATTGATCATAATCCTCTTTTTCGAACAAACCCCCATTTAGGAATGGAACCTTAACTGTTTTCCCATCAGGCATTACAAAATCGTCGTTTATACGTTCTTTGTTAAGTGTATCAAAAAATAGAACTGTTAACCAATTGCTGTAAAAAGTGTCATTTCCTCCTGATTTTTCAAAGAGTTGTTTTATAAAATCATTTTGACCATTGGTGTAATTGATATCACTTGCCCCCAACCATCCTTTTTTCTGAACAAAATAGAGAAAAACAATACGTCCAAGGAGTTTCTTTACAAAATCGCGTATAGGTTTGCTGGCTTTATCTTTTTCCTGTTTTGTAGCATCAACTGGAAAAGTAATATTGAAAACAGATTTCCTATAATTTGATTCTTGTAAGTAATTGCAAAAGTTTTGATAATGTAAAGTGTATTCATTGAAAAAAGCTTTACTCAGCTTTTCCACAGAAAATGTATTCACTAATGTTTGAAATAAAATCTCCTTTTCCGTACTTAGAACTTCAAAGCGTTCTGCGGCTGTTTTGCAGGTTTCAGTTGGTCCTAATAAAAATGTGTATCGTTTGGGGTTGGTTGTTTTTTCTTTTACTCCTTTTACAGTGAGTTCGCTATCTTTGGCAACTAAAGTAAGCCGCCAAACATTTTTATTTGATGGTGCAACGAAATTGATTAGGGCAGCTTGACCCACAACAAGAAGTTTTCGAACGTAATGTTGAATTGCTACCTTGCTTTGTTCAATATTTACTTTAGGTTGTAAAAGTACCTCAAAACAGGTTATTTCTGTGCTGTCATCTAATTGAATATTCCCATAAATCCAAACTTTATCGATAGAAACAGATTCCGATTTGTTCGGTAAAACAGAAGCTTGAACCAAAGAAGAATTAAGGGTGAAACTTGCTCCAAAAACTGGACTTAAAACTTCTCTGGAAAATAAAACCCTATCATAAGGTTTCTGTAATGCATTTTGTAATTGACTTCTGTTAGCTGCCATATCATTCTATTTTATTTTTTTTATTTGTGTGTTTCCCAATAAAGATCTCATTTGTGTGATTGCAATTTGATTTAATTGAAATAATCTTTCAGAGGCAGATAATCCATTTTGTATCAAAACAGCATTGATACTTTCCATATTACTCAGAACAACTAATTGTTCAATTGTTGCTACATCTCTAATATTTCCTTCTTTATCAGGATTCTCTGATCTCCATTGTTGAGCTGTTTTTCCAAATAAAGCCATATTTAAAATATCTGCTTCATTGGCATATATCCAATTGATCTCATTTTTAGACAATTCTTTTGGAATAAGATTCTCTTTAATGGCATCGGTATGTATTCTATAATTGATTTTCGACAAAGTTCGTTGTAAATTCCATTCTAATTTTAAACGATCATTTTCCTCTAACTTAAGTCTTTGGAATTCTTTAACAAGAAGTAACTGAAATTTTGCACTGATCCACATTCCGAAATGAAAAGCAATATCTTTATGTGCATAAGTTCCTCCATATCGTCCCGTTTTAGCTTTAATTCCAATTGCATTTGTTTTTTCAATCCAGTTCTTAGTTGATAAAACAAAATTATTACTACCAGCTTCATTTTTAATTATACCGAATTCGGTATAATTAAAATCTGGATTATATAACAATTCCCATTCACCAATATATTCAATAGTACTTTTAAGACTCATCCATTTAAAAATTATGGCATCTTGATGTTGGCTTTTTGCCATATCAGTCAGAGATATATAATCTTCATTATTAATATTAATAATGTTAATTTGAGAACCTTCGATGTTTATTTCTTTACTTTTAGACATAATAAAAAGAGTTAAAATGAGTAATATGAGAATTTTAATTAAAGCTTTGTGTTAATACAATTTGAGGATTTACAATTCCCCGCTGAATTTTATCAAATTGAGGTCCTTCATTTATACTAGGAGAAAGGTCATACCTATCAAGCACTTTGATAAAGAGTTGCTCAATAAACTTTTCACGCTCATTATAGGAAATGGTATTTGAAATAAAATAATCATTGATAGATTTTGGTAATCCTTTTGATACAAAAGTCCCTTTTTTGATAATATCCAAAACACGTAATAATGACATTCTTTTTTGTTCAGTAGGTGCAATTTTTAATACAGAATTAATATTAGAAATTGCTTTGTTTTCTGCGGGACTAAGATTTTTACTAGTAACTTTCTGGACGTTTATTTGATTTTTTTCAGATTTGAAATATTCAAGACCAGCAAGAGTTTGTTGATGGTGTAACTCATGTAAAGCAATTGCTTTCTCTGAATCTGTAGCTTGAAACAGTTTTATTGCTTGTAAGAAATTTAACTCAATAATATTCATTTCAGGAGTAATTAAACAAAATATTCCTGAATGATTTTCACTTTTCAGATAAGTTAGTGAGGTATTTTGTAAAGGGTAATTAAACTCTCCAATTTCAGAATCAAGTAAAGTTAATTGTTTTCCATCCTGAATTTTTCTTCCACATCTGGCTTTGTTGGGTATTTTAGAAATGTCGTTAAATAATTTTGGGTGTTTTTTTCGAAAATCTCTTAAATCATTCAAATATTTAAGCATTTCGCTTTCCTCTTTTTGAATTTTATTTCCGAACAAAGCTCCTTCTCCTTTTTCTTCGAGAATAGAAAACACTTTATTGTCTTCCCCAAAGGCGGTATGAAAAGCTTGAAGTTTACGCAAAGCATTATTTACTAAATGAATTTGAGCATCTCCATGGGCAGAAGGATAGTAATTATAAACAAAAATTTTATCAGCTCTAGATCCAATTCGATTGACACGACCAATTCTTTGCATTAAACGAGTGGAATTCCAAGGAACATCGTAATTAACAATAACATTACTTCGATGTAGGTTAATACCTTCTGCCAAAACCTCAGTTGTTATTACAATATCATAATCGTTATTCCATTTATCTTCTTCTAAATTTGCATCAAAATTAGTTCTAATTTTATCTTCAACTAATTGTCTGTTTTCAGAACTAACAGTGAGGACTTTCTTATTAGTGATTTTCGATAGTTTTTTAGTTAATTCATCTGCAGTTTCTTTAGATTCAGAGAAGATAATAAGTTTGCCACTTAGATTTTGTGAAGGTTTAAAAAATTCTTTTTGAATCTGTAATGCAAATTCAATCAATTTTGGATCTTTTTTAACTTTACTCCACCGTTCTACTAACGCATCAATCTTTACTTTATCTTTTTGTAAATGTGAAATAAATTTTTTATCAAAAGAACTAGTTTTAAATTCTTTATTATTTCCCCCTTTATCATTGATTTTGGATTCAATTTCATCATAACTTAAACCATCTTCGAGCAATTTATTGATGTCTAGATCCGGTGCAATAAAGATTCTATCTTCACTAAACATTGTAATCATATTATCAATTGCTTTTTGAAAACGGGATAAAGATTGTGTAAATGCGAAGAAACTACTTTCGAGACGTTTAACCAAAAGTGTTTTCATAATAGCAGATAACCTACTGGATATTGATTCAACGTTACCATAAATCTTTCTATCTTCTTCTTTTGAAAGGAACTCAATAGCCCGATATCGATAGTACCCTAATCCATCTGTTTTTTTTCCATTTTCATCAAGGTTGGTGATTAAAGAAACCGTATCAAAAAATAATACACTTAGATTTTCATCTAGTTCATAATTTAAAGCGATAGGATCACCCACTTTTGGGAATTTTATTCCTTGTGTTTTCAAATCTGCTAGATACTCTTTATTATTCTCAATATCAGTTCTAGTCCTTCGAATAACTAATGGTTCAATGACATCATCGCGTAATTTTTGAAATAGAGCTTTTAATTTTTTAATATTTAAATGGTTCTCATTAGCTAATTTTTTGTATTGTTCATTGATGGGTTTGAAATAATCCTGAAGATTTCTGATGTTTTCAAGTGTGCTATTTCTTCTATCTTGGAATAGATAAAGTTGGTTTTCAATATCTTGAGGGCGGTTATTTAATGGAGTAGCAGAAATTAAAATCACTTTTTTCCTGGAGTCTCCATTTTCAGAAACTTTTGACCTTGGCATTTTACATATTTCCTGAAGAGCAAGATACATCTCTGTATAATCATTCCGAAATTTATGAGATTCATCCACAGCAATTAAATCGATCTCCTCAGGATTAGGATAAGTATAATTATTTCTATCTAATATTTTATGTAAACTTCCAAGAGTAATGAATGTAAAATGATTTTCTAATTCAAAATCTTTTACTGTTCGTCTCCAACTATCTTCAATTGCAGGGGGAACAACAACTAATATTTTAGTATGAGTACCATTTTCATAAATAAATTTTTTAATGATCATACAAGCAATGATAGTTTTTCCCAAACCAACAACATCAGCTAAAATAAATCCATTATGTTTCATCATAATGGCATATCCTTGATTTGCTGCATCAGATTGATACTTTAAACGGATATATTTTGGCGGTAAAAGCAGGTCAATATTGTATGGGTCATATTCAACACGTTTCCCAAAGTACTCAATCAACATTTTTATGTATAATTCAAACGGTTTGAAATTATCACGTAAATAGGTTTGGTTTTTAATTCTTTCAGCTTCAGCATTTAAAATGGGAACTGATTCAGTCCAAAGCCTTTCGAATTCATTTGTTGCAAATTTGACATCTTCATATTCACGTAAACTAACATTAAATTCATAGTTGGATTCAGGATTTGCACCAAGTCCAGCATCGGTTAAATTTGAGGACCCAGTTATAACTTCACAAGGCGCATATTCATTAAAATTTTCAGGTCTAAAAATGTAAACTTTAGCATGAATTTTTTTATTTGGATGAGCTCTCAATTCAATTTTTCCGATAATTAAATCATCAATAAATTGTAAAATTCCTTTTTCAGTTACTTCGTCGTAGTTAGCATCTTGAATATTTTTAACAATTTCATCAAGAAAGTATGCTTTTGTTTCATCTGGATTTTCAAGAAAGAGTTGTCCTTTGTCGTGATATCTTTTTATTAACTGGTCAACATTGATCCCAACAAGGATTCTGATTTTAGGAATTTTGTCAAGGAAAGCACGTATTTTAAAATAACCGGAAGTCCTGAAATAGCCCACCAAAGCATCAAAATGGCGGATGCTTTCAATATTTGTAAATACACCCTCAAACTTTTTGAGTAAACTATTATCGTTTTGATTTGTAAAAAATTTAGTTGGCATTAGAATGTATTTTAATTTTCAAATAGTTTAATTTTATTGCTTTAAATAGTTAATTTTGTTATCATATTGGTAATTTCAACATGCCTAAAATTTCACTTCTTTATGCTAGGTTAATTGAAACTTAGTTTGCAAAGATAATAAAATAAGTTCTTTGATTTTTAAGTGTTGAAAGTTTTTTTACTAAATGGAAATCTGGAGTGTGGGGATTTTAATTAATTCGCAGCACTAATAAATGAATAATGAATAATGAAATCTTGGTATACTACAAAGAAAAGGAACAAGAATTCCTCCTGTCCCTTTCCCGTTAGCCCTTGGCCTAGCCCTTAGCCCTTAGCCCTGAGCCCTTCAGCGCTTTTAACAACTTCACTTTGTCATCTAAAGCGATTTTGGCGACGGCGTAGAAGTCGCGCATCCAAAGTTCGATGGCGGCGAAGGAATCATATCATCTCTTTCCTTAGACATACTACAACCATAGAAGCCACTGGATAGCCAGTTTCTGCCACTGGATAGCCGGTTTCTACCATTGGATGATCGGTTTCTTCCACTGGATAGCCAGTTTCTACCATTGGATGACAGGTTTCTTCCAGTTAATCTTTGGGTTTTTCCACTTGATGATGGGTTTCTGGATATAATTTATGAAAATTTTAAATAAAAAAAAAAACGAAAATCTGTTTGGGGAAGTTTATTTCTAGGTTCTAAGTGTGTGTATTTTTCTGCAGGGCAAAGATACAAGAAAAACCTTACAAAACCATAACATAGAGAATTTTTTTTGATGCATTTTTTCCGTATCGACTGCACAATTTCTTCCAAAAAGTGCATTTTTTCTTCAAATAAATACTCAATTTCGGAAACACCTCAAAACTGCATCACTATACAATCCATTTCGAAGTTGAGGAATAGGGATAATTTTGAAAGTAATATGGCGGAAATGGGTAATGGACAAGAGTTCTAGAATGGGAGGAAAATTCCGTTTTAAACATTAGTGACCTATTATTCAGTCCAATTTTTCCTACTATGAAAATTATAATTGTAATTATTGTTAACGGCTGGCAATATGGCCAGTTTGCCTGTGTTGCGCCCGCGGCAGGCATTGGAAATAGCTATTGTTAGCCGTTCGCTCTTATATTATCATTCATTTTATAATACATCAAATACATCTCCATCACGAAGAGGGATTATCGTTGATTGTTCGCGAAATAATTCTTCAAATCTCTCAGGTGCTTCCGTATGAATAGGGATTATGCCACCTTTGGGCTTAACTGCTTCAAAAACTATCTTTAGAGTTTCAATATCAGCATGCCCGCTTGTATGCATATACTCAAATTCATAAGGTTTCAAAAAATTATACAACGATTCATTAAAAGCAGTCTTATTACAATCTAAATATCCTCTCCACATTGAATAAAATACCTTTGAATCATCTAATTTAGTATATTCAGCTATAAGTGGTTGAAATGAATCATTTGCCCGAATAAGCATACAAAAACCGTGTCTTTCTAAGTAGGTTTTCAGTTTACCAGAAAAAGAGAATGGTTCACCCCCTTGACGGTTTAATTCAAAAAAACGACCTGCAGGGCTTTTAGTTTGACTGAAATCTATATCGTAGAAATTAGAGAACTGCTTATGATTTTCGGAAACTATTTTTAAAATATCGGTCTGATAACTGTCGCATATAAAACAGCGGTTGGCTTTTTTAGAAGCATGGTACAATGCAAATATTCGGTCAATATTAGTAGAAGAAACTAAAACAAAGTTGTATTTATTGCTTTTGAATTGTGCTTCAAAGTCTCTTTGCAATTTTTGTTCTGTTTGGATAGTCGAATTTGGACGTTGAATATTTGAACCTTCCGAAATTATGTAATCAATGTTTTTGGCGTATTTTTTTAGCGTAGGGATAAGTCCTTTACTTCTGAATCCGTGTCCTCTAAAATCTCCTGTATGAAGTACTCGTTTGTTGTCTGCTTCGATAATAAACATATAAGCATCAAAGGCAGAATGGTCAACGAATATTGGAGTTACAGTAACTCCCCCAATTCTTATCTTTTGTCTCTGTTTCCGGCAACTGCTCTCCAAAGTCGATAAAAACTTTATAACCACAGCTTTTTATTTCAGCGATACAGCCACCAATTTGATTTGTTCCTCTATGGATTGTTATTTTCATACGTTAGAGGAATTCAATTTCTTAACTAGTGCATTAATATCTAAACTATCATCAACATCATACCTAATTATAGCAAATTCAATTCCTTTAGTGTTTTTATTTAGTAGCTCAATAATTTCATTTTTAAGTTCTTCAACTCTACTATGTAACTTCTTTACAAGAAAATATGCTTTTATTTTGATGTCTTTATTTTTTTTTATCAAATCTATTATCTGATTATAACCTCGAAATTTACTACCAGTTTGATTCAATTCAAATCCATTCCTATGATTTAACAAATCACACATTATGTTTGCATAAAAATACAATTCAGAAATTATACCAACGCTATCATTACCTTCTATTTTTTTGAGCTCATAAATACAAAATGAATTGTCATTTACATCTACTCCCCATAAATCAATAGCACTACTGCCTCCACTAAATATCCGAGTCTTTTTTGCTTTTTCTTTGGCAAATATGCCAACAGGCAATTGATCATGTAGGTGGCATTCTATAGGGGGAATCGTTTTGTTTTTTATATCTAAGATGTTTTTTGTAAATGCTTTTTCTAAAACATGTTCATCTCCCTTTTTTCTATTGAAATCTGAGCATTGATCAGGGTAATTGTTGACTTTCTTTACATTATTAAAGGCATTTTGAAAACTTGCTACAACATCTTGATTTTCTTCGCTTACACAAAACCAATCTCTCATATCTTTCCCATATACAGAAAGACGATAAAGAAATCTCATATAATGTTGTTCTTTCATTGAAAGATCCTGAAAACAAAATCCATCTTTTAAATTCATTGGCTCAAAGGAAAGTATAATATCTTTTTTTTCTCTCAAATAGAGAAGTATTGCCCATGCTTCAAATGCATTGGAATTTTCTTGCATATTTTTACCAACAGCATTTATATGTAGCTTTAGTTTTTCGCCTTTTTCAGCTATGTCAATAGTTGAAGGAAAATCTAATCCATTGTATTTCATAATTTATCTCTCTATATTATTTTTTTCTAACATTTTAAGGATAACTATAAACCGAATCATGGTCTCATTTTAGAGTGGCGGTAAAGTTTTGCAGCTACCCTAAGGGCGGGACTCTTACCACAAAACTTCATTCGAAGAACTGAATTTTCGGCTTGCGCAAATGCGTCTGCGAAGCATGAAACCCCGCCATTTGGGTAGGTGTTGTTATATGTCGTTATTCTCATCCGTTCTTTGTTTGTAGTTTTCAATTCTTGACAGCAGGTCGGTTAAAGTTTTAGCTACCATTGCAATGTCCGTGTCCGTGTCAAACCGATGGTAAATAAGTCTTTCAGCTCTTTCATAACTCTCAAATGGTCTTGGTAGAAAATTATTGTCTTTGCACATTACATTAAATATAAATTCTGTGGATTGTCCATTACGTCCAAAAAGCTGGATTTCCCAACCGTTGGTGTCAATATATGTGTCAACTGCTAATTTATATTTTGAGTTTATTGTATAGTCGTGAACTAAGCAACAACCATCATAAATCCATTGCTTGTCAACTGTCGGTGCAAATTCATTTTGTGGAATTGTGTCGCGTAGTTGATATATTTTTTGGTATAGTGAGTTTTTATATTCAGTAAAACTGTCGGTTAACTCTTGAATGGTTTCTGCATTGTTTTTAAAAAATGTCCAAAGTGTCTTATTTTCCATTGTCTTAGCTGTAAGATTCTCAATTGATTTTATGAAGTCATTTAAATGATTGACATAGCTGATATTTAAACTGCTTAAATGATGACCAATATCTTGTTTAATGTTTTTAAAGACTTGCTCGTATGTTACGTTTACAAAATTGTTTGATGTTACTTTTTCAAGGTCTTCTTTTGTTGTTAATTTGTTTAGAGATAAAACTATACAAATAGGTTTTTTTGAATTGTAACAGAGCGATTCTACTGTATTTTTATAGTCGGTAAGGTCATTGTGTAAATGATGGAATATTTTGTTTTCAATTCCAATAGCATAATTTTCAGTCAGCAAAACTAAGTCAAGCCTATTCTCGTTTAATGTTTGATATTCTCTGTAAATTTTTATTTCTTCAAAGTCAATGTCAAATTGGAATTCTTTGTCAACTAGGTTCAACAAAGAGTTTAAAACCAAATCTTTCAGTCCGTGTTCGTTTGAAGGGTCGAGATAAAACTTCAAAATGTTACTACAAACATTTTCGTAATGTGGATAGCCAGCAATTTCCATAAACGTCTTTGTCCGCTGATGTCGTGGAATTGATTTAAAGTCAAGCAATATTTTTGTAAAGTCTGTTTGCACGATGTCGGTTTTGTATAATGGCATATAACGGCTGAGGCTAAAAGCTGGCGGGCATTAAGGAGCACTTCACTGTCAACTTG
>JBLJBB010000049.1:0-12370 GCA_047638115.1 Bacteroidales bacterium | reverse complement strand
TGCGCAGATCCAATGTGATGCAAAACGATTCTTTTATTATTCTGGTATCTTACGATCTGAACTGCTTTTGCATTTGAGGCGGTTGTAATGATCCTGATTTTCATAAAAAATAGCTTAGTGCGGTAAAAATACTACTTTTTTTGAAATAAGTGTTGATTATTAGACAATTAGCACCGCACTAAATTTAAAGGGTACAAGTCAGGAGTGTTTTCTTTTTCCCTTTGGCTATGATCAAATCGTTGTTTTCATCTAAGTGTGAGAATTTTGAGAAGAAAACCCCTTTTTCAACTTTAGAATCAAACAAGGTTTTTGTTTTAATATCGCCACTTTCAGAAATCGTAGCCATTTTTGTAATGGGTTTAACCGTGGTTGCTTTAAAACTAATAGAAAAATAGCCCGGTTTTTCTTTTGAATTTGATTGAAAATCTTTCGTTTTTTTGTCGGTATTATAAACTACATGTAAATCTCCATCTTTTACAAAATAGAACGGTTCAATTGTGATATTTAATTCTGCAGTTGGAATCCCTTGTGTATAGCCGTAGTATCTTCCAAGTGTTTTCAAATAGGTAAGTTCATCATTTTCTCCATTAATACCAATAAAAACAAAACTTCTATTCCAATAATTATAGCTATGGTTAACTGTATTGTTTGCTCCACGAGTAATTACTACTAAAAGATCTCTATTTTGCATTGCAATGGTAAAATTTCCATTTTGCATATCAACTATTTTATCAATTCTCCAATTTCCTTCATATAATGGTTTTGAAAAAATCTGGGAAATAGATTCATTGCTAAAGTCAATTTTTAATCCAGTAACATTTTCTTTTTCAGTATAAGCCATAAGATATTGATTCTCTTTGTATTCTCCAATTTTGTATTCAACAAGTTCAACTTTTTTATCTATAGAGTATTCAAGTTCATTAATATTCTCATCAGATATTTTTACAAAATAGAAAGATTCTAATCTTTTTTTCTTTTCACTTTCATATTTGAGAAAATGGATGAGTACAGTTCCTGTATTTGATACGAAAAAATCACCAATTTCTGGATATCCATTTCCATTGTAGTCATAATAACTAGCCCAGATCTCTTCATATTTTTTATTAAAACATTTTATAATAATGGTACCTTGACCAGTTTCAGGATGTTTTCCATTGGCGATAATTCCAATATATTCTTGGTTATCTGAACGAACTAAATCAATATAAGGATCATCTTTTCCAATAGGATCAAAAGATAAAAGTGTTGTTGTTTCTGTCTTTTTGAAATTTGATGGATTAAAATAGTCCAATTTAATATTTCTCTTTGCTTTTTTTTCACCAGTAACATAGGTAACACAGAGCTTACTATCCGTAGCAGAAACATCTAATTTTTCATATTCTGTATCTGAATAAGGTGAAAACTTAGTGATTTTAGTTCCTTTAACCTCACAAAATGCAAATCTAGTATCTTCAATGGTTACAAATTTAGGTTTTCTAGAGTAGTACGTGTAGTAATCTGCTCCATTTATTTGACCAAGATATTTTCCAATTACGGCTTGATTTGGAGCTCCAAATCGCTCCTCCAATTTTGTTGTAACTCCCCATGATACTAGTTGAGCGTGTAAGGTTGTCGTAATGACAAGACAAAAGATAATGAATAAAAATTTTTTCATAAAATATTGGTTTAGGTTTAAATGATTCTGTTTGCAAATATAAGAAAAAACCGCTACCAATTCACATAAAATGCAAATATTTTAAATTTTCTTCAAATTCTTGATTCAATAAGCAATCAGCTATGAACTTTCAGCTATCAGTTTTTTTTTTGTATTTTCGCTTTTTAATTCGTATCTTATGAAAAAAATTGCTCTCATTGGGTTTTTACTAGTAAATGTGCTATTTATCTTTGCACAGGAGCATACAACTTACTCAAAAGTTAAAATTTATACAGAAACTCCAGCTAAACTTCAACAAATATCGCAATTGGGAATTGCTCTGGATGGTATCGAATACCATAAAGGAGCGTATTGCTTCTTGGAATTGTCTTCCTCGGAAATGGAGAAATTAAGAGATCAAAATATTCAATATGAAATAGTTATTGAAGATCTTACGCAATACTATACTTCCAAAAATAGTAATGTAAATATTGATTCTTTAAATACCCTTTTTAAAATGAAAGGATCTAGAAATACAACTCCAACAAATTTTCATTTGGGCTCTATGGGTGGCTATCTTACCTATAATGAGATTATTACTGAGTTACATGAGATGCATCAACTCTATCCTGATTTAATTTCTGACACCCTTTCTTTTTCAAGTACAACAACACAGAATGGAAATAGAATCTTCTATGTAGTTATTTCAACTTTAACACAACCTTCTATAGAAAAAGCTCAAGTGTTATATACCTCACTTACTCATGCAAGGGAGCCAGCTGGAATGCAACAAATGATTTACCACATGTGGTATCTGCTTGAAAATTATGCCTCAAATCCAGAAATTCAATATTTGATGAATAATTTAGAACTATTTTTTGTACCTTGTTTAAATCCAGATGGTTATATTTTTAACCAAACTCAACAACCAAACGGTGGAGGAATGTGGAGAAAAAATCGAAGAAATAATGGAAATAACACTTGGGGGGTTGATCTAAACCGTAATTTTGGATATAATTGGGGATACGATAATGTGGGCTCTTCGATAAATGGAAACGATGAAACGTATCGCGGAACAGCAGGATTTAGTGAGGTGGAAACGCAACAATTGAAACTTTTTATTGAATCTCAAAACATAAAATTGGCAATGAGTAACCATTGTCATGGTAATTTACTGATTTATCCTTGGGGCTTTATTCCAGCATTAACGACAGATTCATTACTTTTTATTGAATATGCAAAACTGTTGACGGCTGAAAACAATTTTGTGTATGGGACATGTTATGAAGTGTTGAATTACACAGCTAATGGGGGGAGCTCTGATTGGTTTTATGGTGAACAAACAACTAAAAATAAGATCATTGAGTTTTCACCTGAAGCTGGTGATCCTTTGTTAGGTTTTTGGCCTCCTGCTATAAATATTGAACAGATTTGTGAAGATTATTTACCAATGAATATGTCATTAATGCGTTTAGGATTACCTTATGCAAAAATTAAAGATCTTTCTAGTCCAGTAATTTCATCAGTTTCTGCTTTTTTTAACTTTGAAATAAAATCTTTAGGGTATGTTTCAGCTTCTAACTTTACAGTATCTCTTAACCCAATCTCTTCCAATATTTTATCTGTTGGGAATCCTATTTTATTAAGCACTTTAAATCCCTTAGATGTTAGAGTAGATTCAATATCTATTCAATTACAAAGTGGATTGTTACAAGGTGATTCTATTCTATTTGAAGTACTCACTGATAATGGTATGTTTATTTATAGAGATACAATGGTTAAGTATTTTGGAACCTTAACAACGATTCTTGATGATCCTTGTAATTCTGTATCTAACTGGACAACAAATGGATGGCAAATTACAACAACCCAATTTGTATCACCTTCTACAGCTATAACAGATTCACCATTAGGTGATTATCTTGAAGATGCGTATTCTTATGTAGAGTTGACTACACTAGTAGATTTATCAAGTTCAGTATATGCTCAAATTGAGTTTTATGCAAAATGGGCGTTAGAAACCAATTTTGATTATGTTCAGTTGTTAGTCTCTCCAGATAATGGTTCAACTTGGATCCCACTAAGATCGACACACTCCTCAGTAGGTTCCTCGTTTCAAGATCCTGGAAATCCATTGTATCATGGATTTCAAAACGATTGGGTTTATGAAGTGGCGCCTTTAACAAATTTTCTAGGGGAAACCATAAAGATCAAATTTGAATTAATTAGTGATGGATATTTAAATTTTGATGGGTTTACTTTTGATGACTTTAAAGTGACAAAAGTCTTAGATGGAAGCGGAATTAGAGAATCTTCATTATCAGAAATTAGTGCCTTTTATGATTATATAAATCAAACTTTTGTTATAAATGGTGATCAAACAACCGTTTCACAAAAACTATTTATTTATGATGGCAAAGGGAGCTTAATATATACTTTTAATCTTGATGATTTTCAAGAAATTATTGATACCAAACCTTTTGTGAATGGAATATATATCATCACCAATCATCAAGGTTGGTCTAAAAAATTGATGAAGTATTAGTTGTCTACCATTTTTTCAAGCATATCATAGAGTAGCTTAGTGGGTAAGCCCATTACGTTATAGAAAGATCCTTGGATATATTCAATGCCAATATACCCTATCCATTCCTGAATTCCGTATGCACCAGCTTTATCCAAAGGTTTATATTTTGACACATAATAATTGAGTTCTTCACTAGAAAACTCTTTAAATTTTACAGTAGAAGCTCTATTCGCGGTGATGCTTTTCATGTGATTAGCCACCGTAACACCTGTGATTACAGTGTGCTCTTTTCCAGATAAATGATGGAGCATTTCCAAAGCTTCTTTCTCATTCTTAGGTTTCTCAATAATTTCTCCATCCAAAACTACAATGGTATCACAAGCAATAAAAATGGAATTTGATGCATAATTTGAGAAATCGATTGGGGAGAGTTTATGTTTAGATAAATACTCAGCAACCTCAATGGGTGAACAATTATCTGGGTGAGATTCATCCATATCGGTAGGTAAATATTCAAATTGAATATCCATTCCTGCTAATAGTTCATGTCTCCTTGGAGATTTTGAACAAAGATATACAGTATAATTTTTTAATTTTTCGATCAACATAATGTTTGTTATTATAATTTTTTAAGATGAGGTTAGGGTAGTATTTGCTTTGCTTCCTAAGTATAAAAACAGGTAGGTTAATGCTCCATTGATGATGATGAGTTCGAATCCAAATTTATATCCATGAAAAAGAATTGGGGCATATTTAGCGATGAAGAAGACAAGGGTAGGAGTTACAATAGAAACGATAGGAATATAGTATTTATTGTAAATTATTCTTTTTGAAAACATTCCAAATGCAAATAGCCCCAAAATTGGGCCATAAGTGTACCCTGCAACCACAAAAATTATCCGGATAAGCGAGTCATTGTGATATTTTGAAAACACTAAAATAATTGCCAAAAACATTACGGACATTCCTACATGAACCCATCTTCTGATTTTAGTTTTATGTTGTTCATTTTTTGCCCATTTATCAATATTTAAAATATCAAAGCAGAAACTAGTAGTGATGGCAGCAAATGTTCCATCTGCACTTGAATAACCCGCTGCAATTAATCCAATAACAAAAAGAGCAGCTGCACCAAGTCCTAGATAATTAAATACAATGGTTGGGAAAATTTTATCAGTTTGTTTATTGGCAATTATTTCAGAAAGATCAATCCCTTTATTTTGAGCATAAACGAGAAGTAATCCCCCTAAAATTAAGAATAGTGCATTTACAAAAACAAGGATACCAGAAAAAGTAAGCATATTTTTTTGTGCATCTTTCAAGTTTTTGCATGTTAAATTTTTCTGCATCATATCTTGATCTAACCCCGTCATAGTGATGGTGATAAACATCCCCCCAAGAATGTGCTTGATGTAAAAATTGCTGGCTTTCCATTCTCCTTCAAATATTTTCGTGTACCCATTCTCTTTAAATGCAAGAAATGTATCCGTTAAATTTATATTGGGATCATTGAAAATGATAATGATGGTAATCACTAAAGCGGCAAGTAGAAATGTAGTTTGTAAGAGATCAGTCCAAACAACCGTTTTGATTCCTGCTTTAAAAGTGTATAGGAAGATGATAAAAATCATAAATAAAGCAGTTCCCCAAATAGGAATGCCCCAACTGTCAAAAATAAATATTTGCAATACGAAAATTACCAAGTACATTCTTAGGGCAGAACCGATCAAACGGGAAATGATAAACATCAAACCACCTGTTTTTTGGGCAACATTCCCAAAGCGAGACCCTAAAAATTGGTAAATAGAAACCAAATTTAATCGATAGTACAATGGTAGTAGTAAATAAGCGATAGTAATATACCCTAAAACATAACCTATTACCACACTAAAATAAGTAAATTGCGTGTTGGCTACATCTCCTGGGACTGACATAAACGTTACTCCGGATAACGAAGCTCCAATCATACCATACGCCACCACAAACCAAGGAGATTTTCGATTTCCTGTAAAATAGGAATCACTATTAGCTTTTCGCGATGTTAACCACGTAATAAGAAACAAAAGTGCAGTGTAAAGTGCAAAAAAGATAAAGATGAAGTTTTGCATGTTGTGGGTTTTATCGTGTAATTATTACTAATAGGATTAAATTCAAAAAGTTACCAATCTTTCTCTTGTTTTGTATTTCTACCCTTTTCGTGTTGTTTTTGAATTTTTTCCTGGGTATTTTTTTCGTTTTGTTGCAACGCATCCAACTGTCTTTTGTCCTCTTTTTGTTTCTCTTTTTCCTCAGCTTTTTTCCGTTCTTGCTCTTTCTCTTTCTCTTTCCCTTTTTGATCTTGCTGTTGCTGTTGCTGTTGTTGATTATTTTGTTGATCTTTGTTTTTTTGATCTTGCTGTTGTTGTTGCTGTTGTTGTTGCTGTTGCTGTTGTTGCTGCTGTTGTTGCTGCTGTTGTTGCTTTTGCAATTTCTTTTTTGCGTATTCTAAATTGTATTTTGTATCTTTATCGTTAGGATCCACTTTTAAAGATTTTTTATAGGCATCTATACTCTCTTTATACTTTTCATTTTTTAAATATGAGTTTCCCATATTGTGATACGATTTAGCTCTGGTTTTTTTGTCAACTTTTTGATTTTCGGCTAAGTTTTTATAGATTTCTGTAGCTTCTTCATACTTTTCTTGTCGGTACAAGGTGTTGGCTAAATTATATTGTGCTTGTGTATAGTTTGGATTTGAGACCAAAGCTTTTCTAAAGTTCCCTTCAGCTTTTTGGTAAAGGTGTGAAGCTGTTTTTAGTTTATCCTGAGCCAAACGTTCATTTACTTGTCCCCCTTTGTTGTATAGTTGTAGTGCCTCTTCTCTAATTTTCTCAGCTTGTGCGTATTCACTATTGCCTCTTCTTAAAGAACCGATCTCCTCTAAAGTTTGAGCTTTCATAGAAGGGACGGCAAAGATAAGCACTAAAAATAACATAACCGTTTTTTTCATTACAAATAGTTGTTGGAATTGTTGAACCATTTTTCTCCACTTAGGTTTTACGACAAAAAGGAGAGATTCAATTAATAATAAAATAATACCTAAAAGTAATGGAATTTGAAATTTACTATCATATTTTGAAAAAGTGATCTCAGCAAGGTCAGATTTGTACATAGTATTGATCTTTTCTGCTATTGCCTCAAATCCCATATTGGCATTAGAAGCATGAACATAAGTACCACCCCCAGCTTGAGCAATATTTTTTAAGATCTCTTCATTTAGTCTGGAGATTACAGTATTTCCTTCAGCATCTTTTTTGTAGTTAATATTTCCATATTTATCTGAAGTGGGTATCGGTTCCCCTTTAGTAGAACCAATTCCGATGGTATGAATAAGTACCCCCATCTCCTTCACTTTTTGAGCAACTTCAACTGCCTCTGGAAAGTGATCTTCACCATCAGATACTACCACAATCACTTTAGAATTGAGTTTTGAAATTTTACTAATATCTGGCTTCCCCTCTTTATCTTCTGGGATCATAGAAACTGCTGCTAAATCAATGGCCGCAGCAATATCTGTTCCCTGGGTATTGATCATGGATGGATTTACATAATCTATGAACATTTTTGCCGCAGCATAATCGCTGGTAATAGGTAATTGAACAAAAGATTTTCCTGCAAAGATAACTAGACCTACCCGGTCTCCATTAAGTTGGTCAATAAATCGGGATAATGCCATTTTAGAGGCAGCTAAACGGTTTGGTTGAAAATCCTGACATAACATACTGTTAGATACGTCCATACAAATCATTATGTCTACCCCTTTTCTTTTTCCTTTTTCTAAGCTACTACCCACTTGTGGATTAGCAATAGCAAAGATAAAACTTGTCAAAGCTAACATTAAAACACCAAACTTTACATGTTGCATAGTGGTAGATCGTTCAGGCATCAGTTTTTCAATCAATTCTTTATCCCCAAATTTAGCCCATTTTTTTTGATTTCTGTAATATATAAACAGATATCCCGTAATCATCAGGGGAACAATGATTAGTCCATAAAGATATAATTCATTTTCAAAGCGAAACATGGTGTGTAAGTTTTAATTAAGGATTTTTCTTTAGGATAAAAAGTTTAAAAATAAGATGTAATATCAATAATAGAAGTCCAATGATTAAAAACGGAGCAAATACATCAGCTTTGTTTTCGTAGATTTTTTCGTTCAATATCGTTTTTTCCAATTTGTCAATCTCTGCATATACCGCTTTTAGTTTTTCGTTGTTGGTGGCTCTGTAATATTTTCCACCCGTTTCGGCAGCCATTTGTTGTAAAAGTTGTTCATCGATTTCTGTATCTACGTAAATTGGTCCAAGTGGACCAGGAAAAGGAGCTTTCCCATTAGTGCCACATCCAATTGTGTAAACTTTAATTTTTTGATTCTTAGCAATCTCAGCTGCAGACAAAGGGTCAATATAACCACGGTTGTTAACTCCATCCGAAAGTAAAATGATGATTTTACTTTTGGCTTTACTCTCTCTCAAGCGGTTAATGGCAGTGCCTAACCCATCTCCAATAGCAGTCCCATCTTCAATAACATCAAATTTTACTTTATCTAGTAATCCAAGTAATGTTTGATGATCGCTGGTAACGGGACATTGGGTAAATGCTTCCCCCGCATAAAGTACCAATCCGATTCTGTCGGTTTCTCGACTCTCAATAAATTCTTGGGCAACATTTTTGCATGCTTCTAAGCGGTTAGGTTTAAAGTCCATCGCTTTCATGGAGCCGGAGATATCTAAAGTGATCACAATATCTACCCCTTCCACTTCAACATCATTCAATCTAAAAGAGGATTGGGGTCTGGCTAAGGCAATGATCATAAACAGGTAAGAGATTCCCAAAAGGGTAGGAGAGATCCATCTTAATTTTATTCTCCAGCTTTTGGGGATCCCTTTTAAGGATTGTATTGTTGGTATGGTGAAAGAGGCCTGCATTTTGTGCCTTTTCCAGATTTGCCATCCCACAACGGGAATGATCAAAAGTAACAGTAAAAAATAGAGTGGTTGAGCAAATTCCAACTCTTTCAAAAATGGTCCAATTTGATCTATTATGTTCATCTAAGTCAATTTTTAAAGTTTGTTTTCATTTACATCATTGGTTTCAGCAGTTTTTTCAATGAACTCCTTTGCACTTTTAAACGCCATATCATGATCTGTTGGAAGTGGATCCCACTTGGCAAACTTAACCAAATCTGATATGGAGAACATTTTTACTAAAGAGTTTATATCTCCATCTAAAACGTGGATTTCTCTTAGTGCTTCAATGATCTCACTGCTTACCATCTCCATGGCATATATTTCCCATCGACCCTCCAAATAAATACGAATAATCTCTGTAAGTTCGGAATAGTACTCTTTCACTTTGCCCTGTTCCCATAACTTTTTATGACGAAGTTTTTCCAATTCATTTAAAGCAATGATATGTGGTTTCTCTTTCGGTTTTACTTTAATAATTTCAGCGTTTTTTGTTTTCTTTTTGGATTTTAAATATTTCACAAAAAGATATAATATTGCTGAAATAAGCAAAGAGATTACCAAAAATAAAAATCCATACTTTTTAAAATAGAGCCACAATTCATGCAAAGTTAGCGGCGTAGTAAGATTACCTTTGATGTCTTTATATGCTGCCGTAGTATCTACAGGAATCGTAGTTACAGTAAAAGATAATGGGTCGGTTTGCGCTAATAAAGTGGAATCAATAGAGAAAACGGGTAAACTAGGGAATACATAACTTCCAGAATCAAAAGCGGTTATGGTTATTGTTTGCTTTAAAATTTGTTCCAAAGAAGTATAAGTGGTGTCAATTTTAGAGCTTTCAATCCAATCAAATGGATATTGTGCCTCCTCAATAACTTTGGCGTTGATTTGTGGAAAAATGACGGGTGTCCCTTTGGGAGTTACAACTTCTAAATGTACTTTGAGATAATCTCCTATCAAGATGTTTGTGGAGTCTAATTTAGCCGTTGCCTTAAACGATTGTCCATGTAATAGAAATGGAATCAAAATGAATAGAATGATTACAACGATAAATTTTTGTTTCATAATGAGTTCATGTTTTTAATATATAGTTGCAAAATTATAAAATCTGCCGATTTTAACGAAAAACTTTGAAATTTATTTTTAAATCTTCAAAAAAAATGTTATTTTTGCTAGATAATAAACCATCCTCATTTTAAAACATGTTCCCTAATGTTGTCAATTACTCTTTTTAATGTTCCAGCCATCTATATCTTTTTAGGATTGGCGTTTCTATTGCCAAAAATTCCTGTAGTGGGTAAGTTTTTTAATGTGATTAACACCCTCATCCACGAGTTAGGACACGCTCTGTTTGCCTTACCTTTCGATGGCTCAGTGAAGAAAATTGAATTGTTTAATGATACTTCAGGTACCACTACCACACAATGTAAAAGCAAATTGGGCTCTTTTTTTGTATCTATTGCAGGATATTTATTTGCGGCACTTTTTGCCTATTTTGCTTTTTTTCTCATCTCAGTTGGATACTATAAAGGTTTTATCATTACCATCACCCTGATCGCTTTTTTTACTCTATTGTTATGGATCAGAAATAGTTATGGTGTTGTCTGGGTGCTTGTTTTTACGGCTATAAACAGTTATTTGATATACTTAAATAATGAAAACTATCTTCAGCTTACGGGTTTGTTATATGCAACTTTTATAGGAGTGGAAGCGCTCTCCTCTTCTTTTGTAGTGTTGTATCTTTCCCTTTTTAGATCAGGGCAAGCAGGAGATGCAACCATTCTGGCAAAATCAACAAAAATCCCCGCTTTTATCTGGGGAGTTTTGTTTGCTGCAATATCGTTGTATATGAGTTACTTAATAGTGCTCCATTTTTTTAATTTGGATTTATTAAAGTTGTGGTAATCTTAAACCGAAAGATCTTTCTTTTTGAAAATGATCGCACCACCTGCAAAACAGGCCAATCCTATCAATGCTAAAACAGTCATCTCTAATCCTACAGATTCCTTATTTACAATCGCTTCCGAATTAAATAAAGTGAAAAAAGTGAAGTTTTTCAAAAAACTTAATTTCTCCCCTGCATTGGAGATCATCTGCATTAATAAAAATATTATAGGAAGTGCTGTTGAAAACCCTATGGCCTTAGAAGATTCATTGAATAATGAGGAGAAAAAGAAGCAGATCCCACTAATGGTAAACATTACCATAAATGCACCCCAGTTTAGCGTTATAAATGTCGAAACATCTAAAAGTCCAGGGAACATCTTTGACGCAAAAATGATCCCAAATAGTGTTACGATGGCAATCAGTAAAAAGGTTGAAACTACTAGGAAAATGGCATGTGTCATCCAAATTTTCATGCGTGTGTTCGGTGTGGAGAGGATAAACGCAATCGAGCCGTTATCAACACTTTTGGCAATCAAACGATTCGAAATCGAGATCACATAAATCATGGGGAACATAAAGATGAGAAATCCGTAAAAGTATTGTGATAAATACTTTACCAATGTGGGTTGTAAGTTTTCTCCGAAGTCAAAACCCATGATTTTCATTAAATCGCCCCCACCCATTTTCATGGATGCCAGCTCTTGCATCACTTCCATCCCGTTAGGGTCGTACATGCCAGTGATGATGTTCATATATAACAACAAAACACCTGTGATCACTAAGAAAAGGATATAGTTCCTTTTAATATCAAACTTAAATAAACTTATATTCATAATTAACCTCCGTAATATGGCATAAATAATTCTTCTAAATTCCCTTTTTCTGATTGAATATCAACAATTTCATAAGGACTCAGTTCCTTGAGTAGTCCGTTAATTTTGCCAGTAATGGAAACTTTAATCTGTTTTTCGATCACTTCCACTACTTCATAGGTAGTTTTAGCTTTAAAATTTTGAAGCTCTTCCAAGCTATTGAAATAGATTTGATAGCTATTTTTCTTTCCATGTTTCACCTGTTCCATCATTTCAATGGCAGCCAGTTTCCCATCTTTGATAAGCCCCACTCTGCTACACGTTTTTTCAATCTCTTCAAAACTGTGGCTCGACATTAATATGGTTTTCCCTTTCTCTTTTTCTTCCATAATCAACTCATTAAAAACACGTTGCATCAACGGGTCAAGCCCTGATGTGGGTTCATCGTGTTTTAGCCCCCTGAAAATTCAGACTGGATTATAGATAAAAACTATAATTTTAC
>JBLJBB010000048.1:0-93917 GCA_047638115.1 Bacteroidales bacterium | reverse complement strand
CTGCATTAGTTCAAGATACTGGATTTCAACCAAAAGTTGATTTTTATGAGGGGATAAAGAGAACTATTGAAGGATTAACAAAAAATAATATAAATTTTTAAAATTAAAAAAGATCACTTTTTATAACAAAACACTATGAAAGCCATTGAAACTCCCTTTATAGACTTAACTATTATTCAATCTGACATTTTTTCGGATAGTAGAGGAGATTTTCAAAAGATTTTTCAAACTCAGCTTTTTAAAAATCTCTCAATGGATTTTGATATAAAAGAGTTCTATTACTCCATCTCTCACAAAAATGTGATTCGAGGGCTCCATTTTCAAATTCCACCTCATGACCACACAAAATTGGTCTTCGTATCCCAAGGGGAGATTTTAGATGTTGTTATTGATCTGCGGAAAGATTCTGCAACTTTTGGAAAACTTTTTTCAATACATTTGAACAACATCGATGGCAAATCTTTGTTTATTCCTTCTGGTTTTGCTCATGGATTTTTAGCGTTGACAGACAACACTATTGTTAATTATATGCAAAATTCACAATACCATAAAGAATCTGATAGTGGGATTTTATATAGTTCTATTGATTTTGATTGGGGAGTTAAAAACCCGATTATATCTGAACGGGATCTCTCTTTTGTTTCTTTAGACCAATTTAAAACCCCTTTCTGATGAACATTTTAATCACTGGAGCTACTGGATTTATTGGAAAAAACTTAATAGATCAACTAATATTAAAACACAAGTTGTTTGTTATAGTTAAAGAAACTTCTGAACTCCATTTTCATGAATCATTAGAGACATTCCTTTTTGTAGAGAATATTCCTGAATTGTCGAATTGGATTAAAAAGAATAAGATTGATGGGGTGATCCATTTAGCTTCTTTATTCATTGCTCAACATAAAGCAGAAGATATCAAACCTTTAATCGACTCAAATGTGTATTTTGGGACAGCTCTGTTAGAAGCTTTACAAGGATGCTCCATAAAATGGTTTTTAAATACCGGAACCATCTGGCAAAACAGAATCCACGATTCTTTAGAATACAATCCTGTGAACCTTTATGCATCTACAAAACAGGCATTTATCTCCATTGCAGAATATTACGCTCAATTGGATTCCTACCAATTTGTTACTTTAAAATTGTGTGATACCTATGGTAAAAACGATACACGTAAAAAGGTTTTCAATCTCTTCAAGCAAGTATCAAACTCAGGAGAACCTTTAAACATGTCTCCTGGTGAACAAGTGATGGATATTGTATACATTGACGATGTAATAAACGGATTTACTACTCTAATATCCCTTTTAGATCAAAAACAAGTTTATGAAAAAGAGTACGTTCTATCCTCTGGAAAGAGATATTCTTTGAAACAACTGGCAGAAATTTTTAGTGAAGTTTGTGGAAAACCACTCTTTTTGAAATGGGGAGAACTCCCATACCGAAAAAATGAAGTGATGATCCCCTGGACTAAAGGAGTAACTGTTCCATCTTGGAGTCCAAAAGTGGATCTTTATACTGGTATTAAACTATTTATTGAGGAGTAAAACAATGCAAAAAACAGATAATAATCCTTTAGTTTCAGTATGTATTCCCTGTTATAATGCGGCATCTACAATTGTGGAAACGCTTACAGGAGTAATCCAACAAACATATACACATTTAGAAATTATCATTTGCGATAATTGCTCAACAGATCAAACGGTATCTTTGATACAACAAATTCAGGATCCTCGAATTCAACTTTTTATCAATGAAACCAATTTAGGCATGGTGGGTAATTTTGAAAGAGTATTGTCAAAAGCAACGGGAACTTATGTGAAAGTTATGTGTTCTGATGATTTAATCACAAACGATTGTATTGAAAAACAACTTCAACCATTTTTAGATTTTCCAGAAGAAAACATAGCCATGGTTACCTGTGAAAAGCTCATCATCAATCAGAATGGAAAAAAACTCTTCCAGAAAAAGTATCCTGGTAAAGAGGGAATTCATAACGGAATAAAAGTGATAACAAAAGTACTCTCCTCCGGATCCAATTTGATTGGGGAACCGGGAACTGTTCTTTTTAATCATCAAATAGCCCTTAAAACTTCTGGTTATCAGATAGAAAAGGAGCTCTCTTATGTGGTTGATCTAAATTTTTGGATCAAAATGTTATTGTTTGGAGATTTGTATGTCATTAAAGAGCCCCTTTTCTCTTTTAGGGTATCGAAAACTTCGGCTTCGGCCAGCTATGGATCTGAACAAGCACGAACTTTTAATAGACTCATTGACAAATATATACAATTAGGCGCATTCAAAATGTGTCCTATAAAAATATGGAAAGGAAAACTTTTTTCTCATATTCTTAGCTTAGTTAGAAATCTTATATTTAAATTTGCAAATTAATTGATACTCTCATGAATTTACTCTCTGTTATTATCCCCTGTTATAACGAAGCATTAGTGGTTCGTGAAACATATAATCGACTCAATACCATCTTTACCCCCCAACCCTATCAGGTGGAGTTTATTTTTCTAAACAACAGAAGCGAAGATAGTACCTTAGAGATTTTAAAAGGGATGGCACTCGAAGATCAAAGAGTGAAAGTGATCAATATGTCTCGCAATTTTGGGCATCAAGGGTCTGTTACTTGTGGTATTAACAACTGTAGAGGTGATGTTGCTGCTATTATCGATGCGGATTTACAAGATCCCCCTGAAGCAATTTTGGAGATGTTAACGCTCATGAAAAAGGAGAATGCTAACGTGGTTTATGGAGTTAGAAAAACAAGAAAGGGGGAAAACTGGTTCAAAATAACTACAGCTAAGGTTTTTTATAGAGCATTAAACCGAATGTCAGATACTAAATTTCCCGTAGATACAGGTGACTTTAGAATTATCGACAGAAAAGTGATACAAGCTTTTAACGGTTTTAAAGAGAAAAACAAATATGTACGGGGCTTGATCAGTTGGATGGGCTTTAAACAGATCCCTTACCTATATGAACGCCAAGAACGGTTTGCCGGAGAAACAAAATACCCCTTGAAAGATATGCTCAAATTTGCAGCTATAGGGATGTTTTATTTCTCTAAAAAACCTCTCAAAATTGCTACATTTACGGGCTTTTTAGCTGTTTTAGTAGGTGTTTTTTATGCTTTGTTTGTACTTTTCTCCAAAATTTTCTCTCATGATGTTGTGGTTTCAGGTTGGACTTCCACGATCATTTTAATTGTCTTCTTTGGAGGGGTACAACTTCTTACTATTGGGGTTTTGGGTCAATATATAGGCAATCTTTTCGATGAAGCCAAAAACAGACCTGAATATATTATTGATGAAAAAATTAATTTTTAACAAATAACAATATGAACAAGATTAAACTTTGGATAACCACAAACTACTGGCAATTCTGCTTCTATCTATTTATCACGATTGCACTTTTTACAACCATCCGTTTGAGTATGGATGCTGGGTATAGTGGAGATGAAGATTTTCATATGAAACATGCCAAAGCAGTATATGACTTTTATGCTACGGGGGGAAAAGATACAACAGCTATTGCATATACACAAGATTGGAACCTTCCTCATTATGGTCAAACGGTGGATAATATTGCTTATGTTGTTGCTAAATGGTTCTCTATTGAAGATCAAGTGATGGTAAGACACGTAACCAATGCTATTTTTGGTTGGTTTTTACTCCTTTTTGGTGGACTGATTGCCTTTAGAATCTCTGGCAAATGGAGAGCATCTTTAATAGTTGCTGCCCTTATGTTTCTATCTCCAAGATTGTTAGGACACACATTTAATAATATCAAAGATACAGGACTTGCTACAGCTATGTTTTTTGGACTCTATACTATTATTGTTTTTCTTCAAGAGTTCCCAAAAGTAAAAATAAGAACTTTAATTTTAGTCGCTGCAAGTATAGGGTTTGCGATCGCCATTCGTATTGGTGGACTTTTATTGATCCCCTATTTAGGGTTCTTTGGGTTTATTTATTTCATCAAAACTTACTCATTCAAAGGACTTTTTGAACCTAAAACCAGTAAACTCTTTGGAAAAATGGTGCTTTATGGTGTCATTGTAGCTATAGCAGGATATGGATTAGCGCTGTTATTGTGGCCTTATGGATTGGTAAATCCTATTTCAAATACAATGGAGACCTTTAAAGCCCAAAGTCAGTTTGGTACTGCAATCCGTCAACTTTTTGAGGGGGAACTGCAATGGTCTGACAAATTGCCCTGGTATTATACACCCAAATATATTTTAATGACAATTCCAGAAGCTGTTATTTTAGGTTTATTCGCTTTCTTTGTTTTTCTTTGGAGAGATCGAAAAAACTGGTTTTGGTACTTCGTCATTTTCTTTACTTTTTTCTTCCCTGTTTTTTGGATCGTTTATACCAATGCAAATGTTTATGGTGGATGGAGACACGCTCTATTTTCTTACCCTCCAATGGTTGTAGCCGCCGGGTTGGGATTCAATTTATTTATTCAATTTTTTGAGGATGAAAGAGCAAAATTAATCAATACTTCAAAGGAAAAATACTGGAAATGGGCACAATACGTAGCCGTGATTCTCCCTTTTGTGACATTGATTTCACCACTAGTTCATATTGTACAAAACCACCCATATGAATATGTTTATTTTAACAATTATGCAGGTGGTATGGATAAGGCATACGGAAATTACGAAGGGGATTACTATTACCATTCTAGTAAAGAAGCATGTGAATGGGTGCTGAACAATGCTGAAAAACCAACCAATCCTAATGAAAAAATTAAAGTGGTTTCATGGCATTTAGCTTCATTAAACTATTATTTAAGAAATGATACAGCAAATTTTGCTCCTGGTTTTGTTCGTTGGTATGAAAGAGGAAATACTGATTGGGATTATGCAGTATTTACTGTAACAGGAATGGCACCTGAACAGATCAAAAATAGTGCTATTTTCCCTCCCCCTAATACCGTTTATACCGTAAAAGTGGATGGAAAACCTATTGCATTTGTTTTAAAACGCCAAGATAAATCCGATTTTATTGGATACACATTAAAAGAGGAAAAACTTTATGATAGCGCTATTGTTTATCTACAAAAAGCGATACAATTGGATCCAACCAATGAAGCTGCTCATGTAAATATCATTGAATGCTACTTTAATTTGCAAAAATTGGATTCTGCAAAAATGTATTGCGATAAATTATTGGCCTTAGTTCCTAAATATGAAACAGCTAACTATTTCTTAGCAAATTACTACATCTCTACCAATCAATTAGATGCTGCCTTAAAAGTTACAAAACAAATTATTAAAAATAATTTTAAATTTCAAGCAGCTTATCATCTGGGGTTCCAAATTTATGCTCGTCAAAATGATTTAAGAGGGGCTGAAAAGATGATGGTTGCACTTATGAAAGCTGAACAATTCAATCAACAAGGAATGCAAAATTTATTAACTCTGTATAAAGCTCAAGGGATGGATGATAGAACTGCATACAAGAAAATTTACAGAATGTTAGTAAAAACTTATGAAGAATTAGGAAAAGAGAAAGAAGCAGAAGAGTATCGTGATGTTTTAAAACAACTATAAAAAGTGAGTCGTTATATACTTAAAAAGATTGCTTACGGATTTTTAGTGATGCTGGGCGTCATCTCTTTGGTATTCTTTCTGTTTACAATTCTCCCTTCAGATCCAGCTCGTATGATGATGGGTCAAAGAAGTGATATTCAAACAGAAGCAGCCATCCGCAAAGAGATGGGGCTCGACCTTCCCAAAAGTGTGCAATTTTTGGCGTATCTTAACGACCTTTCTCCCATCTCCTGGCACAAAACCAAAGATTCCGAATCCTTTTTCTTTTTGAATGACCAAAACTATTCCTATACTAAAATCATAACAACTTCAACTTCTGCTTTAGTACTTAAAAAACCGTACCTGAGAAGATCATACCAAAGCAAACGTTTGGTGAGTGATATCCTTACTGAAGCATTCCCTAAAACAGCATTGTTAGCTGTGGTTTCTATCTTTTTTGCTATAATAGTTGGCATTTTTATTGGTATTCTTTGTGCTGTTTATAAAGACACTTGGTTTGATAAAATTGCCCTCTTTTTCTCAGTTTTGGGAATCTCTCTCCCCTCTTTTTTTGCAGCAATCCTCTTTGCCTGGATTTTTGCTTTTCTTCTCGCAGACTATACAGGACTAAGTATGTTTGGAAGTCTATATTCTGTCGATGATTTTGGATCTGGAATCTATCTTGATCTTAAAAACTTAATTCTACCTGCTTTAACACTGGGAATTCGCCCACTGGCAGTTGTAGTTGAGCTTACTAAAAGTTCTGTTTTGGATGTTCTTTCTCAAGATTACATCAGAACGGCTAAAGCTAAAGGATTATCCTATCGTAAAATATTAGTAAAACACACCTTGAAAAACGCCCTAAATCCTGTAGTTACAGCCATCTCTGGTTGGTTAGCTGCCTTGTTAGCAGGTGCTGTTTTTGTAGAGTTTATTTTCGACTGGAAAGGTATGGGCGTAGTGATTGTAGAGGGTCTCGACAAATACGATTTTCCTGTGGTAATGGGAGCTTTACTATACGTTTCCGTGATTTTGGTTATCATCAACATCTTCACGGATATCATATATGGCTGGCTTGATCCTCGAGTGAAATTTTCCTAATATTTTTTTGTGGGATCATTTATTCCCAATCATCTGTCAAAATCTGGTCACTATCAACCCCTTGATCAATTAAAAACTTTTTGAAAATTGAGATCATTACAGGTGGCCCTGAAATAAAATAACAAGATTGTACTCCATGCTCTTTAAAAATTTTATCGATATTAATTACACCCTCTTCATTCTCAATAAATACTTCTATTCTTACTGAACTATTAGAACTTTGTTCTAAAATCGTTTGATAGATGTTAAACTCTTTACTTCTAAAACCCAAATAGATTGTTGGACTCTCATAGTCTGCAAAAGAAGGGTGTGAAAATAATGATAGAAATGGGGTAATTCCTGTTCCACCCGCAATAAAGATACAATTTGTTTTGTTGTGTGGTTTTTGAAACAAATCTCCATAAGGTAATTTAAGCCAAACTTCTGACCCAATCTGAAGGGTTTTCTCCATCTCTTGAGTAAACACTCCTTTTACAGAATAGGTTATTTTTATGGTTTCCTCATCAGGATTACTTTGCATCGAAAAACATCTAGATTCTGGCCATTGTGTGGTTCCATCATAATCACAATCAAGTGCAATATGGAGAAACTGACCCGGCAAATATTTATACTTAGTCCCTAATGATTTAAATTCCAACGTATAAATTCCTTCAAAAGGATTTTCTATCGATATTACTTCTGATCTATATTTTTTTGCTAACATTTTTCTTATGGATTATCTACAACACAATTCATCAACAATCCCTTCTACATAATCAAACATCTCTTGGGTTAATCCTGGATATGTGCCCAAAAAGAAAGTATTATTCATGATCAAATCGGTATTATCAAGATGGTCAGCAATTCTCCACTCTTTTCCCATAAAACCAGGTTGTTTGGTGATATTTCCAGCAAATAGATTTCTGGTTTCTATCAACTTATTATTCAAATGGGTTGTAAATTGATCCCTTTTAAATGGCGCACCCTCTTTAATGGTAACAATATACGCAAACCAAGCTGGATCTGAACCCTCTGTAGCCACTGGTAAAATAAAATATTTTGGATACTTAGAAAAAATCCTTGTCCACTCTTTAAAATTTGCTTTTCTGATTTCACAAAATTGAGGAAGTTTCTCTATTTGAGCTGCTCCTATTGCTGATTGAATATCAGTCATTTTTAAATTATAACCAATTTCCGAATACACATATTTATGATCAAAACCTAACGGTAAATTTCCAAATTGTTGCGAAAATCTTTTTCCACAAGTATTATTCTCTCCCCCAGCGCAATAACAATCGCGTCCCCAATCACGAAAAGCTCTAATGATCTGTGCTAATTGAGGATCATTGGTACAAACAGCACCCCCTTCTCCGGTTGTAATATGGTGTGCTGGATAAAATGAAATAGTTGAAATATGTCCAAAACTTCCAGTTTTTTTACCCTTATACGCACTCCCAAAAGCATCACAATTATCTTCGATTACCCATAAATTATGCTCAGATGCTATTTTCATAACCTCTTCTATATCAAATGGGTTTCCTAAAGTGTGAGCAATAAAAATTGCTTTAGTTTTAGGTGTAATCGCTTTTCGCATCATATCAATATTGATGTTATACGTTGGAATATCTACATCCACAAAAACCGGAATACAACCATACTGAATAATAGGAGTTACTGTTGCGGGAAATCCAGCGGCTACAGAGATAACCTCATCATCCGTTTTAATTCTTCTTTCTCCTAATTTTTCAGATGTTAGTGCAGAAAATGCCAATAAATTTGCTGAAGAACCAGAATTAGTAAGTAAAATATGATCAACTCCTAGAAATTCTGAAATCTTCTCTGAAAATTCCTCCGAAAACCTTCCCTCTGTTAACCAAAAATCCAAAGATGCCTCAACTGCATTTACCAACTCTTGATGATCAAAAATTCGTCCTGCATAATTCACCCTACTTTTTCCTGGAATAAACTCATTCTCAGCAAAACGTGCTTGATAATATTCTATTGTTTTTTGTATGATCTCTTTTCTAATTTGCTTATAATCTGACATAAATCTCCTTAAATTTATAAAAATACCATTTTTGTATCAAAATACAAAATTACACTATTTTTTTATTCTTTTCCCTTCCCCCTTATCAACTGCCCACATGCGGCTGCAATATCCTGACCTCTACTTTGTCGTACATTGACAATTAAATTTCGAGATTCTAAATGCCTTACAAATAATCGGGTCTGCTCAAGACTCGATTTTTTATATTTTGTTTCCGTTGAATTGTATTGTATCAAATTGATCTTGACCGGAAATGGTTTGCAAAATAAACACAAATTCTCAGCATCCTCTATCGAATCATTTATTCCTTGAATCAATACATACTCAATGGTGATCCTCTGGTCACTCTTTTGTACATAATACTTTAATGCTCTTTGCACCTCTATTAACGGATTACTCTGATTGGCAGGGATCAACTTACTCCTTTTTACATCATCTGCTACATGTAAAGAAACTGCCAAATTTGGCTTAAACTGATCATCCGCTAATTGTCGAATCCCCTTTACTAAACCGACTGTAGATAATGTAATCCTTGTCGGGGATATCCCATTCCCATCCTCAGATGTAAGTATCTTAATAGCATAAGTTACATGTTCATAGTTCAATAACGGCTCTCCCATTCCCATAAATACAAAATTTGTAATATGATTGGAATACACCTCCTGAGCCCTCCTATTCATCAATACATATTGATCAATGATCTCCGTATAATCAAGATTACGTGTGAATCCCATCAATCCTGTTGCACAAAAATCACAACGTAAAGGACAACCTACCTGAGAGGAAATACATGCCGTTACTCGATTACCCGACGGAATTAAAACCCCTTCGATCATCTTCCCATCATGCAGCTTGAAAATGAATTTGATCGTTCCATCCTCACTCTGCACCTCCTCAAATATTATGGCTCTCTTAAAATCATACTGTTCCTTCAATTTCTCAATCAATCGCTTTGAAAGATTGATCATCTCTTCAAAACTATACACATTCTTCTTCCACAACCACTCTTTGATCTGCTTTAATCTAAATGGTTTCTCTTGAACTGAACTTAAAAATTGTAACAAATCCTCCGAAGATACTTGTCTGATATCTGCTTTTTGCATTTAAAAATTTTCTATAACTTGATAAAATAAACCCTAAATAACTCAACGCCCTCCTCTTTTACCCAATGCTGAACATGTAAACTGGTCGCTTTATCAATTAACGGTGCCGGAATAAATGGTGCAATCACTTCATATATTTCAGATATATGCAAGTCATTTATCTCAGATATTGCCTGATTGACCGGTTGCTCCCCTTGATTGAGCATCTCACGTATATCTAAAGTAGTCTTGATTTTTGATGTATCAAACCATTCTGGTTGTACCATGTTATAGCTTGAATCTCCTTCAAAACTTTGCAACTCCTGTCCTACCTCTTTGCGCAAAACGTTGATCAACTCCTCTACTTTTACACCCCCAATCGTTGCCGCTTGTTGCAAAGTTGCTATCTTGGCTACTGTTTTTCGCAAAATGGGATTTTTAAGCTTGCTAAATGCTGGAACATAATTGATTAAAACGTCCTCCAATTGTGGATAGGCCTCAATCAATTGTAAAACTTTTGTCTTTGGACTAATTATTACACTATTGTTTTCCATGGCTACTCTTTGTATGATAATATTCTTTGTTCCCCTTCTAAATCCCTATATCCCTGAATGTTGTGAGATACTTCCAAGGTTCCTAAATACTCCCCTTTCTCATTCCGCATCGCAAAATACTCGATATGGATCAGTTTTCCACCCATATTGATCCAAAAAGGTGCACTGGATGCTTTTCCTGCTTTAAAATCATCAATGATTTTGTCCACAATGTGGGCACTAGCCGGTGGGTGACACAACCTTACGTCACGATTAAGAATCGCTCTGTTTCTTTGAAAAATTCGATCTTTAGCTTGAGAAAAATACTTAACTTTATCATCTTTATCCACAAAAGTGATATCTACCGGAAGATGGTTTAAAAGTGCGATCAACTCCTCCACCTGGAATGAACCAGTTGGCAATTGTATATGATCACTGTTCTTATTCAAGGTAGTGATGATATCCTCTTTCATCCATTCAGGTTTCCATAAAACGGGTGGATCGTACAAACAAAATCCAATCTCTAACGATTGCATACTGATCTCATAAAATTCCTCCTCATCTAATTTATCCATCACCATAGGAAAAAGAATATCCTCCTCTTTTTTGGTCATATCAAAAACACCGTTAACCGCGGGAATCAGTACCATTTCTGAAGCTGCCATCAACTCTTCCAAACTGATAGATTCTGTTTTTAAAATCTCAATAGCTCCTTTTATCAGTTCCCGAATCTCATCATGTTTGCCCCACATTACCTTAGGGGGTCCAGTGATCCCTTTTGTTTCCAAAAATGGGAAAATAAGATACTCTTTACGATTATACAACTTATCAACATCAAAAAGGGCATTAAAATGGCCACGCAATTTTAAAAGATCTGACTGCAAACTAGCGCCTCCATTTTGTTCAATAGAACCAATCAATGTTTTGATCTCCTGGCACAACGTTTTCAATGCTTTGTTTTCATTCACCATAACATCGATTGGGTGACCGGCAGGAATATTTTTTGCAGCAGATAGATCCACATTTCCATGAAGTACATTCGCATGAACATCACACAATTCCAGTACATCCTCTTCTGGTAATCCCTCCTTAATCAGCTCCTGTTCAACCTCAACAACGTCATTATAAGGGATTTTTTTTAATGTTTCTTCCAGCTCTTTTTTCACATCTTGCTCAGATGATCCAGCATGAAGTTTTAAAATCAACTCTTTTAATTTTCTCTTTCTGTCCTCAGAATTATTAATAAACTCGCTCATAATTTTAAATTTATTTACTGATTAATACTTTTGATATAACATGCAAAAATACAAAATAATGAGCTAATAAGCAAATGTGAAAATAAGGAAGTTTTTGTATACGGTTAAAAGTCTAAGGTCTAATGTTTTATCCCTCTTTTCTATAAACAATTCTTCATTTTTCATTCTTCATTAATTAGCTTATTAACTTATTATCATATTAGCTTATTAACTTGGGCGTTCCGGCACCATCCTACCCACAATCCCACCCTGCTGCCGTCGGGCTTGTTCCGGGGTTCGCTCCACTTATTTTTGATATTCGTGTATTTTTTGGCACAATATTAAAAAAACATTTTAGATTAGCTTGATTTTCATCACTTTAGTTTAGTTTTTTATAGCACACTGATGGCACAGATTTATACTGATTAATTTTGTTTAATTTTTGCTTCGTTTTAAAACTATTGACATAGATAATCTAACTCAACGAACTAACAGATAGTGTGATAAAATAAGATTAATCTTATCTGTGGTCATCTGCTAAATCAGTGTCATCAGTGTGCAATTTTGGTTCTGGCTTGTCCAGGTTAGGTTTTTGGATTTGGAAGTCGATAGCTAAAGTGGGGGATGATTTCAAATGGGGGGAGCGTTGGCTTCCATTTTATGGTCTAACAATTGTATGGTGAATCAATTTTCATATGTCTGATTTTTAAAGTTGTTGAGTTTGGATTTTACGTTTTCTTAGAGCCACGTTGATTTTTATCACACATATTTTAGACTATAATTTTTTTTAGTTTTTTCTCATATTTTTTCACATTTTCCTTTCTTTGTATTACTTTTTTTGTATTTTTGTTGCATCTACTATTAACTCATAAAACTACGACAACTATGCAGACTATCAGTATTTTAAAAGAGATCTACAACTTTAAAGATCAAGAATCCTTATCCTTTTTTTTAGATACTTTTGTTGAGGGGGAACCCTCAGAACTTCGTGTACAAAAATATCTTCAATTCAGAAACCAAAAAGAGGGACTCAGTTGTCCTGAATGTGGTTGCGAGAAGTATATAAAGAATGGAAAATCTAAAAGTAAGAAGATCCAAAAATATCGATGTAAGAAGTGTGGAAAAGGGTTTAGTGAGTTTACCAATACTTTCCTTTTCAGGGTTCATAAGAAAGAGAAAATGATTGATTTCTATGAAATGTCCAATTCAGAATTATCTTTAGAAGATTGCAGACAAAATCTAAGAATCTCTAAACAAACTGCTTTCAACTGGCGACACAAAGGGATCAGTGCTTTGAAAGGAATTGAAAATGAACATATCTCAGGGATAGCAGAGCTTTTGGTTTTTGAGATGGCAATCTCAAGAAAAGGAGAGAAAATTAATTCAGATGAACTGCTACCTGAAGATGAAAAGCCAAAACCTAAAAAGAGACCACAAAGAGTTCCAAAAATTAAAGTTCCAGAGAATACAAATGAAAGTGTACAGGTGAGTTTTTGTTGTAATCGAGAACATCAAATGGAATTTGATGTATTAGAACTAGGAGAACTGAATAGTATAGCTATGCTAAGAAGAATAAATACTAAGCTGCAGAAAATCAAAATCTTGTGTATTGACGATAATCCTATTCTAAAAATATTTGCACAATCAAAAAGATTACCATTCAGAATTGAGAAAGAGTATAAAAAGAAAAAAGAAAGAGATAAAAAGTATCATACACAAACCATTCAAAATCTGCTAAATGGTTTTAGAACCTGGTTATCAAGATTTAGAGGAGTAGCAACAAAGTATTTACAGAACTATCTGAACTGGTATTTAATCGAAGTTCAATACAAAGGGTTCAAACAATACCTGGATCTGTTTATGATGTTATCCATATACAATCGCAATGGGATCTCAAACTACAAGAGCTGTCGCATGTTCACGGGATAAGAAGAAATAGAAAGTTTTTTGCATAATACTTAAACTATTAAAAATGGTTTAAAAAATTGTGTTCTGAAGTGAATGAAACTATGAGAAAATGTATGCACTGAAGTAAAAAACATGCTCCTGAACTAGAAATGATTGCACTGAACTATAAATTTGAAGGAAGTTAGCCCTGAAACTGCGTTTACTGTTAGTAAGAAAAATGAAGGTCTAACATTTGTGTGATAAAAATAGGCTTTATCTAAGAAATTTGAAATCAAAAATATAACAAATTGAAAATCATAGGTATAAATTTGCAAACACCATACAATTGTTAGACCATCACATCCCTCGCACGGAAACCCCATAATAGTCGGCGCAATCCATTATTGTCAACTCACCACTATACAGCCAATGCATCGCATTAGGGCGGAGGCGAGAAAGCCCGCAAGTGAGGAAGCCGATGTGATGCAGGGAGTAAAAGAGCGACCAACGGGAGCTCCTTTTACGACCATGCAGTCACACGGCTTGCGAACGCGGACTTGAAGCCGGAGCCCGACGGCAGCAGGGTGGATTCAAGCGTGGGTGATGCCGGAATGCCCAAATCATTCACTTTAAATTATTCATAAGTCATATTCTATTATTTCTTAACATTTCTAAATATTTGATAAAAACAACCCTTTTTAGTCTCTCCCTTCGACTATTTTTACTATTTTTGCCGCGTGTATTGAAAATAATGGAATGATTGATATAAACAAAATTAGGGTAGTTGAAGATTTCCCTACTCCTGGTATAAAATTTTTTGATATTACCACTATTCTAAATGATGCAGAGGAATATCAAAAGGTATTCAATGCATTGTTAAACAGTGCGATAGATTTTCAACCAGATGTAGTTGTTGGCTTAGAGGCACGTGGATATTACTTTGCTCCCGCTATCGCGCTGGCGCTTAAAATTCCCTTTGCTCCAATCAGGAAAAAGGGGAAACTCCCTTTTGCGACCTATGCAGAATCTTATGACTTAGAATACGGCTCTGCATCCATTGAAATCCATCAGGATGCTTTCAAAAATGAACAAAGAGTGCTCCTTTTTGATGATGTACTTGCAACAGGAGGTACTGCAGAAGCAGCGATCCATTTGCTCCAAAATTTCAATCCATTGGCTATTCATTCCCTTTTTCTAATGGAACTTTCTTTCCTTAACGGAAGAGAAAAATTACAAAACACTTCTATTGAATCACTTATAACTGTATAATATATAAATAATTATAAATTTAAAATTATGAAAAACATTGATTGGAAAAATCTGATTTTTGGGTATGTCAAAACAGACTACAACATTCGTTGCTATTACAAAGATGGTAAATGGGGTCAACTGGAAGTGAGCTCATCAGAAATGGTAAGCATACACATGGCTGCAACTGGTCTTCATTACGGACAAGAAGCTTTTGAGGGCTTAAAAGCTTATCGTGGTAAAGATGGTAAAGTTCGTTTGTTCCGTTGGGAAGAGAACTGGAAAAGAATGAATCGTTCTGCTGACGGCATTTTGATGCAACCAGTTCCAAAAGAGATTTTTGAAGCTGCTTGTATGAAGGTGATTGAATTGAATAACGAATATATTCCTCCATACGGAACTGGTGGTTCGTTCTATCTTCGTCCACTCCTTTTCGGTTCTGGTCCAAAAGTGGGAGTTAGTCCTGCAGATGAATATCTTTTTATGGTTTTTGCAACTCCAGTTGGACCATATTTTAAAGAGGGTTTCAAGCCAGTGAAAATGCAAATTGTTCGCGATTTTGACCGTGCTGCTCCTATGGGAACAGGACATATTAAAGTGGGTGGAAACTATGCTGCCAGTTTAAAAGCTGGACAAAGAGCTCACCATGAAGGTTTTGCTGCTTCAATTTTTGCTGATTCAAAAACCAAACAATATATTGATGAGGCGGGTCCTGCAAACTTCTTCGGGATCAAAGATGGAAAATATATTACTCCTGACTCTGGCTCAATTCTTCCATCGATAACAAACATGTGTCTTCGTGAAATTGCTCAGGAATTAGGTCTTGTAGTGGAAAGAAGACATGTTGCTATTAGCGAAATTCCAACTTTTGAAGAAGCTGGAGCATGTGGTACCGCTGCTGTAATTTCACCTATCGGCATGATTCAAGATCGTGATTCTGGAGAATCATTCCAAATTTCAAAAAATGGTGAAGCTGGCCCTTGGAGCACTAAACTATACAACTACTTAACCGGAGTTCAATACGGTGAAGTGGAAGACAAATTTAACTGGTGTACAATAGTAGATAACGTTTAAACGTTATCTACTTTGCTATATATTATTTTAATCAATTCTATAATGAAAACGAAACTCTTCGTATTATCTTTTTTTGTCTTTACTTTTGGGTCTATCTTTGCTCAAAGTTCTACCTATCAATTAAATTACAACAAAATGAACCAGTTGATGCGTGCCATCAACGAACTTTATGTGGATACCGTAAATTTTGATATTCTCGTTGAAAAAGCATCTGTTGAGATGCTCAAAGAATTGGATCCTCATTCTGTTTATATTCCTGTTAGTGAAGTACAACAAGCTAATGAACCACTTCAAGGTGCCTTTGATGGTATTGGTGTAACATTCCAAATCATCAAAGATACTATAAATGTTATGGAAGTGATCGTGGGTGGACCTTCAGACAAAGTGGGTCTTATGGCTGGAGATAAAATTATTAGAGTTGACACTTCTGATGCATTCGGAAAATCAATTAATAACCATTGGGTTATGACTCACCTCAGAGGGAAAAAAGGAACCAAGGTTGAATTGATGGTTAAAAGAGGAAAAAACGAAGAACTTTTAACTTTTACTATCGTTAGAGATAAAATTCCAATGAATAGTATCAATGTTTCCTTTATGGTTGATAAAACAACAGGGTATATCCGTTTGGAAAGATTTGCGCAAACTTCTAAACAGGAATTTACCCAGGCACTTAATACTCTTCAACTTCAAGGTATGAAAAATTTAATTTTTGACCTGAGGGGGAATGGAGGTGGCTATCTAAATGTTGCTTTTGAAATTGCTGATGAATTTATTGAAAAAAATAAAGTTATTGTTTATACTGAAAATTTTAGAAAAGAGGGAGATACTTTTAAATCTACAGATGCTGGTGATTTTGAAAAAGGAAAATTGATTATTTTGGTTGATGAAGGATCAGCTTCTGCTAGTGAAATTGTTTCTGGAGCTGTACAAGATTGGGATCGTGGGTTAGTACTTGGTAGAAGAACATTTGGTAAAGGTCTGGTTCAAAGACCATTAACTTTGGCTGATAAATCTCAAGTTAGACTTACCATTTCAAAATATTACACCCCAACAGGAAGATGTATTCAAAAACCTTATGAAGACGGTTTAGATAGTTATTATAACGACTTAAACTATAGATCTGAGCATGGGGAACTTTTTTCAGCTGATAGCATCTCTTTTCCTGATTCTCTGAAATATAAAACACCAAATGGTAGAATTGTTTACGGTGGTGGTGGTATTATGCCCGATATCTTTATTCCTCTTGATACAACAAAATATTCTTCTCTATATGGAGAAATGTTCAGAAAAGGAATATTCAGTGGTTTCACTTTAGAGTATATGAATACAAATAGAGAGAAGTTAAAAGCTCAGTATCCTACTATAGAAGATTTCAAAAATAACTTTAAAGTTTCTGATGAGCTTCTTAATAAAGTTATGGAATATGCTCATAAAGAGGATGTTAAAGATAGCATTCCGCTCTATTTTACAAAAAGAGCAGAGTTGTTTTTAGAGAAAAATAGCGCTAAACTTGATTCAATCTATTCAAATATTAACTCTTTAGATTCTTTGGATGCATTTGAAAAATTATTTACAGATTTTATGAATCAATCCTACGCTGAATCTATGAAAATGAGAAATTTAAATAAAGTTTCTGAATTTATAAGAGAAGCTATACTTTTTGAATTTGCTAGAAATTTATATACTTATGGTGATGCATATCAAATATATTTGATCAATGATGAAACATTTCTCAAAGCTATCGAAGTAATGAATGACGATAAAATATTTAAAAAATTTAAAGTAAGTAAGTAATGATATCCAAGAGAACAATAGAGGAAATTCTATTGGTCGCCAAAATCGAAGAGGTTGTTGGCGAATCTGTTTCTCTTAAAAAACGAGGACAAAACTGGGTGGGGCTTTGTCCGTTTCATGAAGATAAAAATCCATCTATGTACGTTAGTCCCAAAATCGGGATCTATAAGTGTTTCGTTTGTGATGCTGGAGGGAATGCTGTTCAGTTCTTGATGAATCATGAAAAAATTTCATATCCAGAAGCCCTAAGAATACTTGCAAAAAAATATAACATAACCATCGAAGAGGATGCTCCAAAATCTCAAGAAGAAGTTGAAGCCCAATCTGAAGTTGATTCTCTGTTTATTCTCAATCAATTCGCTGAGAAATTCTTTATTGATCAACTTTTTGAAACAGAAGAGGGTCAAAATATTGGACTCTCCTATTTCAAAGAGCGTGGTTTAAATGAAGCAATCATTAAAAAATTCAAATTGGGATACTCCCCTGAAAGTTGGGATGCCTTTTTAAACTTTGCTACTAAAAATGGGTATCAAGAATCCCATTTACTTAAAACTGGTTTGGTTAAAAAAAGTGAAAAAGGATCTCTTTATGACTTTTACCATGGACGAGTAATATTCCCCATTCACAATACATTAGGAAAAACGGTAGGTTTTGGTGGACGAACATTAAAAACAGGAGAAAAAATATCTAAATATTTCAACTCCCCTGAAAGTGAAGTTTACCATAAAAGTGATGTGTTATATGGTTTTCATTTAGCAAAAAAATCTATTAGAACTCTTGATAATGTGTATTTAGTGGAAGGATACACTGATGTAATCTCTTTACATGCATCAGGTGTAGAAAACGTTGTTGCCTCCTCTGGGACCGCATTGACAAAAGGTCAAATTAAACTAATTGGTTCTCAAACACAAAATATTACTGTGGTTTACGACGGTGATACAGCAGGCGTTAAAGCATCTATGAGAGGAATAGATCTGCTCTTAGAGAGCGGATTAAATGTTCATGTTGTGGCACTACCCGAGGGAGAGGATCCCGATTCATTTGCACGTAAACTTGAAGATGACAAACTTAAAGCGTTTCTTGAAGAAAATAGTGTAAGTTTTATCATATTTAAAGCCAAAGTTCTCTCTAAAGAAGCTGGCAATGACCCTATGAAAAGGGCAAATATGGTAAATGAGATCATCAATAATATTGCTGATATTCCAGAAATAATAGCTCGAACAATGTTCATCAAAGAGTGTGCCCAATTGTTTGATCTCCCTGAAGAAACTTTGAATGTTCAACTTAGGAAAGCTGTTTGGAAAAAAATGAACCAAGCAAAAAATGGACCACATTCTTCAGAAGATCAATCAGCAGATACACCTGTTTCTCTTCTCAATACAAATCAAATCTCTCAAACCGCTCAAATCCATGTTAACCATGTTGAATTAAACGAAGAGAATATCATAGAACTCATTTTAAAGTATGGAATGTATGAAATAGATGTTGAGGTACATCATGGAGATGAAGTTTGTTACGATAAAACCAGAATTGACCAATACATCTTTGATGAATTTCATGATCAGAAAATTGTATTCTCAAACGCACTCTTTCAAAAAATTTATGAAGAGTACGCTCTAATTGCTACGATAGCACCAACTCAAGAAAAAATAATCAGTTATTTCTCAGGACATGAAGACCCTGAAATCAGTAATTTTACTGTACGCCATTTTATCAAAGATGACCCAGAATATAGCGATTTATGGGAAACAAAATTTGATATCTTAACACGCAGTACCAGCAACAATATTCATAAACTTAATGGTATTGTAGAGAGTACCATAAATATGTTCAAATTACGACTGTTAGAAAAATATCAAATACAAATTACTAAAGAACTAGACCATGTAGATGATGTTGAATCTGTTTCTGCTATAATGGATCAACTGAATAAAGTAAATAAGCGTAGAGAAGTGCTTGTAAATTTGCTACATGCTGTCATGACAAAATAATTTTTTTATTTATTTTAAAAAAAAAAAAGCTGCTTTTTCAAGCAGCTTTTTTTGGATTAATCTGTATTTAGATTACTTAGTAATATGTACTTTAAATGATGCAGTACCGTTAGCAGTAGCTAATCTAACTACATAAACACCGGTTGCAACATCTAATGTAATTACAGTAGGATTATTAATTACAGTTGAGCTGTAAATTAGTTTTCCATATACATCATAGATATTTGCATTTTGGATAGCTACATCACTATTGTTTACAATATAAATATCAGAAATATTGCTATAAACCTGAACAGAGGTTAAATCTTGATCAGTTACACCATCTGGAGCAACAGCATTTGTAATAAATGTCTTTTCTGTAGACCATAAGCTTGGATTTGTAACTGTACAATTCGCTTTTACTTGCCAGATATATTGCGTAGATGCAGTTAAGCCAGTAACATCAACTGAAGGAGTAGAGACATTAACTATTAAAGTGTAATCTGTAGCTGCAAGACTCTTATATCTTACATCATAAGTAGTAGCACCTGTATTATTCCAATTGAAAGTTGCACCTGTTTGAGATACATTTGTTGTGTATGTATTGATCGGTGTTTCACATGGAATCAATTGGAAAGTAACTCCAATAGTTTTGTTTGCCATTACGTTAACAAATTGATAGGAAGGAACTACACCAACAGAAACCCCATTAACAGTTACATCAGCAACTTCATAACCAGCAGCAGGGGCAAATGTATATACTGCAGAGTTTGCATTGTAGTTGATAGTAGCTACTCCTGAAGGAGTGATTGTTCCATTAGCACCAGCAGTAGCTGTAACAGTGAAAGTTTTCATAGTCATGGTTGCAGTTATGGTTGCATTAGCCGCAATAGGTGCAAAAGTATACGTTGCAACACCAGCACTATTAGCTGTGAAAGTTGCAGGAGTTCCATTTACTATAATGGCAGAGATCATATAACCCATATTTGGAGTAATAGTAAATGTTGGAGTTGCACCATAAGTAACTACTTGTGTTACAGGAGTGATAGCTCCATTTGTAGGTTGAGTTACAGTTACATTAAAAGTTGCTGAACTTGTTATCACTTGGATGGTATGATCAGCATCAACATTGGTAAATGTGTAAGATGTCACAACACCCATAGGGGTTCCATCTACAATAACATCTACAATAACAGAACCCGCTGCAGGGGCAATAGTATACGTTTGATTTGCACCATAATTAACAGTGGTTACACCAGCAGGAGTAATGGTTCCGTTTCCATTGATAGAAGCTGTTAAGGTATAAGTGTTTATTGCAAAAGTTGCAGCAATTGTATGGTTTTCCATTACATTTGCAAATGTATAAGTAGAGATTGGTCCCATTGAAAGTCCATCAACTACTACATCAACGATATGGTATCCAACTGCTGGAGCAATTGTATAAACTTGAGCATTATTATAATCAACAGTAGTTACACCAGCAGGAGTAATTGTACCGTTAAGACCAGCAGTAGCAGTAATAGAATATGTATTAACTGTAAATGTTGCAGTAATTGTTTGGTTTGCTGTAATATTTGCAAAAGTATGTGTATATGTAGTAGCATTTGCAGGAACAACCACTGGAGTACCATTTACCGTGATAGTAGTAATAGTATAACCAGGAGCAGCATTAATAACATACTCTTGAGAAGCACCATAGTTATAAGTAGCAATACCGTTAGGAGTAATTGTTCCACCAAATCCAGCAGTAGCATTGATAGTATATGTAAGTGGTGCAAAATATGCTTCAATAAGTTTGTTGTCTGTGATGTTGGTTAATTGACCAGTAAAGTTCAATGGGTTTGCAACAACAACAGGAACTTCATTAACAAGAATAGCTGAGATATAATTTCCAATGGTTGGAACTACAGTATAATTATAAGTATATGTTGGAGTATAACTGAAAGTTGTACCAGGTGTTATTGTACCATTACCATATGCTTGAGTAGCTATAGTAATTGTTTTTGGAGCATAAACTACATTAACATTTTGAGGAGTTGTAATGTTGTAGAATTGATACTGAGTAGCAGCACCTAAGAATAATCCATTAACGGTTGTAGATACGTTTTCATAACCTGGAGCAGCTGGCATAGTTGCTAAAAAGTCATCACCATAATTAACATAAGTTGAATGTGTTGTAGGTCCAGTAACGGTAACACCATCAAGAACGCCAGCACCGCCAATTACATTATAAACGATAGCAACAGTGTCAATTTTAACAATGGCTTCAATAGTATGGTTTGCAGTTACATTGTTAAATGTATATGTAAAAGTATTGTTTCCAGTAGTTACGAATGGTGCACTAACCCCATCAACCATTAGTTTGTATAAATGGAAGTTTTGATTTACGTTGATGGTAAATGTAGTTGACTCACCATGAAGTACAATTGTAGGAGTATTAGGAGTGATTGTTCCAGGCATATTACCATTATCTAAATAGTTAGCACCATGGAAGTTTGTGATAGAAGGTGTAATTGTATAAGGAATTTTTTCATAAGTTGCATGAACTGCAAGAGTATCTAAACCAACATTTAATGTATAAGCAAAAGGTCTTGAATTTGTTAAATCTGAACCTTGTACCTCTGTTCCATTAATTGTAATTGAAGCAACTCTATATCCTACAGAAGGTGTAAAGTTAATTAAACGTGTTGTTCCATTTAATATATTTTGAAGGCCTGTAGGAGTTGATGTTCCATTAGGTCCGTTAGTAATGGTAACAGGAATTAAAACAGGAGCTGTAATTTCAATTTCATCAAAGAAAATATTGTTTCCATAGAAACTAGTTCCTTGGAATACAACATAGTTAAAACCAGCAGCAGGAACTCTGGCAATATATTGATACCATCCATTAGCAGTTACAGTTGGAGTTAAATCTTTACTTCTATTAACTGTAAGTATTTGAGTTGGATTTACAGAGTTGATTGAGTCTTTCAAAATTACAGTAATATTTTCTGCATTTGTCAAATAACCATCATCTCTATACATCCAGAATTTAATAAGTGATCCTGCTGCCATCCCTAAAATTTGAGGAGTTGTTAATTCTGCAACACCACCAGAATATATGTTAAAAGCATTAAATCTTGCCATGTGTGTTCCCGCTTGTGGAGTACATGTTGGAGAAGATCCTGTTGTAACAAAATCAAAAATACCTGGTGTTGATGTTCCAGCGGTTTTAATATTTGTCCATGCAAAAGGTAAAGTTGGAGCATTAAATCCTTGATAATATGGCACTTGATATTGTGTGCGGAAAGTAAAGGTTTGAGACCAATCACTACCACCACCTGAACAATTTGCTTTTACTCTATATTCGTAAACATTGTTTTTGGTTAAGCCAGTTAGGTTATAAGGTCTTGCAACATTTGCTCTTACAGTCCAAGTTGTATCACCTACCAATCTGAAATTTACAGTGTAATTAGTTGGCAAAGAAGTTGTTGGATAAGCCCAATTTAATGTAGCTGATGTTAAAGTGAAAGCAGTCACAGCTAAGTTAATAGGTTCATAACAAGCAGGTTGTGACATTAAAGTAACACTATCTAATCTTGCACTAAAACCACTTCCCATATCGAAAACAATCGCCATTCTTTCTGTTCCAGTTAATGTATTAGATGTAAATAGATCGTAATAATACCAATCATTAACGGTTAAACTATCTTGTTTTAATTGAACAAAGGTTGATGCATCATTGATGTTTGTAATGTATCCAAATTTAAATTTATGGTTTGCACCACCGTTATATTTGAATTTTAATCTTAATGTATTTACATAAGCTTGAGTGCTTGGTAAAATAAGCATACTGGTTTCTACACCACCTGTGCTCATTTCAATACCTTTGGTTCCGGTCATTTGTACTACTTTAACGTAAGCATTCCCAGTTGTAATTTTTTCAAAACAATATGGGAATCCATTTACTGCAACAGCTTCAAAATCTTCAACATAAGGTAAAACAACTAAAGGATTACATTTTGTTACAAAAGTAGAAGAGATATAACCACTATATTGACTAGCACCGCAAGAAGCTTTAACGCTTACTTCATAAGTTGCTGAAGGATTTAATCCAGTTAAGCTATAAGAAGGTGTTGTTGCATTAATAACTGTCCATGATGTTGCAGAGATCTCTTTATATTTCAAAATCCATGCAGTTTCTGTTCCTGCTGGAGTCCATGCTACATCGGCAGTAGTGGTACCAACATTAGTCACAGTTATTGCGGATGGAGTTTGACATCCAACTCCACCAATTGGTAAAATTGAAATATCATCAATACTAATATAATAAGGAGAATAATTCATATAACCTTTGATTCCAACAGAATAAATTCCGGCTGTAGTAATGGTTATTGATCCTGTAAGATTTTGATAATCACCCCAAGTAATACCTGTTTCAGGTACAATTATTGTACCTGCATCCATAGCTGCCGTTGTATTAGCCGTTCCAAGTTTTACAGTAATATTAGAATGAGATGTTGATTCGTAATCTTGTCTAGCAAACATGGAAAAAGAATAAGTACCTTCAGGTAAATAAAATTGTCTAAACAACCAAGTATTACAACCATACTGTAAGGTTGCGTTAAATGAACCTGTTCTTGGTGTTCTATTATAAGATGTGTTACTTGAATTGTATGTCCAATTTCTTGATCCAGAAACATATGCTTGAGAGAAACATCCACTTAAAGTTGATCCGTTTGTTCCATCTTCAAAACCATATATCCAAGGAGCTTGAGAAGTACAAGCCGTAAGAACTGTTACAGGTAAATCAAACATTACTGGTAAATAGGAAACTGTATCTGAAGGAGTAAAAGTAACACTAAAGTTTTGGGTTCCTGTTGCTGTAATCATAGTTGAGGGTGTTGTCCATGCAAAAGTACCTGGAACTGGAGTTCCCAAATATGCCGCAGAACCTTCTAATAATACAACAGATGATAAAGGTTGGTTTTGTGCACCAAAATCAGCTATTGGATTTGTAACAATGGTTGGAGCATATCTATGTTGAACGATATCGGCTGCATCTCTTGGAGCAACTTGACGTGTTGTATTAAATGTGATTGCAAAACCCACAACATCTTGAGGAATGGTTGGAGTAACAACACCTGTTAATGTTCCAAAATGGTTTCTACAAACAGTAGAATCAACACCTTGATAAATATTGATATTAGCAGCTGCACCCGTTCCATATGTACCAGTAGCAAAAGTTACTTCACTTAATTTAACAAGTTGAGATTCGTATGTTGCATAGTTATTCAAAAGTTGAGTAACAGTGATTGCTATAGGTTGAACTGGGGTTCCAGGAGTTCCAACAGCTGTTGGTTGAGTTGGGATTAATTCACTCAATCCATTGTATAAAGTGTATGTTCCAAAAACTCCACCAGAGATAATATCTCCATTGTTGTACGTGTTTGCAATTACAGGTGTAGAGAAATCGTATATTAATAAACCACCAGTAGCATCTTTAACAAAAATGTTTCTTCCAGCTCTGTGAACGAAAGTAAGATCACCTGTGATTTTATAAACAGTAGAATTTGTAGCAGTATTAGCTGCTTTGAAAGCTGCAATATTGGCAACTTCAATTGGGAATGTATAGGTTGCAGATGCCTCATTACTTAAGTTAAAGCCGGTTGCAGCAGCAATCGCTTTAATAGTCATTGCTGAAGTTACATCAATTGGAGTTGTATAAACAGTAGAGGTTATCGTTGGTGTAGTTCCATCTATAGTATAATAAATAGTTGAAGCTGGAGTTGCACACTCAAGTGTAACCATTGCAGGTGCATATAAAACGCCTGAAGCTAGAGTAAATGTTGGTGTTGCAGTGTTAGATACTACTGTTGGTATAGTTCCAGTAATTTCTAAACTATCAATTCTGTTATTACCATTTGCAGCAGTTGCACCACTAACAGTCAATCTAATATAAACAGTTGGTAAATTATTTATAGTTGTTATTGAAGAAAAATCAACAGTTTTTACTAAAAAAGTACTTGATGTAACAGCAGTATTGTTTCCAGCTAAATCCGTAAAAGTAATACCATCTGTACTATATCCCCAAGTATGAGTATTAAACCCTGCAGAAGTTCCTCTGGTTTTAAAAGCTATATTAATGTTTTCTAACCCAGTTGTTGGAACGACCATAACAACACTATAACCATTTGCTGAATTATTCGCAACTGAAAGAGCTTTTCCCGAACTTGGTGATCCTCCAAATGCAGTTAATTGCAAATTTGTAGATGTAGTATCCCAGTAAGATGAACCATTGGTTCCATCTAAATAAATGGTTCCTGTTCCAGTATTGGCAGGGATCACATTAATAGTGTTCAATGCTGTCAATCCATCAAAGTTCCACGATGCTATTGTTGTTTGCCCAAAAGTGGTACAAACCATAGCAAAAACGAGCATTAGACTAAGAAATGCCCTCTTGAAAAAGTCAATTTTTTTCATTTTTGAAATGTTTTAGTGAATAATATTGTTTTTAATTTTTTAAATTCTATTTTTTTACAACTTTTATGTTGTTGATTTATAATACATTAACACTACACACCTATGTTAAAAACCTTTTCCAACATATTATATGATAAGTGGACAAATATACAAAACAATTTCAATATTTTATACACTCAAGAAAAAAAAGTTTATTTTTCTTCATTTTTGTAGATTTTTTTTAACACTATTCAACTTTTTAGTGCCATTTTTTAACAAAATTTATGGATTGCTATTTCCTATTTTATATCTGTTTTTAAATTTTATCTACTTGATTTTCACAATTGTGTTCATAAAATTAATAAATGTTTTTTCAAAATTCTTTACACACGTTTTTTTACACTTTTTTGAAACTATCTTTGTTACCTATCAGGTCGTCGGGGAGTCCTCCCTTTAACATCTCGCATTCCCTCCTTGTTTTCTTTTGGCAATAAACCTATGATCCCCGACACTGATATTATTTTCGAATTATTCGATACACTTTCCCTGGTTTACATTCAATAATTCCATTAAACTCTAAACCCAATAGTATAGATGCAATTTTTGAGGGTGTAAACAATGGACAAAGAGCAACAAGTTCATCAATCGTCATTTGTGGAATACTCTTTAATAACTTATATACAAACTCTTCATCTTCTGAAAAATCATAAAACAATTTCGGTTGCACCCACTGCGGTTGCGTTGAATTCCATCCCATTTTTTTTAACATCTCCTCCCCTGAAGTTATGATTGAAGCTTTTTTTTGAGCAATCAATTCATGACAACCCTCTTGATTTTCATCAAAAATGGATCCAGGTATTGCAAATACATCACGGTTAAATGTGTGTGCCATTTCTGCTGTAATAATACTTCCCCCTCTGTTTTTAGACTCCACAACTAACGTTGCATCAGATATGCTGGCAATAATTCTATTTCTTATAGGAAAATTAACCCGATCTGGTTTGACTTCATAATTGTACTCCGTCATTACAGTACTTCCTGATTCAATCATTTTTTTTACCAACTTTATATTTGAATCAGGATAAACTCTACTAAATCCTGACCCCATAACACCTATGGTTTTTAATCCATAATGCAAAGCAGCTTCATGTGCTAAAGTGTCAATTCCTGAAGCTAAACCACTTACAATTACTATATCATCTGATGCTATTTCAGAAATAATTTTATGCACTACATCCGCCCCGTAAGATGATGCATTTCTAGTTCCAATAATTGATAACATCTTGGAATGATTAAAAACACCATCTCCTTTATAGTAAAAAATATTGGGGGCATTTGAACAACTTCTTAATCGTGTTGGATAGTCTGGTTGATCAAAAAAACAAACTTGTATCGATTTTTTTTGTATAATCTCTAACTCTTTTTTAACTAATCCATCGATGCTATTATCAATCTTTGGAAATGGATGTTTAAATGTAACTTTGTTTGAGATATGGGGCTTTTTGTTATTTGGATTAAAAACCTCTGCTGCAGATTCGTAGTATTGAATCAGTTTTTTAATGTTAAAATTACTTAGATGGGGGGTAAAATTTAAAGCTAATCTGTAATAAAGTTCGTCGAGCATTGTAGTAGTTTTTTAGTAACGCAAAAATAATATTTTTTTTCACTTAATATTAGTATTATAATAAAAGATTTTTTATATTTTTGCATTCTAAATTAGTAGAACATGAAAAAGTATTTTGTTTTTATTCCTATTGTTATTGCAGCCGTATTAATTTTTCTATTTTCTCGTTGTGAGAAAGAGGTTACATATCCTGTAAAAGTAATTTGTAATTTTTCTGAAACAGGGATTGATACTGGTGCTGTGATTGTTGGAGCAACGGTTACTATTGGGAAAGACAACTACGCCCCATTTGCACAAGCAACTGGATTAACAGATGCTACAGGTGCTTTTAAATACACATTTCAATATGAAGCTCTCCTTGACATAACTACCACATACACATATATTGAAGATGGTGTAACTCGTACTTATATTGGTGCTGGACAAATAAAACTTATGCCAGATCAATTAGTTGAGAAAACGATTTTGATGATAGAACAACAATAGTTCATCATATATTATTAACCAAAATACTCGGTTTTGAAGAGATTCTTGTCTTCTTACCTTTTTATAATTGTTTCCGCAATTATTATTTTAATAATTCAGTTTTTCTGGAGTCCTTTTGAGATTAAAAAAAATGAAAATGAGACAGTTGCTTTTTTTTCACATGAAAAAGATACTCTCAAAGTCCTATTAACTTTTCATGCTTCTGACTATTTTATCTACAAAGGAACCCCCATCGGTTTTCAATATGAACTACTCAAAGAACTGAAAAAGGCAATTGGAAAACCGATAGATATTAAGGTAATGTCAAATTTTGACTCCGTTTATACTGAAGTGTTTAAAGATCAATATGATATTATAGCTTTAGACTTTAGAAGGTCTGGTATCGTTGCCCCATTAGTGACTTTCTCCTATCCTCATTCCTTTACTTATCCTGTACTTATTACCAGAAAAGAGGTCAAAGTAATGGATAGTGTTGATAAAAAAGTTTTTGTACCCAACTACTACCATCATTTCATCTCTACAGAAGAGCTTAAACAGAAAAATTTTAATTTGGTTTTTCAAAAAGAGAACAATAGTGAAGAACTATTTGATCTTATTCAAGACAAAAAAATTGACTATATGGTTTGTGATTATCATTTAGCTGTTACTCTGTTACCATTTTATTCCACTTTAAAAATTATTGAATCCGCAGGTCCAACTTATGAAAGAAGTTGGGTTTTAAATAAAAAAAACAATGAATTAAATCAAGAGATAAACAATTGGATTGCAACCTTTTCTAAAACAAAAAAGTACACTCATCTTATTAAAAAGTATTTTTCTCCCCATTCAGCTGTTATTAGTGGATCTTTTACAAAATCAACTCGCAATTCTATTTCCACCTATGATCATATTATTAAAAAATATGCATCAATATATAATGTGGATTGGAGATTTGCAGCATCCATCATCTTTCAAGAAAGTAAATTTCAAAATGGATTAGTCGGATTAGGTGGTAGTTTTGGATTAATGCAACTCATGCCAGAAACAATGGAACACTTTGGGATCAATGAATTTTCGTCCGATGAAGAACACATAGCAGCAGGAATAAAATATATATCTTTGATAGCAAAAAGTTTTCAAAATATTACCAATAAAATTGAACAATACCACTTTATTGCTGCTTCATATAATGCTGGCCGTGGACATGTTCTGGATGCTCAAAGATTGTGTGAAAAATATTTAGAAAACTCAACACAATGGGATTTCGTTTCAAAATATTTAATATTAAAATCGAAAAGTGAATATGCTAACGATCCTGTCGTAAAATCTGGATTTTTCCCTGGAAAACATGCTGTAAAATATGCAAATGAAGTTGTGGAAAGATATGAAGCATATTTGTTAATGTACCCTTAAAATTCTTCCTATTTTTTCTTATATTTGCATTCCCATTTTTGAATAGATCAAATGGTTCATCTTTAAACGAATTTTACTCCATGACTAAACATGCGGAAACCCCTTTAATGAAACAGTATAATCAGTTCAAATCAAAACACCCTGATGCAATTTTACTTTTCAGAATTGGAGATTTTTATGAAACATTTGGAGAGGATGCCATCAAAACCTCGCAGGTTCTTGGGATTGTTCTTACCAAAAGAGCGAATGGAGCAGCACAATTTATTGAATTAGCTGGATTTCCTCATCATTCTGTGGATCTTTATCTTCCTAAACTAGTGCGTGCTGGCTACAGAGTTGCTATTTGTGAACAATTAGAAGATCCAAAATTAACAAAAACCATTGTAAAACGTGGCGTTACTGAATTGGTTACGCCTGGTGTTTCGATGAATGATAAAGTACTGAATCAAAAAGAGAATAACTTTCTTGCATCTATCTATCTTGGTGAAAAAACTAGTGGAATTGCTTTTGTTGATATCTCAACCGGTGAGTTTTATGTTGCAGAAGGAAATCTCGAATATATTGACAAACTACTTCAAAACTTTAAACCCTCTGAAATTGTTATTCTAAAAAGTAAGGTGCCTTTTTTTAAAGAACAATTTGGAAATAAAATATTATTGACCACTTTTGAAGATTGGGTTTTTACAACAGACTTCACTTATGAATTGTTAACTAAACATTTCCAAACAAATACCCTTAAAGGTTTTGGCGTTGAAGATCTAACTCTTGGAACTATTGCTGCTGGTGCTGCATTACACTATTTGTATGAAACACAACACCATAAAATTCAGCATATTAACAAACTAAATAGGATTGAAGAGGAACATTATGTTTGGTTAGACCGATTTACAGTTCGAAATTTGGAATTGATACATTCTTCGAATGAAAATGCTGTAACTTTACTTCAAATCTTAGATAAAACACTAACCCCCATGGGTTCTAGAATGCTTAGAAAATGGTTAGTGCTCCCCTTAAAAGAAAAAGTGATGATTGAAGAGCGATTAGCCATCGTTAAATATTTCATTGAAAATGAAGAACTTTCAAAAAATTTACTTCAAATCATCAAACATATTGGCGATTTAGAAAGATTGGTTTCAAAAATTGCAACTTCAAAAATAAATCCTCGTGAGATTTTACAATTAGCACGCTCTTTAAGAGCTGTTGAAGCACTTCAAAAAGAGTGTAAATCAGTAAACCTTAAAGAACTGATTAAAATTGCTGATCAATTAAATCCAATTATTTCTCTCTGCCACAAAATTGAAACAGAAATACTAGAAGATGCCCCCATTGCCGTCAATAAAGGGAGAGTGTTCCAATCTGGTGTTGATGAAACACTCGATGAGTTAAATTCTTTGGCTACAAACAGTAAAACCATTTTGGCAAACATTCAGCAACGTGAAGCGATCAATACTGGAATAAATTCTTTAAAAATTGGGTTTAATAACGTTTTTGGTTACTATCTTGAAGTTACCAACACCCATAAAAACAGAGTTCCCGACACTTGGATCCGAAAACAAACACTTACTAGCGGAGAAAGATATATTACAGAAGAACTTAAAGAGTTAGAAACCAAAATCTTAGGTGCTGAAGATAAAATACTAGACATAGAAACAAAACTATTGAATGACCTCATCATTAGTATGTTAGATTATATTCCTATGATCCAGTTAAATGCAAGATTAATCGCTCGTTTGGATGTGTTGTTGTGTTTTTCTGTGGTTTCATCTGAAAACAACTACACCAAACCAATCTTTGAAGAGGGGTCTGCGATCAAAATTAAAAATGGAAGACACCCAGTTATTGAAAAAAATCTTCCTCCTGGTGAAAAATATATTGCTAATGATGTGTATTTGGATAATGAACACCAACAAATTATCATCATTACTGGGCCAAACATGTCCGGAAAATCTGCCCTACTTCGTCAAACAGCTTTGATCGTTCTCATGGCCCAAATGGGTTGTTTTGTTCCGGCCGAAGAGGCACATATCTCCATCGTGGATAAAATTTTTACACGTGTAGGTGCTTCCGATAACATAAGTACAGGAGAGTCAACATTTATGGTTGAAATGAATGAAACAGCAAGTATCTTAAATAATATCTCTGATAGAAGTTTAATTTTACTTGACGAAATTGGAAGAGGAACAAGTACTTACGATGGAGTTTCCATTGCTTGGTCTATCGCTGAATATCTTCACGAACATAGAAATTTTAAAGCAAAAGTACTTTTTGCAACGCACTATCATGAATTGAACAACATGGCTGAACAGTTTCCAAGAATTAAAAATTACCATGTTGCCGTCAAGGAGATGAATAACAAAGTTCTTTTTCTCAGAAAGTTAGAACCTGGAGGAAGCGAGCACAGCTTTGGTATTCATGTGGCTCGTATGGCTGGAATGCCTTACCAAGTTCTTCATAGAGCAGAGGAGGTTTTACAAACTCTTGAAAGTACCAGGGCTCCCAAAGATCACAAAACTACAAAATCTCTCAAAAAAGATCCCGGCTACCAGTTAAGTTTCATCGCTTTAGATGATCCATTGTTGTTAGACATCAAAGATCAAATCATGGATATCGACATCAACACTTTAACTCCTGTCGAAGCACTGATGAAGCTTAACGATATTAAAAGTTTGCTCACGAAAAAGAAGTAAAATCAGTCAACGGTCAACAGACAATATTATTCATTATTCACTATTAGTTATTCACTATTTTTGGGCGTGCCGGCTTTCCCGACACACGAATCCCACCCACGCCGTCGGGCTTGCTCCAGGGTTCGCTTCGCTCCCGTGCTTCACTGCACTACGCTTAAGATAAGATCGTCATCATGGATCATTCATCACGGCGCTCGTTCCAGTTCGCACCGCCTTCGGCGCCTTTCGCATCCCTCACGCAAAAAACCGCTGACGCGGTTTTTTAATATAATTGACAACTTGGATTTATTATCAATTAAGCTAATAATTTTTCCAACTTTATTTTCCACTTTTCCCAGTCTTTCATTTCTTTTGTTTGTAAATCAAAAAATTTCTGTGAGTGGGAATGGTGAATTAAATGGCACAGTTCGTGAATGATAACATATTCAATACACCCTTTTGGGGCTTTAATCAATTCGGGATTTAACATAATTTTTCCTAAAGGCGTACAACTACCCCATCGTGTCGGCATATCTCGAAGTACAATTGAAGTTGGTTCGATTTTGTACTTTTTGAATTTTTCTATGAGTGGTGTAGCAATGGCTTTAAATTTGGCTTTTGCGTGTTCTAGATACCAATCTTGCAATAATTCTTTTGCTCTTGATTTTTCTTTTGCTATTACAATAATGAATTTCCCTTTTAACTTTACCGATTCCTCGTGACCAATTTCAACCTGCAACCGATATTGTCTTCCTAAATATAAATGTGTTTCTCCACTGATATATTTGCGTTGGGGTGTCCTTGGTTGAAATGAAAGAAAGTAACTTTGTTGTTTTATGATCCAAGGTGCTTTCTTTCTGATTTTCTCTGTTACCTTTTCTATAGAAGAGTCGAAAGGAACTTTTACTAGTACATCCATTTCCGGTGTTATTGTAATACCTAGTGATTTTCTGTCGGAATATTCTAACTGAAAAACAATGGTTTTGCTTCCAAATTGAATTGAATCTTTCATTACTTATAACGAATTTTTGCTACTTCAATACAGTCGTCAACAATCTTGTCCATTTCGGAAAAAGAGATGTTTATATCATATTTATTTCTTACTTCGTCAATGAGATAGTCCCCAATTTCAATAAACAATTTTCCTGTAATGTTAGTTTTATATTGCCAATCAACTATAGGCTGGCCATTATCCAATATTGTTTGTTGAATTATATTGTCAATTTGCAAAGCTGTTTGTGTTGATACTTCTTTGCGTATAACATTATCTTGAATTTTTTCTGCAAGTGCTTCAACAGTCAACCCGAAAAAAGCTTTTGCTACATCTCGATTTTTTAATTGCTCCGGAATATCATCGTCTGTATGAGCTAAAACATGGTTCATGATATCTTGAACCCTACTTAGATAGAGTGCTTCACTAATTCTTTTAGCTTCATATTCTGCAATAGTCTCTTTTAACATTTGTGAGAATTTTTTATAGAATGCCGGATCTTCATCCATCTTTTCACTGATGTGTTTGGAAGTTCTGCTGGCAATTTTATCTGCCTTGGCAACTTTACCGGTTGTGTTTTCGACTTCTTGTTGAAACTTATCCTTGTCAAAAATGTTCACTAATTCCGTGATGGTTTCTATTTTCTCAGTAGTGATATGGGTATCTATTAATTTTTGAATTTGTCCTTCATATTGTTTATAGTCAATGGTATCACTATATCTTTTTGCTACAGCAATACGAAGTTTCATAAACATAGTCAAATCTTCTTTATAACGATTGATCGTTTTTTCTTCAACCTCTTTGTGGAATTGAATAGAAGATAAAGCTATTTTGAGGCTTTTAGCAAAGGCAGCTAATTTATCGTAAAATAAAACTCGTATTGCTTCATCTTTCAATAGTTGTTGATATGCTTCGACATCTCGTTTGTTAGCAATTGTTTTAAAAATATCCCAAAGGTTTGAATGGTTTTGAGGTAATTTTTTTATCTCCTCATTAATATTGGTAAGTGTCCCTTCCAAATCATCGTCATCAAAATCTTTAAAAGAGGAATACAACAACAATGCATCATCTAGATTTTCAATAACTCCATAATAATCAATAATATACCCAAATTCTTTATCGGGATAAATTCGGTTTACCCGTGCAATGGCTTGCAGTAATTTATGATTTTGTAAATTTCTGGTGAGATATAAAACAGTGTTTTTGGGTTCGTCAAATCCTGTAAGGAGTTTATCGACAACAATAATGATTTCAGGATCTTTCTGATTTTTAAAACGATTGATGATATTCTTCTCATAACTTTTAGCATTCCCATGCTCATTCATCATTTTTTTCCAAAATTGATTCACTTTTTCGGATGATTTTTCATAGGCACTATCTTCTCCCTCCCTTTCATCAATAGATGATATCAATACTTCGCTACTCACAATGTTAATTTCATCCAAGTATTCTTTGTATTTGATGGCATTCACTTTTTTATCGCAAACCAATTGACCTTTAAATGGGGTACTATCTTGCCAGTTATCACGAAAATGATAACTGATATCCCAAGCAATCATGCGCATTTTCTGCTCCGCTGAGTTCAAGTGGTCATAACGGGCGAACTTCTTTTTGATGTCTGCTTTTTGGTATTCATTAAGTGGTTCAGCAACCATCCCGAAAAAAGTATCAATTGGATTTGCATTCACATCTTGTAATGCTAACCTTCCTTCATAGAGCAATGGGACAACCGCTTTGTCAGTGACCGCTTTGTCCACGGTGTAGTCATCAATTAATCCACCAAATTTTTCTGCCGTACTTTTATCTTTTTTAAAAAGAGGTGTTCCGGTCATGGCAATGAAACATGCGTTGGGTAAAGTCTTTTGCATATCGATATTAAAAATGCCATGCTGAGTTCTGTGTCCTTCATCAACTAAAACAAAAATATCGGGGCTATCTAAGGGGTTACTTATTTTTTTAACCGCAGCCACAAATTTGTTGATGATGGTAGTAACAACAGCATCACTTTTACTTTCCAATAATTCAACCAAGCGCTGCCCTGTTGTCGCGTTCTCAACAAATTTGCCACATTTACGGAATGTACTTGTAATCTGATTATCCAAATCGGTACGATCGGTTACCAAAACAATTTTGGGATTACGAATAGTTGGTTCTAAAGCAATAGCTTGTGCGAGCATCACCATAGTTAGAGATTTTCCACTCCCTTGTGTATGCCAGATTACACCCCCTTTTCGTTTTCCATGTTCCATGTTTCTGATCCGTTGTATAGATTTTTTGACTGCAAAAAACTGTTGGTAACGAGCAATTTTCTTCTCTCCATTGTCGAACAAAATAAAATTAAAAACAATTTCTATCAATCTCTCAGGTCTGCACAATCCATATAAATACACATCCTGTTCTGTTAATTGGATATCCTCTTGCTCTAATGCGTCAAAATATTGACGTACATATCTGAATCGATCTTTAAAAATTTGTTCCTTGACTGCATTAGAAATCGCTTTGTTTTTGAGTTTATTCAAATTTGATTTGTATTGTTCTTCTTCTTCTTTGTTATTAAATTTCTCCTCCCACTTTGCCCAAAACTTCTCTGGTGTTGCATTGGTTGCAAAAGAGGCTTCTTGTGATGCAATACTCAGTATGAATTGAGAATACATATATAAATTACGAATTCCATCTTCCTGTTGACTCCGAAGATGCTGGCTAATCGCTTGTTTCAATGGGTCTTTCATATCCGGTCTTTTGCATTCGATAATACATAAGGGGATTCCATTTATAAATAGCACCAAATCTGGACGATAATGCTCTTTGCTTGTGCTACGCATTACGCTGTATTCTTCTGTTACATGAAACACATTGTTGTTGATGTTTTTCCAGTCAATATATTGAAGCGTAAAACTTTTTTTGTCACCATCAATACTTTGTTCCAAAGAGTGCCCTAAAGTAAGAAGATTATACGCTCTTTCGCTGGCTGCAATATAACCATCATTCAAAGGAAGGTTCTTCAAAGCTAAAATTCCACGTTCGATATTTTCGTCAGTAAAAATGCCCGTTTTAGTAGCACTCACTTTGATGCTATTGATCTCCTTTAACTGCTTTCGTAAAACATCTTCCAGTAAAACGTTGGTTGTTTTACCCCCTCTTTGTCTGTCCGCTTCATCCGGACTTAAATAAATATAACCCAAATTCACCAGCATTTGCAGAGCCGGAATTTGACTGATATGATCTTCTTTAAAGCTTGGTATATTCATAATTTTTTAATTTTTTTTGAGAATTGAATCTCTAATAATCCTCTAATAAATCTCTAATAATCCTCTAATAAATTCTCTCTTAAATTTTTTCAATTTTACTTTTTAAGAGACCATTTTGGTTTACAAAACTCCCTATATTTTCAATTCTTCCATTTTTTAGATACTAAATTATCCAATACAGAGAATTGAATCCTGCATGGTTTTCATCCTCTTTGGAGAATAGAAATCCTGTTTTGGAGAATTATTATAAATTTTTAAATAAATGTTATACAACATAATAAACAAATTTAGTATATGATTTTGGAGAAATAAATATCTGTTTTGGAGAATTTAAATTATTTACGATTTCCATATTTTGGAGAATTTTAAGTTGCTTTTGGAGAATTGCCCGACCCATACTTACTGTTTAAAAATGAAATCACATTTTGAATTAGAACTTCGCCCCTAAGAGAAGAAAATGATTTATGGATAGCATAGGAAGTTCCACTTCCTATGCCGTCTTTGCTCAATACCTCATCTTCAAATAACTTTCCTGTAAGGTACTTTATCTGATTTCGATTCAATGAAGATTTAAGATTTTCCTCTAGATTACCCATTTTTAAAGCATTTCCTTGCAATGCCATAAGAATGAGTTCTATCTCTTTTACCAAATATCTTTTCCCAATCTTTAAATCATCATTTACCAATGCATGGTATTCTTGCGACAAGGTATATCGGGTGGTGTGTCCTGAAATTTTATCAATTAACCCTGATTTTTCTAGCTGACTTACGATTTCTGATTTTAAGTTTTGAAATATGCCGTTGTGGATTTTGTATAGAGTAATGATTTGCTCAACGCCCAATTTAGGTTCTTTATCGCTGTTTTGATATTGGCTTATAAATACGTGAAATGCCTTGTCAATAATTTCTGTTCGGAGCATAATCGAAACCTGAAACATGTCTGAATTTTTATAGTCGGGTTCTGCCTTTCCTTCAGTTAAAGTGATAGAAAAAATTTTATCTACTCCTTGTCCACTGCGTTCTACCAAGCCGGTTTTTTCCAAAATTTCGGTCATTAAACGGCTTCTGGGTGTACTACTCACCGTAAGAATATTTTCAATATTTACGCCTTTAGGGAAACCTCCCGGGTTGGTAATGATAATTTTGTTGGGATATTGTTTTATAACCGTTTCGCTGGTGATAGTGTAATCCCGATGGGCAATGGCATTGAGAACAGCTTCGCGAATTACTTCTTCGTTAAAATCATACAAATCGAAAATATAAGCTCCCGATTGTACTGGATGTTTTTTGTTGAGTGTAGGTTGGTTTATCAATTTCCAAATGCTTTCTATGGCTATAAACAAAGGTTCATCAATTACCTCACGGCTATCGTAGTGTATTTGTGCTTCGCTATTGCGTAACTCCCAAATGGTTTTGCATTGTGGTAATTTATTGTGAATAACCTCTTTTTTTGCCAATAAAACCAGTGCAGCATAGGTAAGTTTACCCTTTTCGAGCAATTTTAAATCAGTTAAAACTTGTTCAGTGCTGAGCTGCAGGAAGCCCGGATTCTTTTGCTTGCGGGCATAACTCTCTTTCATTTTTTTAATTGCAGCATCATCTAAATCTGCTATGTTGATGCCTTTGCAAAATTTGGCTGAAAAGTCGGGTTCTTGTTCTGAAAGAATGGCAAACATCTCTTCATCGCTCATGTTGCGTAAACTTTCACCCACTCTCATTAATGGCACTCCTTCAAATTTCATCATCTTGCCAACAGGTCGTGGGGGAATGTGAGCAATTAAAACCCGCAATTCATTTTCAGAGTGTTCTTCCATTCGCACCCTGATGCCCAATCGGCTGTACGTTTCATCTTCTAATGCTCCAACTTTTCCCTGTGCGAAATCACTCCCCACTACATCATGTGGTTCATTGTCTGACATCCCTAAGATAAGCCTTCCACCACCCTCATTCGAGAATGCAACCACATACCCTAAAAAACACTTGCGTCTTTCTTCCTGGTCTCTGTGGTCGCTTCCTGCATAAGAAAAGTTATGTGTGGCGGCTTTAAACTCAACTTTATCTTCGCTTTCTTTAAGCTGTTTTAATTCTGATATGGTCATAATTTTAAATTCTAAATATTTTTCTTTAAACTATCCGGTAAAAATTTATCAATTTCTTCGTCAGAGAAAGTAAATTCTTCATTTTCTTTTAATGCTATAGATGCAATTTGGTAAGCTTTATTAATTGTTTTTGGGGCACCTCTGTAAGTATTTATAAGTTGCTCGTTTAGTTCATCTCTTTTATGCTGAAGTGTTTCGATTTCTTTATTTCCAATCTTGATATCCACAAGTAAAGATAGAAGCTTTTCTCTTATTTCAAGAATATTTAATGCTGCTTGTTTATGTTTTTCAGCAATTCCCAACAAGTTGAAATCTTTAGTATAGAGTGTTAATGCGAGTAGTATTGTTGAAAATAATGCGGCTAAAAACTGAAATATTTGTCCATCTCCAAAAAGAACTACTAGAATACTCGTGGTCGTTACGGCTGACAGAAATATTTCACCAAACTTCAAATAATCACTTCTTTTCTTAAGAACATCAGCACATTTTTCATGTGTTTTATGAGTGTAAACCACCCTTCCGTATATTTCTCTTATTTGAGATTCAAGTATTTTTTTTTGCTCGTTCATATTTATGTTTTTAAATTATTCTGAAATTGGAACATCAATCAAATCTCTTGCTACTACAAAATTATTTTTTATTATGTAACACTCTACAAAATGACTTCCTTTAAAATTTGTATTTTCTTTTCTTTCTTGAGAACCATGGTCGTCAATAATCTGCCCTCTTATACAATCTCTTTTAATTGCTTGTTCACCTCTATTAGTTACTTTCCACTTCACCTCATAAGGAGGTGGTACATCAATTCTTTCAATGAAAAATCTTAGTGATTTATTTGGCATCAATTTAATTTTTTTAAACAAATACTCTCTCAATGATCCTTCTCTAAACCCACTTTGTTTTATATCACAATCTATTTTTAAATCATAACGAATATCTATTGGGTATTTTGATTCAATAAATTCTTCCGTATTATGATAACTTTCATTTATTTCCCTTGCTTCATTCTCTTCGCTTTCAAATTTTGGAAAATCCTTTCCAAAAACATCTCTCCATTTGTTGTGTTTTAGTTTATCCGTTGTGGCATCAAACGCATCTAAAGATAAATCATAGGCTTTTTTTGCTTTTCGATTAAAAGATTTCTTAACTTTTACTCTTTGTTTACTCCCTAATGCTCCAAATTCTGTTTGGTCTTTAGGCAGTTCATATAAATATTTAAAAAAATCTTTACACATTTCATCATAAAAAGAAAAAGTTTTTTCGTCAAAATATGTAGTTGCCTTTAGAAAATTGTATGCTAGTGTATCAATTAAAAGTCCATTCATACAAACTCCATGCTTATTTTTCCATGCTCTTGCCATCTTACATAGCCGCCTAAGATTTTTGTTCTTATTGTCAGAAAATTCTACCATCGCGTCCATTTCTTTTCTTGGCTTGGTAATTTTCCAAGATCCATCTCTATAAGTGTCAGGATATTTATAATCTTGGTCTTCTATTTCAAATACAGGTTGTATATCGATATGAGAATCTGAAAATTTAACTGTAACTACGCATCTGTCAACTTTTATATCAGATGAAGAATAAGTGTTTGAAATTGCTGTTTTAGTATCTTGGAGTAGTTTTAATTGTCCGCCTGTTTTGTTATAGTTATCCCATTTGGAGGCAGGCATTATATAAAGCATATCCAAGTCTGAAATTCCATTTATTCCAGTATATCTACCATAAGATCCTACTTGTAAACTATTGGATGTTTTTGAATCAGTATCACGAAACTCTTTGTTTAATGCTTTTGTAATTCGACCATATCGATACGAAATTTCTTCAGCTTTATCATCACTAATTTTTATATTAGTAAGAAAATCTTTAAATATTTCTGCTGTATTCATGTGTAATTTTTATTATGCTTTTAATCGTTTTTTCCCTGTCAACAACACCTGCATCAACCCCTTTTTCTGTTCCTTTAATTTCTCCACTTTGGCTTTGAGCAAGCTTATCTCTTTATCTGCAGCTTGTAATACTTCAGCAATAGCGGTTTGTTCATCAATGAAAGGACAAGGAATTGTTAGGTAAACAAATTTTGAAATCCAATGTCTTTCATGGTTACCAACAACATAATTTATTAATTTCATAGCTTCAAAAACAAACTTTAAATTAACGTTTTGCTTAGGTCTTAGAAGCTTCATCGCCGAGGATTTTGCCTTAAACGGAAAATCAACATATTTTGAGGCAGTAGTAAAATCGTCAAAAATCACAACAGGCAAATCATCACAAATATCATTTTCTTCATTAGTATAACCTAAAATAAATGTCTTACCCGCTGTTAAAACAGGAATAGAATACAAATTGCTGTAAAGAGTATCCTTAACTAAGTATTTTGTAGGTTGCTCATAATTCAACAGTTCACCTAATTCAATATCTTCCCACTCCCCATCAAACCCCTTCAATCTCATTTTCCCGGTTAGAAGATTTTGCATCAGCCATTTTTTGCGGAGTTCTTTTTGGGCAATGAGTTGTTCGGTTTTGTGGATCGCTTCATCCCAAGTGCTGAGAACCCGAGCTATCGCTTTTTGCTCAGGAAGTGATCTTGGTATACAAACTTTGTTAAGACTAATTGGTCCTTGACTAATTAGTGGTTGGCCTCCTTTGTTCCTAAGTTTTGACAAATCGTCTAATTGTAATTTGTATACTAAGAACTTTGCATCAATGTCAATTAAAAAATCTTTTGAGTATAATGCATTATCTGTAATCCAACACTTTTCATTTAAAAATCGAGTAATCCCGCAATACTCACCAACCCTTCCAATTAAAATATTTTCACCTTCTGAATTAAATTCTTTAGCAAACCCAATTATTCCATTTCCACCATAAACAGGATAAATATATTCATCAACATGTTCATCAAATAACTCACTGGGTTTTGTCTTTCCTGAAGTAAGTTTAAAAATTTCTCCTAAATGTAAAATTTCCCAATCAGATGGTATTGTCATGTTTTTTGTTTCAGTCATTATTTTTTCTTTTTGGGTGTATTTAACATCTTCGGCTCTTTTGCTTTTTCCAGCTTTTTGATACTTTCGGCAACAGGGAGATCTTCAGGCATCGTACCCCCAATCTCTTCAATGGTTTGTCCTTGTGCAACAACCTCTTTACTTGGATCAGCATTTTGAACAATCAGGTAACAAGCATAACGAGAAAGTTTTACACCATCTCCCATAGGACGTTGAGCGCCAGATCCAATGTCAACCATTTCGAGGAACTCCTCGAAATGGTCTGATACTTCTTGAGAGCTATTTACACAGGCTTCCTTGGCTTTATCAATTACTGGTTTAAAATGACGATATTCTGAGTATTCCAGTACTTTACCAAGTTGTCTTGCTGACCACCATTCATTACCTTCTTTATCAACTTGTTTGATCTGCTCAAACAAAGTTTTGTGTAGATTTGATAGTTCGTTTTTCATTTCTATTTTATTAATTGCTTTAAATAAACTTCAATTTCATTCTGAACATGTACCAATTCCTCTTCAAGCTTTTCAATCTCTTGTTGCACCGCAGCAATGTCCACTTCGGCTTCCTCTTCAAAGGTGTCCACATAACGGGGAATGTTCAAATTAAAATCGTTTTCTTGTATCTCCTCGAAAGTTGCCACATAACTGAATTTTTCTTCCGCTACCCCTACTTGTAAATTACCTAATGAAAAATCACGATAGGTGTTTACAATATGTTCAATGTCACCCTCGCGGAGTCTGTTTTGGTTTTTAGCACTTTCATATTGTTTACTGGCATCTATAAATAATACGTTATTACTGCTTTTTAGTTTGTTAAAGATCATAATGGCAGCGGGAATACCTGTACCAAAAAATAGATTAGAAGGAAGCCCAATCACAGCTTCAAGTAAATTATCTTCAATGGTACGTTGACGAATCCGTCCTTCACTACTGCCACGAAACAATACACCGTGTGGTACTACTACACCCGCTTTTCCTTGCTCATTCAGTGTTTCAATCATGTGACTGATAAATGCCCAGTCCCCTTTGCTTTTGGGTGGAACACCTCTCCAAAAACGATTATATTTATCGGTTTCAGGGTCATAACTTATGGTTGTTTTGTCTCCCTCTTTGTCTTCAATTTTTCCCCATTTATCTAATGAAAATGGTGGATTTGCCACAACGGTATCAAACTTCATTAAAGTATCACCTTCTTTCAATTTTGGATTGCGAATGGTATCGCCCCAACGAATGGTTGCATTATCAAAACCATGCAAAAACATATTCATAACCGCTAAAGCCCATGTACTTCCGTTGGCTTCTTGTCCGTAGAGTGAAAAATTGTCTGAACCTACCTCTTCACCGGCTTTAATCAAGAGTGAAGCTGATCCGCAAGTTGGATCGCAAATGCGTGAACCTGGTTTAGATTTGGTAAGCTTGGCAATAAGGGTAGAAACTTCTTTTGGGGTAAAAAATTCACCCGCTTTTTTTCCTGCATCACTGGCAAAATTTTCAATCAAGAACATGTAAGCTCCTCCAATGATGTCGTTTCCATCCAAATGGGAAGGACGTAAGTCCAATTTATCCGATTTAAAATCGATCAAAAGGGTTTTCAAACGTTGGTTTTTGTCTTTGGGTTCACCCAGTTTGCTACTGTTAAAATCTATATTCTGGAAAATTCCTGCTCCATCTTCACTATATAGTTTTTCACGATTGGCTTCTTCCAAGTCGGTAAGTGCTATGTTGATCAGTTCTCCAATGTTGGCTTCATTGCGATGTTCATACAAAAATTTATAATGACTTTGATTCGGAACTAGAAATCTTTCGTGTTGCATGGCTCTTTTAGCACGTTCTATATCACCATCATATTTTTTTAAGTAGCTTTCCATTTTATCATCATGAACATCACTAAGATATTTGATAAAAAGCATAGTAAGAACATAGTCTTTGTAAACGCTGGGATCAATACTTCCTCTAAAGGTATCGCACGCTTTCCAAACAGCATCGTTAATCTCTTTCTGAGTTATTTTAGTCATCATATTTATTTTATTATATTAAAAATTTGTTTTTGAATTTGGTTATCTCTAAGTGTTTCAATTTTTTGCTTCAAAGTTTTTTCCCTATTTCGAAGTTCAGTAATTTGTAGAATAATTTTTTGTGTTTCAATACTTGGAACTAAAATTTCTAAATTTTCTAAGACTTGTTTTGATATGGAAAGAATTGAAGTTCCTAATGCCTGACCTTTCAATTCTTTTTGAATAGAGTGACTATTAAGAAGCCATACTAAATAATGGGGTGCTATTTTTTTGTCGGTTATTCTAATAACAAAAAAAGAGGTTGAAGCTACAGCTGCTTCATTATGGTTTTCAAAAACGGTAGCAAAATTTTTATTCCCTTTAGCAGCAAAAAGTACATCACCCTCTTTTAATAGGTGTTTTTCAGAAATATTAATAGATTTAAGGTCTGGATGTAAAACAGCAAGCAGTTGACCAGATTCGTCAAAATGTTTGGATTGCAGATAAACCAAATCACCCGAACCGGATGGTTTTGCAAATAATCCTGTTTGAATGTTTGTGATTTCCTTTATTAATGTTTTCAAAATATTTTCTTTAGTAATCATTCTACAAAAGTACAACAAAAAATTCAAATTGTCAAGTTTTTTTGAAATTATTTTTAAGTATATGGGCTACAAAATAATAAAAGTCTTTAATATTTTTTATTTACCTTGTAAAAATCAGTATTTAAAAATGGAATATTTTTAATCTTATTACAAAAAATATTCTATAAAAATTTCATTTTGTGATCAAGATTTATTGTTTGTTATTCTCTTTTTATTCAAAAACCGAAGGTTTTTTCGCGTTAGGCCGAAAGCGTGAAAGCCCGCAAAGGTAAAAGTCGTAGTGATGCAAGGAGTAAAAGAGCGAACTTGTGAGCTACTTTTACGACTTTGCAGTCACTAGGCTTTTACCTGCGGACTTGAAGCGAAAGGCCGACCCTTTGGCCAGCGACGCTCCTTATTTTATATAGTGTTGTGAATTGAATAGAGTGCAGCCAAAGGGGAACGCCCAAATAATGAATAATGAATAGTGAATAATGAAAAATAAATTGAATAGTGTTTCTATTTGGCTATTATTCAAATATTTACATGTCCGCAGTCCGTAGTCTGCAGTCCGTAGTCCTTAATTCAACTTCGATACCATAATTTTCAGAATCATATCATCTGTTTCCTGCATCCCGGTGGAGCCAATCTTGGCAAGGTTTTTAATGGTTTTTTCAATATCGCGATCAATAATCCCATCATTTTCGGAGATGCATATATTGTCCATAGCTAACAAAACAGATTGAACTGCAGAAGATACCCCTGAGGCCACTTTAAGGGCACAACCAATTTTTGCCCCATCGCACACCATCCCCGTCATGTTTCCGATCATATTTTTAATGGCATAACACACCTGTTCGTAGTTCCCTTCTGCCAGATACACAATACCGCAAGCAGATCCAATGGAAGCAACAACAGCGCCACACAATGCCGACAATCTGCCCAGTTGCCCTTTGATATGAATTGTAACCAAATGGCTCAACATCAACGCTCTGGCTAACTCTTCTTGAGAGCTTAAAAAGGTTTCCGAGGCAGCTACCACTGGTAAAGTTGCCGTAATTCCCTGATTTCCACTTCCGGTATTACTCATCGCAGGCAAAATACTTCCCGCCATTCTGGCATCCGATGCCGCAGCAGTCATGGCCATAGAATTGGTGAGCAACCCAAACCCTAAAATATGTTTATGGATATTTGTATGGATGGTTTTTCCAACTTGTAACCCATACTCATGTTTAATTCCCTCTTTGGCGAGTGCTTTGTTAAGCTCCACAGATTCTAAAATAAAATCTATCTCTTTATACTCCACTTCATGTACAAAATCCCAGATGGTTTGAACATCCAATTTGAGATCCAGAATGGCATTCGACTCCTCTTTTTCGTGAAGTTTACAGTGATTTTTCTCTACGCTTCCCGAGCAATCATTAAACAAAATGGATCCATCAAAATCGAAATAGGTAATTTTATCGTGTTGATCCTGGATGATGGTTGAAGCTGTGTGGTTTTGATTTTTTGCAATCGCATTTATATACAGTTTCTTTGTAGTCTGAGCCATTGCGATGGAAACTTTGCCCGAGGAGACAATCTCTTGTGCTTTAACAATTGCCTCGTGATTGATCTCTCTCAGTACTTCGAGGTTATACTCAGTTTTACCACACACCATGGCCAAAGCGGCTGCAATATCGAGCCCAACCATACCGGTACCAGGGATCCCCACTCCCATCCCATTTTTCAAAATATTGGCACTCACTTCCACCTCAAGAAACTCAGGATTGTGGCCGTTTTCTCTCATGATTTCACAAGATTTTGCTACAGCTAGAGCCACTGCAATCGGTTCGGTACACCCGAGAGCTGGTTTCACTTCGTTCTTAACAAGTTGTATAATTTGCGCAATTCTTTCAGACGTCATAAATCAAAAATTAGATAGAAGAAATTTTTCTGCAAAAATACGGAATAATAAGCTAATGTGATCATGAGCCAATTAAGGTGATAGTTGATTATCACTTTTTCAATTTACTATAAAAGATTTTTATTAAAATTATTTACCCATAAAAGAGGATATGGCTGCATTGTTCTCTCCTGGATTATCTTGCATCGTCATGTGAGCTGCTCCTTTAATGATGACTGACTGAGCTTCTGGAATTAAATTTTTGTACTTCATTAAAGTGTTTTCCGTTACTTCATCAAACTTTTCCACCTTTTACCTGAAGAAATCCTTCGCGGTTCTCTAAGGTTTTATTAAAAGAGCAACTTAACATTGAAACTAATAATGAAATCATAATAAACAATTTAAAGATTTGAAATTTCAGATTTTTCATATAATGAGCTTTTTAACCCACAAATATACATAAAAACTACAAGTTTCAAAAATTACGCTAAAAATCGTTTTTCCCTTACAAAATAAATCAAGTGATATTCCCTCAAAATTAAGGGAATATCACTTGATCAACATCGATCTCCGTTCCTTCTAAAAGATCATAATCAACCTCTCCGATAATGGTGATCTCCAGTTTATCATCAAATTTTTTATTTTGAAGTAAATACGGTTTTATATCTACTCTAATGATTCCTGTTGAATCTCTAAATTCGTAAGTATTGTTATTGATTTGAGAAATAATAAATCCCTTTAATTTAACTTGCTGATCTGATCGATCTAATTTGGCACCATTATCCCTCACTTCTTTAACCGTAAATGTTTTATTCGTGCTTTTGGGTCCTACATATTGCCCATAACCCATTTGAATGAATAAAAATGCGCTGATTATTAAAATTATTTTTTTCATAGTTTTTTAGTTATCAATTCTTAAAAAATTTCCCTCTTTGTCAAATTCCAATTGCAATCCATTATCTAAAGTTACTTCTTGAATTCTATCACTTAAATCCCAAGAGAGTATAGATTCTTCTACAAAATGAGTTTGAACATAAGTTAAAATAACAGATGGAATTACAGAATGTGGAATAGTTTGTGTTCCTGTGACTTCAATAATTTCCATTTTCCTGTTAAATTCAAGAAAATAACCTTGTTCTAAGGTAACATCGTATGTTAAATTAAACCCTTCTCTATCTTCAAGTAGTTGCAAAACAGAGTAATTTAAAAAATGGGTTTCCAAATAGGTTTTAATTTTTTCAGGAACTTGATTGCCTTGAATAATCGTTTCTTTTTCACATCCTGTTAAAAGGATAATCGTGGTTAAAATTAAAAATAGTTTTTTCATGATTATTTGTTTATTTTTGTCTTACTCTTTTTAGGATTTTCAGTAACCTCCTCGATTGTTTTCAATCTTTATGGGACAAAAGTAAACTATGATTTTGTAGAAATTCTGAATTTCTTCTTTTTACAAAATAATTTCAAAACGATGAACATTATTCTCAGATATATTATAGAAGATCTTAAAGTTATATAAATCGCAAATTTGTTTAACAATCGCCAACCCTATACCCATATTTCCTTGGTATCCAGTTTGAAACCGCTCCATAAGTTGATTTGGAAATTGTGTATAATAGTTTCCACTATTTTCTATACAGATTGTGTTGGTGGTGGTAGATATTGAGATAAACCCACCTTCAATATTGTGTTTAACAGCATTTTTGATTAAATTATTGATCAAAATTTCAGCTAATCCAGAATCAATTATTGTAAAACAATCTTTTAGAGAAAGTTCTAAATTAATCTTTCTGATATGAATTAATTCCATAAAAAGAGCTAAAGAAGAATCAATAGATTCTTTAAAATTTACCCGATCTTGATTACTAAACTCTTGATTACCAATTTTACTTAGCAACAACAAAGAACTTTGAGTTCTTGAAAGTTTAAGGGTTGTTTGAAAAATCTTTTCAATAATTTGATGATTTTTAAAATCAGCATCATTTAATAACAATTCTGAATTTGCCCTAATTACAGATAAATGTGTTTGTAACTCATGAGATGCATTTTCATTGAACTCTTTGGTTCTTTTAAAATCACTCTGGATTTTATTTAGTAAGTTCTCAAGTGTTTGATTTAAACTATTAAATTCATCAATTGATGTTTTTTCGAAATTTGGAATGGAATCGTTGGTTTTATATCCTACAATTTTGTGTAAAGTATCATAAAAAGGTTTCCACACTTTTTGAGAGGTGTAATTCGTCATGAATAAAAATGCACTTGTAATCAGTAAAATTAAACCAATAATAATAAATATTGTACCTTCAAAAATATCGTCGTTCCCAACCAGTAAATGTCTTAATAATATGGTTTTATAGATCCCTTTATGTTGTATTGTGAAGTATAATTCTCGATAAGGAACCATCTCATTATCTTCTGTTTCTAAGATCAAAGTGTCTTTAAATTTAGGTTTATCATATTTTAAATCATCAATTATAGTAACAACTGAATGATTGTCTGGAAGATCCTCAAATTCATTATAATAAGCTACAATTCGATTCATTTCATATTTCAAATATTCATCAGCTTCTTCGTAAACTATATATTGAATCATATAATAACAAAATAAACTTCCTATAATAATAACAGGAATGATCCAAATAAATGACAACCGGTTGGTTTTCGTTAAAAGTTTCATTTAAATGATTGTTTCAAATTTATAACCAATACCATATACTACTTTTATAGGATTTACTTCCCCTTTGGGAACAATTTTTTTTCTTAGATTTTTGATATGGGAATAAATAAAGTCGAAAGAATCAGAGATATCCATATTATCTCCCCAAATATGTTCTGCTATGGTTTCTTTAGAGATGACTCTATTAGGATTTGAAAAGAAAAATAGCAATATTTGGTATTCACTTTTAGTAAGATCCACTAATATTTCATCAACAAAAACCTCTCTTTTTGAAGTATTTATAGTAATATTTCCAAAGGTTACCCGCTCTTCACCACTAAACTTACGTCTTCTAATCAATGATTTAACCCGAGCTATCAATTCTGACATATCAAAAGGTTTTGTAATATAATCATCAGCACCTATTTCCAATCCTTCAATTTTATGATTTAAAGAGTTTCTGGCAGAAATAATAATTACTCCAACACGACTATTTATGTTTTTTATTTGTTTTATAATATCTAATCCTGAACCATCGGGGAGATTAATATCCACAATAAGTATATCATAATCAAATGTATATATCTTATATTCAGCTTTTCGCTTTGTCTCAACGATTTCACAAATAAAATTTTCTTTCGTTAATGCATTATAAATTGAATCAAGAAGTTCAGCTTGATCTTCAATAATAAGAATTTTCATAATAAAACCATTTCATTTTAAACATTTTAGTGATCAACTGGCACCTAATTTTATATATCTCATTTAAAAAAATTGTTGTTATCCATATTCCTAATCTTTAGTCCCTTGTCTCTAGTCAAAATTTTCATTTGTTTATTCTTCTTCGGGGTCAAGATGGATTAGTAAATATTCCATTTTTAGCAATTTACTGAGCATCAAATACTTCACTACATATTCTTCTTGAAGAGGCAATGATAACACCCACTCCTCTAGGGCACTTAAAGAATTAAACTCATGTGGCGGACACTCAGAAATCATTTTTACTAACAGATATTGATACATTTCAAAGGATGTGATCGCTTCCTTCCCATAAAATATTTTACTTGGTAATAGTTCCTGAATATCTGGTTTTATTCCTTTCCTAAATTGTGCTCTAAAATGTTCAATTTTTAGCAATGGATAATCAGGAAACTGCGAACAATATTTATTTAATTTATTGTGATATCTTGAACCAGCTCCCTCTTTTTCAGATATTTTTGTATCAAAATAACAGAAATAGGGATTATCAAGATGTTTCTTAACCAATTTTTTTACGTTTGAACTCACTTTTTCCTCTTCCGATTCCAATTCAACAGTAATCAGATCTACGATGTCTAAAAAATGATCCAAGTCATCATTTGGACTCAATTGCATTGATTCAACGAGTACACCATCGTCTATCTGAATATTCAAATCATGGTTCCATTTTGAAATAAGGGATTCCTTCTGTTCTTTAGTTGTTAGATCATAATCATAAATGGTGTTAGTAAGTAATAAAATACTCTCCATATGATCTTTGTGAGGTGAGACATCCTCTTGATTTATTAAATTTAAAAACAATTCAGCCCGCTCATTAGGAGTGAGTTGTTTATAATACTCGTTTTTTTCATTAATCTTTTCTTGATCCACATCATCATCCATCTCTTCATACTCGTCATCATCAACATCTTCATTCTCTTCATCCTCCAACTCTTCATCTTCATCAAAATCTGCTTCAAGCATAAAATCAAAATTACCTACACCCACTGATTTTTCAAGTTGTTTGATTATATTTTGAATCTGAATAGGGTTGTAAAAATCGTAACCAATAAAGAAAGGTTTTCCATCACGACCAAACTCTATTTCAATAAGTTCAATATCCTCTGAATCCTCTTCTAAGAAATATTTAGTTATTCTATTAAAATCTTTGTATTGTGGTATCCCCAGACTTTCAGCATATTCAACAGCTCCATAAATGATATTATGGGCTAAAACATATTCGATTTTTTCTAGTTCAACGTCTTTTCTTCTTTTTTCAAGGATCTCTCTATATTTAGAATCAGTAATATTAAAGGCATAATAAGTGTCCTGAACACCTACACACAAAATATCAACATTATATATAACCAATGTAAAGTTTCCATTCGAATGTTTTCGTGAGATAAATATTGATGCATACCCATCTTCCTTCCATCCGTAATTGATATATGTTTCATAAATGGGAATGGTTCTCGATCTAGTCTTAATATAGCTTTCAGGACTAGAATTCTTTTCGTACAGAATTGATTGTTTTTTAGCCATTTTGTTTAGTTTTTTAAGGTAATATTTCTAAGTGCAAAAATAATCTTTTTTTTTATTATATGGGCGTTCCGGCGATCATCCTTCCACAATCCCACCCACCGCCGTCGGGCTTTTCCGGGGTGCGCTTCGCTCCCGTGCTTCGCTCCATTTCGCTTAAACAAGTATCATCCAATCACCAATTGAAAAGCGGCGCTCATTCCAGCTCGCACCGCCTTCGGCGCCCTTCAAATCCCTAACGCAAAGCAGGCGCAAGGTTAAGGGCGAATGGCTAAAGGGCTTTCAGCTGTCAGCTATCGGCTATCAGTTTTGTATTTTGTTAATTTTGTGTCCGTAGTCCGTAGTTCGTAGTCCGTGGTCCTTCGAATTATGGTCTATCAATTGTATGTTGTTTGTTTTTTTTTAGTTTTAATATTCAAATTGTTGAATATTCGATTTCTGTTTTCTTAGAACCAAGCCGATTTTTATCACACAAATGATAGACTATAAAATAATTTGCACAATTGCTAAATTTTAAATACTAATTTTAATTCTTGAATTCATGGCTTATTTCTTTGCGAACTTTGCGGTTAAAACTCTTTAGAATAAAATTATTAGTCTCTAATGCGCAAATGAAAACGAATTAATTTTTATTTAAAAAAAAATCTAAACATTTTTCACTCTTCATTTTTCTTAGCATCGGCTCTTCGATACGAAACATATTCAAATTGGAGAGGGTGGCAGCGCCATCTCTAATATAGTTTTTTAATCCAATACTAGAAAAGATGAAATTGCTGCATTGTTCTCTCCTGGATTATCTTGCATCGTCATGTGAGCTGCTCCTTTAATGATGACTGACTGAGCTTCTGGAATTAAATTTTTGTACTTCATTAAAGTGTTTTCCGTTACTTCATCAAACTTTTCCACCTTTTACCTGAAGAAATCCTTCGCGGTTCTCTAAGGTTTTATTAAAAGAGCAACTTAACATCTTTTGCATTAGGGATGTGGAGGGCGCCGTAGGCGGTACGAGCTGGAACGAACGAAGTGAAGTGCAGCGAAGTACGGGAGCGAAGCGAACCCCGGAACAAGCCCGACGGCAGCAGGGCTGGCCTGTGGGATGGATGGTGCCGGAATGCCCAAAAAAGTAATAGCAAATTATTTTGTATTTTTGCAGGTTAAATAAAACAACTTATGAAAAAACTATTTTTTGCTTTAATACTCTTTTTTTCTGCATGTTACATCTTTGGTCAGATCCCCGCTGGATACTACACTAATGCTCAAAATAAGAAAGGTTATGCGTTGAGATACGCTTTATATAATATCATAAAGAGCCATACTACCATTTCTTATGCTGGATTATGGACCGCTTTTCAAACTACAGATGTGAAACCAAATGGTAAAGTCTGGGATATGTATTCTGATATTCCTAACCAAACACCCCCTTATGAATTTACTTTCGTTTCTAATCAATGTGGAAGTTACTCTGGTGAAGGAGATTGCTATAATCGGGAACATAGTGTGCCTGCCAGTTGGTTCAATGATGCATCACCTATGTACAGTGATCTGTTTCATCTCGTTCCTACTGATGGATATGTAAACAACAGAAGAAGTAATTATCCTTTTGGAGATGTTAATAGTGCCTCTTGGACAAGTGATAATGGTTCAAAATTGGGTTCAAGTGCCGTTTCTGGATACACAGGTACCGTTTTTGAACCTATCGATGACTACAAAGGTGATTTTGCCAGAGCTTTGTTTTATATGTCTGTGTGTTACATGGATAAAAATTTAGGACAAGCAACCACTTCAATGTATACCAATGGCTCATTAAAACCTTGGGCAGTTGCTCTATTGATTCAATGGCACACCCTTGATCCTGTGAGTCAAAAAGAGATCAATCGGAACAATGCTGTTTACGAAAAACAAGGGAATAGAAATCCATTTATTGATTATCCTGAATTGGTTGGGAAAATATATGGAGCCGATTCCGTGAATCTGTTTCTCCCATCTTCAATTCAAGAATCAGAAAATATGATCCCCAAAATCACCTTTACCAATCCTGCAACGACCACATTAAATCTATTTTACGACATTAATTTAATTGAATATCAGAATATTACACTCTCCATACTTGATATTTTAGGAAATAAATTAAAAAGTGTAGATGTTACGAATCATCCATCAAAGGTAGATATTTCCGAACTTCCAAAAGGAGTTTATATTGTTCATTTTCAATATCTTGAAGGGATAAAATCAACCAAATTAATTGTTCAATAATTATGGCTACAATTCGATTAACAAAAGTTTTTACCTATGCCATGGCACACGCTTTGGATAGTTATGATGGTCTTTGTAAAAATATTCATGGTCACACTTACCATCTTGAAGTTACGGTTGTTGGAAACCCGGTAAGTGATTCTTTCTCCCCTAAAAAAGGGATGCTGATTGATTTTACAGATTTAAAAAGATTGATAAACACAGAAATTGTGGACGTTTGGGATCATGCTTTGATGCTTAATGAAACCACAAATCCAGATTTAATTGCACTTTTGAAAGAGAGTTACGAAAGAATAATCATTGTACCTTTTCAACCTACTACAGAAAATATGCTTTGTTATCTTTCTGAAAAAATTGGTTCTATACTTCCCAAAGAGGTGCATTTATATTCTCTAAAACTCAAAGAAACAGAAAACTCTTTTGCAGAGTGGTATGCATCTGATAATGTATAACCACTTCAATAAATAAAAACAAAAAAATGACAGAAAACACACATAAAGCCGGTTTTGTAAACATTATTGGCAACCCAAATGTTGGTAAAAGCACACTCATGAATCTTCTTGTTGGAGAAAAATTATCCATAATTACTCCTAAAGCACAAACAACAAGGCACAGAATTAAAGGGATTGTGAATGGTGAAGATTTTCAAATTGTATATTCAGATTTGCCGGGTGTCTTAAGTCCAGCTTATAAAATGCAGGAGATGATGATGCGTTTTGTAAATGAAGCACTTAAGGATGCCGACTTGATTCTTTATATGATAGAAGGTGGTGAAAAGAATTATAATGAAACCATTATTGAAAGATTACAAAACACAAACATTCCCATACTTTTGGTATTAAATAAAGTTGATAAATCAACCAAAGAAGTACTTCTTGAAACCACAACATTTTGGTCAGAACTATTACCAAAAGCGGAATGGATCAACATTTCTGCACTTAAAAAAATCAACATAGATTTACTTTTAGAAAGGATTGTAGAACAATTACCTATTTCTCCTCCTTTTTTTCCAAAAGACGAATTAACAGATAAACCCGTTCGTTTTTTTATTTCTGAGATTATAAGAGAGAAAATCTTATTGTTATATAAAAAAGAGATCCCTTATAGTGTTGAAGTAGTTGTAGAAAGTTTTAAAGAGAGTGAAGATATTATACGGATGAGTGCTATGTTATACTGTGAAAGAGACACTCAAAAGGGTATCTTGATTGGAAATAAAGGTAGCGCTATCAAACGATTAGGGATTGATTCTCGTGCATCTATTGAAGAATTTCTTGGCAAACAAGTCTATTTAGAACTCTCTGTTAAAGTTTTAAAAGATTGGAGAAATCAAGATTTAATGATGAAACGTTTTGGATATTTTGAGAATTAAGTTTTAAGGTACTGGATCATACCCACTACCACCCCAGGGATTACATCTTATAATCCTTCTGAGTGTTAACCAACCCCCTTTTAAAGGCCCATGCTTTTTGATTGCCTCAACTCCATAAACCGAACATGTTGGAGTAAATCTGCAACTTTTACCAAAAAAAGGTGAAAGTGCAAATTGATAAATTCGGATTATAAGTATAAAAACCCCTCCTATTATTTGTGCAAAAAGTTGTGCTATTTTTCTCATTTTAAGAGGTTTTGTGACTCCGGCGGGATTCAAACCCACGACCTTCAGAACCGGAATCTGACGTTCTATTCAGCTGAACTACGGAGCCATAATTATAACTGCAAAGATACAACTTTGTATTTGATTTTTTATTATCTTTGCACTCTAATCAATAAAAACACTGCCATGTCAGAAAAAGTTGTAAACAGATACTCAGATGAGGAATTAGAAGAATTCCGCATCTTGATTGAAGGCAAAATTCTAGAAGCCAAAAAAGGTTTAGATGTTTATTTAGAAGCGTATAGCAACGCAGGAAATGACACTACTGACACTTCGCCAACTTTTAAAATTCTTGAAGAGGGAAACCAAGTTCTATCAAAAGAAGAAAATAGTAAACTGGCAAGTCGTTTAGATAAATATATCAAAAACCTTGAAGCGGCTTTGGTTAGAATTGAAAACAAAACTTATGGTATTTGCCGGGTTACAGGTGAACTTATTGCTAAAGAGAGACTTAAAAGTGTTCCTCATGCTACACTAAGTTTTGATGCTAAAGTTAATGAAAAAAAATAGCGTGAAAAAGTGGAATAAATACACCATTTTATCAATTTCAATTATTCTCTTATTTGTTGTCACAGACCAATTTCTTAAGGTTTGGGTAAAGTCAAATATGCAAATTGGTGAAATGTTTAGCGTTATTGGAAACTGGTTCCTCTTCTATTTTGTTGAAAATGAAGGGATGGCTTTTGGGATCAGCTTCGGAAAATCTTTGGGGAAAATTTTACTTACTCTCATTCGGATAGGTGTCGTTAGCTTTCTTATCTATTATCTAATTAAAATCATAAAAAATAAAAAAGCTGACTTTGTAATTGTGGGAACTTTCTCCTTAATTATTGCTGGAGCCATTGGCAACATCATTGATAGTCTGTTTTATGGCATTATTTATGACTACGCTCCGTTTATGATGGGACACGTTGTAGATATGTTTTATTTTCCATTGTTTAAAATTCCCGATTGGATCCCATTATGGGGAGGATCTCACTTTTTTCCTGCCATTTTCAACATTGCAGATTCTTGTGTGACCATCGGTGTTTTTAGTATTATCATTTTTAATAAAAGGTTTTTCCCAGCCCACAAAACTGATCAACCTCAAAATCTGGAAACGGATGCTACCCCGTCACAGCAAGAGTAATTACGCTTACTGAAACACCCTCAACTTTAATCAACTCTTTTAGAGCTGCTTCCATGGTTGCTCCTGTTGTTAAGACGTCATCGCAAACTAAAACATGCTTGTTCTTTATCAACTTTTCGTTTTGAACTTGAAACACATTTTTTACATTTTCCCATCTGTTAAACCTACTTTTTCTGGTTTGAGTTTCTGTAAAATCGACCCTCAACAATACATCAGATAAATATGGAATCTCCAATCCTTTACTTAATCCCTTAGCAATCCATTCGCTTTGGTTATACCCCCTCTTTTTTTCTTTTTTTTTATGAAGTGGAATGGGTAAAATAAAATCAACTTTTTGATCCTTTAAAAAATCTTTTAATTGAACCCCATAATTGAACCCTAAATACTCCCCTAACTCTTTATTCCCTTTGTATTTCAATTCATGTAAAATGTGTTGAACGAGATTCCCTTTTCTGTAAAAAAGATAACTTGCCGTGAATTGAACGTTTACTCGACCCATAAAGGTGTACAAAAGTGGGTGGTTATCCAATTCATGATAATTTGTCTCGGGAAGATTACATTGGCAATGTAAACAAAAAAACTTTTCTTTTGTTCTTAATGTATTGTTACAAGATACGCATAAACGTGGATAAAAAAAAGAGAATAGGTTTTCGAGTATTGTTGCGATTTTTTTCATTTAAATGCAATTTTATTAGTACTTTTGCAGTTCGTAATTAGTAGAAGACAAAAATATAACAAATATTATATATTATGACAACTTTTAGCTCACAAAATGAAGAAAAAAATCCATTAAAAAAATGGGTTGTTTTATTAAGTGTTTTATCATTACTTTTCTTAAGTACAACACTCTATTTTGGTTTCTTTGCAAAACCTGTTTTTAATCAACAGTTTATTCAAACCATTGAAGAAAAAGAAAATTTACAATCTGAATTAGATGCTTTATTGTTGGAACATGACAAAATCAAACAAGAATATGGAGATCTTTCAGATCAACTTACAGAAAAAGATAGTTTGATCCTTGCAAATGCAGAAGAGATTAAAAGATTGATCAATTCTCAAGGAGATTATAGAAAAATTAAAAAACAACTTGCTCGTTTACAAAACATTGCTCAAGAATATGTTACTGAAATTGACCAACTTTACACTGAAAATAAACGACTAAAAGAGGAAAACACTCAGGTAAAAACACAATTGGCTGAATCAAAAGTGGAATCTGCTAATTTACAACAAGATAAAGAGTCGCTAAATAAAAAAATTAATGAAGCTGCAATTCATAGAGCATATAATGTTCATGCTCGTCCTCTATATTTCAAAAGAAAAGGGGAAGAAGTAATCACAGAAAAAGCGAGTAGAGTTACACAAATAAAAACATCTTTTATCCTTAGTGAAAATACACTTATTCCTGATGGTCCTGTAAATGTATATTGCAGAATTGCTATACCTGAAACAGGTAGAGTACTTACTCCTGGAGCTGGAGATGCTTTCTCATTTAACTACAATGATCAAAGACTTCAATACTCTGTTAAAAAAACCATAAACTATACTGGAAAATCTGAGGTTATTACTCTTCTTTGGGATCTTAAAGAGAAAGATAAAGCCGTTAAAGGGAGATATACTATTCAAGTTTACACTGACAATCTTTTACTCGGTGAAACAGCTTTTGAACTTAAATAATATTATCTAAAAAGTATAACAACCTTTCAAAAATGACGAGATACTCAGATTCGATAGATAAAATAACCAAAGCAAGATTGAAGCTTTCTGCTTTTGGCTCTATATTTAGTCTTGCTTTGACCATGTTTTTTATTGGCACTTTAGTTTTCTTTGCTTTCTTTTCGTATCAATTTATCAATAATCTTTCCAAAAAAATCGAAATTGAAGTTTTGTTTTATGCAGATGTTAAAGAAGCTGATATAATGGCTTTTGAACAAAAACTAAAAATGGAACACTATATTTCATCATCTCGTTTTTCTTCACAAATTGAAAATACAAAAGAAGCTATTAAAACAATTGGGAATGACTACACCGAAATCATCTCTAATCCTATTAACGCTTCTGTAATCATAAGTGTTACTCCAGAATACGCAAATGGAGATTCTCTTACACAAGTTGCTAAAAGAATAAAAAACACAAGTATTGTTCAAGATGTTCAATATTCTGATGCAATTGTCAAAGCTGTATTAAACAATTTTGTTAAAATCCAGGTGATCATATTTGTTCTTTGTACTGCTTTTATGATCATTTCAATGTTGCTCATTGGAAACTATTTGAGATTAACGATTTACGCCAAAAGATTTAGTATCAGATCAATGTTACTCGTTGGTGCAACAAGAAACTTCGTACGTCGTCCCTTTATATTCAAAGGTTTTATTCAAGGTGTATGGGGCGGGTTTTTTGCAATTATATTTTTAGCATTGTTAGTGTATCAAGGCAATATTCTTCTTCCTGAATTTGTTGATTTCTCAAATATCCTTTACATCTCCTCAATTCTTGGAGGGCTATTTCTTTTCTCCATACTTTTTACCGTTTTAATTTCGTTATCCTCTGTAAATAAATATATTAGTATTAATACAGATCGATTATATCTATAAAATTTTTAATATGTCAAATTCACAAAAAAACTCCCCACCAATATTTAGAAAATTTAACTATATCCTTATGATTGTTGGAATAGTTATTTTAGCTATAGGGTACATTTTATTAGCAGGTGGCGGTTCTGAAGACCCTAATGTTTTTAATCCAGAAATCTTCAGCACACGTAGAATCGTAGTTGCTCCGATTATTATGTTAATCGGGCTAATTACTGGTATTTTTGCCATAATGTATCACCCTAAAACAAAACCTTCACAGGAATAGTTTTCTAATAAATGAAAACATTTTTATTTTGGTTTAAAAATGCACGATACGCTGCATTACCACAAAGTTTACTCCCCGCTCTTGTAGCTGTTGCTTTTGCATCTCAAAGTCAACAGTTTTCTTTTTTATTAGCTATTTTTGCTATATTTGGTGTGGCTTTTGCTCACCTTGGTTCTAATTTATTAGATGATTATTTTGATGCTAAAAAAAATGACTCATCATATAAGGACCGACTTGCTTCAAAAGGGATACGAGCCCGAATTGCAAAATGTAGCTACCTTACAGACGGTTCTGCAACATTATCACAATTGTTCAAAGCTGCTTTTATATTTTCTATAATTGCCATTTTTTTTGGAATAATCATCTCAATATTTCGCTTTGATCAAATCAAATTAATTCTTGTAGTTGTTGGAATTACCGCAATAATTGGATTTTTCTATTCAGCTTGGCCTTTTCGATTCAGTTATAGAGGATTAGGAGAGATTTCATTAGCTTTACTTTTTGGACCACTCCTTATGCAAGGTGTTTATATTGCGGCAGCAGGTACTTTTAGTATGACGCTATTCATCATTTCTTTCCCTGTAGGTATCTTGGTTTCTAACGTCCTGTTTACGCACGCTATTCTTGATTTTGAACCCGATAAATTGATCCATAAAAAAACATTAGCTGTTGTTTTGAATAACAAAAAATGGATGAATTTTTTCTCTTTCATATTTATTTTCTCCCCATTTCTAATTATCATTTTAGCGGTAGTGTTTAAAATGATCCCTATTCCATTTCTTCTTACACTGTTGGTTCTTCCACTGGCCATTTCACTTTATTTATCTATTCTTGATTTTCAAAAAAATCCGACTAAGGAAGTTCCCAGAAAATGGTTTCATCATCCTATGGAACAATGGAATGAAGTTCATGCTGCAGGTATTGGATGGTTTATGATTCGCTGGTATACAGCAAGGAATATCATTATTTACTTTTGTTTAATCTGTGTTTTAATAGCAATCTTTTCCCATTTATGAAACCATATATCTACCTCCCCATTTGGTATGTTAAAACCAAATTTTTCGGTCAAAAGAAACCTCTACAAACGGTTCTTTTTATAACCAATGAATGTAATTTAGAGTGTCGACATTGTTGTGTTTATAGTAAAGACCATATTATTTCCAAATCGTATGATCAAATCAAAGAGGAGTTAGAATATTCTTATAAACTGGGTTCTAGATTTGTTGATTTTGAAGGTGGTGAGCCATTTTTATGGAAAGAAAATGATAAAAACATTAATGATCTTTTACTTCTTGCTAAAAAAATTGGATTTTTTTCTACAACAGTAACCACTAACGCACAACTCCCCATTTCAGGGTCACTTGCCGATTCAATATGGATCAGCTTGGATGGAATTGGTTCATTTCATGATGCAATTCGTGGTTCTGGTGCTTTTGAAAAATTAGAAAAGAATATTACTCTATCTGATCATTCCAATTTACATACCAATATGGTGGTCAATAATGTGAATTTTTCTAATGTTAAAGATACCATTGAATGGGTTAAAAACAATCCAAAATTAAAATCTATTGCGATCAACCTCCATACTCCTTTCCCAGGAACTGAAACTCTAATGCTTTCACCAGAACAACGTGAAACTGTTCTTAATGAGGTTATTAAACTAAAAAAAATGGGATATCCTATCATGAATTCTGTTTCTGGACTTAAATACATGAAAAAAGATATCTCAAATAAATATTGCCATCTTTCAAACTTTATCCATCCTGACGGTACAAAAAGGGGTGAATGCGAAGGAAAAACTTTAAACTTATGTGATTCATGTGGCTTCTGCATGTCGGGAGAAATGAGAGCTGTAATGAATTTAAAACCAGACACATTAATTGCTGGTTTAAAACTAAGAACTTAAATTAATTCATAAAAATAAATGCAAAAAATTAAAAACATTGCCATCATTGCACACGTTGACCATGGCAAAACAACATTAGTTGACAGAATTCTATTTCAATCCAACCTTTTTAGAGCTAATCAAGAAGTTCAAGATCTACTTTTAGATAGTAACGATTTGGAAAGAGAAAGAGGAATCACCATTTTGTCAAAAAATGTTTCTGTAAGATACAAAGACTACAAAATAAATGTGATCGATACTCCTGGTCACAGTGATTTTGGTGGTGAAGTTGAAAGAGTTTTAAATATGGCTGATGGCGTTCTTCTTGTTGTTGATGCCTTTGAAGGGCCAATGCCTCAAACTCGTTTTGTTACTCAAAAAGCTATTGAATTAGGTTTAAAACCTATCGTTGTTATAAATAAAGTGGATAAACCAAATTGTAATCCAGAATATGCACAAGAAGCTGTTTTTGAATTGATGTTCAATCTAGGAGCAAATGATGATCAGCTAGATTTTCCAACTGTATATGGCTCTGCAAAAAATGGTTGGATGGGTCCTGATTGGAAAAATCCAACAACAGATATTGCTTACTTATTAGATCAAATCGTTGAACACATTCCTGATGATAAAGCAGAAGAAGGATCCCTTCAAATGATGATCTCCTCCTTAGACTACTCCTCTTATGTTGGAAGAATTGCTATTGGTAGACTCAAAAGAGGTACTTTAACTTGGGGACAAAACGTTTCCTTAGTGAAAAGAAATGGAAAAATTATTCCAAATAAAATTAAAGAACTTTACGTTTTTGAGGGTCTTGGTAAAGAAAAAATGAAAGAAACCGTTTATCCTGGTGAGATTTGCGCAATTTTAGGTCTTGATGATTTTGAAATTGGGGATACTGTTGCAGATTTTGAAAACCCTGAACAACTTACTCCTTTGAAAATTGATGAACCAACCATGAGCATGTTGTTTACAATAAACACATCTCCTTTCTTTGGTCTTGATGGGAAATACGTAACTTCCAGACACTTACGTGATCGACTCTTCTCTGAATTAGAGAAAAATCTTGCTATGCGCATTGAAGAAACAAACTCTCCTGATATGCTTAATGTTTACGGAAGAGGGATACTACACCTTTCTATTTTAATTGAAACGATGCGTCGTGAAGGTTATGAACTTCAAGTTGGTCAACCTCAAGTAATTACAAAAGTAGTTGATGGTGTGCTACATGAACCCATTGAACAGCTTACAGTTCTGGTTCCAGAGGAGTTTCAAAGTCGTGTCATTGACTATGTTTCAAGAAGAAGAGGTGATCTGATTTCTCTTGAATCCATAAATGACCGTATCCATTTAGATTTTAAAATCCCATCAAGGGGTATTATTGGTTTAAGAAATCAAATTTTGACCGCTACAGAAGGGGAAGCTATTATGTCTCACCGTTTTATCAATTTTGAACCTTGGAAAGGTGATATTCCTGGTCGCCATGCTGGTGCTTTAATTGCTATGGAAACAGGTCAATCTTATGCTTATTCTATTGATAAACTACAAGATAGAGGTTCTTTCTATATTGATCCAGGTGATAATGTATATGCTGGCCAAGTTATTGGTGAATCAATCAGACAAGACGATCTCATTGTTAATGTTTGTAAATCAAAAAAATTGACCAATATGAGAGCTTCTGGATCTGATGATAAAACGAGAATTGCTCCCCCAATTAAGTTGTCTTTGGAAGAGTATATGGAGATTATTAATAAAGATGAATATCTTGAAATCACTCCAAGAAATCTTCGGTTAAGAAAGATTCTTTTAGATGAAAATGAAAGAAAACGTGCTAGTAAACAACAAAACTAATTCAAAAAATGTATAGCGAAATTGTAATTTCTGGAATGGAGTTTTATGCACTTCATGGTTGTTTTGCAGAAGAAAAAATCATTGGAACGCGTTTTAAAGTTGATCTAAAACTTACGGTTGACATCACCTATGCTGCTCAAAATGATGATATTACAAAAACTGTTAACTATCAATTAGTATATCTAGAAGTTAAAAAAATAATGGATCAACCTGTAAATATTTTGGAATCTATCTGTTATAAAATATTACAAATGGTTCAATCAAATTTCCCAACAGTAATCCATGCTGAAGTAACAGTACATAAACTCAACCCTGCTCTTGGTGGCAAGGTTGAGTCTGTTGCTGTATGTTCTCGATTTTAAGACTTCGCTTTTATTCTTAATGTTTCTTTGAGTCTGCTTAAATACATCCGAGAAACTGTGAATTCAATGTTATTTCCTAATGAAATCACATTATTTGTTAACGTCTCAATTTTATGAAAATTGACGACAGTGTTGTTATTAATTCTAATAAACTTTGATTCCGGTAAAAAAGTTAAGAATTTCTTTAATGATGTTTGATGAAACATTCTATTTCCCGAATCTGTTACAATAACCAAGAGTTCTTTAACATTTGAAATATACAGAATTTCATTGTAAGGCACTTTTACCCTTGTGTTTTTGTATTTAACATAAATACTATTAGCAAGTGCTTTAGAATAGTGTGTTTTAACAGAATAGGTTTGTGGTGGTGATGATACTATGTTCACATTTTTAAATCTTTGAACAATATCTGAAGACATTTTCATCACTTTAACTATTTTCTTCGTGAATTGCTCTTTTGTTAAAGGTTTGGAAACAACATCAAAATATCCTTTATCTAAAAACTTGTGAGTCAATAAAGGATCGTCACAAATTGCAATGGAAAATATGGGTTTAGTTAGCAACTCAAAAAGTTCAAGATTTGATTCAATTTGATCTGAAAATTCAATGAACATAAGATCAGGACAATGCGCACGAGCCCTCTCAAGAAATGAAAATTTATCATTTACACTTTCTAACAACTCTACGGATTTAAAACTTTGAACACTTTCAAGAACAATTTTTTCTGTTTCTGGGCTCTCGATATACAAGAATGCGGTCACGCTTTTCATAATGTGAATATTTTAACTCTGTAATGCAAATATACTAATTTTTTCAAAATTGAGAAATTTTTTTTTAAGAAATTAAAAAAAAAATTCTTATTTCATTTTCAATTATTTACAACCAATTTTTTGTTCTTCGTAATATATATTATCAATTATAACAAAAATATTTTGGATGAAAAAAGTGAAATTAACTGATTTTTTTGATAAAATTTTACGATATTAGCACTTTAATACCAATAGAAAATATGGAAATTAAAAATTATGTAATAGATGCTTCTTGGTCAAATAAATTAAAATTGAAAAGAATGACAGCTATACAACTTTCTGAAAGAAAAGGAAAATTATATGGTTAACTTTTAGATTCTGAGATCTCACTTGAAGGAAAAGCAAAATTCTCAAGATTTTTCTCTTTTGAACTTTAATAAGTCAAAATATAATACGATTTAAGCCAAAATTTGGAAAAAACTCAATTTTTTTAATTTTAAGCGATTTTCATTCTTTTTGGAATTCCAGTATTAAAATTTAAAAATCGTTTCTTAAATCAAATGTTTTTATAGTATTGGTTTTCAATTACTTAGGTGTTATCTAACTATTTATTGATTAAAATCATTAAAACAGCAATATCTGAAGGATTGACCCCACTGATTCGTGATGCTTGCCCTAAATTTTGTGGTTGCACTTTTGTCAACTTATCTCTTGCTTCCAATGAGAGAGATGGAATCTCTTTGTAGTTTATATTTGCAGGTATTTTAATATGGTCTAATTGTTTCATTCTATTTGCAAGCTCCTCCTCTTTTATGATATAACTTTGGTACTTAATTGCTATTTCAACATTCTCCAGAATCTCTTCATTACTTTCAATTTCTTTAAGAAATTCTTGTGTTGGTATAGAAATTTCAACAACACTTTTTAAATCTACTTGAGGTCTGAGTAAAATTGATGCAATTTTATTCTTTTGATTTATGGGAGGAGTCTCTTTTAGTTCCAAATACGAATTTATTGTTTCTGGTGAGATTTGAATGTTTTCTAAAAAGTGAATAATCTGTTTTTGTTTTTCATATTTAATTTCCAAATCTTTCAATCTTTGATCTTCTATTAAACCCAACTGATGTCCTATAGGTGTAAGTCTTAAATCTGCATTATCTTGTCTTAATAAAATTCGATACTCCGCTCTTGAGGTAAACATTCGATATGGATCTTGAACCCCTTTTGTTGTTAAATCATCTATTAAAACACCAATATAAGCTTCAGATCTACTTAACACAAGAGGTTCTTTTTCTTTTAGGGATAAATGTGCATTAATTCCAGCTAAAAGTCCTTGACAAGCTGCCTCTTCGTAACCGGTTGTTCCATTTATTTGACCAGCTAAATACAAGTTTTTAACCAATTTAGATTCTAAGGAAACGAAGAGTTCTGTAGGATCGAAATAATCGTATTCAATAGCATAACCTGGACGAAGCACTTTTGCTTGTTGTAATCCAGGAATCTTATGAAGCGCTTCAATTTGAACATTTTCTGGTAATGAGGATGAAAATCCATTTAAATAATACTCATTTGTATCTCTTCCTTCTGGTTCTAAAAATAATTGATGTCTCTCTCTATCTGAAAATCTTTCAATTTTATCTTCTATAGAGGGACAATATCTAGGGCCTACACCTTTAATTCTACCTTGGAACATGGGAGATTTTTCGAAACCTGTTCTTAAAATTTCATGTACTATTGTATCTGTATATGTGATCCAACAACTTAATTGTTGAGTAAGTTTTGGTGTATTCGTAAAAGAAAATTTAGCTGGATTTTCGTCTCCAGGTTGCTCTTGCATTTGTTTAAAATCGACAGATCTTCCATCAATCCTAACAGGAGTACCTGTTTTTAGTTGCTTAACGGTTAACCCAAATTCTTTTAATTGATCGGAAATATGTAATGAATTTTGTTCACCCATTCTTCCTCCTGGGAAATTGATATCTCCTATATGGATTTTCCCATTTAAAAAAGTCCCATTAGTCAATATCACTTTTTGAGCAAATATCTCTAATCCTTGAACCGTTTTTACCCCAAGAATACAATTTTTCTGAATTATTAAATGATCTACTACATCTTGTCTTAAATCTAAGTTTTCTTGATTCTCAACGATTTTTTTCCAAAACTGAGAGAATGCATACTTATCATTTTGGGCTCTTGGGCTCCACATTGCTGGTCCTTTGGATCTATTTAACATCCTAAATTGAACCATTGTGTTGTCTGTAACTATGCCAGAAAATCCACCTAAGGCATCAATTTCTCGAACAATTTGTCCTTTTGCAATTCCACCCATTGCAGGATTACATGACATTTGAGCAACTAGAGCCAAGTTCATTGTTATTAATAAAGTTTTTGACCCTAATTTTGCTGCTGCCATTGCTGCTTCACAACCTGCATGACCTGCCCCAACAACTACAATATCATAAGAAATTTTCATACTGTTCCATGTGAAACATCTATATATGTTTCTGTTTATCTATTTGTTACAAAATTTTTATTAATTATTTTCAAACTTTTTAATCGCCCAATTTTCTTTTTCGCGCATCTCTTTTGACTCTTTATCCGTTTTGTCTTTAAAGCCACATAAATGTAAAATTCCATGTGCTAAAACGCGGTGCAACTCCTCTTCAAAACCTTTTGAAAAGTGTGTACTATTCTCCTTTACTCTTTCAATACTTATAAAAATATCTCCAGAAATTACGTTTTTTTCAGAATAATCAAATGTTATTATATCAGTATACGTATCGTGTTTAAGATATTTTTGATTTATATCCAACAAATATTCGTCATCACAAAAAATATAATTGATCTCCCCTACCCTTTTCTCTAAGTCTAGTATAATCGATTTAATCCAATGTTTGTACTTTGTTTTTTGATTCAATTCAAAATTGGTCTCTTTATGAAAAAGTATCATGATTCGTGTTTATTGTACAATTAGTTTTAGAATTACGTTCAAGTTTCTTTGTTCAACTTTCAAAAAATATAATCCAGAATTCAAATAAGAAATATCAATTATTGGTGATTTTTCTTCATAGTGAAAGGTTGTAATTGTTTTCCCCAAAATATCTAAAATCGAAATTTTTACTTGTTGAGTTTCTAGTCTAGATAAATCAAGATTAACATAATTGGTTGCCGGATTTGGAAAAACTTTGATTTTTGTTGCGTCAATTTGATCAATTTTATTAAGAAATACTTCAATATTTTTGGTGATTGAACTCTCTTGCCCACAATCATCAATGGCTTGTAAAGTGACTGAATAAGTCCCATTTATGTCATATACGTATGCTGGATTCTCTTCAAGTGAGGAATCCCCATTTCCAAAACTCCAAATATAATGTGTTGTTGAGTTCGTATTTAATGAAGTATTCTGAAAACCATTCAAGTTTGTATACAAAAAATCAGCATTTAATGCTCTTTCTCCTATAAACCATGTTGACTGATTGTCAAAAACTACGATTTTAGCCGCATTTTGAATGATTTGAGCGGTGTTTTGGTCTAAACCACAGTAATTGGTGATTGATGTAGGATCCTTTCTTAAAATGGCTACATACATGGCACATGCTGCTGCATAACTTCCCGCTAATGATGGATGACTATTATCTGACGAGTATAGCTCTATATTTGGCGAATTTGTTCTTAAATATCTCCAAACTCTTCCAACTGGGGAAACTATGGCGTTGTTGTCTTGTGTCATTTGCATATAGCGCTCAAATAACAAGGAGTCCATCCCTTCATAAGTTCCAATTGGTGGAAAAAACTGCGCATTATCTTGATCTCCATACTTTCTTCCCCATGTCATATAAAACACTGTTTCAGCACATGGATTAAACGTTTCTATCATCTGGTTAAGTTGTGTCGCATATGGGAAACAACTCGATTGAACTTGTGAAAGTGGAAAAGCGGGCAATTGACTTTGCTCTTGCAAAACAATAAAATCCCATCCTCCTTGCTGGATCATCGTTGCTGATTGATTTGAACAATGTAGTTGAAATGTACACCCTCCTGGGGTATTAGAATCAACAAAGACATCATCTCCTGTGGATGAAGCAATCGTTGAAAACAAATTAGGCAAATTATTAACTTGGGTATAGCTATTTCCAATAAACAAAACTCTTGTAGTTTGTGCTATGATGTTACATTGAAACAGAAAGAATATAAGATATCCAACAATTATTCTTTTCATTTAGATTTATATGGGGTGTTGGTGGTTTGTTCTGTTTTTGTAGTTTGCTCTATCTTACGATCTTGAACTATCTGTTTCACGTGAAACGCAAAAGAGATCCCTTTTTTGTTTTCTGTAAAACTAATCTCATCGGTCAGTAAAATAATTGTTTTGATCGGGGTTAACTCTTTCCCCTCTTCAAACAATGTTGGCAGAGCAATGATTGTCCCATGGATTTCAAAATGTGCATATAGAGTATCATTTTCTAAAATGAACCCTATGCAAATCGAAACATCTTCCCCTTTGGTTGTTTTTTTAATCGCCTGTAAGAATTCATGGGTGGCAGTACTAATGTTCCCAAAATAATTCTCTAAAGCGTGCTCTTCGCAGATCTCTTCAATTAAACCTAAACTTGCATTGTAGGCCTTACTAATTGGTAACTCGGGTAATTCAAAATATAACATGGCTATTCGATGTTGTAAAAATATTGATTTGCTTTCTCTTTATAGTAGTATTGCAAAGATGGTGGTATTGTTTTAATCATCTCTGTTTGTTTTACTTTTTCCTTTTGAAAATTCCACTCTTTGGGTGGTTGTGGGTTATATCTTTCTTGAGCTTCTTTTGACTCTCTCTCCTCTTGCTTTTCCCTCTCCATTTCTGCTCTTTCACTCTCTAATAATCTTGTTTCTATTTGTTTTTGTCTATTGATGGTTTGGGTGGAAATAACTCGGTTTACCAAATCTTTTTCCGTCATCTCCATCTCTTTAAGGAGTTGTTCAACCGATTTATCACCAAATCCTGTTTGCTCTTTTAATTCATTGTTATAATCCTGGAGCATCTTTCTAATAGCTTCTTGTTGGGCTGCCATCTTTGCAAACTGCTCACTAAATTGCTTGTCTTGTCCGGTTTGTCCAGGTTTCCCCTTTTGATCCATTGATCTTTTTAAAGACTCCATTTGTCTATTCAATTGTTGTTGAAGTTCTCTTGCCGACTTTGGTTTACTTTTTTTACCCCCTGTTTTGTTTGAAGAAGATTTACCCCCTGTTTTATTGCATTTTCCATTACTCTCTTTTTGCTTCTCTTTCATTTCTTTCATCGATTCTGCTAACATTAAGGTTAGATTGTTGATTGATGTTAAAGCAAATTGTTGGTTCGTTGAGGAAACAGGAAATTGTCTGTCTGTCATATTTGTTTGAACCGCCAACAAATATTCTCTGATTTTTTGAAGTTCTTTTTGAATAAAGGGCTTAATTGAGGTTTGTCTTTTTGCTAAACTTGATAAAGAATCATCGATCATTTTTATATAATCACTGATCTCTTTTTGGGTACGAATCACTTCTGTAACTCTAGGGGATTTGGGATTAAGTGAAAATGTTTGCTTTAAATTATCTTCTTGTTTAAACGATACTCTTATAAGATTATCCATTATTTGTCTTAAAGACTCAATATCCTCTCCAATATCTTCATTTTCCGCCTCATTCTTCTCCTGCTCAAGTTCATCAGCTAATTTTTTTAAAGATTCAGAAGCTGAATTTTGTTTCTCTTTTGCTTTAGATCTGTTGTTCTTATTTAATTGATCTTTTGCTTCCTTCATGTCATTTTTAATTCCTTGCTCCTGTTGAGATCTATCTTGCATCTTAATGGGATCTTCCATTCCTTTATTAAGATTTTGTAACTCTTTTAGTTCTTTTTGAAGTTGATCAAATTTTTGATTTAGTTGCTCTTGTTTTTCTAATAGTTCCTCTTTAGATATCGCCTTCTCTTCTGCTAAACGTGATAAATGTTTCTGCTCTTCTGCAAGTTGTCTGGACTTGTCAATTATATCTTGAAATTTCTTTTCAAACTCTAATAATTTAAACAATTCCATTTGTTGATCCAACTCTTTATTTATATCTTGCGTAGACATTTTAATCTTATCCATCTCTTTTTGAAGCTGATCTTTGTTTTCATTCTTCATCATTTCTTGGATCTTCTCAAGCATCTGTTTTACTTCATCTGAGAGAATTGAATCAAATCTTTTCATCAATTCTTCTTGTTTCTTCAAAATTTCTTCTGGAATATTTTTATACTTATTCTCTTTTGCCTTTTGATCTTTTTGATTCTCTTTAATCTCCTCAATTTTATTTTTTATATTTTTATACTCCTCTAACAACGACTCTAACCTCTTTTTGTCTTGCCAGGTTATTTGATTGTTTTGCATCAATTGTTGTTGAAATTTATGGATATCTTTTACCAACTCTTCTGATTCTTTAATTAAATTTTTTAAATCATTTTTAGTATCAGTATTCGATTTATCTAATTCTTTCTCTATCTCTTCTATCGTTTTGAGTTTAAAATTCTGAACTTGAGTTTTTGTTGACTTTGATCCGTTATATCCATCATTATCAAATACTTCGAAATAGTATTCAATTTGATCTCCTGGGTTTAAAAGCAAAATTGAAGCATCAAAATAGAAATAAAAATCCTGAATATTTGCTGTATTTGTTATTTCTATTGGGATCTCTTTAGATTTTTCTAATAGGTTTCCATTCAAATCAGATTTAGAATATACAAATTTTAAACCTTTAAAACCATAGTCATCTTTTATTGTACCTTTAAAATAGACTCTATCAGCAAAAAGTGAGTCTTTTTGACTCTCAACAAAAACCTCTGGATAAAGGTCTTTAATCACATTTATTTGATGATGTATGGTGTCTTTGCTTGTATAGTTAAGATTACTATTTAATAAACTATATTGAAATGGTGTTTTTGCAACCTGAAAAAACGTAAAAAGATCTTTTGATGATGTTATATTGTAATCTTTTTGATCAATATAAACAACCATTTTCTCTGTATTTTTGGTGTAGATTTTCCAAATAATCTTTGTTCCTTCTGGAACAGTTGCATCTCCATTGTTTTCAATCGTTTCATTAGTTTTATTTAGATAACTTGGATAAATGAAATCCATTGTAAAACTTACAGTAATCGCTTTTGGAAACACTTCTAACAGAAAGTTTTTTGATTGAACTTCTTCTGTTTGTAATTGAAAATCAATACTTTGTTGCAAATTTACAAAATTATAAAAGAAAATTGTTGGTGATTCTTTTTGACATCTATAGGTTCTGTCACCATAGCTTATATAAATTTCTTTGGGTGTCTCCTCCCCTTTTACCTTAATTTTTAAAACGTAATCTTCATTTTGAAAAGCAGATAATTTATTATTCATCAACTCAAAACTATAAGGAGCTGGTTTTTCAAACTCTTTGTTATACTGAATTATTCTTTTCGTTGATTCTGTAATAATTTCACTTTTTATAGAAAAAATGGTTATAAAAATTATAACAGGAAAAATGGCCCATTTCAAATATTTTTTGGTTGTTTTGAATGGAATTGCTTTAACAAAAGGAAAAGGTTTAATTGCTTCAATTTTAGTATCTATAGCAGAAATCAACAAATCATAACTCTTAAATTTCCCTTCTTGTTGCAGTTGTTCAAGTTGAAAAACATTGAGTAATTTATCGTCTATTTGAGGAAAATATGTTCCTATAAGTTTTGCGATTGTATTTTTATCAATCTGTTTGCCTAAACCCAATAATTTAAAAAGAGGGTATAAAATGTTTTTTATTGTTGTGAAGAGGAAAAGAAGCAAAAATGTATAAAAAAGAACCAATCTTAACGTAGTATTTAAATAAGAAAAATACTCAAGTATAGTAAAAGAGAGATAAACAATCAATGTAATTATTAAAAAAACAAGAACACCCTTGTAAAGTTTGTTTAAATAAAACTTCTTTACAAATTCATGGATTTTTGATTTTATAATTTCTTGATTATTAGTCATTTAAATTAGTATTTTTATTAGAATATGTTATATTAAAAAAGGGTAATTTTTGCTGTTTTACATAATTTGCAAATTTTTTATTTTTTTTAAATTGTTTTTTTATAAAAAAATATTTTGAAAACCAACCATTCAATTTATTCATTTTTACACGTTTAGAAAAAAATTTAAACAAATCAATGTTTTTTTCTCGTGAGTGTTTATTTTTAATGGTTTGCATTTCGTAAATCATCAAATCAGTAAGTGGAATAAGTACAGGACAAACTTCATTACAATTTCCGCATAGCGTTGTATTTTCAAAAATTTGTGTTGTTCTTCTGTTCTCTTCAAAAGAATTGTTTATTACCAAATCAATAGGAGAATACTTTTGAGTTTGTTTAAAAACGGGGCAAACTTCCTGACATCTTCCACAATCGATACAATAAAGAGATTCTCTTAAAATAGGATCAGCTAAAATTGTAGAAATACCATTATCATAAAAGTAAACTGTTGTTTTTACTTTTCTTGTTTCAAATTTAGTATCAGAAGAATAGGTTTGACTACTATAGATTTGTGAAATTTCACCATTTAAAATTTTAATATCTTTTGGAAATCGATAATTTCCTTCACTTCCATTGTGTAAAAATAGAAGTGGTTCTAAATCATTCTGTTTAATAATCAGATTATTAATATCCAGAATGATATGTAAATTATCTATTCTATTAAAACAAGATTTTGATGGTTTGTCAATTAAAATTAAAGAACCATTTTCAACAATTCCAAAATTGGCTTCTATAACTAGGTGTTCCGCAAAATCGTTAAATTTTGAAAAATCAGGAACTGTTACGGATTTAAAAATGGGTTTTTTCTCTAAAAAATATTTTGGGATCTGCTTTAAATCGAAACAAATTTTGTTATTGCTAGGTTTTTTAAAAGATTTTAAAATAGAAGTTACTAACTCTTCTTCATCTTGTACCCAAACGGGACAAATATTTGCATTGGTTAATTTTTGTTCAAAAGACAACAGATTTTTCTCCATTTCTTCAATGTAGGATTGTCTGATGAGATTAGCTCTTGTTTTTATATATTGTAAATCTTGAAACATAACTTACTGTATATTAATTTTTTCTACTCTATTTTCGTGTCTTCCACCTTCAAAATTAGTATTCATAAAAATATTAATAATGAGGTTTGCTTCTTCAAAAGATACGAATCGAGCAGGAAGGACCAGAACATTCGCATTGTTATGTTGTCTTGCTAAAAGTGCAATTTCAGGTGTCCAACAAAGAGCTGCTCTAACATTTTTGTGTTTATTAGCTGTCATTGCAACACCATTTCCTGAACCACAAATTAAGATCCCTTTAGTATTCATATTATTTTCAACAGATGCGGCTAATGGATGTGCAAAATCTGGATAATCAACACTTTCATTTGAAAAAGTTCCAAAATCCTCAAAACTATAGAGATTTTTGTATGTTTCTTTTATAAACTCTTTTAAATCATAACCAGCATGATCTGATGCTATTCCTATTTTCATTTGAACACAATTTTGTTAATTTGCAAAAATAACATTAATTTATATATATAATTAAAAAAAGAGTGTTATTTTTTGAAAAAATAAATTGTAAAAAAAAACTAACCAAGAATAGAAATAAATTAAGTTAGATGCTATATCGTGTGAGGGATATGGAGGGCGGCGAAGCCGGTGCGATATGGAGCGAAGCGGAATGGAGCACGGAAGCGAAGCGAACCCCGGAACAAGCCCGACCCCGAGCGAAGCGAGGGGGCACACCCAAATAATTATAAATATCTATAAATGAATAAATTAACAATATTTGTTTAAAATAGTGTCTAAGGATCAATCAATTAACATTCTATTGTTTATAACTATACAAAAACAATTTATTTTAGTGTTAATCGTTGTTAATAACTATTGATAACTTTCTGTTTCTTCTAAAAACATGAACTTATGAGAACTTACTACGAATTATGAATATAGTTATAAACATAATATTAATAAATTTTCAAACTCATTTTTCTTATATTTATTGAACTATGTAAATTTATATCAACTATTTATAATAAAAAAAAATCATTAAATAAAAAAGTTTTTAACAAAATACACACTCTTATATATCATTATTTCTTTTAAACTTTTATTTAAAAAAAAATAAATAATACAATGAATTTGATTAATTTTGCAACATGAAAAAAACAATTTTTAGTGTGTTTCTTATTTCAATAAGTTTTCTTGTTTTCGGGCAAAGTAAAACTATGATGGGAACGGTTTATGATGGCTTATCTTTTTATCCCATTCGGGAAGCAAATATATACAATTATTCGAGTAAAAAATATTGTTTTTCGGATCAAAATGGAAAATTTTCTATAGATGTTCATTTGAATGATACATTGATTATTTCCAAATCTATATATAGACAGATCATGATTTTTGTTGATCAAGAAATATTTAATAAAGAAAACACAGAGATCATCATGTATTATAAAGCTATTATTTTGAAAGAAGTCGCCATATATGCGATCACACCTCAATATGATCAGTTTATAAAAGAAGTTGTAAATACTTCTTTACCAGATATATATAATCAGGTAGCTGGTACAAAACTAACAACACAGGATTATATGAATAATAAATATTCCAAAGGTGATTATAATGTATTGAGTGGAACACCAATGGGGTCACCGTTAACTTATTTTTATGAAAAATACAATAAAAAATATAAGAATATTCAGTTAGCGAAAGAGTTAAATGCAAATCAAGATGAAGTAGATAAAGTACCAGGGAAGTATAATAGAGAATTAGTATCTAGTATTACAGGATTAAAGGGAGATGATTTGTTAAATTTTATGATGTATTGTAGGTTTGGATATTATGATATCATAAAAATGACACCAGAACAAATCATTATGGCCATTCGAATAAAATATAGTGAATACGAATATTATAAAATTTTACAAGAGGAGAAAAAATGAAGCAGTTTTTTAAAAAAAATGTACGTTGGTACCATATTTTAGGGATGGTTTTAGGATTAATTTTTTCCATTTATTATTGGTATAAAGTGGGAAAATATTCAGATTATATTCTAAAAAATAATATTTTTCTTATAATATCTTTTGGTTTATCGTTAGGATATATCTCTTTTGATTTGATTATGAGTTCTTTAAGAAGGTTAAAAGAATGAATAAAAATTAAGATAATTTATTTAAGTTTGCAGGTTAAAAAAAATTCAATAATTAATAAATAATAATATGACAGAAAAAATTACTAAATCATTAAGAGAATCGGCAACAGCTAGATGGTTTGCCTTGATTCTCGTTTCTTTAACTATGTTTTTTGCCTACATGTTTGTAGATGTATTAGCACCATTAAAAGATTTATTAGAAACTCAAAAAGGTTGGTCATCAGAAAATTTTGGAGCAGTTGGTGGATCTGAATTTTTCTTAAATGTTTTTGCATTTATGCTTATTTTTTCTGGTATTATTTTGGATAAAATCGGTGTAAGAAGAACAGCATTAATTGCCGGAATACTTATGGTTTTTGGTGCTTTAATAAAACTTTATGGTATTTCAGATTTATTTAAACCAGAATCAGGATTGTATCAAGCATTAAATGGTTTTAGTTTATTTGGACTCATTGATCCTCTTCCTGCATCTGCAACATTAGCATGTATTGGTTTTGCTATTTTTGGTGTGGGTGTTGAGATGGCTGGAATTACGGTATCTAAAACGATTGTAAAATGGTTTAAAGGTAGAGAATTAGCATTAGCCATGGGTTTAGAGATGGCAATTGCACGTTTAGGTGTATTTGCAGTATTTCGTATTTCTCCATATTTAGCTGATGGTCAATTTATTACTAAACCAGTAGCTCTTGTATCTGCCTTTTTATTAATAGGTTTATTATCTTTTATTGTTTATTATTTCTTGGATAGAAAATTAGATTCTCAAGAAAAGATAGAGTTAGAAAAAGAGGATCCTTTCCATGTTTCAGATTTAAAATTGATTTTTACTTCAAAAACATTTTTAATTGTTGCAGGTTTGTGTGTTTTATATTACTCAGCAATTTTCCCATTCCAAAAGTTTGCTTCTGATATGTTATCATCTAGATTAGAAATATCATCAACAGATGCAAGTGCTTTATTTTCATTTTTTCCAATTGGTGCTATGATTTTAACACCACTATTAGGATTCTTTTTAGATACAAAAGGGAAAGGAGCAACGATGTTGATCATTGGAGCTGTTTTAATGACCATTTGTCACTTAATATTTGCGCTTACTCCATCAGAACTATTCTCCTACCCTATTGCCATTGTTGCCATTATAGTTTTAGGTGTTTCTTTCTCTTTAGTACCAGCTGCTCTTTGGCCATCTGTTCCAAAATTAGTAGATAATAAAGTTCTTGGATCAGCATATTCTGTAATTTTCTGGATTCAAAATATTGGTTTACTTGTTGTTCCATTGATAATTGGTTCCACTTTAGATTCTACAAATCCAGGAGTTGGTAAAAACTTAACGGTTATTAAGGCAGAATTAGATACACTGAAAAACATCCAAAAAGAGTACATGATCACATTTAACGAAATGGATTCTACCATGTGTAAGTATGATGAACAATTTAATACAAAAGAGTTTACGTACAAACATAAAGTTGAAGCGATGGTTATGTATCACAATCATGCCATGGTAAAAAATTTGGAGGAAAACATTGAAAATTTGAGTTTGATTTATAGAAACAACGAGAAAAGAACTAATCAAATTGAAAAATTCCAAAACGATATTGATAAGTTTTTGGCTTTAAACGAAGCAAAAGAGTACAAAAACAGAAGATCAGATGAAGATACAACCAGAACGAATACAGAAGTTATTATTAATCCATTAATTGATAAAATGGATAAAGATGCAGTTGAACAATTAAATAAAATTCAGGCGCGTCTGGATAATATAGAAGTGGTTCAAGGTCCAACTTTGTATAATTATAAAGTTCCAATGTTAATATTTGCTTTCTTTGGAATAATGGCTATTATTTTAGGATTGTGGTTAAAAGTTGAAGATAAGAAGAAAGGTTTTGGATTGGAATTACCAAACAAGAAAAGTTAATTTTTCAAAATAAAAGTTAAAAAAGGAGCAATTTTGCTCCTTTTTTGGCCTATATAGATGAAGAATAAAGAATTAACAAAAATTTTGAATATTTATATGTAACTTTGCATCTAAATTTCCGATTAAGTAGAATTAGGATTTAAACAAAAAAATAACATTATGAAGAAACATTTATTCATTTTGGGAGCATTACTGACTCCCTTTTTAGTCCAGGCAGGAGAAGCAGATATTATGCTTCCAGATTTCAAAAATGTTACATTTTTCAATGGATTATTAACCGGTTGGAGCTTATTGATGTGGGGATCTATAATAGTTTTTCTCGGTCTATTTTTTGGACTTTACCAAGTTTTTCAAATTAGAAAACAACCCGTTCACCATTCAATGGCAAGTATTGCAAAAATCATCTATGCAACATGTAAAACATATCTTCTACAACAAGGAAGATTTTTAATTATTTTATTCCTAATAATTGGATCAGCCATTGTTTTTTATTTTGGTGTTTTGAGTCATAAAACAGCACCAGATGTTTTGATAATATTAACTTGGACAGTTTTAGGTATATTGGGTTCATATGGTGTTGCTTGGTTTGGTATCAGAGTAAACACATTAGCGAACAGTAGAACATCTTTTGCATCTCTTAAAGGGAAACCATGGAATGTTGTATCTATTCCATTACAATCAGGTATGAGCGTTGGGTTGTTGTTAATCACTGTTGAATTAATCATGATGCTAGTCATTTTGTTATTTATGCCAGCAAAAAGTGCTGGAGCATGTTTAATAGGGTTTGCAATTGGAGAATCATTGGGAGCAAGTGCTTTAAGAATTGCGGGTGGTATTTTTACTAAAATAGCAGATATTGGTGCAGATTTGATGAAAGTGGTTTTCAAAATAGGGGAGGATGATCCTAGAAATCCTGGAGTTATTGCCGATTGTACTGGAGACAATGCTGGAGATAGCGTAGGACCAACAGCAGATGGTTTTGAGACGTATGGCGTAACAGGTGTAGCGTTAATAACATTTATCATTTTGGTTATGCCAAGTATGATTGAATTTCAAAGTTTGTTGATTGTTTGGTTATTTGCCATGAGAATTTTAATGGTATTTACTTCCATATTTTCATATAAAATCAATCAATTTGTAGCCAAAGCAAGATATGAAAATGTAGAAAGATTTAATTTTGAAGGACCACTTACGGCATTGGTATGGGTAACATCAATTATTTCAATCATAGTAACTTATGTTATAAGTTATATCCTTTTAAGCAACAATTCTTTAGTTGGTACAAACGATTTATATACACCCGATTTATGGTGGAGGTTAGCCACAATTATTAGTTTTGGAACATTTGCGGCAGCCATTATTCCAGAGTTTACAAAAATTTTTACTAGCTCACAATCTGCTCATGTTAATGAAGTTGTTATTTCTTCAAGAGAGGGTGGGGCATCCTTAAATATTCTTTCAGGTATGGTTGCTGGTAACTTTAGTGCTTTTTGGATTGGTTTATTAATGGTTGGTCTAATGTTAGGTGCCTTTTTTGTTTCCATTTCAGGTCTAGAATTGTTTGGAGAATACTCATCTATTTTTGCCTTTGGATTGGTTGCGTTTGGGTTCTTAGGAATGGGGCCCATCACCATTGCAGTGGATAGCTACGGACCAGTTACTGATAATGCACAATCCGTTTTTGAATTATCTCAAATGGAAAAAATACCTGGAATAAAAGAGGAGATTGAAAAAGATTATGGTTTTACTCCAGATTTTAAAAAAGGAAAACACTTCCTTGAAGCAAACGATGGTGCTGGGAACACTTTCAAAGCAACAGCAAAACCAGTTCTTATTGGAACGGCAGTTGTTGGTGCAACGACTATGATTTTTGCCATTATTTTATTGTTAAAAACACAAGGATTACTTAACCTTAGTCTGACTGACGCTCCAGTTATTCTTGGTTTTATTACTGGTGGATCTGTAATTTTTTGGTTTAGTGGAGCTTCCATGCAAGCAGTAACTGCTGGTGCATATAGGGCCGTTGAGTTTATTAAGAAAAACATCAATTTAAGTAAAACGGAGGCAAGTGTAGAAGATTCAAAAACAGTGGTTAAAATTTGTACTCAATATGCAATAAAAGGGATGTGGAATATCTTTATTGTTATTTTTACACTTACTTTGGCTTTTGCCTTTTTTGATCCAAATTTCTTTGTTTCTTATTTGGTTTCTATAGCAGTTTTTGGTCTATTTCAAGCCCTTTATATGGCAAATGCAGGGGGAGCATGGGATAATGCCAAAAAAGTTGTTGAAGTAGACTTAAAAGAGAAAAACACAGATCTTCATGAAGCTGTTGTTGTTGGCGATACAGTTGGAGATCCTTACAAAGACACCACTTCTGTTTCTATTAACCCAATTATTAAATTTTCAACACTATTCGGTTTGTTAGCTGTTGAAATTGCAGTTTTAATGAAACAGGAATCTAAAGCAACAGATGGTTTTGATTATACTCCATTTATTGGTGGGTTTTTCTTAATCATAGGGTTAATCTTTGCGTATAGATCATTCTATTCTATGAGAATTAAAAATGATCCAGAATAATGAATTTTAAACTTTTATACATCATCATCATAATACAGGCACTCCTTGGAGTTGCCTGTATTCATAAAGAGGAACCAAATTCTGCAAAACCTCAAGGATATTTCAGAATTGCGACTCCAGAACCAGACTATAAGGTTTGGGATAGCATACTCCCATTTACTTTTCAGTATAATAAAATGGCCCAGTTTACGATCGTAAAAAAAGTGGAAAACAACTATTGGATGGACCTCTATTATCCACAATATAACGCATCTTTAAAGATGACTATGATTTCTCTTAAAAACGACTTGAGAGAACACGTTGTAAATGAGGAAAAAATGCTAATGTTTCACGTGGAGAAAAGAAAAGCAGATGATATTCAGTATTCCATAATCAATGATTCTAAAGAAAAAATATATGGTCAATTGTACGAAATTGTTGGAAAAGAAGCCGCAACACCTTTAAAATTTTGGATTTCTGACAGCTCAAATTATTATGTTCGTGCAACCTTATATTTTAATTTTGTACCCAATAATGATTCATTGGAACCCGTTATTAAATATCTAAAATCAGATGTTTTAAAGATGATAGATACTTGGAAATGGGAAAAATAATTAGTAAAGAATGAAAAACAAAAAGATTTTTATAATTATAACAGTAATAGCAATCCTTGTTATTGCCATTGTAAGTGTTTTCTTTTGGCCTGAAAAGGAAAGAAAATTGCAGGTCTCTCAATCAGAATTGAAAGAAGTTAAAAAGAGGATTCAAATTGATATTCAAAGATATGACCAAGATTTGTTTGGTATGGATATGAATCAACTGAATACCGAAGTATTAAAACTTGCAGAAAAATACCCAACCTATTTGATAGACAAAAATATTTGTACAAATCCGGAACTGTTGGCCATGTTACAAAACTATTTAACAGATCCTGTTATTAAAGATATTTATCAAAAAGTTCAACAAAAATATCCAAATTTAAATCCATTTGAAAACGATTTACAACAAGCATTTTCATACTATTTAGTCTATTTTCCAAATCAAAAAATTCCTAAAATTATTACCATAATACCTGGAATTGATTTACAGATGCCATCAGTATATATTTTTGATGAAATTGTATATGTAAATTTAGATATGTATTTAGGAACAACATGTTCTCACTATCAAAAATTGGGAATTCCAAAATATATCAGCGAACGTTTTGAATCAAAATACTTAACCGTTGATATCTTTAAAAAAGCGATTGTTTATAAACATCTCCCAGAACAAGAACCCACAACTTTTATAGAAAATATGATTATTGAAGGGAAAAAACTCTATTTTACAGAGATGATGTTGCCTAAAACACCATTACAAGATATTATTGGTTATTCCGAGGAAAAATATCAATGGGCTGAAAATTTTTATCCAAATGTATGGGGATATATCGTGGAACAACAGAAACTTTTTTCTAAAGATGATGATGTTGTTAGAATTTTCATAGAAGAATCACCATTTACAAAACCTTTTGGAAATCGATCACCAGGTAGAATGGGACAATTTTTGGGTTGGAAAATCGTCAAAGAGTATATGAAAAATAATCCTGAGGTTACTTTAGAACAACTTATGCAAACCAAAGACTTACAGATTATATTGAATAGATCCGCCTTTAAACCCATGATAAAAAAATAAAAAAATTTTTTCAAACTCTTGACAATTTAATAAAAAATTATATCTTTGTTGCGAACTAAAAACAAACTACTATGTCTGGTATTAACAAAGTAATTCTCGTTGGCCGACTAGGGAAAGATCCTGAAGTCAGAGCCTTTGAAGGAGGGACAAAGAAAGCCTCTTTCACGTTAGCAACATCCGAAATCTACAAAGACAAGGAGGGCAAAAAAGTTGAACAAACTGAATGGCACTTAATTGTGTGTTGGCGAACTTTAGCTGAAATTGCCGAAAAGTACTTAACCAAAGGGAAGCAAATCTATTTGGAAGGTAGATTACGTACCCGAAGTTGGGAAGATAACGGTGTTAAAAAGTATGTTACGGAAATCGAAGCTACAACATTTACCATGTTGGGCTCTAAACAAGAGGATGGCGATAAACCAACTGCCGTAAAAGTAGTTGAAGCCCCTCAGGCAGAACCGAGTCCTGTGAACACAGAACCCGATTTTGTATCTGATGATTTGCCATTCTAAAACATCGAAAAGAGGAGGTAAAACTCCTCTTTTTTATACTAATAAACTTATATAAATAATGAAAATCTCTAAAAAAATTAGTCTAATATTACTGTCAATATTATTTTATCATTCTTTTATTCAAGCAGATACAATTAAAATGATGCAATACAATATGTTGTATTATACAACATCCGTACCCAGTGGATGTGAAATTACGTCATCTTATTTGAACGATAAAGATTTGAATTTAAAAAAAATTATCAAATATGAAAATCCGGATGTTTTTTGTGTAAACGAAATAGGAAGCCAATCCACATATGTAGATAGAATTAAAAATAATGTACTCAATACCGATGGTGTCAACTATTATCAGAATTGCCCCCTTACAAACTATTCTGGTGGCTCTATAGCCAATATGTTGTTTTATGATTCTAGAAAACTGGGTTTCCATTCTTATTTTTATATTACTACAAGTGTTAGAGATATAAATGCTTATAAAATGTTTTATAAAACGCCACATTTGGCTTCTGGAGATACTATTTTTATTACTTTCATAATCGCCCATTTAAAAGCGGGAAGTTATGATTCTGATAAACTTACAAGATATCAGCAAACGCAAGCATTAATGAACAAATTAGAACAACTTCAAATCGCTGATAATTACATCTTTTCTGGCGATTTTAACCTATACTCCTCCTCTGAACAATCTTACCAACACCTTATAAACTACTCAAACACTTTGTACCGTTTCTATGATCCGATAAATCAAGCAGGAAACTGGAACAATGCCTCCCAATTTGCAGCTATTCACACACAATCTACCCATACTTCATCTGATAATGGTTGTTATTCAACGGGTGGAATGGATGATCGTTTTGATTTTATTTTGGTGTCACCTTATGTGTATTTTGGAAGTAAAAAGGTGAAATCGATCAACTCTTCTTATCGAGCTTTAGGGCAAGATGGGAACAGATTCAATGGGTCTATCAACAATCCTTCTAATAGTATAGTGCCCGATTCAATTGCGAATGCTCTGTATAATTTTTCTGATCATCTTCCTGTAATTATGCAAATTGCAATTGATAATACGGTTTCAGTCAAAGAATTAGTATCACCATTTTTGGTTCAAGTTGTCAATCCAATACAAGATCAACTGAGTGTTGAATTTCATCTTCAAACGGCAACTCATTTAACATTTGAGATATATTCAATGGGAGGCAAATTGTTGGAAACACACACAAATTATTTTGATGCAGGAAACTCGATTTACAAACAAGCTTTTGATTATCCACCATCATTTTATATTTTGAAAATACAAAATTCAGAAAAACAAACAGTTGTAAAAAAAATAGTAAAAATTTAGTCTGTTGAATTGGGTTCCAAACCAAACGATTTTTTCACTATATTTGCGGCCTCAAAAAAAAAAACATGTTATATTAAAAATTTAAAATAATTTAAGTACCACAATGAAAGTTTATCAAACCAAAGAAATTAGAAATGTTGCCCTTATTGGAGGTAACCGCGTTGGAAAAACGACTCTTGCTGAAGCAATGGCATTTCATGGCGGAGTGATTAGTAGAAGAGGCACAGTTGAAGATAAAAATACGATATCAGACTATCGTGAAGTAGAATTAGAGAGACAACAATCCATTCAAGCTACAGTGATGTATGCTGAACATGAAGGTTGCAAAATCAATATGATTGATTGTCCTGGTTTTGATGATTTTATTGGTGAAGTAATTGGTTCATTAAGAGTTGCAGATACAGCCATGATGGTTGTAAATGCACAAAATGGAGTAGATGTAGGTGCCGAAATACAATGGAGATGGACAAAAAAAATGAACGTACCTGTTATTTTTGTTGTAAATCAATTGGATCATGAAAAAGCAAATTTTGATGAAACTGTTCGTCAGTTAAAACAATATTTTGGAAACAATGTGATGCCATTTCAATATCCTGTAAATGCTGGAATCGGATTCGATTCTGTTATAGATTTATTGAAAATGAAAATGTTGAAATTCCCAGTTGGGGGTGGAAAAGTGATAGAAGAAGAGATCCCAGCATCAGAAAAAGCTAAAGCAGAAGAGATGTATAATGCACTTGTTGAAGCTGCTGCTGAAAACGATGAAGCTTTAATGGATAAATTCTTTGAAGAGGGAACTCTAACAGAAGAAGAGATCGCAACGGGTTTAAAATTGGGGATTATCACTAGAGGAACAATTCCTGTTATTTGTGTGTCTGCTAAAACAGATCAAGGGGTTACCAGAATGATGGATATCATCAAAGGAAGTTGTCCAGCTCCAGACGAAATGCCGGGTGTTGAAACACTATCTGGAAAAACATTACATTGCAAAACTTCAGAGATCCCAACAGCTTATATTTTTAAAACATCTGTTGAACAACATATCGGAGAGCTCTCTATTATGAAAGTGTATGGTGGTGAAATCTCTGAAGCAATGGATATGGTTAACAATAAAACCAATGTTAAAGAAAGATTAACATCTCTTCTTTGCATTGCAGGAAAAAACAGAGAGAAAGTTGAAAAAGCGATTGCTGGCGATATCGTAGCAACAATAAAATTAAAAGGTACACAATCTTCACATACTTTAGTAAAATCTGGTGATGAAATGATTGTGCCTACTCAATATCCTGAACCAAAATTCCGTACAGCAGTTAGAGCTAAAAACAATTCTGAAGATGAAAAACTGGGCGCAATTTTAAATGAATTACGCAAAACAGACTTAACTTTCTTGTCTGAACAATCTAAAGAATTGAAACAAGTGATCATTTCTGGACAAGGTGAGCAACACCTTAATATTGTGAAATGGATTATTGAAAAACTAAATAAGGTAGAGATTGAGTATTATGCTCCTAAAATCCCTTACCGCGAAACCATTACAAAATCTGCTGAGGCGATGTATCGTCATAAAAAACAATCTGGTGGTGCTGGCCAATTTGGTGAAGTTCACATGATGATTGAACCTTATTATGAAGGAATGCCAAACCAAACAAAATATCCAATTCGTGGCACAGATTCTTATGACTTACCATGGGGTGGAAAATTGATTTTCAACAACTGTATCGTTGGGGGAGCTATTGATGCAAGATTCTTACCAGCTATCCTTAAAGGGATCAATGAAAGAATTGAAGAGGGGCCTCTAACAGGTTCTTATGCACGTGATATCGTGATCAATATTTATGATGGAAAAATGCACCCTGTTGACTCTAATGAGTTGGCTTTCAAATTAGCGGGTCGTCAAGCTTTCCGTGAAGCTTTTAAAAATGCTGGACCAAAAATTTTGGAACCAATCTATGATGTTGAAGTTTTTGTACCTTCTGACAGAATGGGTGATGTTATGACTGACCTTCAAGGACGTAGAGGTGTTGTAATGGGAATGGATAGCGAAGGAGAATTCCAAAAAATCCGTGCAAAAATTCCATTAGCAGAAATGAACAAATATTCTACAACATTAAGTTCAATCACTTCAGGACGTGCATCTTACGGAATGAAATTTGCTGAATATCAACAAGTTCCAATGGATGTTCAAAACGAAATTATTAAAAAATACGAAGAAGAAAACAAAGACGACGAATAGTCATATTTTGGATAAATTTCTTATTTACCTAAGAAAAGGCACAATATCAAATATTGTGCCTTTTTTTTTGTAAAAAAAAATAAAAAAATGTTGTACAATTTAAAAAATGTTGTAAATTTGGGCATTATTAACTAAAATAATAAACTATGAAAAAATTATTACTTTTTTCTGGGATTTTAGGCGCGGTTTTAGCGCTACAAGCCCAAACCATTGTGTTTCAAGAAAATTTTGACTCCTATACTGTTGGAGACAAAATTGCGGTTGTAAACAACAATTTTACGACATGGAGTGCCGCTCCCGGAGGTAGTGAGGATGGAACTATTTCCAACGAACAAGCCGCATCTCCAGCAAACTCACTTAAAATTGTAGCTGGGAATGACGTAGTTTTTCCAATTGCAAACTTTACAACGGGTGAATATGTCATAGAATTTGACTATTATGTGCCCTCCACAGGCACCGGAGCGTATTTTAATGTATTGCACAACTTTGCTGGCTCAAGCTCAGAATGGGCTTTAGAATGCTATTTCTACAACAATGGAACAGGGTATTTAACGGTTGGGGGATCAACCGCCGACCAAATCTCTTTTACCTATCCTTCAAATCAGTTTTTCCACGTTTATTTAAAAGTAGATCTAACCGAAGATGAAGCGAAATTGGAGATAAACAATAATCAAGTTCATACTTGGCCTTTCCATTACACCCCTACAGAAACAACTGGCTTAACCCAATTAGGTGGTGTTAATTTTTATGCAGCATCCCCGTCCTCTTCTACTAATGGTACTTACTATATCGATAATTTCAAATTAAGAATGGATGATGTGGCTGTTCAAGAAAACGTGAATACTTTTACTATTTATCCAAATCCTGTAACTTCTGTTTTAAATGTTAAAGGAAACGATATTCTTCTTGTAGAAATTTTCAATTTAGTGGGTCAAAAATTGTACTCAGGAACTGAAACCTCTATTAATGTAGAATCCTATATATCAGGAACTTATTTTGTTAAAGTGGTAACTGAAAAAGGAACCTACACTAAAAAAGCAATCATAAAATAATTTTGAGTTTTGAATTATGAATAAAATGTTTATATATATTATTCACTATTCACTATTAGCTATTCACTATTAGGGCATTCCGGCTTTAGAGCCGCGCTATTAGCGCGGCTCTAAAGCCGTCGGTCTCCGCCTTCAAGTCCGCACCAAACAGCCGTATGACTGCATGGTCGTAAAAGGAGCTCACAAGCTCGCTCTTTTACTCCCTGCATCATAGCGGCTGTTTGCTTTGCGGGCTTTCTCGGCTTCGCCCTAATGCAATAGAGCTGTCAGCTATCAGCTTTCGGCTATCAGCTTTTCAAAATTTCCAGAGATTTGCACCTTTATCTCTTAGATCAAAAAAGCCCATCAAATTATAGTCTACAATTTGTATGGTGTTTGGTTTTTTTTATCGCTGATGTTCATGTTGTTGAATTTTGGATTTCTGTTTTCTTAGAACAAAGCCCAATTTTATCACACCTATTTTAGACTATATAATGCATTGACTGGAGACCGACGGCAGCAGGGTAGGAGAGAGCGTTGGCGTTGCCGGAATGCCCAAAAAAAAGTAAAAATCACACAAATAGTTGATTTTCTTTCCACTTGGTATGAAAAATTTACTATTTTTGCACATTAATATTGTTATTATGTCTTTGGATTTAAAATTTTTTAAAAATATTCCGCTAGATAGTGTTGTTTTACAACATTTATTTAGGGATTATCATTTTCCGAAAAACAAAATATCCAGTTTAGAAAAAGAGGGAGCCATTGTAAGACTCAAAAAGGGACTTTACGTTGGAGCGGAAAAATTTACAGGAAAGATAATATCGAGAGAACTTATTGCCAATCATCTATATGGGCCATCATATATTTCTTTAGAAACAGCTTTATCTTACTATAATATGATTCCAGAAAGAGTTTATGAAGTAAGGTCTATGACAACAAAAAGATCAAAAAATTTTAACACAAAACTTGGTAAATATACCTATTTAATGACTTCAAAAGCGTATTTTTCAATTGGTATTAAAATTGAGAATATAGATGATGAGATTGCATTTTTGATTGCTACTCCTACTAAAGCGTTGTGTGATTTAATTGTAAGTACATCTTATTTAAGAATTCAATCAGTAAAAGCGATGCAATCATACTTGCTGGAAGATTTGAGAATTGAGCCGGAGTGCATTAAAGATCTGGATCTTGATATCGTTTACCAATCTAGTCCTTTCAGTAAGAAGAAAAAAGAACTACATTTTTTAGCGCAAGTAATATCTAATAACCAACTAATTAACAAAAACTTATGAACACTACACTTTTTTCACAAATGATGTCTCGGTATTCGATTGTTACAAGAGAAGATCAAATCAATGCTACGCACGAAGTGATGCAACAAATTGTATTAGCAGGACTTTATCGCGGTGGTTTTTTTAATAAAGCTGCTTTTTATGGAGGGACATGTTTAAGAATTTTTTATGGATTAGATCGCTTTTCAGAAGACATGGATTTTTCTTTACTAGAATCAGATGATTCATTTCAGCTGGAAAACTATTTTGATTCTATTATGGATGAATTTTCTCTCCATGGAAGAAAAGTAGCCATAACAAAAAAAGAAAAAAGATCGGAAACCAATATTGAATCGGCATTTCTTAAAGATAACACTGAGATTTATGATCTTTATTTTACAACTGAAAAACAGATAAAGATAAAAATTGAAATAGACAAAAATCCACCATTAGGGTTTGAAACCGATTATAAATTATTGCTTTTACCATTTTCTTTTATGGTAAATTGTTATACTTTACCCAATTTATACGCAGGAAAAATTCATGCTTTCTTATTTAGAAAATGGAATAAGCGTGTTAAAGGACGGGATTGGTATGATTTTGAATGGTATTGTAGAAATCAAACTTCCTTAAATTTTAAACATTTGCAAAATAGAACACTACAAATCAATAAAATAGCAACGGATGATTTTTCTTTTGAATTTTTTAAATCTATGATGAAGGAGCGCATTGAAAGGACTGATATAAATTTAGTCAAAAATGATGTTCGACCTTTTATCAAGAATCAACAACCATTAGATATTTGGTCACAAGAATATTTTATTAAACTTGTTGATCTCATCAAGATAGAAAATATTAAATTTTAAAAAGGTTCTCTGTGTTTTTATAAAGAGCACACGGATGACACAGAGTTTTACAATCTCTTCGGCTTTCTCGGCATCGCTATAATGCTGCAAAATTGGGAATCGCTGCCCATCAAATTATGGTCTATCAGTTGTATGGTGTTTGATTTTTTTCACCACTGATGTTCATGATGTTGAATTTTGGATTTCTGTTTTCTTAGAACAAAGCCCAATTTTATCACACCTATTTTAGACTATATAATGCATTGACTGGAGACCGACGGCAGCAGGGTAGGAGAGAGCGTTGGCGTTGCCGGAATGCCCAAAAAAAAGTAAAAATCACACAAATAGTTGATTTTCTTTCCACTTGGTATGAAAAATTTACTATTTTTGCACATTAATATTGTTATTATGTCTTTGGATTTAAAATTTTTTAAAAATATTCCGCTAGATAGTGTTGTTTTACAACATTTATTTAGGGATTATCATTTTCCGAAAAACAAAATATCCAGTTTAGAAAAAGAGGGAGCCATTGTAAGACTCAAAAAGGGACTTTACGTTGGAGCGGAAAAATTTACAGGAAAGATAATATCGAGAGAACTTATTGCCAATCATCTATATGGGCCATCATATATTTCTTTAGAAACAGCTTTATCTTACTATAATATGATTCCAGAAAGAGTTTATGAAGTAAGGTCTATGACAACAAAAAGATCAAAAAATTTTAACACAAAACTTGGTAAATATACCTATTTAATGACTTCAAAAGCGTATTTTTCAATTGGTATTAAAATTGAGAATATAGATGATGAGATTGCATTTTTGATTGCTACTCCTACTAAAGCGTTGTGTGATTTAATTGTAAGTACATCTTATTTAAGAATTCAATCAGTAAAAGCGATGCAATCATACTTGCTGGAAGATTTGAGAATTGAGCCGGAGTGCATTAAAGATCTGGATCTTGATATCGTTTACCAATCTAGTCCTTTCAGTAAGAAGAAAAAAGAACTACATTTTTTAGCGCAAGTAATATCTAATAACCAACTAATTAACAAAAACTTATGAACACTACACTTTTTTCACAAATGATGTCTCGGTATTCGATTGTTACAAGAGAAGATCAAATCAATGCTACGCACGAAGTGATGCAACAAATTGTATTAGCAGGACTTTATCGCGGTGGTTTTTTTAATAAAGCTGCTTTTTATGGAGGGACATGTTTAAGAATTTTTTATGGATTAGATCGCTTTTCAGAAGACATGGATTTTTCTTTACTAGAATCAGATGATTCATTTCAGCTGGAAAACTATTTTGATTCTATTATGGATGAATTTTCTCTCCATGGAAGAAAAGTAGCCATAACAAAAAAAGAAAAAAGATCGGAAACCAATATTGAATCGGCATTTCTTAAAGATAACACTGAGATTTATGATCTTTATTTTACAACTGAAAAACAGATAAAGATAAAAATTGAAATAGACAAAAATCCACCATTAGGGTTTGAAACCGATTATAAATTATTGCTTTTACCATTTTCTTTTATGGTAAATTGTTATACTTTACCCAATTTATACGCAGGAAAAATTCATGCTTTCTTATTTAGAAAATGGAATAAGCGTGTTAAAGGACGGGATTGGTATGATTTTGAATGGTATTGTAGAAATCAAACTTCCTTAAATTTTAAACATTTGCAAAATAGAACACTACAAATCAATAAAATAGCAACGGATGATTTTTCTTTTGAATTTTTTAAATCTATGATGAAGGAGCGCATTGAAAGGACTGATATAAATTTAGTCAAAAATGATGTTCGACCTTTTATCAAGAATCAACAACCATTAGATATTTGGTCACAAGAATATTTTATTAAACTTGTTGATCTCATCAAGATAGAAAATATTAAATTTTAAAAAGGTTCTCTGTGTTTTTATAAAGAGCACACGGATGACACAGAGTTTTACAATCTCTTCGGCTTTCTCGGCATCGCTATAATGCTGCAAAATTGGGAATCGCTGCCCATCAAATTATGGTCTATCAGTTGTATGGTGTTTGATTTTTTTCACCACTGATGTTCATGATGTTGAATTTTGGATTTCTGTTTTCTTAGAACAACGCCCATTTTTATCACACCTATTTTAGACCATAAAATGCAGTGCAGATTTTTTTATAGTCCTTCGCCTTTCGCCGGTATTCGTATTCGATTAGCAGAAACCTGGATTTAGCAAAGCCAAAGGGTAATGCCCAAATTGGGCGTCTCTACGTCATCCCTTTTTAACATCATTATCAGGAATTAATAAAATATTCCAACCAAAAAATGATTCATAATCCGAAACGATGCAGAATTTATAAGAATTCAAAATTACATTGAAAACAATCCAATCAATTGGAAATATAAATAAATAACAATAAATTATCAAATTCGTCCTTTGTCCTTCGTCCTTTCGCCTATTTCAAAAACGGAATAAACCTCGACACCTTTTTTTGATAGTTTTTGTATTCTGGATATTTCGAGGCACTGATCGATTCGCTAAAATTGGAACTACCTAAAAATAAAGCAATTAAAAGAACACTTCCCGCGATGCTCCAGTTGAGCCATTGGCCACTAGCGGCAATGCTGAAACCGTAAAACATAAACCAAATCGATTGCTCCGCAAAATAGTTCGGATGGCGGCTGTATTTCCATAATCCTCTGTCTAAGAATCCTTTGCTGTATTTTTCATCTAAAGGTAAACCTTGCTTTAGTAGAGCATGCTTTGCTGTCTGAAAACGAAATTGCTGAATATCAGCTACCGTTTCATAAAGGATAAATAGGAACATAAGGATTGCAAATAGGAGATCTAAAGATCCAAATGGTTCACTATTAAATTGTAAGGCGATCAAAATGGGCATGGTAAACAAGAAAATGAGGAGATTCTGATATCCGCAGATGAATCCGAAATTGAATAAACTCCATTTCCATTTGGACTGAAACTCTGGTTGACTCCTTAGGTATTTCCATCTGTAATCCTCTTCACCACCCCAGAATTTCCATTGATAGGCCCCTTTTAATCCAAAGTTGATACTTAACCGCAATCCCCAGATGGTTACCAAAACACTCATCACGACTAATCGTGAAGAAAAATCGCCGTAGTAAGCCACGATCAAAGCGTAAATAACAGGTAAAATACTCCATATTTTGTCCACCTGACTATTATTTCGGGTTATTTCACCAACGATGAAGGTTAAGAAAATAGAGCCACCCAAGACCCATAAAAGGGGTTTTAAAGCGTTTAACTCAATTTCACCAAGTGGTGTTCCTAAAAAAAGATACATTAAAGGAAATGAGAGTAATGTTAGGCCTAAAATGGCGGCTACTGGTCCTTGCTTCATAATTGTAATATTAAAATGTTATTTCATTTGTGAATAAAAAAGATCGCTGGCAACGAGTCGAATCATAAAAGTATAATTAAAAGTGAGATCAGTTTTGTAGCCGGGCATGTTATCGGTATGACCAAAGGAGCTCATGGATAAAGTAAACAGAGGATCAAGGGAGAATGTTTCGTTAAACACAATTTTCACTCCTCCAGTAAATGAAGCACCATAACCAGGAGCAGCCCAATTTCTGTAATTTGGATTGGTTTGTTGTCCAGGCACATAGTTTGTAGATACTGACGAAAGTAAATCAAAGTGTGTCTCTTCAATAATTGCTTCAAAACTTTTGACTTTTACATAATTGAACTGAATACCAAATTCAACAAATGGCTTAAGAATCGGGCTGGAATGAAAAAGGTGCGCTATACTGATATCAAAAAATGAACGTTCCTCTTTCGCTAGCAGTGTCTCTATAGCATAATCATTTCTTTGATTACCAATGGGTTGATCAAATTTGATTAAAAACTGATCACTAGCAGTGAGTTTAACATGGGAATAATTGATCGAAATGCCCCAGTTTTTACGGAATTTATACTTCACACCCAATCCAATATTCATTCCCAGACTATATTTCACATTGGTGGGATAATCACCCAGCCATAAAGAATCTACGTAGGGATAATTATTTCGGACTAAAATGGCTATTTCATTAAATCTGTAGGTATTATTGAAAAGCAAACCCAAATTTACTTCATTAGAGGGAGCTCCATTGTAGTAATTGGCATTGGTATTGTCAGAGAGATAAAAACCCCCACCAACATAAAAATCAAAACCAAGGGTTGACCATGTATCATTGGGATCTTTTTTGGTTTTTTGAGCAAAAGAGAGATTCACATAAGCCAACAAAAGCAAAAAAAAGATCCAGTTTTTCATGATTATAGTTTAAAGGTGAATCACTTCGCCATAAGCAGCAGCAGTTGCTTCCATGATCGCTTCAGAAAGGGTAGGGTGGGGGTGCACGGAGTGTAAAATTTCACGTCCTGTAACTTTTTTATTCATGGCAATCACTGCACCAGAGATCATTTCTGTTACATTATCTCCCATTAGGTGACAACCAATCCACTCATGAGTCTCTTTATCAAAGATCACTTTTACCATCCCATCTCTACTTCCGGCAGCCGTTGCTTTTCCAGAAGCTGTAAAGGGGAATTTTCCAATAATCACCTCTCTTCCAGCAGCTTTGCAAGCTTGTTCTGTCAAACCTACAGAAGCAATTTCAGGAGTGGTATAAGTACATCCCGGAATCAATCCATAGTTGATAGGATGTGGATCTAAACCAGCTATTTTTTCTACACAAATAAGCGCTTCATGAGATGCAACATGGGCCAGTGCGGGGCCATGAACGATATCTCCAATAGCATAAATCCCATCACAATTGGTTTTATAATAGTCATCAACGATCACTTTAGATCTTTCTACAGCAACGCCATACTCTTCTAATCCAATCCCTTCCAGATTTGTCACAACACCTACAGCAGAGAGGACAACATCACACTCTATTTCGGTGATTTTCTCTTTACTATCTTTAATGGTAACTTTACAACCATCTCCAGAAGTATCTACATGCTCTACAGAGGCAGAGGTGATCACTTTGATACCGGCTTTTCGGAAAGCTCTTCCTAGTAAACCAGAGATCTCTTCATCTTCGATAGGTACTAAGTTGGGTAAATACTCAACGATCGTAACAGCAGTTCCCATGGAGGCGTAAAAATAGGCAAATTCACTACCAATTGCTCCCGATCCCATCACGACCATAGATTTTGGAAGGTTGGGTAAGGTAAGAGCTTCTCGATAGCCAATCACTTTTGTACCATCTTGAGGAATATGTGGTAATTGTTTTGAACGCGCCCCAGTGGCTAAAATTATATGTTGAGCACTATATTCTGAAACAGTTCCATCAGCAGCGGTTACTTCAACTGTTTTATCTTTTTTTATCTTTCCAAAACCTTCAAGAACAGTAACTTTATTCTTTTTCAACAGAAACTGAACCCCTTTACTCATGGTGTCAGAAACGCCTCTACTTCTTTGAATTACAGCTTCAAAATCAGGAGAAATGGTTCCATCTATTTTAATTCCGTAAGCGGCGGCATGTTTGGCATAGTTAAAAACCTGTGCAGATTTCAACAAAGCTTTTGTAGGTATACAACCCCAATTAAGACAAATTCCACCCAATTCTGCGCGTTCAACAACGGCTACATTCATATTCAACTGACTTGCTCTTATGGCAGCCACATAACCACCCGGACCGCTACCGATCACTATAATATCAAAATTCATATATTTTTTATTTTTTAAACAGTAAAGTGCAAAAATAAGAAAAAAAAGGATTATCCTCTTACCTCTTTTCGATCAACG
>JBLJBB010000047.1:0-2020 GCA_047638115.1 Bacteroidales bacterium | reverse complement strand
TCTATAATTACCATCATCATTAACAGTAATGGTATTATTTGAAAAACTAAATGCCGTTACGCCTATTTGAGTTCTAATGGTATTCATTTGCAATGTTACTGCAGTTGTATAAAGAACTTGAGATGATGCACTGTTGTTATATAAATCAATAACTTTTTTTTCATAGAAAGCTCCCCCATCATTTCCCACTTTTATGGTGTTATTTGAATTGGCACTTATAACTCTAGCTGTTTGAGATATAGTATTTTCATTAACATAAGTTATAACACCTGTAGAACTATTTTGTGTTAAATTAGTTACAGTTTGAGATGTAGTTGTATTATTAATAGTAATATTTCCTGTTGTACTAGTTGGTTTTACTTTAATGCACCAAATAACACTTGTATTAATTGGTCTGGTTTCTGTGTCACCCCCTGATAAAGTATGTGAATGTGAGTCCGAAGATGTGTTAGCTGTTGACCAACCAGACATTGATTCAACAGCTTGACTTGATTGGTTAGTTCTATAATCATACCTCAAAGTATAATTAATGGAATGTGAATGTGTATTTAGAGATGTAGCAAAAGGAATTACTGGTAAAGCAGTAGAATAGTTTTGATTAATTCCTGCTAAAGTTCCACCTCTTAAAAATCTACCAGAAGTATTAATATTTATTAATGTAAATGTAGTTGCATTTGAAGAAGCTATATACTGACAAGAAAAAGAATTATTAAAAGTTTGAAAATGGGGAAAATCAGCCCAATTATAAGTTCCTCCATTTAAAGGTAATAAATAATCGGGAGGTGTAATATTTGATGTCCAGCCAACAACATATCCAATATCTACGCCATTAGCAGTTGTGCTTTGTGACCAACTTAAAACCCAAGAAGTTCCATTATGAGACCAATATTCTATTACACCAGAGGTTAACAAAACTTTGGCTGTGTAACCATTTACAGGACTTGGAATTTCTAAAGATGTAGGTGCTACATTGGATGTGCTGTTTGCTCGGGAAATATGATGATCTTTAATATCTGTACCAATGATAACATCTCCAGTACTGTTAGTAGCTAAAATACCGGCATTTGGAAGGTTCGTAAAACGTAAGCCTGAATTACTCGCTGTACCTTGAGTAATTTCCAATTTATTTTGAGGGTTATTAGTTCCAATTCCAACATTTCCACCAGATAAAATCGTTACTTTTTCTGTGTTATTTGTTCTAAAAACTAATCGTTGATTATCAGTAGTTCCAATGAAATTCGTAGTTGGATTTGTAGATGCGTTTCCTGTTAAACTCCAACCAGAACCGGATGAATTTAAGACATTCCCTGAAAAGCTAAGCCCAGTTCCTAAAACAATTTCAGAAGGTGCAGCAGCAGATCCCGTTGGATTACCTAGTAATCTAGCTGAAGTTACATTTTGAATTTTTGCATACGTTACTTGTGAATTGCCAATGTCAATTGTAGCTATTGTGGCATCTTGTATTTTATCAGATGTGATTGCACCAACAGCTACATCTCCAGTTCCAATCGTTAAATCTAATATTTCCGCTGTTGTTACGGCATTGGCCGCAATTTGTGGAGAGGTGGCTGTTCCCGCTAAATCACCAGCTAACTGAACAACTCCTTTTGCAGAAGTAGTTGCATCTGCAACACTCACGGTGTATGGGGAAGCGGTGGTTCCAGCTCCAGTAACGGTTGTATTGGTGCCGTTATTTAATTTTGTCTCACTTCCATCAGCTGTTGGTAATGTTACTGCTGTAGCACTAACCCCATTTACTGTAGTTGTAAGTTGTCCTAAAGCGATTGAATTTGTGACTGTAGTTGTTGCTGGAGCAGCATTAACAGGAGTCCAAGATGTTCCATTCCAAGAGAGCACTTGTCCTGATGAAGCTCCCATTTGTGCTATACCTAAAGGATTTGCAACAGAACCATCCCCAGAAAGAGAACCATCCACTTTAGAGAAATCTCCAATAATTTTTAGTAGTCCACTGCTCAACCCAATATAAAATACATTGTTATCTGTATCTTTATAGATATCG
>JBLJBB010000046.1:0-31778 GCA_047638115.1 Bacteroidales bacterium | reverse complement strand
GAGACTTCGGTCAAACCCCTTTTCTATTTTTTACTTTTTTTGTCGGTCAGTAGTGGTTTATTATCTATTAAAAATAATTATATTTATGTTAAAATTAATTAAATTCATATCACTAATGAAATCACTGAGTTATATGAATTTTATGAGTGTTTAAATTTCTTACGAATCCAAAAAGCTGTTCCTAAAAGTGTTGAAAGTACAGTGACAGCTAAAGCAAAGCGTGCTAAATAATCACCATGTTTTACATAAAATGTAATTTCATCATTAGGATAAACAATCTCCTTTATCGCTGTTCTTGTACCATAGTCTGTCTCTTGTGATGCCTCACCCAAAGGATCAATAAACGCTGAAATCCCTGTATTCGCAGCTCTTAGAATATATCTTCTGGTTTCAATAGCTCTTAATTTCGAAAAAAGAAAATGTTGCTTATGCCCTGGAGAATCTTGCCACCATGCATCATTAGTGATTACACTCATGATTTGAGCACCATCTTTAACAAAATTTCCAAAAAGTTCTCCATAAATAGATTCATAACAAATGGGGGCACCTATTTTAATTTTTCCATGATTTATAGTAGTTTGAAAAGCTCTTTGTGTACTATCAACCCCTAAAGAACCACTTGTACCACCTAAATCGATAACCAAATATTCCAAAAACTTAAACACTTTAGGATATGGCATCTTCTCAACTCCAGGTACTAATCTACTTTTATGATACATTCCACTCACTTTATTTTTGTTGTAACAAATTGATGTGTTAAAAGAATCATAGAAAAGTCCTGCTTTAGGGTTTCTTGTTGTAGGCGTTTTTTTGAAATCATATCTAATACTTGTAGATAAACCAACAATTACATTTAGTTGAGGATTTTTCATTATTAGAGAATCTAAAAGTATAAATCCATAATATTCATAAGTTTGTACAGGGTAGCTTAAATCTACTAATTCTGTTGCTGAAATATTATGAGGAATAGCTGATTCTGAGCACACCAAAAGTTCAGTATTCTTAGATAGTTGAGACTTTGCTGTTTGGATAATCCTTTTTGTATGATCTACATTGGTCATGAAATATTGCTCTTCCCATGGATCAGTATTTTGTTGCACAATTACTGCTTCTATTCCATTTTCTTGTTTAATCTTATAGTTTGCATAAATAGAGATTGAGATGATTATGGGAATAAGTAAAACTGATAATGTGGAAATAGAAAGGATGATAAGTTCCTTTTTAATGAGAGTAGATCCTTTTTTATTCTCCTTTCTATCATTTTGAAATGCTGTGAATTTTAAAATCAATTCAAACAAAAGAATATTCACTAGAAAAATCCAAATTGTACCTCCAAAAGTGCCAGTATATTCATACCATTGAACGTATTGAGAACTTAAAGCAAAAACATTCCCAAGGTTTAACCAAGGCCATGTGATTTCCCAGTTAAGATGCAGATACTCAAAAGAACACCAAAATGATATGAATAACAAGAAACTCATTACTTTTGAAGGTTTGAAAGATCTAAAACAGTGCCAGAAAGCAAACACAACACTCATTAACATTGCATTTAATACGTTTGCTGCTATGGCACCCTCAAAAGTGCTGTAGTAAATCCACCAGGTTGTTAAACCATTCCATATAATAAATGCTGGATAAGAGTATATGAACCCTTGCCAAAATGGAAATTTGGTTTCACTTTTTTGAAGACTTTCACTGATAAATAAAAGTGGAATCCAAGCAAAAAAGATTAAAAATGGAAATCCAACGGGTGCCCATGATAACCAAAATATTAATCCAGAAATAATACTTAAGAATAATAGTTTTAATCCTCTTTTCATTGTATTGATATTTTTGAAAATGTATTTTTTTTTTTGAATATTAATATTATTCACTCACTTATTCTCTGATTTTCAAAGCTATAAATCGTTATAAATCTCCTCATGAATAAAAATAGCATCTGGATCATTGAGAATATAATCGGGGAGTGGATGATCAGAAAAATAGACAGGAATAAATCCTAATTTTTTTAAATCTTGTATAGTTTTTTCCGATGGAGGTAAAGGGTAACAGTCTCTATTTAAATAAAATGAAGCTTCAACGTATTGCATATCAAAATTATATTTTCCATTACCTCTCAAATTAAAAACAATTCCATTTTCTGGAATCTTATCTTTCACTCTTAGAAATGTTTCCTTATTTGTTATCATATCTTTTCTCCACCAACATTCATCAGTGTGTAAGTTTCGAATACGTGTAAAGTTTAACATATAAAATCCTATTAATAAAATAATCACACCTTGAAAAACTTTACTAAGCACTCTATTTTTAACAAGTATTTGTATTTTTTGAATTAAAAAATCGATCATAACACCTAAACTCATAAACCAGATGATCCCAATCAAAAAAGTATACGCTGGCATTTTAGTGGTTGCTAATGAAAAGAAAAGGTAAACAAATAGTATGGTTGCTATTAAAGTAATTCTTTGTTCTCTTTTTTTGATGAGAAAGATAAGGCGCAAAAGACCAAAAACGAGAATGATTGCATTGAGAGTGATATTTAATCCTCTCATAAAAATAGTTCCTTCGGAATACAAATATTTGTAGCCAATAAAAAGATAGGGGATTCGACTAAAATGAAAAAAAAGATCCGTGTTTTGATTTTCAATTTGTTCAAAAAGATGTTTACTATTGTATTGATATTCAATAAGGGCTGGTTCAGGGTAATTTTTTAATATAAAAATTTGCCAAGGCAAGAAAATTAGAGTTGTAACAAAAAGTGCAATCAGAATATGTTTTATACGCCACTCTTTAAAATTAAATTTGTAAGTTGCTAAAAGATAAACTCCCCAGATAAAGAAAATTAAAAGTCCAGTAAGCCATTTCGTTAAAACAGCACAACCAGCAAAAAGTCCAATAAGGATGATCCATTTTATGCTTCTCTGATTATGGATATACTCTATAAATGCCCATATAGATGCTGTAACGTAAAAGAAAAAACTTACATCATTATGTTCAATTTTTTCAACACCACTCACTAAATTTAATAAAAACCATGAACAAGAAATGGCTATTGCAGTGTAATATCCAATATTTCTATTTAAGAGTAATCTCCCAATACGATACCCAATGGGAACAGATAATGTAGCCAAGATCACACTAGGTAATCGGACTGCAAATTCATTTACCCCAAATATCTTCATTGAAAGAGCCATTTGCCATATAAATAAAGGTTGTTTATGAAGCCAAATGTGAGCACTAGTCCAATTAATATAGTTACATTCTGCAACATATGGGTGATTAAATAATTTTGGTTCTAGGAAATTTGGAATAGTGTTTTTGGCGACAAGTGCATGAATTCTTTCATCCCAAACGTTTAAAAATGGGTCTAACAATGCTCCAAAAATAAAAATGGCAAATGCAGCAAAAGTTAGAAAAAGTATGGCAAGTTTTTGTTTTTTAATAAGATGAAACCATATTGATAGAGAAAAAAGCACTCCACCAAGAGCTAACCAAGCATATTGATGGAGTGCAAATCCTGATATATCAAAAAAATCAATCATATCGATTATTTCGAATGTTTCTTTTCAAAAGCTGCTACACCATCTTCTAAAAATTTAAGATATTTATCAGGGTTTAATTCATATTCAAGTGGTCCTAAAAGAACAGACCCATCAGTGTCTATAATAAAATAACAGGGTTGAGACGCTTGTTTATAGATGGTGTTTTGGATAAACATATTCTTTTTTCCTAATTTTGTAATCATTTCACCATCAGCATCTTTGATTTGATCTTCAGGATCAAGATTTACAACTTTATCGTCTACATATAAAGCTGTTACAATCAGCTTTTCAGCAAACATTTTTTTAATTCTAGGATCTTTCCAAACCGCACTTTCAACATTTCTACAATTTACACAACCATGTCCTGTAAAATCAATAAATAAGGGTTTATTCTCTTTTTTTGCCACTCTGAGTGCTTGATGGTAGTCAAAATACCCTTTGATTCCGTATGGTAAATGCATCTTGTCTGCATATTTTGGAGATTCAGTTAAAGCTACTGAACTTGAAGATTGAGATGATTCAGTAACAAAAGTTGCATTTTGTATCTCTTCTTGAACAATGTGATTTATATCAAAATCTTGGGTTGTCACTGGAGGCAACCATCCAGAAATAGCTTTTAATGGAGCTCCCCACATTCCAGGAATCAGATAAACTACAAAAGTAAATGTAATTATGGTGAAAAACAATCTGATCCAGCTTTTTTGAACAGGCATTTCATCATCATGAGGAAAACGGATCTTCCCTAATAAATAGAATCCCATCATTGAGAAAATTACAATCCATGCAGCTAAATAAACCTCACGGTCTAAGATTCCCCAATGGTAAGTTTGATCAGGGACATTAATAAATTTGAGTGCAAATGCTAATTCAACAAATGCAAGAACAACTTTAAGAGTATTCATCCATCCGCCAGATTTTGGCATGGTTTTAAGCATTCCAGGGAAAAATGCAAAAAGAGTAAAAGGAATTGCAATTCCTAAAGAGAAACCCAACATACCAATGATAGGTTTTAAAAATGACCCATCAGCAGATCCTAAAGCTACAGCCCCGGCGATTGGAAGCGTACATGAAAAAGATACTAATACTAATGTTAGAGCCATGAAAAAAACACCAATAACACCTCCGCTACTCTCCATTTTTGCAGATTTATTAATCCAACTACTTGGTAAAGCAATTTCAAAATAACCAAATAACGAGATCGCAAAAATGATGAAAATAAAGGCAAATAATAAATTTGGTATCCAATGAGTACTTAATATATTGGCAAAATCTGGTCCAAAGATTAATGATAATCCAATTCCGACTACTAAGAAAATGATAACAATTGAGATTCCAAAAATTAAAGCATAAAATTTAGCTTTCTCTTTCATTTTTAAGAAATAGGAAACAGTCATTGGAATCATTGGAAAAACACATGGCATTAATAAACCTGCCAAACCTCCAACAAAAGCCAATAGAAAGAACATCAAAAGAGTGTCTTCCTTCACAGTTTTTGCTTCGTTTTGAGTTACTGGGTGTTCCTCTTTAAGATTATTGTCTTTTACGATATCAGGAGTTTCCGTAACTGGCTCCTCAATGTTAGTTGATACAGTAATGTTCTCAAAACCAGACACATTAAAAGTGAATTTTCTATCAATAGCAACACATTTTCCATCAATACATGCTTGACCTGATAGTTCACCTTTTAATTCAAATGGAGTTCCATTTTTTATAACTATTTTTTGTTTGAAGGTAACCCCTTTTGTGTAATATTTTGAAGTGTCTTTGAAAACAGGATCGTAAGAAATTTTTGGTTTTGGTTCCTCTACTTTGCCAATGAGTTTGTAATTGGGATTGCTTTTAAAAGTAAATTCAAGGGGCATCTCCATTCCAGTATGACTTTGAGCATAAAGGTGCCATTTCTCTTTTATTTTTGCCACAAATTGTAACTCAGCGATAGAATCATTTTGTTTAATAGTTTTAAATTCCCAAGTTATTGGGCTCTCCTGTGCATAACTTACAAAAGATAGAATTGTAATTAATGCAATAGAAATCAATAAGATAAGCTTTTTCATATTTTGGTTATTATGGTTTTTTTTAGGGGTGCAAATATAGCAAAAAATGTGATTAAAAAGTGAGTAACAATCCAAAATGAATTTTCCCAGTTTTGAATGAAATTGGATTGTTCATTTGTTTTCCAAGAGCATAACTAAGATTAAAAATCCCAGCTTTTGTACTGAAAGCTACCCCAATCCCAAATCCATAAGGAGTATCAGAAAATTTATTTTTAATAGTTCTTTTCTCATACCATCCTCCATTATAGAAAATCTGAAAGTAGGATAATTTTTCATATAAAAATCTCATTTCAAGGTGTCCAAAAACATAACTTGATGCATATATTGAAAGCTCGTCAAATCCTTGCAGGGTTTTCATACCACCCACTCTGTAAAGTTCATTGAGATATATCTCTTCACCCCATAAAGTTCCACTTTTCAATCCGATAACTGATACCCATTTTTTATAAACAGGAATGTAACTTTTCCCATCTAACCAAAGCTTTAACCGGTCTTTTTTGATTCCATTTTCATTGCTTGTCTGTGCTCCATAAGTGCCCTGAAATTGAAGATGATACCCCTTTCTAGGATTATAAATAAAATCAAGTTTTCTAATATTAAAAGCAAAACCATACATGAGGTTTGAAAAAGTTCCAATGTCAAGATTCTCATTTTCTAAGTTGCTACTGTTTTGAGAAATTATACTTGATGTTGTATAGTCAATAAGTAACTTTAAAAAGTTAGTTCCTTTAAATGAATATATTACACCTGAAGACAAGTTGAGTTTTAAATAACTTGTATCTTTTTTATCCAAATGAAAAAGGGCGTCTATACCAAAAGGAGTAGAAACAATATATGGTATTGTGGTTGAAATGTCTAGAAGTTGTGATGTTGGTTCAGTGGCTCTCCATTGTAAATCAATACTTTCACCATAAGTAAATGTGTTTAATAATCTTAATTTCAGATCACCAGTAAATCCAATTTTCCCTGTTTGTTGATTGATAGGCGCAAATCCAATGATCCCATCAAATTGATTCACTCTTTTTTTGTTTAAAAAAAGGTAAAGAGTAGATGAATTTTCAGAAAATTCAATACCCGATGGCAAAACTTCAACAGCAAAAGGGATTTCTGAGATCAATTTTGGGATCTCCCTCACAATCGATTCTTTATATCTTTTTCCAGTCTTATAGTTTAGGTAAGAGTACATGTAACTTTTACTAATTTTAAGATCCCCCTTTACTACTATGGAATCAAAAACCATAAATTGATTTTTTTGAATTTTTAGTTGTACAAATAGGGTGTCATTAGAACTTGATAAAGAATCAGTACCCACAACAATAAATGGATACCCTTGATTTTCGTAAAAAGATAATATTTGAGGAGTGATTTTTAAATAATCATCATAACTTATGCTTTTCCCCCTTTTTTTATCTTTTAGTAAATCTGCAATGAGAATATTATCTTTTTCTGGAATTTTTACAATGATTTGGAAGCTTTTTGTAATAGAATCAGAAAAATTGCGTTTTATTCCCATATCATCTTGTGCAAATGATATGGTATGATGTAAAAAAAGTAATATAAAAAATAGACTTAAAATATTGTTAATTAATATCTTAAATTTCCTTTTTATAATATGTATAATCTTCAACAAAATCAATCTTAAAAATGTTTATCTTTGCAAAGTTAAAAAATAAAACGAAAATGAAAAGAAATATTGTGATTATTGGAATAATTTTAATTGGAATGGTACTCATCTCTTCATGTAAAACAAGACAAAAATGTGCTGCATATGGTCACTATTCATATTACGAAGTAGAAAAAACAGAAACACAAAAGATTTAATCTTATTAAATGTCCCTTTTTGGTAATATCTACAACAATTTGTTGAAAAGGGTATTTTTATTTCTCCTCTTTTCAATGCTAACTACTTCATTATCATCACAAGATATAGGAGAAGTTGAGACTGACTATGTATTTGTTTCCGATTATTCCCTTTCATTATTTATTACAACTTCAGGTGGAGGTATTGGCTATCAACATGGATGGACTCCAACATATCGGGTCAAACACGCTTTAGATATCGATTTCTTGTACACAAATCATGAAAAAGCTGTAAAAGGTACTAATTACTCCTATGAAGGAGCCAGAGCGTATAGCTATGGGAAACTATATGATCTCTTTTTTCTCCGAACTGGCTATACTTACCAAAGAACTACTCACCATAAACCATATTGGGGTGGAGTTGATATTGGTTATTTTCTTAGTGGTGGTTTTTCTCTAGGTATTGCAATGCCGACCTATCTTGAAATTGCTTATTTGTCGCCAAGTGGGCATGATATCATCTCCCTAATTGAAAGATATGATCCTGCAATTCACGATTTATCGAATATTATTGGTGGAGTCCCTTTCTATGAAAGATTTCATCAGCTAACATTCAGACCAGGCATTTTTGGTAAGGCAGGTTTGATCTTTGATTTTAGTCGAGATAAATCACGAATAAGGGCATTAGAATTTGGAGTTTTTATGGATGCTATCTTCCCTCCAATCCAACAAATGGCATTTAACAACGCAAAACCTCTCTTCTTTGGAGGTTATATCTCATATAAATTTGGAAAGAAAAAGGAATTATATGAGTAGATGTAATTGCAAATTATGAAAATTAACAAAAAAAATATATAATTATGAAAAGAGATACTCAAATTTTTAAACTCATTGAACAAGAACGTATTCGTCAAACCCATGGTATCGAACTTATTGCTTCAGAAAATTTTGTAACAGAACAAGTTATGGAAGCTCAAGGATCAGTGTTGACTAACAAATATGCTGAAGGATATCCTGGAAAAAGATACTACGGTGGATGCCAAATCGTAGATCAAACGGAACAACTGGCTATTGATCGTGCTAAGCAACTTTTTGGTGCTGAATGGGCTAATGTTCAACCACACTCAGGTGCACAAGCGAATATGGCTGTTCTTCTCACTTGTTTAAAACCAGGTGATGTTTTTATGGGTTTAGACCTTTCTCATGGAGGTCACCTTTCGCATGGTTCACCCGTTAACTCATCAGGAATTTTATACAACCAAGTTGCATACTCAGTTGAAGAAGCTACAGGGTTAATAAATTACGATATTATGGAGGAGGTTGCCCTACGTGAAAAACCAAAATTGATTATTGGGGGTGCATCTGCCTATTCTCGTGACTGGGATTGGAAAAGAATGAGAGAGATTGCTGATAAAATTGGGGCTATTCTTATGGGAGATATTTCACATCCTGCTGGTCTTATTGCTCGTGGATTATTAAATAACCCTGTTCCTTACTGCCATATCGTTACTACAACAACACATAAAACTTTACGTGGCCCACGTGGTGGACTTATCATCATGGGAAAAGATTTTCCAAATCCATGGGGTTTAACAACACCTAAAGGTGAAGTTAAAATGATGTCACAATTACTAGATAGTGCAGTTTTTCCTGGAATTCAAGGTGGTCCATTAGAACATGTAATTGCTGCGAAAGCAGTTGCTTTCGGTGAAGCACTTTCTGATGAGTACCTTCAATATATTCAACAAGTTAAGAAAAATGCAGATGCCATGTCAAAAGCATTTACTGATAGAGGATACAAAGTTATCAGTGGTGGTACAGATAATCATTTAATGTTGATTGACTTAAGAACAAAATTTCCTGATATTACTGGTAAACAGGTTGAAAACACATTGGTTAAAGCGGATATTACAATCAATAAAAATATGGTTCCTTTTGATAGTAGAACTCCATTTACAACTTCTGGAATTCGTGTTGGAACTCCAGCAATCACCTCTCGTGGTTTAAGAGAGGATGAAATGGAACTTATTGTAGCATTAATTGATGAAGTAATTAGTAATATTGACAACAATGAAGTGATTGAAAGTGTTGCTAAAAGAGTGAATGCACTGATGTCACATAGACCATTAAATGCATGGAGCTAGACAAAATATTATCTCATAAAATACTCGGCTATGTAGTGTTTTTAGCACTGATGTGGCTGATGTTTTTTAGTACTTTCATTTTAGGAAGATATCCACAAGAGGGAATACTATGGTTACTTGACCAACTCTCGCTGTTTATAGCTTCAAAAATGGACAAGGGATTAATATACTCTTTCCTTTCCGATGGGGTGATCGCTGGAGTTGGTAGTGTACTCTCTTTTTTGCCAAATATTCTTATTCTATTCTTCTTTATCTATATATTTGAAGAAACAAAATATATGCAGAGAGTAGCCAAACTACTTGATAATTTCATGCATAAAATTGGCTTACATGGTAACTCTTTTATCCCTATGTTGATGGGATTTGGTTGTAATGTACCTGCTATTTTAGCAACAAAATCTATTCCAGATAGAAAACAAAGGTTGTTAACGATGTTGTTGATCCCTTTTATGTCTTGCAGCGCAAGATTGCCTCTTTTAGTCCTAATGATTGGTACTTTTTTCCCTGAAAACCCACTTTTAGTTTTATTTTCGCTTTATTTTTCTGGAATATTAATTGCCATAGTTACAGCAATTTTGTTAAATAAATTTATTTTCAAAACGGAGGAGGATCTATCACCTGTTCTCTGTGATCCTCTTAGAAAACCTCCTATGCGAATCGTACTTAAACAAATGTGGGAAGCTACTGAAGAGTATTTGAAAAAGATTGGAACAGTGGTCCTTTTAGCCATGATGGTGATCTGGTTTTTAAGCCATTTTCCTCAACCAAAACAAACAAAAATTGTTCAATCAACCCCATCAGAACAGAACACTTCAATTGATTCTGTAAGTACTTTAAATGTCGCCAATTATACTTCTGAAATAGACTCATTGGATAATCCCCATGAAACTTATATGTATAAATTTGGAGTGTTTATTACCCCTATTATGAAACCTCTTGGTTTTGACTGGAAAATGAGTGTTTGTTTGGTTTCCGGATTGGCTGCCAAAGAATTTATTGTAGGTACAATGGCCGTTTTGTACAGGTTGGATGATGATAGCGGTGAAAATAGTACTCAGATCGATCAAATTAGAAATGCAAAACATACATTTGGCCCAGATAAAGGGAAACCTGTTTTTACTTTACCTATTGCCCTGTCATTTCTTGTATTCTCAATGATCTATATGCCGTGTATTGCTACATTTCTTGCTATCAAAAAAGAGAGCGAATCATGGAAATGGGCATTCTTCTCTATCATCTATTCAACGTCAATCGCTTGGATAGCTGCCTTTGTTGTTTTTAATGTATCAAAATTCTTTTTATAATTTTTTATTAATGACCCTTTTATATCCATGAACACAACAGTACATGCCATTAAACAACGCTTCGGTATCGTAGGTTTTGATCCCATTTTGGATCATGCTATTAATACTGCTGTCCAAGTAGCACCTACTGAATTATCAGTATTAATTACTGGTGAAAGTGGAGTTGGAAAGGAGAATTTTCCAAAAATTATTCATGAAAATAGTGCTCACAAACATGGACAATATATTGCTGTAAATTGTGGAGCTATTCCTGAAGGAACAATTGATTCTGAATTGTTTGGTCACGAAAAAGGTTCTTTTACAGGAGCTGCTGAAACACGTAAGGGATATTTTGAAGTAGCTAATGGAGGCACAATTTTTCTCGATGAAGTTGCTGATCTTCCCCTTGCTACTCAAGTACGCCTCTTAAGAGTCCTTGAAAATGGAGAATATTTTAAAGTGGGTTCATCAATCGTTCAAAAAACTAATGTGAGAGTTGTTGCTGCTACAAATATCAATGTAGCCGACAGAATTGCAAAAGGTAAATTTAGAGAAGATCTATATTACAGACTAAATACGATTCCAATTCATGTACCTCCTTTAAGAGATAGAAAAAATGATATTTTTCTCCTTTTTACGAAATTTGCTTCAGATTTTGCGCAGAAATATAGAGTTCCCTCTATTCAATTAACTGAAGAAGCTGTTCAAACTCTGTTATCTTACAGTTGGCCAGGGAATATCAGACAATTAAGGAATATTACAGAGCAAATCTCAATCATTGAAAGTAATCGATTGATAGATAAAGAAGTATTGCAAAAATATCTCGTTGGACCAACGGTTTCAAATTTTCCTGTTTTAGTGGGTACAGAATCAGATTCTGTTGCACCTGGGATGTTTGAAAGAGAAATCATATATAAATTTCTAGGAGATCTTAGAAGAGAAGTATCTGAATTGAAAAAAATTGTAACAGATCTAAAAAGTGATAAAATTCAATCTTCATCCAGACAAACGCTTGAATTATCCGATTTTTCCACCCCGACTAAAAATCAAAATTATGCTATTCAAGAAGATGAATTGATTGAGGATATCCATATTGGTGATCATGTTGTTATTGATGACCAATATTCACTGATTGATGCGGAAAAAGATCTGATTAAAAAAGCTCTTGAAAAACATAATCATAAAAGAAAATTAGCCGCTGATGAATTAGGCATCTCCGAAAGAACATTGTATCGAAAAATTAGAGAATATGGAATTGTATAAAAAAAAATTTACTAAAATGAATTTAACGTCCATGTTTTTGAAATTTGGAATATTGATAAACCTCTTTTTAATCACATCTTGTGGTATGAAATTGAATGTATCCATGACAGGTGGAAATGTTGATCCAAGAGCGAAAACTGTCCATGTTGCCACATTCTCTAATAATGCAACTCTTGTAAATCCCTCTCTGAGTCAAAACTTTACAAATGCTCTTAAAGATAGAGTACAAAGCCAAACCCCATTATCCATAGTAGATTCTCAAAATGCAGATTATATCTTAGAAGGTGAAATAGTGACCTATTCAATTACTCCAGTTGCTATTCAAGGAAATGATGTAGCTGCAATGAATAGACTAACTATCGCTGTTAGAGTGAGATTTAAAAATAAATTTGATGAAAATCAAAACTTTGAAGAAGTTATCAGTCGATATTCAGACTATTTAAGCACTCTTAATTTTACTTCCATAGAAAGCGGTTTAGTTACATCTATAAATGATGCCATTACAGAAGAGATTTTTAATAAAGCATTTGTAAATTGGTAAAAATGTACAAAATATGATCAGACAACTCAATTTTTCAGATTATTTTTCAGATCAAGCTTGTACAGTTGATCAAATTGTCCAAAAATTATCAGATTTATACTTCAGATTTCCGGCCTCTTCCGTTGTGAATCTTTTTTATCTGAAATTATTACAAGATCATGATCCAAAATTATTTGAACAAGTTAAATCAAAAATTCTTCTAACTTTACCTAATAGAGCTCTCGTATTAAATTGTTCGGTAGTATTACCTAAACTTCAACATGAAATGTTGAAAAATAGTACTCCAACAAATACTCAAATTCCAGAAGATGATGATCATATTCAAGCTGATGAAATTTCTCAACTTATTGACAAGTTTACTATAAATCCTCCGAAAATGATCTTCGATCCAGCACGTCATGATCCGAATGCCAATTACGCTTTACAATCAAATAAAGATGATTTTGAGTTGATAAGTGAAACATTAGCAATGGTTTATGCAGATCAGGGGTACATTGGAAAAGCAGAAAAAATGTTTAAAAAATTGGGCTTGCTTTTTCCAGAAAAAAGTAGTTATTTTGCAGACCAAATTAAAATGTTAAAAAGTAAAGATATTAATCCATAAAAATCCATAAAAATCATGTTAACACTTCTCGTTATTTTAATTATTCTTGCTAGTTTATTATTAGGTTTTATAGTTTTAATCCAAAATTCAAAAGGTGGTGGATTAGCTTCCAATTTTGCTGGACAAAATCAAGTGCTCGGAGTTAGAAAAACTACAGATTTTCTTGAAAAAGCAACTTGGACTATTGCTGCCGTTATTATGGTTCTTTGCTTAACTACTGCAATTAAAGTAAAAAGTGATTATAATAAAGGAAGACCTTCTGCTACTCAAACTGAACAAACTGAGCAAACAGAAACTCCTGAAACTACAGAATAAATTGTATTATAATTCAAAATATAAAGAGGAATTATTTCCTCTTTTTTTATTTTCATTATGGCTTCAAAAAAGTTTTTTTACTACATCTATCTCTTTGTTGCCATGCTTTTTTGGGGTGGATCTTTTGTACTTACAAAACATTTGCTAACCGATTTTAATCCAATTACAATAATATTTATTCGTTTACTAATCTCCTCACTATTATTTGTAACCATCTCTTTGGTAGTTTATAGAAAAAGATTTTTTGTTCCTAAAAAAGATCTTTTATTGCTATGCTATATGGCTATTTTTGAACCCATAGTTTATTTTCTTTTTGAAACTTATAGTTTGAAATTTACAGATCCATCGATTGTATCAGTAATTATTGCAACCATACCACTTTTTGTTGCCTTTATTGCCTTTTATTTTTTAAAAGAGTATTTCTCAAAATCTAACTTTGTCGGGGTGTTCCTCTCCGTATTTGGTATAGTTATTATGTTGTATCCCTCTTTTTCAGATTCAACGGTAAGTTTACTAGGTGTTCTTCTTGCATTTGGAGCTGTTTTATCCACAATTGGTTACAATTATTTTCTGAAAAGAATTCCCAACACATACTCACCGATATTAGTAATTACTTGGCAAAATCTATTGGGTTTAATCGCGTTTACACCCATGTTATATATCTTAAATTCACCTTCTGAAATTACTCAACAATGGCATGCAGTTTATGATTTTAAAAATATATCGGCTCTGCTAATACTATCTGTTTTTTGCTCATCTATAGCATTTATGCTCTATATCAAAGGAGTTCGATATATTGGTGTTGGAAAAGCAAACACTTTCACAAATTTAATCCCTGTTGTAACTGCTTTACTCTCATTTTTTCTCTTTGATGAAGTGGTAACTTGGAATAAAATTATTGGGATTATTGTTGTTCTTACAGGTATTTTTTTAGTACAAGTTAAAACGAAACCTTCACTTGAATAAATCTCGAAAAATCTTTTTTGCGTTACCTAAAAAATTTTTGTGAATAAATTCCCTGAAAATGTGGCAAGAATCCCTATAAATACACTTAAACTTACATATAATGCAACATAAAAGATATTTCCATCTTTTAGTAATGCCACGTTTTCATTGGCAAATGTAGAAAAAGTAGTGAAGCCCCCACAAAAACCAACAGCGAGAAACATACGTAATTCTGGATTCATAAAATTACTTCGTTCAGAAAAGCCGTAGATGATCCCAATTAGAAAACACCCGATAATGTTAACGGCAAATGTTCCATATGGAAATGAAGATGCAAGATGATTCTGTAGAAATCGTGTTATAAGAAAGCGAGATACTGTCCCGAAAAAGCCACCTGTTCCAATTATTAAAATTAATTTTATCATAAAATGCTGAAATTCACTTTTAGTTAAATTTAAAACGCCAACGAAAGTAGGAGTTATCAGCTCTAATAGCAGTTTAAGGTGAACTCCATCACCTATAGTTTGTGCAAAAGTACAATTTTTCTGTCAATTTGTCAGTAAAAAATTTTGGCAAACTTTTTGATATAAATTTAGTGTAAAAAAAAATCGAAATGAACTTAAATAATTTAACATTAAAATCTCAAGAAGCAATAGCTCATGCTCAAATGCTTGCTATGAATGAAAAACATCAACGTATTGATAATCTTCATATTCTAAAAGCTGTTCTCGAAATTGATCCAAATGTTATCCCATTTTTGATCAAAAAATTGGATGCAAATCCTAAAATGATACTTCAAGTTATAGAAAAACAATTACAAACCATTCCCAAAGGTTCGAATAACGATATTTTCTTATCTCCAGGTGTAAATACTACGATTCAAAGAGCCATGGCTTTTAGCAATGAACTTGGGGATGAGTTTGTCTCTTTGGAACACCTTTTCTTTGGAATTTTTATGGCTAATGATGATGCATCTGTTATTTTAAAAGATGCTGGTATTAATGAAAAGAATTTAAAAGCTGCCATCGAGGATATGAGAAAAGGTACTAAGATTACTTCTGAATCAGCTGAAGATTCCTATAATGCCCTGAATAAATATGCCAATAATCTTAATGAAGCCGCTCGTAAAGGAAAATTAGATCCAGTCATAGGTAGGGATGAGGAGATTAGAAGAGTTCTTCAGATTTTATCAAGAAGAACAAAAAATAATCCTATTTTGATTGGTGAAGCTGGAGTTGGTAAAACGGCTATAGCTGAAGGATTAGCTCATCGTTTGGTGAGTGGTGATATTCCTGAAAATTTAAAAACAAAAAAGCTTTACTCCTTAGATATGGGAGCATTGATTGCAGGAGCCAAGTATAAAGGTGAGTTTGAAGAACGACTCAAAAATGTGATCAAAGAGGTTATTGAATCCGATGGTGAAATTATCCTTTTTATTGATGAAATCCATACACTCGTCGGTGCTGGAGCCAGTGGTGATGGTGCTATGGATGCCGCCAATATTCTGAAACCAGCACTCGCTCGTGGAGAACTTAGATCGATCGGTGCAACAACTTTAAATGAATATCAAAAATATTTTGAAAAAGATAAAGCCCTTGAAAGAAGGTTTCAACCTGTAAAAATAGAAGAACCTGATAAATATGCAGCAATTTCTATTTTAAGAGGTCTAAAAGAAAGATATGAAAATCACCATCAAGTTAGAATTTTAGATGACGCCATATTGTCTGCTGTAGAACTCTCTCAAAGATATATTACAGATCGCTTTTTGCCCGATAAAGCGATAGATCTTATCGATGAAGCAGCTTCAAAACTAAAACTGGAAATAAACTCTGTACCTGAAGAGCTTGATGAATTAGAAAGGAAAATCCGACAACTTGAAATTGAAAGAGAAGCTATCAAAAAAGAGGATTCCCCAGAAAAAATTGAAAAATTGAATCATACTATTTCTGAACTTCAAGAGGAGAGAAATAGTGTCGCTACAAAATGGAGAGCAGAAAAAGATGTCGTTGAACAAATTCAAAAAATTAAAGTTGATATTGAACAATTCAAATTGGAAGCATCTCAACAAGAACGTCAAGGAAACTATGGCAGAGTGGCTGAACTTAGATATGGATTGATTAAAGAAGCTGAAACAAGAATTATTGCACTTCAATCAGAACTTAATGAACTCCAAAAAAATGGAGCTATGATCGATGAAGAGGTGAATAGTGACGATATTGCTGAAGTTGTTGCACGATGGACTGGGATCCCTGTTTCAAAAATGATGCAAAGTGAAAGAACAAAATTACTCCATCTGGAACAAGAACTCCATAAACGCGTTGTTGGTCAAGATGAAGCAATCTCTGCCATTGCAGATGCAATCAGAAGAAGTAGAGCAGGATTGCAAGATACGAAGAGACCTATTGGTTCATTTGTTTTTATGGGAACAACGGGTGTTGGCAAAACTGAATTGGCTAAGGCACTCGCTGAGTACCTCTTCAACACAGAAGATGCATTGATTCGTCTCGACATGAGTGAATTTCAAGAATCTCATTCTATTTCAAAATTAATTGGCTCACCTCCAGGTTATGTTGGATATGATGAAGGTGGGATGTTGACTGAAAAAGTGAGAAGAAAAAAATATGCAGTGATTCTTCTTGATGAGATTGAAAAAGCTCATAAAGATATCTTTAATATCCTTTTACAAGTGCTCGATGATGGTCGATTAACTGATAATAAAGGGAGAACTGCAGATTTTAAAAATACAATCATTATCATGACTTCAAATTTAGGATCTAATATTATTCAAGATAATTACTCTGATAGATCTAAATACTCAGACGATGAAGTGTTTGATAGAACAAAAACTGAAGTTACTGATCTTCTTAAAAAAACACTCCCTCCCGAATTTATTAATAGAATTGACGAAATTGTGATGTTTCAACCTCTCTCTAGAAATGAAATTAAAGATATTATTAAGTTGCAAATCAATGAATTAAATAATTTGTTAATTGATCAAGGAATTAAAGTTGAATTTACAAAATATGCTTTCAATTTATTGGCAGAATTAGGATATGATCCCCTTTATGGTGCAAGACCCCTTAAAAGAGTTATTCAAAAGAAAATTTTAAACGAATTCTCTAAGTTAATCCTGTCAGATAATTATATAAAAGGAAAAACGATAATTGTAGATTCTTTTGAAGATGGAAAGTTCTCATTTTTTCAAAACAATTAACATATTTTAACATAATATTTAAGTGTGTTAAAAAATATTAATTACTTTTGCAAATTATTTTAAAACTTGATCATGATTGAAGATGAAATAGATAATAGGGGCAATCATACTGCCCCTTTAAGAAGAAAAAAACCAAAATTTGGATATAGAGTTGCTGTTATTGGAGGTGGAAGTTGGGCTACTGCAATTGTAAAAATATTATCCTCAAATTTAAAACATATACATTGGTGGGTTAGAGAACCTGAAATTGAAGAGGGTGTGAATAATTATGGTCACAATCCACTTTTCCTGAGCTCCGCTCAAATTGATGCTCGACAGGTAAAAATTACAACGAATATTAAAAGAGCCATTGCTAAAGCAGATTATGTGGTAATTGTAACTCCATCAGCATTTCTTTTTAAAACACTTGAACCTCTTTCTAAAGCACATTTTAGGAAAAAGAAAATTATTAGCGCTGTAAAAGGGATTATTCCTGAAACAAATCAATTGATTACAGATTTTCTTAAAGAACGCTTTGATATTCCATTGCAAAATATGTCTTTAATTTCTGGTCCATCTCATGCTGAAGAGATTGCCCAAGAAAGAATTACTTTTCTTACAGCTGCATCACCAAATCAAGAGCTAGCCGATGTTGTTGCAAAATTGTTCGCCAATAGATATGTAAGAACTTCCGTATCCCTAGATATGATGGGTATTGAATTAGCCGTTGTTCTTAAAAATATTTATGCCCTCGGTGCTGGAATATATAGTGGATTAGGATTAGGAGATAATTTTATGGCTGCATATATTGCAAATAGTGTACAGGAAATGAAAAGATTTGTTAATCATAGATATCCCGATCCCAATAGAGTGATCTCAGAGTCTGTTTATTTAGGTGATTTACTTGTAACTTGTTACTCTCAACATAGTAGAAATAGAACATTTGGAAAAATGATAGGACAGGGCTTCACGCCAAGATCTGCTCAGTTAGAAATGAAAATGATTGCTGAAGGGTTCTACGCTTCTCGTTGTATTCACGAAATAAATCAACTTAACCCTTTTTCTATGCCCATCGTTGAAACAATTTATGGAATTTTATATGAATCCAATCCAGTTTCCTCTGAAATGAACAGAATTGCTGAACACTTTGTTTAGTGAATAGTGAATAGTGAATAGTGAATAGTGAAACTTAACCCTTAACCCTTTAGCCCTAACCCACCATGAGAAAAATCCTCCTTACCATCCTTATTGTGCTCTACGTAGTGGGGCTGAACGCTCAAGTGGAACCCAATTGGGAGTCCATAAATAAAAGAGCTTATCCACAATGGTTTAGTGATGCTAAATTAGGCATTTTTATTCATTGGGGACTCTATTCTGTTCCCTCTTATTCTGCTCCAGAACAATATGGAGAGTGGTTTTATCGTGGCCTGACTACAGGAGATTCTGCCCGTATAAATTTTATGAAGAAAACATATGGAGAAAATTTTAAATATGAAGATTTTGATCCATTATTTAAAGCAGAACTTTTTAATGCTGACGAATGGACACAGCTTTTTAAAGAAGCTGGTGCAAAATATGTTCTCTTGGTTACCAAACATCACGATGGATATTGCCTTTGGGATTGCCCTTATCAACCTCATTTTAATAGTGTAGTAGGAGGCCCAAAAAGAGATATTGTGGATGAACTAACCAACTCTGTAAGAAAAGCTGGTTTAAGAATGGGGTTCTATTATTCACTGGCTGAATGGACAAATCCTCTTCATAGATGGTATGTAGACCATCCTGATTCAATTGGGCGTTATGTTGACGAATATATGATTCCTCAATTTAAAAATCTGGTTGGGAAATATAAACCTTCACTCATTTTTACAGATGGAGAATGGTCTAATACCATTGAACAATGGCATGCTGCTGAACTCATTTCTTGGTATTACAATACTGTAGGACCAGAAGCAATTGTGAATGACCGATGGGGAGTAGGAGGAAACTACGGTTTCAAAACCCCAGAATACAGCTCTGCTGTTATGGATACGACCCGTCCCTGGGCTGAATGTCGCGGTTTGGGTCGCTCTTTTGGTCTTAACCGAAATGAACCCCTATCTAATTATGTGACCTCGGAAGAGTTGATTCAACACTTTGTAAAGTTAGTGGCTGCTGGCGGTGGAATGACGTTGAATGTTGGCCCAGGACCAGATGGACAAATTCCTTTGCTTCAACAAGAGCGCTTATTAGATCTTGGAAAATGGTTGGAAATTAATGGAGAAGCGATTTATGAATCAAAACCATACTATAAATTTGGAGATTTTGGACCGAAAATTTTTGTTCGAGAGGATGCTGCTATCGATTTTGATTGGGTTCGTAATGCACCCGATAAATCCATAAGCTACGATAATTTTCAAGTAATTTGGTCTGCAAAACTTACTCCTCCAGTTACTGGTGTTTACACTTTTGAAGCAGAAGCGGACGACTTTATGACCCTCAAAATTGATGGTAAAATAATTTTTTCTAATGAAGATTCACTTATTGTAAATTCCAACAGCAATGCACAGGAAGCAAATACATCAAAATCATTGAAAGGAACTATAGAATTAAACAAAGATAAAACCTATTTTATAGAAGTGTTTTATGAAGAAAAAACCCATCAAGCATTGGCAAAATTGTTCTGGTCATATCCAGGACAAGAGAAAACATTAGTACAGGGAACCTCTTTAACCCCAAGTTCACCTTATTCCATAGCAAACTATATGTCTAATGGATTTCTTGGTATTTATTATTCTCTTCAACCCAAAGTTGTTTACACAACTAAACCAGGCAAGCTATATGCTATCGCTTTAGAATATCCAGACGAACAATTGATTCTAAATATTCGTCAACCCGAAAAAGGAGCTAAAGTTATTTTATTGGGAAGCTCAAAAACCCCTTTAAAATGGAAATATAAGAAAGGAAAATTATTTATTGATACATCAACCATAAAATATTCTGAAATTAAAAGCAAAGGGGCCTGGGTGTTCGCCATTGATCAAAAATAATTTGTAACTTTTAACGTTAAATTTGTATACGATTGATTCTTAATTTCTTGAAAATATGAAAAATTATGTTTTAATGAGATGGGTAATTGTTATAACTTTATCTTTCTTTTTTCTGAGCAACACGGTTGCAAATGAATCGCAATTGTTCCCTAATTTTAAAAATGAGTCCAATTTCGCATGGGGTCCTAAAGCATCGTTTCACTTTAATAAATTGTATTTTAACAACAATTTTACTTCCTCTTTTGAGCCAGGTTTTGAGGGTGGACTCTTTATACGCTTTGGTAAAAAACTATATGTTCAACCTGAGTTGTTGTATTCTTTTAGACAAGCGAATTTTGATGTTATGTTAAATCAAGTCCAAACAAATATTGATGCTACGAACCACTATGTAATCCTACCAATACTATTAGGATATAAAATTCTCCAAAGTGGTAATTCTAATATACATTTTATTGTTGGTCCAAAATTTGCCTATAGAGTAGCTACGAATAAACCTCAGTTTGACGAGCTTTTAAAACCATTTGAATATGGTTGTGAAATTGGAGGTGGCTTTGATGTTTGGATCTTTACTTTAGACTTAAGTTATAATTTCTATTTCAGTCGCAGTAACTCCAGCTCATTATCTGAAGGAATTCTTCACCAATCGATGTATAATGCTAGTTTGGGAATTAAATTATAAATGATTAATCACAATGGAACACCTCTTCCATATTGTGCCACCATTCATTTGGTTTGAGCCCAAATGATTCCTGACAAGGATCTGTCTCTTTCCACCATTTTTGAGTAATGGGATCATCACCCATTTTTTTCATATCTTCCTCAAAATTGGATCCCATATATTCAAAATAAGCAAATAAAGTATGATCTTGTAAAATATATATGGAGTAATTTCGAATATTACATTCATGTATTTTTTGAATCACTTCAGGCCATGGATGAGCATGAAGTTTTTTATAATACTCCAGTTTTTCAGGTTTTATTTTTATAACTTGACCATATCTTTTCATTGTGCTCGGCGTATTCTGATTTTTAATGTATTTGGGATCTCTTTTTCTGAAAATAAAACAAGATATCCACCACCACCAGCTCCAGATAGTTTATACCCTAAAACAAAAGATGGTAAATTTTTGATAACATGTTGAACCTCTTCAGTTACCATATTTGGGAACATGGCAATTTGTGCTTCATAACTCTGAATCATCGCTTTCCCAAACCCTTTTTTATCTCTTTTTATTCCATATTTCCATAAATTCTCAGCCGCTACGGAAAGAGCTTGTGCTTTCTTTTCTGAAATATCAGAATTGTCAGTTACTAATAATTCAGATTCACGAGGATTTAATGCCATGAGGAATATTCTTTCTTCAAGCCATTTTAAAGTAACTTCATCAGTAACAGATTTTATTTTTTTTGGCCAGTATTCCCCTTTTTCATAATATAAATAGTTTATTCCCGGTAAAATAATACCTAATGCATCTTGAGAACCACTCACATAATCACTTCCAGGTGCATTTTCACAACAAAAAAGGATCATAGCTAATTTTTCATTATCCCCTTTTGGAATCTCAGATTGCCAAAGTTCAATCGCCTTTTTTCGAGTACTGGTGCTCATCCCACTTCTATCATTGAATTGATAGTCTGGCTCAATACTGATCGTAATAACAGGCCCAGGATAATATTTTGATACATAAGGTTGATCTAACCAACCGCCTGCTAAATCTATTCTATATGGTATTTTGCATGTTTTTCTTAATTCTGTTGTGCTCCTTTGGGGCAATCCAAGATGAGGTATCCGTTTGCTTATTATATATTGAATTCCAAGCTCCTTACACAATTTTTCCTTCTCAAAAGTGTGCCCATCCTCATTTACAAATAAAATGTCTGGTTTCAAATCTATAAGATCCTCTTTAAAATCCAGAACACCACTACCTCTATTGATCCATGCTTTTTTTACACATTTTAACGAATGAACCATATAGAGTCTTTCTTGTTCAGGATTTACTGGTTTTCTCCCTTTCAAATCAAATACTGTCTGATCTGAACCTAACCCTACATAAAGATCTCCATATTGAGCCGCTTCATTAAAGAAAGCTACATGCCCAGAATGAAGTAGATCATAACAACCTGAAACAAATACTTTTTTATTCATAGTTTGAATTAGTTTTAGACTTAAAAAGAGCATAACTCATTACACCCAAAAAGCAGATACACGGTATGGTAAAACCTATAGATATTTCAGTTTTTCCAATCAATCCCATTATGGGTGGTACAATTGCCCCACCCACTATAGACATGACCAACAAAGAGGAGCCCTTTTCGGTCTGTTCCCCTAAGTTTTGAATGGATAGTGCAAAAATAGTTGGAAACATAATTGACATAAAGAAATAGGTTGAAAATAAAGCCATTAATGAAATTTTTCCTAAAGAAAAAATAACAATTATCATTAAAAGTGACGCAATAAAGGATGAAAACAATAATAGTACTTCAGGTTTTACTCTTTTCATAACCAAACTGCCTGATAATCTGCCAATCATAAATAAACCCATCCCACCAAAAGATAATAATAATGCTGCATCCCTTGGAACTATGGAATGGTCAAGTTCTATTACATAATTGATGAAAAAACTGTTAATTCCTGTTTGAGCTCCCACATAAAGAAATTGAGCCATAACTCCAAAAAGAAAAATTCTGTTTTTTAAAAGTGATTTTAATTCAATAATATTACTAGAGCGATTTTTATTTGATTCAATATTAGGAAGTTTGATAAAAATAAATATGATGGCTAATAACAAAACTATACAACCAATTAAAATATATGGAGATGAAACGTTCCCAGAACTTCCATCTGCATGAAATACCATAAAAGCCCCAATCATAGGCCCGAAAATCCAACCCAGTCCGTTGAAAGATTGAGCCAGGTTTAATCTACTCGCCCCTGTTTTGGGATCTCCTAAAGTTATGATATATGGATTTGCTGCCGTCTCTAAGAATGTTAATCCACAACCCATAATGAAAAGTGAAAAAACAAAAAATCCAAAGGATTGAAAATGATCAGATGGGATAAATAAAAATGCCCCAATCGCAAATAATATCAACCCCAAAAGGATACTTTTTTGATAGGAGTACTTCCGAATAAACAGACCTGCTGGTAAAGCCATTAGGAAATAACCCCCGTATACCGAAACTTGAACTAAGGTTGATCGAAATTTTGAGATTATAAAAATATCTTGAAAATGTTTATTTAATATATCTAATAGACTATGAGCAAAGCCCCAAAGGAAAAAAAGGAAAATAAATATTGTAAAAACTAAAATGTATCTATTCTTTTTCATGGTTTAAAGTGATGTATAAGTAATTTGTAGATTATATTGCAAAAATAGTAAAAAACTTACAATAAATGGTACCATTTTCTTTTACTTTTTTTGGGCATTCCGGCTCGAGTCAACGCAAGCGTTTTCTCTACAGTAAACAAAGCGAATTGTATGCGTTGTCTCTTCGCCGTCGGGCTTGTTCCGGGGTACGCTTCGCTCCCGTGCTCGCTTCGCTCGCACCGGCTTCGCCGCCCTCCACATCCCTAATGCAAAAACCGCTCCGCGGTTTTTTTTATAAAACCTGAAACCCAAAACCCAAAACCCAAATGCCCTTTGAACCTCAAAAAATACACTTTCGTTGAAAGAAAATGCCCTTTCACTGAAATTGTTTATTTTTATTAACTTGATTTTTAAAATGATAGCTAAAAATATGTACTTTTGCAAACTTTTTTTTAAGTTTATGGCATAGTTCTTGCTTAAAATTGAAAGTTAATACATCTCTTTGGAAATGTTGTAAAATGAAAATGTTAAAAATTAAAAATATGTTTGAAAAAATTTTAATTAAAAAGTTGTCCGTTGTTGCTTTATTTGGACTTCTAATTTCTCCATTTTTAGGAGAAGCTCAATCACAAAAAGAACCCTATCTTGTTGATCTACCTAAAGCAATTGAGATTGGCTTGTCTGAGAGTCCAACAGTGAAAATTGCTGAAAGAAACATTCTCGTAAAACAGTACTATAAGAAGGAACAGATTGTGGGGTTATTCCCAAGTGTTTCATTAGCAGCATCATATAATGCAACACTAAAAAAACAGAAATTGGTTTTGGATTTTGGAATGGGTGGACCTACCGAAATTGAAATGGGATCTGACAATTCTTATAACGCAGGAGCAAATCTGTATCTTCCTATAATCATGCCTACATTATGGAATAGTATCAAATTAACACAATTAGATGTTGAACTTACTATGGAAAAAGCACGCTCTTCTAAAATTGAATTGAAAAATCAAATCAAAAAAGCCTATTTTTCTTATCTTATGATTCAAGAATCTTACAATGTATTGTTAGCAAATTATGAAAATACGAAACAAAATAATAAAATTATTGCAGACAAATTTGCACAAGGATTAGTTTCGGAATTTGAGAAATTAAGAGCAGATGTTCAGTTAGAAAATCAAAAGCCAAATCTAATTGCTACTAAAAATGCTATAGATTTATCCAAAAAATTACTTAAAATGTTAATGGGAGTTGATATCAATGAGCCTATTATTTTTGATGGGAATTTGGTCGATTTTGAAGCCGAAATGAATACAAAAGCTATTCCAGTGAAAGAGGCTCTCTCTTTAATGAATAATTCAGATTTAAAACAATTGGATCTATCTATCCAACAATTGCATAGAACAAAATCTCTACTACTAGCTTCCTCGTTGCCTACTTTAACCATGACTGGTTTATATCAGTATGCGAGTCAGGCTAATGATTTTGATTTTGCAAATTACAATTGGTTCCCTTACTCTATGGTGGGTTTCTCATTACAAATTCCTTTAGTTTCATGGGTTGGAACCTCTTACAAAATTAAACAGACTCAATTAAATATTCAAAATATCCAAGACACAAAACAAACCATTGAAAGAACCATGTGGATCAATGTTTATACAAATATTGACAATATTGATAAAGCGATAGAAAACCATACGTCATCTAAAGAAACCTTAAAAATGGCACAAAGAGCTTATGACATCGCCAAAAAACAATATGAAGTGGGAATGAGTACATGGCTAGACTTAAACAATGCTGAATTGGCCTTAACACGCTCACAGTTGCAGTTTTTACAATCTATTCATGATTACTTATCTGCGTATTCAGATTTAGAAAAAGTACTAGGAAATTAATAACTTGATAATAATTAAAAAATAATATACAATGAAAAAAATGAAACATTTAGGAATCATCATGATGGTGATTGCCATTTTTTTAACCTCTTGCAATTCAAAAAAACAAGAAAAAGTTACTGTATCTGCAGATGAGGTGCTAACCATTAAGGTTGACTCAGTAAGTATTCAAGATGTTGTTCAAGAATTTGAATATACTGCGGTTGTAAGACCAGAAGCTCTTAACAATATTGCTCCAACTACTCCTGGAAGAATTGAACAAATTTTTGTTGAAGTGGGACAAAAAGTTTCCAAAGGTCAAAAATTGATCCAAATGGATGCAACAATGCTCAGACAAGCTAGAACACAATTAAATAATTTAGAGAAAAACTTTGAAAGATTTGAAGAACTCTTTAAAGTAGGAGGGATCTCTAAAGCAGAATATGATGCACAAAAAACACAACTTGAGGTTTCTCGAAACAATATAAAAAATTTAGAGGAAAATACTCAATTACATAGTCCAATTAGTGGTGTGGTAACCATGAGAAACTATGACTCTGGTGACATATATGCGGGAACACCTATTCTTCAAATTCAACAAATTACTCCTGTGAAACTTCTTATAAATATTTCCGAAAGTCAATATCAAAGTATTAAATTAGGAATGAAAGCTAAAATTTTAATAGATATTTTCAAAAACGAAGAATTTACAGGTAAAGTAACTCTAATCCATCCAACTTTAGATCCTAGAACACATACTTTCACCGTTGAAGTTACCCTTCCAAACGCGAATACAAAAGTGAGACCTGGTATGTATGGTAAGGTTGTTTTCGATTTTGGTGCTGTTAAAAATGTGGTTGTACCTGAACAAGCCATAGTTAAAGTAACTGGTTCTTCCGATAGATATGTGTATGTTTTGAATAATGATCAAGTTAAATATACAAAAGTTATCTTGGGAAGAAGATTAGAGAACGGATACGAAGTATTGTCTGGCTTAAATGATGGAGATCAAGTAGCCATAACATCGCTTACAAAACTTAAAAATGGTTCAAAAGTAAAAATAGCCCAATAATTTAATAAATAACTATTTTTAAAACAAATTACTATGAGTATATTTCAAAAATCAGTCAAGAATCCAATTACTACAATCTTGGTTTATGTAGCTATTGCGATTATTGGACTCTATTCATATACCAAATTATCAGTCGATTTACTTCCTGACTTTGGTACAAATACGATCATGGTCTTAACCAATTATCAAGGAGCAAGTGCCTCAGATATAGAGACTAATGTAACCAAACCTTTGGAGAACGTTTTAAATAGTGTTAGTAATTTAAAACATATTAACTCTAGTGCTAGAGAAAATTACTCAATATTAACTTTAGAATTTGATTATGGGATTGATATTGAGGATGCAACCAATGATATTCGGGATAAACTTGAAATTGTTTCCTCTCAATTGCCAGATGGTGCAAGTAAACCCTTCATTTTTAAGTTTAGTACTCAAGATATTCCAATTTTGATGCTTTCAGTCCAAAGTAAAGAGAGTACAAACTCTTTGTACAAAATTTTGGATGATAAAATTGTTTCCTCATTAAGTAGAATTGAAGGTGTGGGTACTGTTTCTATTCAAGGAGCACCACAAAGAGAGATCAATGTTTATTGTGACCCAAGCAAATTGGATTCCTATGGACTTACTGTTGAAGGAATCACAAATATTATTCGCTCTGAAAATATGAATCTCCCTATAGGAACTATCGATATGGGTGTATCTTCATTCTCCGTTCGTGCGATGGGAGAATTCAATGAAGTAGCACAAATGAACGATATCGTTGTGGGTAGTTTTAATAATAAAAATATCTATCTAAAAGATGTGGCTGTTGTTAAAGATACGGTTCAAGAAAGATTGCAAGAGGTTTATACCAACGGCGTTAGAGGGGCTACCATAGTTGTTCAAAAACAAACAGGTGGAAACTCTGTAAAAACTGTTGAAGAGATCCTAGATAAACTTCCTGCTTTGATGAAAACATTGCCGGAAGATATCAAAATAGACACGATTTACAACACTGCTGATGGAATCTTAAATACGATTGGAAGTTTAAAAGAAGCGATCATTATAATTTTAGTTTTAGTGGTTGCTGTGGTTATGATGTTCTTAGGTCGTTGGAGAGCTACATTTATCATTGCAATGGTTATCCCTGTTTCATTAATTGCTTCCTTTATTTATCTGCTCGTAACTGGAAACTCATTGAATATTATATCTTTATCTTCTTTAAGTATTGCAATTGGTATGGTCGTCGATGATGCCATCGTGGTGTTGGAAAACATCAGTACCCACATTACTAGAGGAAGTAAGCCAAAATCTGCAGCAGTTTATGCTACCAGTGAAGTTTCACTATCTGTTATTGCAACAACTCTTGTTCTCCTTGCTGTATTTTTACCTTTAACTACCCTTTCAGGTATGGCTGGTATTATGTTTAAACAAATGGGTTGGATCATGAGTATTGTAATTATTGTTTCTACTGCTGCTGCTCTTACTCTTACACCTATGCTATCTTCGTTAATGTTGAAGAATAATCCAAATAAAGGAAAATATTTTGGTAAAATTCAAGGAAAATTTGAACAATTTTTAGATAAATTAGACTTGTGGTATTCCAATCTTCTGGCTTGGGCAGTAAGACGCAGATTTTTAGTGATGATATCAGCTTTTCTAATTTTCCTATTTAGTTTATCTTTAATAAAATTTATCCCTACTGAATTCTTTCCAACACAAGACAATGCACAACTTTCAGTGAATGTTAAATTACCTGTTGGAACCAGACTTGAAGAGAGTAGAACACTAGCCATGGAACTAACTCAAAAATTTGAAAAGGATTTTCCTGAACTTTTAATTAGTAACTTCAATGTAGGGCAACCCTCTGAAGAGAATACTTGGGGTAGACTCTTTGAAAATGGATCCCATTTGATCAATTTTACTTTAAAATTTAATAAGAAAACAGAGCGGAAAAGAGGGATTATGGAAATTGCTGATGAAGTTCGGAAAGAATTGAAAAATTATCCTCAAATTAACTCATTTACTGTTGGATTTCGTGGTGGACGTATGGGTGGAGGAAACCCTGTCGATATTGAAATTTATGGAAATGACTTCAATGTAGCGGATAAATTTGCAGCAGAGGTCGCTGCAGAATTGATCAAAGATCCAAAATGTGCCGGAGCTAAAGTTTCTAGGGAAGAGTATACCCCTGAAGTAGCCATCAATTTTGATAGACAAAAATTAGCAGAAAATGGATTAACCATGGGACAAGCTTCAACTTTCGTGAAAAATAGAATTGGTGGATCTATAGCGTCTGTTTATCGTGAAGATGGTCATGAGTATTTTATAAAAGTGAGATATGCTCCTGAATTTCGTCAAGATATTGGAGCTATTGAAAATATGACAATTTTCACACCTCAAGGTAATGGTATTAAATTGAGAGAGTTAGCATCTGTTGAAGAACAACTGACCCCTCCAACTATTGAAAGAAAAGATAGAGCTAGAGTTGTGAAAATTCAAGTAATGGCCTCTGAAGGTACCGCATTAAGTGAATTGGTTGAAGTAACTAAAACAGTTCTTGATAAGGTGGATACTCCTGTTGGATTAACTACAGAATTAGCGGGTTCATATAAAGATCAACAAGAATCTTTCTCTGATATGTTCATGCTAATGATTTTAATTCTTATCTTAGTCTATATCGTTATGGCTTCTCAGTTTGAGTCTTTTGTGTATCCTTTCGTTATCATTTTAGCGGTTCCTTTTGCTTTAACAGGAGTTCTTTTTGGTCTTGCATTTACTAACACAGCTCTAGGTTTAATGGCCATGTTGGGACTGGTCATGTTGATTGGTATTGTAGTAAAAAATGGTATTGTATTAATTGACTACACAATTTTATTAAGAGAAAGAGGAGAAGCTATTGATGACGCCATTGTAAAAGCAGGGCGTTCACGTTTAAGACCAATATTGATGACTACCATCACTACAGTTCTTGGTATGATACCTTTAGCGGTTGGTAAAGGTGAGGGTGCTGAAATGTGGAATTCTCTAGGTATGACCGTTGCATGGGGTCTTACATTCTCAACGTTAATTACTTTGGTTTTAATTCCAATTATGTATGCATCTTTTGCTAAATTTGGAGTGAAAAGGAAAGATAAAAAAGCTAAAAAGTTAGCACTCAAACATAACAATGAATCTAATGAAGTATTGGCTTAATTTTAAAATGAATTGAATTATGAAAGCAGTTTTTATATCAGGATATCAAGCATTTCACCAAGAAATAATTAATCTTTTTGATAAACTAGAAATCAAAGGATTTACATACTGGGATGAGGTACAAGGTCGAGGATCTTTTACAGGTGATCCTCATTATGGAACTCACGCATGGCCAACGCTAAATTGCGCTTTTCTCACTTTTGTGGAACAAGATAAAGTGCCCATTTTAATGGATGAACTCCGTAAACTAGATAAAACAGCAGAACTCCAAGGTCTCAGGGCATTCGTTATGCCCTGCCTGGAGATGCTTTAAAAAACCTTCGGTTTTGTTTAAGGTTTAAAGGTTTAAAGGTTTAAAAGTTTAAGGGTTAAAAGGTTAAGGTTTAAAAGTTTAAGGTTTACTATGCGTTTGACTTTGTCTCTATTGATTTTTTTAAGGAGGAAAGCTGTTTAGATATTTTAATTATCAATTTTTTACAATCGGAAGTGTCAATATCAGAAATGTATCCAAGGTCAATACATAGTTGAATTTGACAGTATGTTTCAAGTAACGAACCATAAGCGATTTCAACAAAACGTATTTTTTCCTTAGGGGATAATCTAGAGCTCCCTTCTGCAATATTTGAAGAAACAGAAACCGAGGATCTTCTGAGTTGATTTGATATTGCAAATTTTTCTTCTATAGGGAGTTTCCCAATTATTTGATATACACTTTTAACAAATATTCTTGAATTTTGCCAAACATCCAATTTCTCAAATGAAAATTTATATTCTTCCATAATAACTTACTTTTATTTTTAACCCTTTAACCTTTAACCTTTAACCCTTAACCCTTAACCCTTAACCCTTAACCGGCGCAGCCTAATCAAATTCCAAATACGGCCTCAACTTCTCTATCAAACTAGCGTAAGCATTCGTTGCTCGTTGAAACTCTTGAATATCCTGAATGCGCCCCTCTTTTTCACGATACTTAATCACTTGTTTGGCTAAGTATGCGTCAAAATAGGGGTGTGTTTTGAGTTCCAAATAGGTCGCCTTGTTTACATTTATTTTTTTAATTTCAGATGAATGAATATAAAAGTATTGTTCTAAAAATTCAATCTCAATCTCTTTTAAAATAAACACTTCTGATATTTGTGATAAGGAGTGAAATCCTCCCAAACGATCCCTATATTCTATTAACTTTAAAGCCCGAGCACTTCCAAATTGGGGAATCCCTTTTACATCGGTTGTGTCGCATGAATTAATGTTTAATTTAATTACTTGATATTCTAAATTTTTAGGAGTTTTTTGTTTGTTTTTGATTGAATCAGAGGGATCAATTTCATTTTCAAAACGAGTATATTTTGAATTTCCATACGTTGAAAGCTCTTGTTTCTCAAGTTGTTCTGCTAGTGTTTTAAATGAAGAGGGGATCTCATGGGATGAAACATCTTCTCCTCTCAAAAACAAGTTAACAATGAGAATTAAAATAAATACAGAGATAGTGATAGCTCCAGAAAGTTCACTGGATGTGAAGTTAAAAAAAGATTTCATAATATATTGAGTTTAAATGAGTTTTTATGAGATTTATGTAGTCTATAGTCTGTAGTCTGTAGTCTGTTGTCTGTAGTCTGTTGTCTGTTGTCTGTTGTCTGTTGTCT
>JBLJBB010000045.1:0-5338 GCA_047638115.1 Bacteroidales bacterium | reverse complement strand
ATTCTTCATTTTTCATTCTTCATTTTTTATTCTTCATTTTTCATTCTTCATTTTTTATTCTTCATTTTTCATTCTTCATTTTTCATTCTTCATTATTTTTGGGCGTGCCGGCATTTGCCTCCCCTTCATCCCATCGCACATGCCGTCGGTGTACGCCTTCAAGTCCGCACCTATAAAACTTGGGCTACAAAGTCGCTGCACGAGCTCCCAAGGTCGCTGTGCATCTCCTTGTATCCCATAGTTTTCTAGGTTTGCGGGCTTTCTCGGCTCCCACCTCACGCTATAAAACCTGCGGTTTTGTAAGAGATATTGCTCAAGACTAAATGAACGTGAGGCAATGGGGTAGCCAAAGGGGTAGTAGTCGGTGCGAGATATGGAAGTGTTGGATTTGCTAGCTAGATCTCCTTTCATCCTCATTGTCAATTCTCATCAACTTTAAATAATGAGACCAGCTTAAATTGAATTCCGCAGACGGTGTCTGCGTTTTTGAATATGTCAAATAGAATTGTCTCATTTGTTCAAGATTTCTTTGAGAAAAACCTTTTTCAAACTCAGTATTCAGACGTTTTGATAATTCTTTCATAATTTGCTTCCCATACTCTGCTCTTTCATTCCCATTTTGTTCCTCTTCAACAATCATTCGGCCTATTTCAAAATAGGTATAAACCATAGTTTTGTTGACTGTCTGAACTACACTTTTTCTTGCTTGGCTCAGAAGGATAGCCACTTTGTTGTAAAAGTCAGTTTGATTATGTTGTTCTATATTACTCATAAATAAAATCTTTTTTGCAAAGATAGTTTATTTTTTATTTTCTATGGGGTACAGTTTTGTTTTAATAACCGCTAACATCCTCAATATAATCCCCAAACGGGAACTGCCGTAAATGGGGCGCTTGTATGTAGTGGAATTTCTATGTAATCCGTTAAGGTTCATGGGTTTGAGATTGTGGAGCAAAGATATGAATTAAATTGGAAAGAATAATAAATATATAAAATTTTTAACAATTTAAAAACTTTCTTAACAAAGGAAGACACTATAAATTAATATTATTATAGAATAAAATATCTAAAGGTGCTTCCTTGTTTTTCGAATAAGAGACCCAATTTTTATCTAATTTTTCAACTTTTAAATGTATTGAAGGGTCAATTTTTATCAAAGAATCAATGTTTAAAAAAATATTATTTAATTCTTCTTCTTTTGAGAAGTACATATAACCTGAGCAATCGTTTGTTCCTGTACTTATATATATATTATTTGATTTTTTGCCTTTTAGGAAATCAATATTCATAAAAAAAATTCCTGTTTTTTTATCAAGATTATTTAAAGTATCAAAATTATTGTATATTTCATTAATACTATCAATATTCTGAAAAAATGAATTTTCAATATTTTCAAAAAAATCTTTATTTTCATTAAAATTATTTTTTAACTCTCTCATACTATCCTTCCTGTATATTGGATGATTACATTGGATTAATAAAAAAGATAATAGGAAAAAAAAGAATTGATTTTTTTTACTGTTTACCATATCCATCCCCCCTTTCAATTGCTTCAGCTTCAGCTTTTTCATCATTTGATCCATTCTTAAATTTGGAATAAATATTTCCAAAAATTTTCACTGCTTTTAGAGATGTTCCTCTTTTTGCATGTACTGCCCCAAATAATAAATTGCCAAATTCATTTAAATTGTATGCATACCCCTTATATAAAAATAATGTTCTTGTTGCGGGTTCAGAAATACTATTTTGAAGTGCAAACCATTTACTAAAATCATTTGAATATTGTTCCAAATTAATAATAAAATATTTTTTCATATCTAACATACCTCCTGTTGAATTGGCTTTGATCATTGCTTTAGACCTTGCATAATTCATAAATTGAAGATATTTATCATATTCGATAGCTTTGTCTTTTACTAAATTATTAAAATCATCCTCAGTTACTTCTTTTATCCGATTAACACCCTTCGCTCCTTTATGGAAGAAATTATCCATCCCTTCTAATGATTTTGAAGAATTTAAAATAGTCCCTTTTGGAAGATCTTGATAGTTTAGTGTCACCCGAATTTCTTGCCCTATTTTTAAATTTTTTGGATCTAATTCAGGATTCATTTTTGATAAAGTGCCTGTTTCCATATTCCATTTTTTTTCTAAATCCCAAAATTTATCACCTTTTTGAATTGTATATTTTCCATCTTTACAGTCTGGACAATCTCCATTTGGATCACTAAAGAAATTTGGATTATTCCTATTTGTAGAATAACTACTTTCATTTATTGTTTTAATTGGATCCACATTCCACCTCCTTCCCAATCTACTATCATATTGCCAATATTCAGCAGTATAGCTCTTTCCATCCCCATACACTTCATTATCACCTTCCTGTCCATTAAACCCATACCGATAATTGAAATTATCTGTTCTAAAACTTATAGGATAACCAAATGGATAATAATCGGTGTATGATTTTACTACTGGTTTAATTACAGAGTTATTGCAGTTTTTCCGATCTAAAACAACCACACTCACATTTCTTAGATGATCATTTAATTCGTACTCCTTGATCCCAATCGTGCTGTTGGATTTGCTCACCAACCCGCCGCTCATGTTAAACACCACCGCTTTGTTCATAATCCCCAAACGGGAGCTGCCGTAAATGGAGCGCTCTTTTGCAGTAGTTTCTCTATGTAATCCATTAGTGTTCATTGGGTTGTATTTGAAAGGCATAAATAAGAATTAATATACAAAATGAAATTTAAATTAAAAATCTTTGTAACAACCAATCATTCTTAAAAAATTAATGTCATTAATTGAATCGAGCAAAACAACATCTCCATATTTATATACAAATGTTAGATTATATTCTTTGAATCTATTCCTGTTTATTTTTTCTTTATAATTCACAAAAATTGTATCATTACTTATTTCATATTTTGAAGTAAGTGAGATTTTACCTGTTTCATTCCAACTTTGTATATCTAAAACAATTCTTTTCATGTCATCAACTTTGGTTAGATCACTGAAGAAGAGCATGTCTTTTTGGCAATATCCTGATCCTGATGCACAAAACTCAAATGTATAAAAATTATCATGTTTTGTAAAGTTAAAATAATCATTTGTGCAGCAATTTACATGAGAAATAATTTCATAAACTGTATAAATGCTGTCGTTCTTTTCAGAAAATGTAAATAAAACACCCTCAAATGGAGAGTATCCAAATAAACAACCGATAACTGATTTGTCATTATTTCGAAAATATTTTATATTCACTTCATTTTTGTTCTGAATGTCAATTTTATTAATTATCGGATTAATCAAATTCATTACTGTTTGTGGGTTATTCCCAACATAAAATCCAGAATCTTTTGGAAAAATATTAATAAGTTTTACTTTCTCTTGCTGTTTAATATGATTTTTTTTACATTGAAAAGACAAACTTAATAATACAATTGTACAAAGTAAATTAATAATGATTTTTACAATCTTTTGGCAATTTTTCATAGTTTTGATTTGTTTCTGGCTTTGTTTTTGTGAAATTAAAAAAAATGTGGTAAGATCCATTTTTCACTATTGTTGTTACATTATCTACATAATTCCCTTTACTTCCAGTTCCTAATGCTTTAAATGGAACTTCAATATTTTTAGTAAAATACATCATAACATTCTCAAAAGGTCCTTTTTGTCCTCTCCATTGTGTTGCTCCATATGTTGAGTCAAATGATAGTCCCATTAATAACAATACAACAGAATTAACGGCTGCATCAGCACCAGCAAGATTATTCAAATTTTCAATTTTACTATAACCAGTGCCTCTAATATCATTCCATCTCTTATAAGAATTCTTTGGAGAATATACATCAAAATTTGGATATTCCATTTGATAGTAATTATCAATCTCATTTCCACCAGCTGCTTCCCTTTTATTGTCTTGAGCATTTACATAAGCTTGAGCAGTTTCATCATATGTTCCACCCTCAGCATAAACCCTTTGAGCTCTTTTGTAAAACTGCGCAACTGTAATATTCTGACCAAAATAGTCTTTTGAATTATTCTTTAATGTGACTCCATCTACATCTCCAGCTTTTTGGATCACAATAACCGGTGCATCAGCACCTCTGATTGGTCCCCATCTGTCAAATTTCCCATTTACAATGTAGGCCTCTAACCCATCCAAATCAATCGCCCATATAGGTGAATTGCTTGCAAACTGGAATGGAGTTAACATAGGATAATCGCTTTTTAACGGATCAACTCCCCAGAATCTGGCTAAACGAGTATCATACATCCGCATTCCGTAATCTTGAAATTTAGATGCATCGTAAATTTCATTATCATATTCTTTACCATTAAACCCATACCGATATTGCTCAAGACTATACGAACGTGAGGCAATGGGGTAGCCAAAGGGGTAGTAGTCGGTGCGAGAGAGGGAAGTGGCGGCAAATTTGTCACCATCAAAGATCTTTCTATCTAAGATCACCACACTCACATTCCCGAGATGATCACTCAATTCGTACTCCTTAATCCCAATCGTGCTGTTGGATTTGCTTACTAACCCACCAGTTAGATTAAACACCACCTCCTTATTCATAATCCCCAAACGGGAGCTGCCGTAGATGGGGAGCTCTTTTGCCGTTAAGGTCAAATCATCCTTTACATAGATCCCCATCACATTGCCGGTGGCATCGTGTACATAATAAGTGGAGTCATTATCAGTTCGTTTTATCTGTCTTTGTCCGAATGGATTGTACGCAAAACTCAACATGTTGTTGGGCGTTTGCACACTTCTCACTTTACCAATCACATTCCAATCAATATGAATACTTTCTATTGTATCTGTAATCAAATTTCCTAAGGCATCATAGCGATAACTGGATGAACTAATATCAGAACCAGTCACATTAATGCTACCTAGTCTATTTCTACGATCTTCATAACCATAATTTATGGAGTGCAATAGATTTCCTCCATTGTCATATCTTCTCAAATTGGTAATATTGCCATTAAAATCGTAAGAATAGGAAGTGGCAAAACAATTGGATATTTTGGTCTCTATGGGGAAACTACAATTAATATCTAATCTGCTTATTTTCATTGGTTTTGAATTGGAATCAAAAGGCAAAGATATGAATAATATTGGGAATATTAAATAATTTAGAAAAATTATTTAAATGTAGAATTGTGTCCTAACAAAGGAGGACTCTATAGTAATCTATAACTAGATGCATTTTTATTTAGTCGATCCTTAATAACTCAAAACTTAGACGAAGCATTTAAAGGTATAACGAATGTAAATTTTCTGTAAATAAATGAAAAAATGAAAAAAGAAAATTCTTCT
>JBLJBB010000044.1:0-6983 GCA_047638115.1 Bacteroidales bacterium | reverse complement strand
TTCAATAACTTAAATAATATTTTGCAAATTTTTTCAATTTAGTCGGTTGATAGTGATAATATTTACTATATTTGCATATTAATTTTAATAAGAAGGGATTAGCTCGTTAACAAAATTGTTATGTTAGTTCTAATAAACAAAACAAAATAAAATGAAAAAGAAAATAATATTTTTACTACCTTTTTTAATTTGGGTAATTTGTTTTCAAACTAAAACAAATGCACAAAGTTCAGAGTTTTATTTTAGTGATAGAGAACAAAAAGAGAATGGAGTTATAAACGCTTGTTGGAAAGGAGATGACTGTATGTTTATTGCAGGAAAAACTTTTGAAAAAAGAAAATTCATGCCCTATATCATGAAAATTGACACATTAGGAAATGTTGTATGGTCAACCATTACTTTTGATACAACTGTCACATATCAAGACGCAAATATTCAGATTGAAAAAATAATGTATTCGGATAATTACGTATATGGAATTTGTAGAATTACAACATTTACCTCTCCAAAAAGAGAAATATGGAAAGTCAATGCAACAAATGGCTCTATTGTGTGGAAAAAACCTTATGTTACCAATTATGATCAAACGCCGAAACATATCGTTGATTATGACAGTACTAGATTTATAATTTCATATATGCATACATATACAAGTCCTACTGTGTACACAAACTATATCAGAAAGTTTGCATTTATCAACAAAAATACAGGAGATAGTACATTATCACATTCAATAAATACTCCAACAAATATTTCAGGATTTTATGGATTTGGTGTTGACCATGAAAAAAACATATATTTTACAAGCAATGACACCCTTTTCAAAATTGATCATAGTAATTTAGATAGTATAGTTTGGCGTGTACAATATTCCTCGGCTGATATATTAGATTTCTCAAAGATATATTTTGATTCAAACGATAGTATGTTTTTGTTTGGGAGAAAAGAAACATACTATCAAAAAGGGAAAGTTGTTAGTTTGAATAAAAACAATGGGAGTATACTATGGATAGCGACCAGCTTAACTCAAGATGTAAATTCTAGTAAAATGGTTGATAAAAATGGCAAATTATATGTAACATGGACTCATCCTAGTTATGGTGCTTTTTGGACCACAAAAATTGATAAGAGTACAGGTTTAGTTGAATGGAATTCGAGTTATGTCTTTACAGGTGTTGGAACACCACTAAGTTATTATGGGAATAGTAATGGTGCTAATTCTATTGACATTGACAATCAAGGAGATCTTTATTTGACAGGATTTTATGCCATTAATAATTGGGGAATTTTAAAGTTGGATGGTAGTACAGGAAACACCATTTATGAAGCAACTATTACTGAAGATTCCCTTTTGTTTGATGAAAGAAGTGTAGGGCTTTTTGCTTGTGTCATTAACAATTCCCCTTGTTTTTTTGGAGAACTTCAAACTACTCGAATTAACAGTCTTAAAAGAAGTACATCTACTTTTGTTAAAATTGATGGAAATACAGGTCTAACATTAATTAAAAAATATATTGGCGGCAACTATCAATTTTCTGCTAAAACTATAGATATTATTAATTATAAATCAGATAAAACAATCGTTTTGAAACAGGTAGGTAGATTTGTTTATTTAGAAGTTTATGATCTTAATAAAAATATTATTTGGGACAAAAAATTCACTCAAGATTATTACCTTTTAGGGTGTAATGTTGCTGTATCTCCGAATGGAAATATTTTTATGTCTGCATATACCAATATTTCATCAGACAGAGATCCTTATCATTATTCATACAATGATAGTGTATTTGTATATCAACTTGATAGTTTAGGAAATCAAATTTCAAAAAAAACTTTTTTCATTGGATCATATAATACAACACCCATAGAACTTTATGCCGATAATGATTGTGTTTTTGTTTTTTATCAAGATCCTGAAGATTTTTATCCTGAGTTAAATCAAATTCATTTCAGAAAGATAACAAGCAATTCTATCTCACCTGATATAAATACTTATTTCGTTTATCCTAATTTGATTGCTCGGACAAAAATTTGTGAAAATCAAGACAGTAGTAGAATTTTTATATTTGGTGACACATATTCAAACTGGAATTTCCAAACTATTAACAAAAATACTTTAACTTTTTCTCACTCGAATAATCTTCCTTCTCCTTTAAACATAATAAATTATGTACAAAAGATTGATACAAATCTTTTTTTTCTAACCGGAAAAAATAATACAAATAATGAATCTTTTGGCATTTTTAACACTTTAAATAGTGATACCATTTGGACCAAAAAATATACTATTTCTAATTCACAAGCCATCAAAGGGGTTGTAGATGATCAAAAAAATTATATTTATATGATTAGCCATTCCAATAATAACATTTTAATTAGAAAACTAGCGGTATTAGATGGAGAAGAGAGTTGGCAATATGAATATAATGGCACTGCAAATTTAGATGATTTTCCAACAGATATTTCATATGACAATTATAGAGGACAAGTTATAGTTACTGGATATGAGACTGAAAGTGCTAGTAATAAAAAAGCATTAATACTTATATTAGATTCATTAGGAAGCGTAATAAGTACAAATCAGTTCCCCGGAGATTTTAATGGCAACAATTATGCACTTTGTACTAAAATATTACCTGATGGGTCTAGTTGGGTTGGTGGAAATTTGAATAAATACCCTTACGGATTAGCTGGCTTTATTTTTGAAATGGAATCTTCAAACAATTCAAATATTGAAGATTTTACACAATCCAATTTCGATGGAGTTACCATTTTCCCAAATCCTTTTGCTACACAAACTACGATAAGTTTAAAAAAACCAATTGAAAATGGCAAACTCATATTATATAACTCTATTGGTAACAAAGTACTCGAATTAAATGATATCTACGAACAAACTATTACATTATATCGAAATAATCTACCCAATGGGCTTTATATTATGAAACTTTTAGAAAACAATCATATTATATCAACAAAAAAATTAATTCTTTTAAAATAATGATTAGGGCCTTTTATGTATCAGCAATCTATAAAAAAGCGATTTATATACTACATTTCAGGCGAAAGGCAAAGGGAGAAAGGGGTAGGATAAGATATGATATTGACTTCTTATATAGGTCTTATTCAAAAATAAGATTGGATATGTTTTGTTTTTTGTGTTACTTTTGCCATTCAAAATAAACGAAAACAAAACAATTAAAAAAATCAACAATTATGGAAATTACATTTGATGGAAACAAAGTGATCACCGCTCATTTACACGGACATGCAATCAGAACCGACCAGCCAGTTGAAGGGGGTGGACAAAACTCAGCACCTTCTCCATTTGAACTATTTTTAGCATCTATCGGAACTTGCGCTGGAATCTACGTAAAAGGTTTTTGTGACCAAAGAGGTCTCCCAACAGAAGGGATGAAAATTATCCAAACCGCTCAATATAGTCGCGAAACGGGACTTCCTACTCATATATCCTTAGATATTCAAGTGCCAGAAGGATTTCCAGAAAAATACAAACCCGCTTTAATTCATGTTGCAGAGTTATGCAAAGTGAAACAAACCATTGCACATCCCCCCATTTTTGAAGTGATTTCAACTACTAAATAATTTAAAAAATTGAATATGATTATTATATCGATGGTAATCTTAGTGATCCTAAGTTTACTCCAATAAGAAAAGCGAAAAGTAACCTCAACAGGTTACTTTTTCTTTTTATAAGGTTTCCCTTTTTGCTTCGATTCAAAAGTTTCCTGCTCTTGTAGTAACACACGCCAATCTTTGGTTTGATCAACTGAAAAATCAATAGTAGCTTTGTATGTTTTTTTATCAATCTCCATAACAGAAATGGGTTTTGTTAAAAATGTCTCAATCTCTTTTAAAATGGGTTTCTCCTCTTCGCTGCAAAAAGAGATGGCAGTACCTCTATTCACCCCGCGCCCCGTACGCCCTACCCTATGCACATAGTTTTCAGGAACATCTGGCAAATCGTAGTTCACCACAAAATCAACATTGGGAATATCAACCCCTCTGGCGGATACATCTGTAGCAATCAGCACTTTGGTAGCCCCTGTTTTAAAGCGGTTCATCACTAAAGTTCTATCATCCTGATCCTTATCTCCGTGGATAGTTTCGGTAAAAATCTCCACACGTTCCATCGCTTTAGCTACTCTTTCAGCCCTTACTTTTGTTCTTACGAAGATCAATATTTTTGCCTCAGTATTCTTTTTGATAAAGCTCTCTAAGAAAAACCTTTTATGATCCATTTCGACATAAGCTACGGCATGATCAATATTTTTGGACACTTTATCTTTAGGGGAGATTTGGATTCTAACAGCGTGACGCACAAGTCCGTAGGCCAAATCTTTAATATTTTCATTGATGGTAGCTGAGAAAAAGAGGGTTTGTCTCCTTTTGGGAAGTTTTTGAACGAGGTGTCTCATATCTTTCAAAAAACCCAGCTCCAACATTCTATCTGCTTCATCGAGCACTAAAATTTCAACGGTATGAAGAATCAAAACGCCCTGACTTTCCAAGTCGAACATCCTTCCTGGGGTAGCCACTAAAATATCGACACCGCTTTTAAGTTTTTCTATTTGAGGATCTTGTTTCACCCCGCCAAATAGTCCTACAACATTTAAGAACAACCCTTTCGCAAATTGTTCAAAAACCTCAGCGATCTGAATGGCCAACTCGTGGGTAGGAGCCATCACCACACATCTCACTTGATATGGTTCTAAAACTTTTGGCTCTGTCGTTAAGAGTTGAATAATGGGGATCGCAAAAGCAGCTGTTTTACCCGTTCCAGTTTGCGCAATGGCCATCACATCCTCTTTTTTCAGAATGGGAGTGATCGCTTTGAATTGGATATCAGTTGGCTTTTTGAAACCTAGTTGTTCTAGGTTCTCTTCAAGCTTTGGAATAAATCTATATTGACTGAATTTCATAATTACCTTGATGCATTAGTTGGAATAAAATTAGGATGTTTCCTTTTGGTGTATAGGAATAAGTTTTCTACTTTATTTCGAGCCCAAGGAGTTTTTCTTAAAAACTTAAGACTAGAATTTAAAGAGGGATCTTTAGCAAAACAGTTGATTCTAATTTTTGAGGCAAGCTCATCCCAGCCATAAAACTCAATGAGATATTCCAAGATAAATTTCAATGTGATTCCATGTAAAGGATCATTACTCACAAATTCACTCATAATAATATCGATTAGTAAATATTATACTCTCTAAAAGTGATTCTCAATTCTCTTTCGATAGCTCTCAATGCTGCAGTATCACCAGTAGTGATCATACAAAGGGAGAACCCTTTTTTGCCGGCACGGGCAGTTCTACCACTGCGGTGGGTAAAATATTCTGTTTTTTCAGGAAGATCGTAATGCACTACCCAAGCTAATCCTGCAACGTCGATACCGCGTGCGGCAAGGTCTGTAGCCACTAAGATTTGTAATTTCTCATTTTTGAAAGCCCTCATCACTTTATCGCGATCTTTTTGGATCATATCCCCTTGAAGTGCTGCCACGTTTATTCCTTGTTTTTCAAGTAGTTCAGCCACTGCATGGGCTCCCGCTTTGGTTCTACAGAAGATCACCCCACGAGCATCAAGTTGAGATTTTAAAAAATGGATTAAAATCTCATTTTTATCATCTTTCCTACACATGACAAATTTGTGTTCAATATTTCTATTGATCACATCATCTTTATTGATTTGAACCATCATCGATTTCGGCGACATATACCCTGTAATGATCTCTTTTAATGCTCTAGGCATTGTTGCAGAGAACAACCAAGTGTGACGTTGGCCTCTAGTGGCACTTAAAATGCGATCTAATTCCTTTTTAAATCCCATCGTCAACATCTCATCGGCTTCATCTAATACGATGGTTTTTACCTCAGATAAAGAGATCGCTTTTCTATCCAGCAAGTCCACTAAACGACCAGGTGTTGCAACAATCACATGGGTTGGTCTTTTTAAAGAGGCAATTTGAACATCTATTTTAGCTCCTCCACAAAGTGATTCTACAAAAATCTTTTCTGGAATATATTTAGTGTATTTAAACAAATGTTTCGCAATTTGTTGTCCTAACTCACGTGTAGGAGAGAGAATTACTGCTTGAGGTTGTGTTCTTGTGACATCAATTTTTTGTAAAATTGGCAAGCCATAAGCAGCAGTTTTTCCAGTTCCTGTTTGTGCTTGTCCGATAAAATCTGTACCTTCATTGAGCAAAAACGGAATAGTTTTATACTGAATTTCGGTAGGATTAACGATATTGTTTTCATTTAGGGCCTTTACAAAATAATCGTAAATACCTAGTTCTGAGAATGTTTTCAATGTGATATTGGAATTTAAAATTGAGTGCAAAGATACGCTAAAAAATTGAATAAGAGCACAATAAATTGAGATATTATCCGTTTTAGCGGATTAAACTATGATAAAAACAAAAAAACTATGAATAATACCGCATTAATAACAGGGGCAACTGGTGGAATTGGATTAGAATTAGCCAAAATACATGCTAGCAAAGGGGGCGATTTGGTTCTTGTTGCTCGAAATAAACAAAAATTACTTGAAATCAAAGATGAGTTTGAGTCAAATTACCATGTAGAAGTGATGATTATTGACAAAGATCTTTCTCGAAAGGATGCAGCACAAGAGGTTTATAATGAAACACTTAATCGACAAATAAACATTGATATTTTAATCAACAATGCTGGTTTTGGAGATTTTGGATTCTTCTCAGAAACAGACTGGTTCAAAGAGTACGAAATGATATCTCTGAACATTATAGCACTTACACAACTCACAAAGTTGTACGGACAAGATATGATCACAAATGAATATGGTAAGATTATGAATGTAGCCAGCATCGCTTCCTTTTTACCAGGTCCCAAAATGGCTATCTATTATGCTACAAAAGCTTATGTACTAAGTTTTTCTGAAGCAATTGCTAACGAAATGGCACATCAAGGTGTAACTGTAAC
>JBLJBB010000043.1:0-22143 GCA_047638115.1 Bacteroidales bacterium | reverse complement strand
GCTGTTGAATCGCTTCGCTGTTTAAGGGTTAATCTTCCATTTTTATTTGCTTATTTGCAAATTTAAATATTTAGCCACGAATTCACGAATTAAAAACGAATTAATTTTTCAATTCTAAGTGTGCTTTATTCGCTAACATCCATTTCCAACAAGGCAAAATGTGTATGGTAACTCCGTCGATAGTTTCTGTGGATTCTTCAGATTGGGTGATTATAAAACCTTCTTCAAGATTGTACCTTTTTGCAGCAGAGAGTAATCCTTTAATTTCTCTTGCTTTGGTTAGCGGATCAAACAGATGAGCACAAACCTGAAGAGCCCCCCTGATTTTAAATCCATCTCTTATTATAAAATCACATTCTGAGGATTCAGTTTGATGGTAAAATATCTCAAACCCTCCTCTTTTTAATTCAATAAAAACCAAATTTTCTAATAAACGACCCTCCTCTTTTGAAAAATGGTACCCTAACCTGAGGACTAAAGCATTGTCGATCGCATAGATTTTTTTAGGATTTCTGAGTTGCGTTTTAACGGAATCATCCATTTTATTTACTGTAAAAATCAAGAAAGTATTCTCAATGAATTCTAAATAACTTTTGATAGTAGTGGGATTTTTAATCCCAATTAATTTTGCTAGAGAGGTATACGTGATGGGCTTTCCAATATTGCTCATAATAAAGTACATCATCTCCTTTAACTCTTTTTCATTCGTTATCTGATTACGAACCATTATATCTTTATACAAAATATTTTCATATAGGGTCTTAAGCATTAGCGGTTCTTTAGATTTTATATATAAAGGGAATCCACCCCATTCAAGATAATGGGAAAACTGTGCCTGAATTGTTGCTTTTTGTACTGTTCCTGTTATCTCTGAAATCAATTCAGATTTCCCTTTTAACTCAAGAAATTCTTTAAATGAGAATGGATACAATTCTATCGAGATATAACAACCTGTTAGTAAAGTCCCTAATTCCTTACTGAGCATTTTGGCATTCGAACCAGTGACAAAAACTTTTTTTCCAGAGTTATACAAACGTTTAACAAACTGTTCCCACCCCGCAATATTTTGAATTTCATCAAAATAAAAATAATCTTGTTCTCCATAGAGCTCAATAAAAACTTCATAAAGATCTTGAAAATGCTCTAATCTAAAAGAACTAAGACGATCATCATCAAAATTTAAAAAATAATCTTTTTGAGGAAGTTTTGAGCGAATTTGTTGCAATAAAACAGATTTTCCGCAGCGTCTTACACCAGAAATAATTACAATTTGCTCTATGGTAAGATAGCTTTCAGGAAATGCTCTTTCTACTGTTTTCCTATATGATATGAACTGTTTTTGGTCTTCAATTATATCCTTTATTATCTGTTTCATGGTACCTTAATTTTGAATAAATTAAACATGCAAATATACAAAATAATTCTATTGCAAATAGAGAAAAATACTATTTATCACTATTACAAATAGAGGAAAATGAAATTAGCAAATTAGCAAATTAATTGAAAAACTGATAGCTGAAACCTGATAGCTGATAGCTTTTAAACCTTTCAACAGCGAAGCGTTAAACCTTTTAACCCTTAACCTTTTAACCCTTATTGACTATCGACAACAAACTATCGACTATATAAACTTGTTGCTCTTCAGTGAGTTCGGTGTGCATCGGGAGCGATAAAACGGTTGTTGATAAGGCTTCGCTAATCGGAAAATCGCCGGGCTTATAGCCCCAATGGTGAAACGCTTTCTGCAAATGTAATGGGATAGGGTAGTAAACCATCGTTGGAATTCCCATTTTTTTCAGTTTTTGTTGCACCTCATCACGATCTAACCCGTTAATAACCAATGTGTACTGGTGGAAAATATGGGTAGAGAAAGAGGTAACAACTGGAGTTTTAAAATGAGTCTGATTTTGTAATAACTTAGTATAGAAATGAGCCGCTCTTTGACGGGTAGTGTTGTAATCGTCTAAATAAGAAAGTTTTACATTTAAAATGGCTGCCTGTATAGAATCTAATCGGGAGTTAATCCCAATCATATCATGGTAATATTTTTTTTCTGAACCATGATTGGCAATCATCTTACATTTTTTTGCCAACGCCTCATTTGAAGTAAAAATAGCACCCCCATCACCAAAACAACCCAAATTTTTAGAAGGGAAAAAGGAGGTACACGCCAGATCCCCTAAGGTTCCCACTTTTACACTTGTTCCATGAGGTTGCACATGATCAGCCCCCAACGATTGACACGCATCTTCAACCACAAACAGATTATATTTCTTTGCTAATTGCATAACATCGTGCATGTTACAACTTTGCCCAAAAAGATGAACCGGCAAAATAACCTTCGTTTTTTCAGTGATTACCTTTTCAATTTGAGTTGTATCAATATTAAAAGTATCAGGATTAACATCCACAAAAACGGGTTTAAGATGGAGTAATTCAATCACTTCCGCAGTTGCAAAAAAAGTGAACGGGGTGGTAATCACCTCATCCCCAGGGGAAAGATCTAAAGACATCAACGCTATTTGCAGTGCATCAGTACCATTAGCACAAGGAATGACATAAGGGATATCCAGGTACCCTTCAAGATCTTTTTGAAAACTAAAAACAGCAGAGCCATTAATAAAAGAGGTGGAATTGATCACCTCTTGAATTGCGGTATCAATCTCATCTTTAATTTTAAGATATTGACCCTCAAGGTCAACCATTTTTAGCTCTTTCAAGGGATTATGTTTTATAGGTTTCAATAATGGTGTTCATCATCTTTTCAGTTTTGGCAGCGCCTTCACCAAGAATAAATCCAATTTGTTGCACTTGTCTTAAATTCTCTTCAATAACTTCGGTGATCCTTTCAATAATCTCTTCTGGGCGCTCCTCTTTAGAGTGTAAGTTTCTCAATATCACACAAATCAGTTGATTTGGGATAAGAGTAAACATCGTAGCATTGATCAATTTTCCCTGAATTTCCACATCACGTTGCAATTTCTCATCATCATGTTGCATTAGATAGGTGAGTTGCGAAATGATTGTTGGAGGGAGCAAAGATTTAACATTTGCACCTACTAAAAATGGGATAACATCGTGAATATCAGCAGCATCTTCTCCCAAAACTTCTACAAATCCTAAGTTAGAATCGATCACTTTAAAATTGGGATCGGTTAAAACTAAACCAATACGCAAGCTTCGGATTAAAATAGAGAGTGCAGATTTTTGGGATCTACTCTCCACTTCAGCCGTTTGGCATCTTAAATCCAATTCTTTCAAACGAGCTTCTGCTTTTTCCAGTTCTTCAGAATTTCTTCTCATATTGATTACTGCTTCACGGGAGCCCACCTGTGAGTTAGGAATACACATTTCAGGAATCGCAATCCCTTGAGCCACTGCGTATGCAAGACCGTAACAAGTATTAAAACCACAAGCGCCACAATTGAGTTCAATTCCCTTTTTAGGAACCGTGATTTTTTTCAAGGCAACAATCACGTTATACTCATCAGGTTTTTGAAGGGCATATTCGTTATTATTGAAAGAGCACTCTAATTCTTTATATCTGGAGTGGGTCATCACATCACTAAACCAACGATCAATTTCGAAGTTAGCTAATCTTTTTTTGATATAATCTTTGGTAAAGGTTTGTTTTAAAAATTTGTTATCACATTGAGACATTCCTGGACCTGAGATACACCCTTCACAAAAGAATAAACTGAAATTACATTTAATATTATCGGTAAACTCTTTAAATTGTTCAACTGCTTGAATGGTGTTTGCACTTCCTTCTACTGTAGTTGTATTTCCATTTAACAAGCTGGTATCAAGACCAGTTGCTTCTACAAATCCCTGAGCAATAGCATAAAGCCCACCTTTATAGCCAAAAGGTAAGTCAAAATCTGATATTTGAGTAAATGCTTCTTTTAGATTGAATTCTTCAAATAATTCTCGAAGTTCTTTAAAAGTAAGAACGGCGTCTATTTTTGCATTTCCTTTGTATCTATTAACTGCGTTTTTAGCAGCAACACATGGGGTTATGTGAACTATCTTAACATTTTTTCCATGATTTTTTCTAATTACAACAGCGGAAGCAGCAGCAGGAGACACGTATGGTACTAAATTAGGAATCAATTCTGGATAAATCTTCTCAACCAATTCTACACTGGCAGGGCAATTTGAGGTTAAGAAGTATTTCCCATTAAAATTTTGAGCAGTAAGTTCTCTAAATTTGGCAGCAATAATATCTACTCCAAAAGACATCTCATTCACAAAATAGAATCCCAGGTATCGGATCATTTTAACAAACTTTCTGTAATCAGCGATATCTACAAATTCACCAGCAATGGAAGGAGCACAAACGGCAGCAACCTTAACTCCTGAATTCAACATCTCTTTCACCTCTTTTTTGGAATCATAATATTTTATAGCGTCATAAGCACAAGCTGCTATACAGTGTCCGCAATGCGTACATCTCCCGTCTTCAAAGTGAGGGTATACTGTACTTTGCTTAACATGAATTGCTTTTACAGGACAAGCTCTAATGCAAGAGTAACAGGTTTTACATTTATTTCTATCCCAAATTATGATATTGTTATCCATAAAGACACTAATTTTAAAAAATAAAAAACAAAAATACATTTTTTTCATGGATTAACATTTCTTTTTATTATTTTTGCGACAAAAAAATTAATGGGTGAGATATAAAAATTGCTTTTTATGGCTTTCTAAGTTTAGAAGATATTCTAAAACTAATTTAGGGATACCTAATACAGTTCTCATGCTAAGTGTATTTACAGGTATTTTTGGAGCGACAGCGGCTATTGTTATTAAAAACCTACTTCATTTTACAATCAATTTACTTCACAACACTTTTCCAGATGCTGAGCAAAATTATTTTTATTTAGCTTTTCCATTGATGGGGATTCTATTAACCATTTTTTTTGTTTCCAGAATAGTTAAAGATAAGATTAGCCATGGAGTTAGTATTGTTTTAAAATCGCTTTCTAGAAACAATGGCAAGTTGAGAAGACACAATATATATTCCTCAATGGTAGCCAGTTCTATAACTGTTGGATTTGGTGGATCTGTTGGGTTGGAGGCACCCATGGTTTTAACGGGTTCTGCTATTGGATCCAACTTAGCAAAATTATTTAACTTAAATGCCAAAAACACAGCACTCCTTTTAGCATGTGGCTCAACGGCTGCCATTGCAGCTGTATTTAAAGCACCTGTAGCTGCTATTGTGTTTGCAGTAGAAGTATTAATGATCGATTTTACAGCCGCATCAATACTCCCTTTATTAATATCAGCCGCAACAGGAACTGTATTATCTATTCTCTTTTTGGGTAAGGATGTGATGCTAAATATAAATTCCATACTTCCATTCAGTGCCTTCAATGTGCCGTTTTATATACTTCTGGGAGTATTTACGGCAGCAATTTCAATCTATTTTTTAAAAACCTCTAGAGTTATAGAAAAATGGATTCATAAAATTAAAAGAAAATATATTCGAGGTATTATTGGAAGTATTTTATTAGGGTTGTTAATCTTTTTATTTCCAGTATTTTATGGGGAGGGATATGAAAATATAAAATTCCTCATAGAAGGACAAACGACATATTTATTCAAAAATTCACCTGTATTTCATTATTTTAACTCCTTTAACGTAAATTATCTGTTTATTGCATATTTAGGATTGATCATATTATTTAAAGTTTTTGCTTCCTCAATTACATTAGGTGCTGGTGGTATTGGTGGTGTTTTTGCTCCATCATTATTTATTGGAGCTTTTTCAGGATATTTTGTTGCCTCCATCTTTAATCTTTATTTTGGAACTGATCTCCCTGCAGCCAATTTTGTTTTAGCAGGTATGGCAGGTGTTATGGCTGGAATTATGCATTCTCCGGTAACATCAATATTCTTAATTGCAGAAATGTCATCTGGTTATGAATTACTTATACCTCTAATGATCACCTCATCTGTCTCCTTTCTAGCGGTAAAACCTTTTGAAAAACATTCTATCTATAACAAAAAGTTAGCAGAGTTGGGAGAATTAAAAACACATAATAAAGATAAATTTGCCATGAGAAAAATTAATTGGCATAAATTAATGGATCATAATATTTTAACTGTATCTCAAACCGCGTCTTTAAGAGAATATACACAAACCATTGCTAAATCAAAGCGTAATTTATTTGTTGTTGTTGATTCTCAAAACCATTTTGTAGGTATGTTAAGTATGGATCAACACAGAGAGATCATTTTCAAACCAGAACTATATGATAATGTGATGGTTGAACAATTAATGTTTTATCCTGATGTTGTTGCATATGATACAGATACTGGAGAAGAGGTGCTTAAAAAGTTTAAAGAATCAGGACATTATAATTTGCCGATAATTACAAAAGATCGTATCTATTTGGGCTTTTTATCGAAAGCTCAAGTATTAGCCGCTTATAAAGATTTTGTTGCTGAAGACTCTGAAGATTAAAAATATAAAATGTAAAAATGAATTTAGTTATAGATATTGGAAACACCCTTCAGAAATGTGCCATTTTTGATTCTTCGGATCAAGAGTTGTTTTTTGATTCGCTTAAAGAGATCTCTGTAAAATATCTTCAAGGTTTATTTCAAAAATTCCAAATTCAAAACACAATAATCTCTACTGTTGGGAAAGAAAATCTTGATGCGCAAATTTTTCTAATGGCAAATTCAAATTGTATTGTTTTTAATCATCATTTAAAAATCCCAATAACGATCAATTATGATTCTTTTGAAACATTAGGTTTAGACAGAATTGCAAATGGAGTGGGAGCATCCTCGCTTTTTCCTGGAGAAAACTGTTTGTCCATACAAGCTGGTACGTGTATAGTTTACGATTTTATTGATAAAAATGGAGTTTTCCAAGGAGGAGCTATCTCACCTGGAATAAATATGCGTTTTAAAGCTCTTCATGAACAAACTCGAAATTTACCTTTTTTGGAAAAAGAAAATGTTAATTATTTTATAGGAAAAAACACACAACAATCTATCAAAAGTGGCGTTATTAATGGGGTAATTTTTGAAATAAAAGGTCAAATTGATTCATATAAAACTCAATTTGACCCCTTAAATGTAGTGTTAACCGGAGGTGATATGTTTTTTTTGCAAAATTCAATAAAAAATCAGATATTTGCCACTCCAAATTTAGTCCTTATTGGACTTAATAAAATATTGAAACTGAATGTATAAACAAATTTCATTTAATGCTCTGATATTGATAGTTTTGACAATGTTTTCTTTTGTAGGAAATTCTCAAAACGAAGTCAGTACACCCTATTCTTCATTTGGGATAGGAATTCTAAATAATCGAACAAATGGAATTAATTCAACCATGGGGGGTGTTGGATATGCGTTAAGCAATTCCAACTATGTTAATTTTAAAAACCCTGCATCCTATACCAGTTTTGACTCACTTTCATTTACTGCAGATGCATCTTTTAGTATGTTTTCAACAACACTCAAATCAAATACTTCATCACAAAAAAATTCAAGAGCAAGATTTGATTATCTTGCCATTGGAATACCTATAAATAAATTTTGGGCTTCAAGTATTGGTATTATTCCTTTTAGTGATTTAGGGTACGATATTTACGATAGTGCGACTATTCAAAATGTTGGGATAGCCAATTATCGCTATTCTGGAGAAGGTGGGTTGAAACAACTCTATTGGGGAAATGGGTTTAAAATTTCTGAAAACCTATCTTTAGGTGTTAACTTATCTTATTTGTGGGGAAATTTGAATACAATTAGATATATGGAATTTAGTGATGTTACAATTTTTAATTCTAAAATTTCTGAATCAAATAATATTGACGGCCTCCATTATACGCTTGGGCTTCAATATCGGTTTAAACTGAAAGAGAATCATAAATTTATGGTTGGTATTGTATATGAAAACTCTGCCTACATTAAAACAAGTGAAAGTGTTCTCATTTCAAATTATAAAGGGAGTTATGCTTATACTTCTACTTTTGATACTGTATTGATTAAAATTGGAGATGATGCAATAAAAGGGAAAATGAAAATACCACAGTTTATAGGTGGAGGAATCAGCTATGCTTATAAAGACAAATATCTTTTTACTTCTGATGTTACATGGCAAAATTGGCAGAGATTCTCTTCTACATCACTGAAAGATACTTTAAAAAACAATCTAATCTCCTCTTTAGGATTTCAAATCATACCTGATGCAAAGTCATCAAAATATTTAAATAAAGTGAGTTATAGAGCTGGTATTAAATATTCTACAGGGTATATTGTTGTTAAAAATACACCAATTTCTGAAATGACTTTCTCTATAGGTTTAGGATTTCCTTTAAAAACATTTAACACTAGATCTTCTTTAAATGTTATGTTGGAATATGGAAAAATTGGAACCATTTCAAACAACTTAATCCATGAAAACTATTTAAGATTATCCTTGAATTTTATCCTACATGAAAAATGGTATCAGAGAGCGAAATTAGATTAAAAACAATAAATTAGAACTTAATTCGTTAAATTGAATAATAAAAAAAAATTAGTAATGAAAAAATTAGTACTTCTATCAGTCTTAACTGTAATGATTTTCGGACTGAAAGCACAAAATTCAAATTGTTGGGGAAAAACACCTGAAGATTCACTTTTATGTTTGGAAAAAATAACTCTTTTTAGAACATTCTACGATCAAAAGAATTATAAGGATGCATACGAAAATTGGCAATATGTTGTGAAACAGTTTCCATGTTCATGGGATGCTCTCTACACGTATTCTCAAACTATGTTCGATAATTTGATAAAAGATGAAACAGATTCTTTAACAAAAAGAAATTATATTGATTCTTTAATTTGGACATATGAAGTAAGACATATCTATTTTCCTAATAAATTTACAGAAGGAAGTGGTATAGGGTTTAAAGCACTAAATATTTTAAGATATACTCAGGATGAATTAAGAGCAAATATTAATGGCTTTAAAGATATTTATAGTATGTTTGTTCAATCTATTGAACTCGAAAAAGAGAAAACACAACCAAGTATTTGGGATAACTATTTTAAAGTAGCTATCGTAATGGTAAAGATTGAAAAAGATACAACTATTTTAATTGAAGCATACGAAAGGGCAACATCTTACATTGAAATTGGAATTACCGAATCGTATAAAAAATACGATAAACAAATTGCAGGTTTAGAGAATCTTCAACAAAGATTTGACGCTCAACAAATTGATCCTTCAGAGTATTCTAAAGTTTATACATCACTAACACGTGATACGGCTAGATCAAATATGTTTATTAATACTTACAATAAAACATTGAAAAATATTGAAGCTGCTTTTACTCCTTATGCACCATGTAATGTGCTCGTTGAAGTTTATACAAGAAAAATGCCTACTATCAAAAATGATATAAATGCATTAAAGAAAATGTTGGTTTTATTCCAAAATTCAGGTGAGTGTACTAAAAATAACCCTGTATTTGTGGAAGCTCTTGAGATTGTTCATAGAGCAGAGCCGAGTGCTTTTACTGCATTCCTTATGGGTAATCTTTTAATTCAAAAAGAAAATAAAACAGAACAAGATTATACAACGATCATTAACTATTTTACAGAATCTATCTCATTATATGAAACGAATGAAGACAAGGCAAAAGCTCATTTTATGTTAGCTACTGTATATTTACTTCAAGAAAAATTCCCTGAATCACGTAGTGCTGCATTAGATGCTATCAGACTTAAACCTAACTATGGATCAGCATATATGCTGATTGGTGACCTATATGCACAATCAGGACAAAAATGTTCAGGTGGTGATGCATTACCTTATGCTTATAATTGGGCTGCTGCAGATAAATACGCAAAAGCTGCATCTGTAGATCCTTCGCTTTCTGAAAGAGCATCTTCAAAAAGAAGTTCGCTAACTTTTCCTAACCAAAACGAAAAATTTGTTAGAGGCCTTAATGCAGGAGATTCATTCAGAGTGGGATGTTGGATAAACGAAAGTACAACAGTTAGATAGTCATATTCGGATTCTCTACTAGAAGGAAACAAAAAATGAAATTAAATCAAATAATTAATGCCACTCTTATTTTTATGGGAGTGGCGTTTTTTGTTGCCTGCTCCTCTGATCAATATAAAAAAAATAAACCCTTAGAGTTTGATGGAAAATTTCCTGATGAATCTGCTACAAATATTGAAATAACTATTAGTGATTCCGGAAAAACAAGCTTTACCCTTTATGCTCCATATATGAACAAATATGGAGGATCAAATCCTTACATGGATTTCCCACGTGGCATAATTGTCACATCCTATAGTAATGGGGAAAAACAATCGGTCTTAACAGCAGATTATGCCATAAGTGAAGATTGGACTCAAAAGATGGAAGCATCTAAAAATGTGGTGATTACAGATTTGATAAAACATGAATCCATTAAAACTGAACAGATCATTTGGGATAAATTAAATAAACGGATCTATTCAGAAGTTGAAGTAACTCAAATAAAAGCCGACGGAACCATCAATAAAGGTGATGGTTTTGAAGCTGATGAAAAATTTACCCGATATGCCATCAAAAACCCAAGAGGTGAAATGTTGTCAACAGAAGTGGGTTTTTAATTTCCATTGCACTTTTTTTCGTATTTTTGTAAATTAATTTATATAACAATGCTACAGATACAAACTATCCGTGAAAATCCTGAATTTGTAATTGAAAGACTTCGCATTAAAAATATTGATGCTAAAGATGCTATTGCAAATATTTTAAATTTAGATGCAGAAATTAGAGCTCTTAAAAACACATTAGATAATAATTTAATGGAGCAAAATAGACTCTCTAAAGATATTGGAATACTTTTCAAATCAGGTAAAGCTAATGAAACTGAACCCCTTAAAGAAAAAATTTCTCATTTAAAAGTTTCGGAAAAAGAGCATCAAATACTATTGTCAGAAAAAGAACAAGCCATTTTAGATGCACTTATTCTTTTACCAAATCTTCCTCATAGTTCAGTCCCAAAAGGATTTGGAGCTGAAGATAATGAAATTATTCACCAAGAAGGAGATCCATCTAATATGCATGAATCTGCACTTCCCCATTGGGATTTGGTTAAAAAATATGATATTATTGATTTTGAACTTGGAACCAAAATTACAGGTGCAGGTTTCCCAATATACAAAACAAAAGGTGCCCGCTTACAAAGAGCTCTTATTAACTTTTTCCTTGATTCTGCTAATGGTGCCCAATATAGTGAAATTCAACCCCCTTACATGGTAAATAAAGACTCAGCGTATGCTACAGGTCAATTACCAGATAAAGATGGACAAATGTACCACGCTACTGTTGATGATTTTTATTTAATTCCAACTGCTGAAGTGCCTGTTACGAATATTTATAGAGATGTTATTCTTAAAGAGTCCGACTTTCCTATTAAAAATTGTGCATATTCTGCATGTTTTCGTCGTGAAGCTGGTTCTTATGGTAAAGATGTTCGTGGCTTAAACCGTCTACATCAATTCGATAAGGTAGAGATTGTTCAAATACAACATCCAGATCACTCCTATGAAGCATTAGAAGAGATGAAAAACTATGTAATGGGCTTAATTCGTCAATTGGGATTACCTTTCAGAGTTCTTAGACTATGTGGTGGTGATATGAGCTTCACTTCTGCGTTAACTTATGATATGGAAGTGTATTCAAAAGCTCAACAAAAATGGTTGGAAGTGAGTTCAGTTTCCAATTTTGAAGCATTTCAATCAAACCGAATGAAATTAAGATTTAAAGATGAAGAATCAGGAAAAACACGGTTGGCGCATACCTTAAATGGAAGTGCTTTGGCGTTACCTCGTATTATGGCTGCTCTTCTTGAAAATAATCAAACAGATAAAGGAATTGTTATCCCTGAACCTTTGAGAAAATATACTGGTTTTGATATCATTGACTAATCGTAGTTATGTCAAACAAAGTTAACATTTCTAATTCTTTTCTAATCAAAGCTATTGTAATTACTATAGTTGCATTCATTTTTCAGTGCACACAAATTGATCTTCAAGCACAATCAACACCGAATGAAAAACTAGCGATTCAATATTACCAAAATGGAGAATATGAAAAAGCTAAAGAATTGTTTCAAGATCTATTTTCAAAAAAGCAAGACTCATATATCTATTTTTATTACTTTAGAACACTTTTAGAATTAAAAGAGTACAAAGAACTTGAAAAAGTAGTTAAAAAACAACAGAAAGCTTACCCCAATTTCCAACGATATAGTATCGATTTAGGATATGTCTATGAAATGGCGGGGGAAATGAAAGATGCTACAAAAGTGTATGAAGAAGCGATAAAAAAAGTTCCTAATACTGAAAATGGGTATCGAGAACTAAGTAATGCATTTGTCTCTTTTGCTAAAAGAGAGTATGCAGAACAAGTTCTGATGAAAGGGAGGAAAATGTTAAATAATCAAAAACTATTTTCAAGAGAGATTACTCAAATATATCAACAACTGAATCTTACTGAAAAAATAATTGAAGAATCTTTAAATTTAGTATCTGATGATGATGAGAACTACTTGGGAACATCTCAAGATATTATTCAAAATTTATTATTAGATGATGCAGACAATTTAAAACATCAATCTGTTAAAACTATTCTCAAAAAGGCAATACAAAAAGAGCCAAACAATGGTTGTTTTCTCAAGCTTTATTATTGGATCTCTTTACTCAATAAAGATTATGATGAAGCTTTAATTCTTGCAAAAGCGATCGATAAAAGAGCAAAAATTGAAGGTGAAGTTTTAATCGATTTTTCAAAAATTACCAAAGAAAACAGAGCTTACGAGATCTCCATGCAATCATTAAATGCAATTATTGTTAAAGGTGAGAAAACTCCTTTCTATTCATCCGCTCAGTTTGAACTGTTAAATGTTAAATATCTTATTCTCACATCAACCTCTCCTGTGAAGATAGCCGATGCAATAGCCCTAGAAAAGGAGTTTAAAAAATTGATTGATGAATATGGTATACATTCTGGAACATCTGAATGGACTAGGAAATATGCACATCTTTTAGCTTTTTATGTGAATAAACCTCAAGATGCCATACTAATTTTAGAAACTGCCATCAAAAATGCTGATAAAGACCTGAAAGAAAAAGCAGTTTATAAAGTAGATCTGGCGGATATCATGCTCCATGTTAACGAAATATGGGAAGCAACACTTTTATATTCTCAAGTTGACAAAGATTTTCCTAATGATACAATTGGACATATTGCGAAATTTAAAAATGCGAAACTATCTTTTTATATTGGAGAGTTTTCATGGGCTAAAAGTCAATTGGATGTCTTAAGAGCAGCTACTTCGAAGTTTATCTCTAACGATGCCATGTATCTTTCTTTTGTAATTTCTGATAATGAAGAGGAAGAGGAAGAGATTGAAGAAGATGATTTATCCGAGTCTCTTTTTAATGACCAACCTACACATAATATTGCATTAAGATATTTTGCGAAAGCTGACTTTATGTTATTTCAAAACAATGATAAAGAGGCCATTCAGTTTTTAGATTCAGTTTTATATTACGCACCTCTATCATCCTTAAATGATGATATTCTATATATAAGAGCCAACATTGCAACTCGTCAAAAAGATTATTTTGCTGCTGAAAAATACTATAAAGAGATCCTTGAGAATTATGCCACTGATCTTCTTGGAGATGACGCACTTTTTAAACTTGCTGAACTTTACGAATATTATTTGATGAATATTCCTGAAGCTATGGCTTCATACCAAAAATTACTGAAAGAGCATCCCAGTAGTTTGTATGTAGTTGATGCGCGCAAAAGATTTAGATACCTTCGCGGTGATAATATTGATTAAATTTTATACATGATTGTTAAACCAAAAAAACAACTCGGTCAACATTTTTTAAATGATGAGAATATTGCTTACGACATCGTTAAAAGTATAAGATCTTCAAATAAGAATGTTTTAGAAATTGGACCAGGAATGGGTGTTCTTACAAAATATTTGCTTGAGAACAAAGAGATCAATTTTTCAGTGATTGAGATTGATCAGGAATCTGTGTTTTATTTGAAGAAAAAATATCCAAATTTAAATATCATTGAAGGTGATTTTCTTCAATTTCCATTAGATAAAATATATCAGGAATCTCTTACGATTATTGGCAACTTCCCATATAATATCTCTTCTCAAATATTGTTTAAGTTATTAGACCACAAAGATATTTGTACAGAATTAGTAGGTATGTTTCAAAAAGAGGTGGCTGAAAGAGTGGCTGCAAAACCTGGTAAAAAAGTGTATGGCATATTAAGTGTTCTTTTGCAAGCTTTTTACGATATTGAATATTTATTTACTGTTGATGAACACCATTTTACACCACCTCCTAAAGTAAAATCTGCCGTAATCAGAATCACATTAAATCCTAATAAAAAACTATCATGTGATCCTGCTTTGTTTAAGAATATTATTAAAACAGCTTTTAATCAAAGACGGAAAACTTTAAGAAATTCATTAAAACAATTTCAATTTGATGCAGATTTTTTAACCGATCCAATTTTTAATTTACGTCCTGAACAATTAGATGTTCTCCAATTTGAAACCATTACTCAACACGTTATTACCCAAAAATAGAATATTATGGCAGATCTTTCACTTTATGAAGAGTTCCCTTCACCTTGTTACGTGATGTTTGAAGATGCTTTAGAAGCAAATTTACAATTACTCAATCTAGTACAAAAGGAAGCTGGAGTCTCAATTATTTGTGCCCTTAAAGGGTTTGCTTTTTGGCACTCATTTCCATTAATTAGTTCTTATTTAAAAGGGGCAACTGCAAGTTCATTGAATGAAGCTCGCCTTATTGTAGAAGAGATGCAATGTGAAGCACATACTTATGCCCCTATTTATCATGACGATGAATTTGAAGCATTACTGTTTTACAGTAGTCATCTTACTTTTAATTCGTTGAGTCAGTGGATCAAATTTAAAGAAAAAGCACTCGCTTGTCCTAAAAAAATTAGTTTCGGACTTAGAGTGAATCCAGAGTATTCAGAAGTAGAAACCGATCTATACAATCCAGCTTTACCCGGGTCACGTCTGGGAATCCTTAAAGAAAATATGCCTGATCATCTTCCTGAACATGTAGAAGGGCTTCATTTTCATGTACTTTGTGAAAATGACAGTTACGCCTTAGAAAACTGTTTGAAAGCTTTTGAAGAGCGATTTTCACACCTTATTAAAGAAGCCAAATGGGTAAATTTTGGAGGGGGGCACCATATTACCCGAGAAGATTATAACGTTGAACACCTAATTCATATACTTCAAGATTTTAAAGCACGTTATCCAAATTTAGAGGATGTTATTTTAGAACCAGGAGAAGCAGTTGGTTGGCAAACAGGAGTTTTAGTTTCAACCGTTGAAGATGTTATTGAAAATAAAGGAATTAAGATTGCCATGCTGAATATGTCGTTCTCTTGTCATCTTCCAGATTGTTTGGAGATGCCCTATAAACCTACTGTTATTGGAGCACATGAACCAAATGAGAAAAGTAAAAACGTATATAGATTAGGAGGTTGTTCATGCTTAGCGGGTGATTATATCGGTATGGGCGATTTTGCTTTTGATGAGCCACTTGAACCTGGTGATCGTATAATTTTTGATGATATGATTCATTATACGATGGTAAAAACAACCTATTTTAACGGAGTAAAACACCCCTCAATTGGAATTGTTAAAGAAGATGGATCTTTCTTACTCCTATCTGAACCTGGAGGGTACGATGATTATAAAAAGAAATTAAGTTAATTTTGTATCTTTGCAACAAATTTAAAACTATGAAAAGAGCGCTATTTTTGGTATTTGCTTTGATTGCATTATCTTTTATGTCTAACACTGTTATCGGACAAACACAACAAGATTCTTTGCCAGTGTTAAAAATATACTATTTTCATGCTACCAATAGATGCCCATCTTGCTTAGCATGTGAAGAAGTTTGTAAAGAAACGTTACAGAAATATTTTCAAAAAGAATTGGATAATGGAACCCTCGTATTTCAAGCTGTGAATATTGAAGAGGAGAAAAACAAATCCTTAATTGAACAATATAAAATCATGTTTTCAACGCTGTTATTTATTGATCAAAACGGGACTGTTACTGATCTATCCGACAAAGCTTTTGAATACTCTATTGATTACCCCCAAAAATATGAAGATCTCATTAAATATGAAGTAATGAAAATTATGGAAAAATAAAATACTATTTTTATTTTTCTGATTTTATTACGAGTTCAATATCTTTACATTGAATCCTCTTCTCTAGCCATTTCATAATTTTTGTTTTCTCAAGTACGGAGATCTCTTCTTTTGTACCTAAAACTACGATACAGCTTTTTTTAGGTTGATTTGAATCCATTTTGTATAACTTTGAATCTGCAAAAGAACAACTTTGTATTTGCGGAAATAGTGCATTGATTTCGCTGAGTAAGGTTAATCCCAAAGTTTGATGTGATGATAAAGTATCTATAATAGATTGTTTGTTGTTTAACTCTGCAGAAAGTTTCAAAATCTGATCTTGTAATTTTTGCACTTCTTTATTAGCACCACTCATCTCATTGATAGAAAATCCTTGCTCTATATGAATCTTACCCTCAATCCCAAAAATTTTTGATCTTTCTGAAATACTTTCTTTTTGAGATTCTGATAATGAGTTGCCTCCGTATAAAAGAGTAATCTCTTTTTTATCAGGATTTATATTGCTCTTTAACAAGTAGTTCCCTTCAAAAACTGTAATATTTGAAATATATTTTGTAGCATTTTGTGTAAATCTTTCCTCCTGAACCAGTTTATATCCAAAATAGATACTTGGTAGTAAAATTAAAGTTGTGATTGTTGAAATAACTCTATTAATATTCCTCTTTTTTACTGGATTTACAACGCCTCTAATCGGGATCTTTAATAGTTTTGTGATCCATACAGAAGCTAAAGCTATGAAAATTGTGTTTATTAAAAATAGATAAAATGCTCCAAAAAAGAAAGTAGCTTGCCCCGTTGCTAAACCGTATCCTGCTGTACATAATGGAGGCATTAATGCTGTTGCAATGGCAACTCCAGGAATAACATTGCCCTTTAATCGACTACTAATCGCAACAATGCCTGCAAAACCACCAAAAAGCGCAATTAAAACATCATAAATGGTTGGACTAGTTCTTGCTAAAAGTTCTGAATGAGCCGTTGAGATAGGGGATATGGCAAAGTAAATCGTAGATGCTACTAAACTTGCTCCCACAGCAAATAAAAAGTTCCTTAAAGAGGTGTAAAAAAGCTCTCCATCATAAGTTGCTATACTATATCCCATCCCATTTATGGGGCCCATGAGGGGTGAAATCAACATAGCTCCAATTATTACAGCCGTTGAGTTCATGTTTAACCCCACTGAAGCAACAATAATTGCAAAAACTAAAATCCATAAGTTGGTTCCCTTAAATGAAACTCCTTTCAAAATCTCATCATGAATCACATCATGTTTTTCCAATTCAGGTTGTAAATTAAAGAAATGGGAAATTCTTCTAACTAATGATATTATTTTCATCTTGGTATTTTTTGTATTGATGTGCAAAGATACTAAAAAAGGTGCAGGGTGCAAGAGGGCTATTAACCATTGACTTATTTTTTATACATTTGCAGACTGAAAAGATTATTTCCATTCTTGATAATTTATCATACAAATATATGAAAAAATTTAACTTTTTATTTTTGCTTTTTGCAATTCAAACCCTACTGTTTTCTCAGAATAACCTAAATACTCCTAATAGAGATTGGGATCCAAACACGTTTGTCAACAATCAAAATATCAATCTATATCCATTTCTTTACACTGACATCCTTCAAGCAACAATTGCCGGGGAGGATCTTGGGATCTCTGAAATCACTACTAATTACTCTTCCACTTTCTGCTATTTAGGGGTTCCGATCAATTGTTTTATCAAAGTAAACAATTATGGGACTACCCCTGCTTCAAATTTTGTGATCACCTTAACTGATCCAAATGGGTTTAGCCACACAGATACTATATCAACTACTTTAAATTCCGGGCAATATACATACTATCCCATTGCATGGACACCCTCTGCAACTGGAAATAAAATCATAACGGCTACAGTAGTTAATGTTGGGGATCAAGTGAGTTCTAACAATACGAAAACAGCGACCCTTTCTGTATATCAATATCAAGTTACTGCTCCACCTACACCTTCTGTGAGAAGTATTGCTGAATTTGAACCCCAAAGAGGGGCTTTTGTGAGAGCTACCGTATCTGGAAGCTCCGTAACTTTTGGCGTACCACTTCAATTACTTACTGAAATTGCAGAAAATGATACCCTTTATGTTGTATGCTCCAATCAAACAGCTGCGAATACTATTCAAAACTATCTTACAAACAATGGGATACTTGCTTCAAAAGTGAAGTTTGTATTGGCTTCAACCAACTCCCATTGGACCCGCGATTTTGGTCCTTGGTTTATTGAAAACAATGAACGCAATCTTGAAATTATTGACTTCCCATACAATAGACCACGTGCCAACGACTCTCAAGTACCTAGAGCTTTTGGAACCACTACAGGAACCACTGTTTATGGTATGCCTTTACTTCATACTGGAGGTAACTTTATGGCGGATGGATTTGGAGTAGCGGCTTCCTGTGATTTGGTTCAGTATGAAAATAACTGCTACTCTAATACAGAACTGGATGAGATTTATCTTAATTATTTAGGGGTATCAACCTATCATCAAATTCCTGATCCACTCAATTCCTATATTCAACACATCGACTGCTGGGGAAAATTCTTAGCTCCTGATAAAATTATGATCCTACAAGTACCCTCCTCTAATGCAAACTATACAGACTTAGAAAATGCAGCGCAATATTTTGCCAATCAAACCTCCTCTTTTGGAAATAAATATAAAGTGTATAGAGTTTATACTCCTAACAACCAGCCATATACGAACTCATTAATATTAAACAACAAAGTATTGGTTCCCATGAATCCAACCTATGGTTCCAGTTGTTACCAAAATGCCTTAGCTGCTTACCAACAAGCAATGCCAGGTTATGAAATCATTGGAGTTCCATACAACGATTGGTACGATACTGATGCTTTACATTGCAGAGCTATTCAAATTCCACAAGCAGATATGTTGAGATTGGTTCATTTTCCTCTATATGACTCTGTCCCTTACCAAAACTCGATCTCTATTACTGCCAATGCGTACACTTTAGGAAACAACTCAAGCGTTAGTGAAAATCTTACACTACATTATAAAATTAATGGCGCTAATTTTCAACCTATTGCAATGCAAGCTTTAGCCAATGATCAATTTTCTGCAGATATTACAGGGCTTAATCCTAATGATACCGTTAGATACTATATCGAAGCTACCAATACCCATAATAAAACCGCTTTTCAACCTTTTATCGGAAGCGCTGACCCTTACATGTTCTATCTCAAAAGTGGTGTTGCTGTGAACGAATTTAGTTTGCCTTTAGCGTTCCAGATATACCCTAATCCCGCTTCTCAATTTTTCAATATCGCTGTGGATGCAGATCAATTTAGCGTTGAAATTTACAATTACTTAGGGCAAAAAGTAGCCGTTGAGCAAAACAATCTGCAAATGAATATTCAACATTTATCTTCAGGAACCTATATCGTGAAAGTAACTGCTGAAAACAGAATTGGTTATCAAAAAATGGTGATTAACTAGTTATTTCGACCTTTTTAATTGAGTTTCATCAATCTCAAAAGTGAAATTTTTCTCATCTGAACAATGAAGCATACATTGATCACATATAGTTAATTCTCCCTGAAGTCTTCGCTTAATCATATCGTTGAGACGTTCACGAAGTTTATCAATAAGTACAAAATTAGCAACTTCATTGGCAAATGCATACATGAGTAACATTCTGGCATTTCTTTGACAAATACCCCTAGAACGGATGTAAAACATGGCATTTTCATCTAGTTGCCCTACAGTGGCACCATGACTACATTTTACATCATCTGCATAGATTTCCAAAAATGGACGGGTAGTTATTTTTGCTTCATCTGTTAAGGCAATATTTTTGTTCACTTGAAAGGCAACAGTATGTTGGGCATCTTTTTGAACCACAATATGTCCATTAAAATTTGCTCCTGCTTCATCATCAGCAATCCCTTTATAGATCTGATTACTCGTACAATCGGGAGCATTATGAAATACAGAAACTTGATTATCCACATATTGTTTTTTATCTACCAAGTATAAACCGTACAATTTTGCATCTGCACCCGGTTCATTTAAGTTAACTTGTATTTCGTTTCTTACATAACCACTATTAAATGTGATCATATTTGATACAAATCTCGAATCCCTTTTCTGATTTATGAATGTATGGTTAATCAAAAATGTATGAGCATCTTTGTTTTCCATTTTATAATAATGGAGTTGTCCATTCTCAGCAATATCTGCTTCTAAAATATTGTTTATCAAACTTTTCTCTTCGTGAATAGAATCATCACAATGAACAACTGCAAGAGAGCTATTTTTTCCTACAATCACCAAATGGCGGTGTTGTACAATGATTTTAGAGTAATCATCAACAACAGATACTATTTGAAGAGGTTGTTCAACAATCACATTATCTGGGATATATATGATGAGCCCATCTGTAAAAAGCGCTTGGTTTAAAGAGTGAAATCCATCCTGTTTTTCTAAATCAAATTTTGCAAAATGATTTTGGATAAGTTCAGGATATTTTTCAAATGCAGCCAAAATACTTCCTACAATAACACCATTTTCGGAGATTTCAAGTGGCTGATTATCATGTACAAACCACCCATTTAAAAAGGTGTATTTTGTGGTCCCAATATCTTGAATATCACAAGTAAAGAACTCCTCAACAGGTCTATATGGGAGTGGTTTTTGTTGAATGGCATAATGAGTTTTGTCTGTTTCAGTAGGTTCTAAAAGGAGATCAATCGCTTTATGACGCCATCTTTCCAGTTTTTTATGAGGAAGCCCTTTTTCAACAAAAAGATTCAAAGCATGTTGTCTTATTTCTTGCAACTCGGTATTCCCCGGATGGAGGTTTTTCAGTTCAAAAAATTGTTCTTGAATGGTACTTAAAAAGTTGTTCATAGGTTATACGAGTTTGCCTTGTTCATAATCATTTTTTATCCAATCGTACCCTTTCTCTTCCATCTCAATAGCCAACTCTTTAGGACCCGATTTCACAATCTTTCCATCAAAAAGGATATGTACCACATCTGGAACGATGTAGTCTAAAAGTCTTTGATAGTGTGTAATTACAACTGTAGCATTTTCAGAATTTTTTAGTTGGTTTACGCCATTAGCCACAATGCGAAGGGCATCAATATCAAGACCAGAATCAGTTTCATCTAAAATGGCCAATTCAGGTTCTAGAACCGCCATTTGAAAAATCTCATTTCTTTTTTTCTCACCACCTGAAAATCCCTCATTTACAGAGCGATCACTCAATTTTGAAGTAAGCTCAACCACTTTTTTCTTCTCCTCCATCATTTTAAGAAAATGAGCAGCTGATAGGGGTTGTTGACCTCTATACTCTCTTATTTCGTTTAGAGCCGTTCTCATAAAATTGGTTATACTTACCCCAGGAATCTCTACAGGATACTGAAATCCAATAAAAATACCCTCACGAGCACGATCCTCAATAGAGAGATCAAACAAATTTTTATCTTTATATGTGATGGAACCTTGAGTTACTTCAAAAACATCTTTTCCAGCAATAACAGAAGCCAACGTACTTTTACCAGTTCCATTGGGCCCCATAATAGCATGAACTTCCCCTTTTTTCACTTCAAGGTTAACCCCTTTTAATATCTCTTTTCCTTTTATAGAAACGTGTAAATTCTCAATTTTTAACATAGTATATCGTGTTTATGTATGGTTATATTTTAATCTACAAAAATACGAAAAAAGACAACAGACAACGGACAACGGACTACAGACTACAGACAACCGACAACAGACTATAAATCAAACAAATACACATTTATTATTTCGCTATTCACTATTCACTATTCATGATTCACTATTCACTATTCACTATTTTGGGCATTCCGGCTCGC
>JBLJBB010000042.1:0-5525 GCA_047638115.1 Bacteroidales bacterium | reverse complement strand
CTCAACTTGCGGGGTACTTGGCCTCCGCCCTAATGCAACAAAACCTGCGGTTTTGTAGTGAATAGTGAATAGTGAATAGTGAATAATTTTCGCTCCGTAGGAGCGTTATATTGGTAGCAAACGAATACCCTGCCAAGTGACCTCCGTATGAGCGTTATATTGGTAGCAAACGAATACCCTGTTAAAACAGAACAAAAATAAGAATAAAAGTTCAAAGAGAGGAATGTTTATTCTTGTGATTCGTCATTTAATATCTTTTCTAATCCAAACAATTCTGCAACCAAGTAATGAACTTTATTACATGGATTATGATTTGCATAATCAGTTTTTCCAATAAATTCGGTTTCTAGTTTAGTTGCATGTTTTATTGCTAATTTAATATTTCCATATTCTTGTAAGATGTTATACATCTCAATACTATTCTTTTGGTATTCATATTGATTACCTAGTATAGGTTTTAAATTTCCTTCAATTAATGTTTGGTACAAATCTCTATTAATTGCAGTGTTATAGAAATGAAAATGCAATAAATACCAAAGTTCAAACGCTTCATTTGTCCATGCACATACTCTTTAAATTTCTTTTTCTTTTAGAGTCCTGACTTTCTAACCTTTTTTGAATATGATTAGGTATTTTTACTTTTCTAGCCATTCTTTTATTGTATTTGAAACATTACCAATGAAAGGAATAGCACCATACCTACCTTGAATATAGTCATTTTCAAACTTTCTGTCTTTTCTTATACTAATACCCCCATCACCTTTATATTCAACAAGAGAATATAAGGTAGAAGAAAAGTTATAATCCTTTTCAATAAAATAAATTTGATCTCTTCTGAATTTACCATATGAGAATAAATTAGTATCATGAGTTGAAAAAATTAATTGAGCATTTTTTGGATTATGTTCGATAGAATTAAACAAGCGAGTTATTGATAGTGTTAATAATGGATGTAAACTAGCATCTAATTCGTCAATTACTAATATACCACCTTCAGTAAGAACATCAAAAATAGGACCGGAAATATTAAAAACCTTATTTGTTCCTGATGACTCTTGACTACGCATGTCAAATTCTACATCTGTAAAACTATTATCTAATGGATTTCTTTTTTTATGAAGCGTTTTTACATCAACTATTTTTTTACCCTCCAAGTCAGACATAATTTGTTTAACAATATATTCAGGCATATTGTCAGGAATATCATTTGTATTAAAATCTTTTTTCTTAATCTCTAAGTTATCAAAACCAAGATCTAAATCATTATAAAAAGATTGTAGTAACTGTTTGCTTTCCTTTTTTTCAAGTAATTGAAAAGTAACAGCTTTATATTTTTCATGACTTAATCCTGAAATAGTAATGAAATTATTAAACCACATCATAATTTGACCTGCAAGTTTGCCGTTAAATTGGTCAATTACAGCTAGAAACAAGGCATTATCTCGAGTTTTTTCTTCTAAATCTTTAGCCTCCTTATAGTTTGGATTGACATCAATTCCATCATTTTCTCTAACAAAAAGGTATTTTTCAGCATTTATTTTAGCTTCAAATAACCATTCTGATTTAATCTCGGAGTTTGTTAATTCAAAACCATAGCGATACTTCAAACTATTAAGTAAAAAAGTAACTTCGAATAAAGAAGGTTCATTTTCGGAAACTGTATCCAGTAAAAAGGGTTCAATATTCAAATTGGAAGTAGAAGATTTTTCAAAAGATTGAAACACAATTCTACGCATCGTTGACATTGCTTTCAACAAATTGCTTTTTCCACTTGAATTTGCACCATAAATTACTGCACTTTTTAAGATTTTATACCTTTCCGAAGAGATCAAATTCGTTTCTCCGAAATCAGTAATGCTTGATGCTCTCAAATCGAGGCGAATTTCGTCTTTGATAGACAGGAAATTTTTCACTCTGAATTCTAATAACATAGTATCAAATTTTTGTGCAAAAATACATAAAAAACATATAGATTTGAGATATTTTCTCAAATTATTTAATTATTTTGATTATTTTAGCTATTTTTAACATTAGCATGATTGAAATATTTGGATTAGAAATGACTTATTTGTTAACTTTTAGTATTTCGTTTGGGGGTTGAAATTCAATTTATTTTTTCTAACCAAGCTTGTGGCTCAGTTTGCCGCGGAATAATCATAAAATACATTAACCACAAAGAAATGAAGAATGAACTTGTGCTAGTCTGTGGTCTGTGGGCTGTAGTCCGTTTACCTCGAAGAGGTTTCATGTGAATAACCGTATGCAAGCGAAGCGTAACTTACGGATGAATGATGCCCAACACAAATCCCAACCCCGAATGGGGTTGCATCTGAGTTTCTGTTGTTGCAAAGCTACTTCCTTATTAATGATCGTTTCTTGTGGAAGATGTTGTTATCCATTCTCTTTTTTGCATATTATATACCAAAATTTTTGTTTTGGCTTACCTTCTACCTCAATTTCGGGTTCATTAATTTCTTCATTCAAAATCAATCCGAAGTTGTCAAAATCATCTTTAATTGATTCTGAATCATAAAAAAATAAAGTTAGTCCTTCCCAAGGTTTAAAAGTGTCTTTAGAAATTTCAGTACCTTGTCCAAATCTAAAATCATTTTTTGAGATGGTTACAAAAACCATATATCCATTAGGTTTAAGTTGATTATAGCAGTCTACAATTAGTTTTTCTCTCTCTTCTCTGTTTAGTAAATGAATTAAAGAGTAACAGAAAATCCCATCATACAATTCTTTATCAAAAGGCATTTCATAAACGGAACCGTGATGAATAGTTATTCTTTCATTAAAGTGTTTTCTTGCTAGATCAATAGCAGTTTCAGATATTTCAATACCGGTCACATTAACGCCATTATCGATAAAATATTTTGCATTTCTTCCGTATCCAAATCCGGGCACTAAAATCTCTTTGATTTCATATTTCTTAAATAATTCTAAAGTCCTAACAACAGAATCTGCTGGCTCCCATCCCCACATTTCTTGTTTATCTATAAAACTTTTTTCCCAAAATTCTGTCATAATATTTTCTATATTGTGTCAATCGTTAAAATGTAACGGTTTTATCAGCCCAAATCACTAATTCAACACAATCTATCATTGTTGAAATGGGACACGCTTCAGTCTCATTTAGTAATCTAGATTTCAAACAAGTTCCACAAGCAAGAATTTCTCCACCTACATTGATAAAAGCTTTTAATTGTTCATCAACATTGTATTTTTCATGAATCAAACCTTCACATTCAACGGCTTCTCCCATTAGAAACACTTTAACTTCATGTCCTTGTTTTTTTGCTGTTACTGCGAAACGAAAAGCATTCCATGCTTTTTCAAGTTCTTTTGTTTCAATAATTATTCCTATTTTCATAGTCAAAGATATAATTTTGTTGTTGTAGATATTTTAATTTTTAAAACTATAATTCAATAAAGTTTTTGCAAAAATATATCAAATCATTTAATAATTCTCAATTGTTGTCTAAAAATAATAACGATTTTTGTGCTCTACGATTTGAAGGGTCCAGAGTAATGTATTGTACAATAAATTAACCAAAAACAAACGAGCACACTTTTAGATGTGGTTTTATCTAGCAAAAGAATTTCCAGCAGATGGTCTTTTTTCAAAAGATAATCTTCGCGTATATCAATGGGTGCAATAATTTTTTCTTGATTCATTCTATACTATTATTAGTCTTATCATACTTTCATATATTATAAATCATTATTATCTTTCAATTCTTTAGTAGTGTTTAAATCTTTAAAATTTTGTTTGCTTACAATTTTTGCTCCCGATTTTTTTTCTAATTCTTTTCTTGCATTTCCTGCTACTGTTCCACCTGCCATAGCAGCTTTATGATTTTCTATGAACCCTTGTGCGTTTTTGTTTTTGGCGATTTCTGTGGTAGAAGCTTCCCCAAGCATTGTGAATATTAATTCCAAATCGGTCATATGATCACGAAGATTTTCGGATGTTTTGGTTAACCCTTTTAAATTTTTATACTCACTCGGAATTATACCAAAAGTTGCTTTGCTAATTTCGGCGGTTAAAATAGAGTACTCTTTTCCTTCTTTTACACCACGGTTTTTCCATTCGTTTGTTAGTTCATCACGAACTTGTATGCCTCTAATTCTTTTAGCAATCCATTCATCGCTATACCCTTTGGCTTTGTAAATTGCTCTTATGCGTTCTTGAGCCAATTCAGGATTTTCAATTTCGGCAATACGTTCTGCACCAACTTGAGCTAACCATTGTTTGAAAGGCTCGGCTTTGGGAGAAGGTATGGATTGAATAATTCTCAATAATCCTTGCTTGGAAGCACAATCAGTAGCATATTTTTTACCATCAGGAGCCACTAATTTGAGTTGTCGACAAATTGTCGATAACTCAAATCCTGAAACTTTTTCACGTTTTTTCATTCTGTACCAATAATCTTTTGGATCGGCACTATCAGTCAAAACTGCAACAACATCTATTACTGCAAAATACCATTCTTGTTCTTCTTCATTCCAGTCGGATCGAATTTGTTTTTTTTCAAATAATTTTAGATCTGTCATAATTCATTGATTTTAAAATTGCGGTAGCTTTCATTTCTAATAGAGTACAAATTACACCCATGTTGCTTTTAATTTATGGCAACCATTTTCAAACGGTTACAATTTGTAACCGTTTCGTTTCCTTCTTTTATAAGTCTGTTTTTCAATACTTTCCAATAATTTCTTGCTCGTTCAACAGTAGGTTGATCTGTTAAAATCCCTACAATATCTACTATGCTAAAATACCAAATTTCTTTGTCTGATTCATATTGGCTACGAACTTTTTTGTTTTCAAATAATTTTATTTTGCTCATAATTATTTATTTTGATTATTCATATATCACTTTTAGTCCATAGGTTTTATCATACTTTCATGTATTTGGGCTAAATGGAAATCCAGCAGAACTTGTTGCTCTCTTACTTTAAAGATTAAGTTTTCAATGTGAGTAGCTGCTTTGTCAGCCTGATAGATTATGATTTCGTCTTTCATCGTTTAGTAGGTTTAGTGAAGCAAAAATACAAAAAAGAACTTACTGGGACTTTAAAAAAAATGAAATTCTTTTTAAAGATTACTTATATCTATGAAATTATCCTATAAACAAATGGCTCACATTGCCGCGGAATAATCATAAAATACATTAACAACAAAGTACACAAAGTTTTAACAAAGTTACACAAAGAGATACCCGCTCCGAAGGAGCGTTTTATTTGTAGTATAATTCCTAACCTCGAAGAGGTTTCATGTGAATAACCGTATGCAAGCTTGCGCAGCTTACGGATGAATGAAATCCGTCCTCAAACCCCAACCCCGAATGGGGTTGCATAAATACTGAATAATGAAAAATACCCTCATAAATATCTGCTTAGCCACACATCAGTAATTTTTTTATCTAAAATCGTTGTTGTTTACTTACGATGTCGACAAATTTTATCTGTTTACCTTTTACCCAATCCATAATTTTTACATAAATACCATTATGATTGTGGGC
>JBLJBB010000041.1:0-11245 GCA_047638115.1 Bacteroidales bacterium | reverse complement strand
TTCAATAACTTAAATAATATTTTGCAAATTTTTTCAATTTAGTCGGTTGATAGTGTTTTTTTTGTCGTATTTTTGCATGTACTACAATATTTAAAATTATGCATATTCCTGCTTTGTTTTCTGATTTAGCATTAATTTTAGTCGTTGCTAGTATAACCACACTTTTATTTAAATGGTTAAAACAACCTGTTGTACTGGGTTATATTATTGCAGGAATTATAACTGGGCCACATACACCTATTTTAGTGACGGTACAAAATATTCACAATATTGAAATTTGGGGACAAATTGGGGTCGTTTTCCTCCTATTTGGGCTTGGATTGGAGTTTAGTTTTAAAAAGTTAAGAAAAGTTGGGAAAACAGGAACCATAACTGCAGTTACTGAATTAATTGTAATGTTTTCTGCTGGATTTATTGCTGGCTATTTTATGGGGTGGAATCTCATGAACTCTATTTTCTTAGGGGGTATGCTCACCATCTCTTCAACTAGTATAATTATCAAAGCTTTTGATGATTTAGGAGTTAAAAAACAAAAATTCACAACAGTTGTATTTGGGGTTTTAGTAGTGGAAGATTTGATTGCAGTATTACAACTTGTCCTTCTTTCCACTATTGCCATAACCCGCTCATTTGACGGATTAGAACTTGGGTTAAGTATTTCAAAATTAATACTATTCATTTCATTTTGGTTTATTGTTGGGATCTTTCTAATCCCCAGTTTTTTCAAAAAAGCTAAAAAAATGTTGGGAGATGAGACTCTATTAATCATTGCCATTGGACTCTGTTTTGGAATGATCTTTTTAGCAGATATGATGGGATTGTCTGCTGCTCTTGGAGCTTTTTTGATGGGGTCCATCTTAGCTGAAACGATCGAATCTGAAAAAATCATGAAATTAATCACACCTCTAAAATATTTGTTTGGTGCTGTTTTCTTTGTATCAGTTGGAATGTTGGTTGACTTTAATATTTTATCAAATAACATACTTCCCATTTTAGTGATCACTTTATTGGTTTTATTTATAAAAACCTTCAGCGCTGGTTTTGGGGTGTTAATCTCAGGACAACCTTTAAAAACAGCAATTCAAACTGGATTGAGTCTCTCTCAAATTGGGGAATTCTCCTTCATTATTGCCTCTTTAGGGTTATCCTTAAAAGTGATTGATTCTGTTTTATATCCGATTATAGTAGCAGTTTCTGTAATTACTACATTCACAACACCCTTTTTCATTAATTTTTCCGATCCATTATACAATTTCTTAAATCGAAAGCTTCCTCCACATTGGAAACGTGCTTTAGAACAGTTATCTACTTCCGCCGCTCAACCTACAGATATAAGCTTAAAGAGAAAATATTTGAAAAAATATATCACTAGAACAATCATTTATCTTATATTGATTGTATCTATATTATTGATCTCTTTCTTAGCCATTGAGCCATTCTTGAAGAATTTTTTACCCAATTTAGCTGCTAGAATAGTATCTTTTTCGATCACATTTATTATGATTGCTCCAATTTTAGGAGCATTGATTATGAATAAGATGGCTTCAAAAATGGACTTTAATCAAATTTGGCGAAAAAATAAAATTAAAAGGCATGTTTTGGTGATTTTAATATTAATCAGAATTCTTATTATCATTTTGGCACTCACCATACTGATTACTCACTATTTTAGTTTCACATTAGCAATTACCTTAGCAATTTTGATTGGTTTATTCCTTTTCTTTGTTGCATCTCAAAGAAATATGAAAAACTTTATGAAAATGGAGGAGCGTTTTTTGCACAATCTGAATCGCAGATCTGCCATTCCTGAACTCCGGATTCCTGAAGACTTAACCCAAGATATCCATTTAGATCTTTTTGAAATCTCCATTTACTCAGAATGTATTGGAAAATCATTGGAAACATTAGATTTAAGACACGAATATGGGGTAAACATCATTAGCATCATGAGAGGGAATTGCCGCATTGACTTGCCTCAAAAGGATGATGTGTTGTTCCCACATGACAAGATTTTAGTGGTTGGAAACGATCAACAAATGAAAAAAGTGAAACCAGTTTTTGAGCGTGAGGAGTTTGAAAACGAATCTTGTCCAACCGCACTCACCATGGATATTCACCAAATTGTATTACAAAATGATTCTCCCTTCATCCATAAAACGCTTCGTGAATGCAAATTTGGTGAAACTTACCAATGTTTAGTAATCGGTTATCATCGTGATAATCAATTTATTGACAATCCTCCTTCCAATACTATTTTTGAACCAAAAGATATACTTTGGATTGTAGGAGATAAAGAGAGTGTTGCTAGATTGTCTACTTAACACCATCTATGATATTAACCAATTCAGTTTTCAAGTCTAATTTTAGAACACACCTTTTATAGTACTAAAAATTACAAATATGCTTGACAAAATTATCGATTTCAGTATTAAGAATAAACTTATCATTATTCTGTTTACACTTACCATTGCGGCTTTTGGAATATTTGCAGTTTTTAAAATTTCCGTTGGGGCAGTTCCTGATATTACCAATAATCAAGTTCAGGTGATTACAACATCTGGAAACTTATCTACCCAAGAGATTGAACAATATATCACCGCTCCAGTCGAAATGGAGATGGCTAATTTACCCGGGGTTAAAGAGATTCGCTCCATATCTAAGTTTGGAATATCTTTAGTAACAATAGTATTTGAAGATAATTTAGGCACTTATTTACCTCGACAACTAATTGCAGAAAAAATTAAAAGTGCTGCAGCCAAGATCCCTGAAGGATTTGGAGAACCAGAAATGGGACCTATCACTACAGGATTAGGGGAAATATATCAATATACCCTCGATACCAAAGAAGGGTATGAAAACAAATATAGTGCAACCGATCTTAGAACAATACAAGATTGGATTGTTAAGCGAAGATTATCCGGAATTAATGGAGTTGTTGAAATTAATAGTTGGGGAGGGTACCTTAAGCAATATGAAGTTTCCATAAATCCATCTCAATTATTAGCTATGGAGGTTACTCTGATGGATGTTTTCAATGCTTTGGAATCAAATAATAGCATTTCTGGCGGTTCTTATATTGAGAAAACCAATCAAAGTTATTTCATTAGAGGAGATGGGCAGGTAAAATCAGTTGAAGATATTGAGAATATTGTTGTTAAGAATGTGAACAATATTCCCATTCTCATTAAGAGTATTGCAACTGTTAAATTTGGATATGCAAACAGGTATGGGGCAATCACAGCCAATGGGAAAGGGGAAACCATTCTCGGGCAAGTGATGATGCTTAAGAATGCAAACTCTAAAGAAGTTATTAATGAAGTTAAAAGTAGAGTAGAAGAGATTCAAAAAAATTTACCTGAAGGAGTCTATATAAACCCTATTGTTGATAGAAGTGAATTGGTGGCCAAAACTACTTTTACAGTGGTAGAAAACCTAATATTAGGAGCTATTATTGTTATGATTACAGTTATGTTACTTTTAGGGAATATGCGCTCCGCATTAGTGATCACCTCAATGATCCCACTCTCTCTTCTCTTTACCATTTCTATGATGTACATTTTTGGTATTGATGCCAACTTGATGAGTTTGGGAGCTCTTGATTTTGGAATCATCATTGATGGAGCTGTTATTATTGTCGAATTTATAATGCTAAAAATAATTGTTAATAAAAACAAGATGGACAATGCCACCCTGGAAGAAAGAGCAACTTTAAATGATTCTATTTCGTTTCAAGGTGCTTCTAAAATGATGAAATCTGCCATTTTTGGACAAATAATCATTCTAATTGTTTTTATTCCAATCCTTTCACTTACTGGAGTTGAAGGTAAAATGTTCAAACCAATGGCGCTCTCTTTCTGTTTTGCAATTATTGGTGCCATGATATTTGGTCTAACTTGGTTGCCAGTTGCTGCTTCTCTATTTTTAAAACCCCCTAAAGTAAAAAAGAGAAATATCTCTGATTGGATTATGAATCTTGCCCACAAATCGTATTCCCCTGTAATTCATTGGGCTTGCAGACATAAAAGAATTGTTTTAGGTGCTGCTGTAGGATCGCTTCTAGTTACTGGTTTTCTATTCACAAGAATTGGAGGAGAATTTGTTCCCACTTTAGATGAGGGTGACTTTGTTATTCAACCAGTACTTAAAACGGGTACTTCACTTACCAAAACTATTGAAACCACTACAAAAATGGAACAAATTCTTATGGAAGAGTTCCCTGAAGTGGACAAGATCGTGAGTAGAATTGGGGCCGCTGAGGTTCCAACAGATCCAATGTCTATGGAAGAAATTGATATGATTATTAAGTTGAAGCCACGAAAAACATGGACCAGTGCAAAAAGTAAAGAGGAGTTGGCTGAAAAATTTAAAGTGGCCCTTTCAGCTATTCCTGGAATAGAATATGAATTTACACAACCCATTGAGATGCGCTTCAATGAACTAATTACAGGAGTTCGTTCTGATATAGCTATTAAAATATTTGGTGATGACTTGGAATATATTGATAAAAAGGCACTTGAAATTAAACATCTGATTGAAGGTATTCCTGGAGCAAGTGACATTATTTTAGAAAAAACTGCTGGATTACCCCAAATAAAAATTAATTATAATCGAAACAAAATTGCCTACTATGGGGTAGATATTAAAACCATGAATAGTTATCTTTCTACCGCTTTTGGAGGAGAAACAACAGGGGCTGTTTTTGAAGGGGAAAAAAGATTCGATTTAGTTGTAAGGTTTGATAAATCAAATAGAACAAATATTGATGATATCAAAACGCTTATGGTTCCTATTCCTAACGGTTCTCAAATTCCACTTTCAGAACTTGCTGATATTCAATATGCGGAAGGTCCTGCAAAAATTTCCAGAGAAAACACCCATAGAAGAGTGGTAGTGAGTGTTAATGTGAGAAACCGAGATCTTCAATCTGTGGTTACAGATATTCAAGCCAAAATTGATAAAAATATCACTTTAAAACCAGGCACCTATATCTCTTATGGAGGCCAATTTGAAAACTTACAAAATGCTACGAACCGGCTTTTGATTGTTGTACCTGTGGCTCTATTGTTGATTTTTGTATTCTTGCACTTTGCTTTTAAATCGTTAAAAGATGCCATTATGATTTTTTCAGCCATTCCGCTTGCAACAGTGGGAGGTGTTTTTTTGTTGTGGATTAGAGGGATGCCTTTTAGTGTTTCCGCTGGAGTAGGGTTCATTGCGCTTTTCGGAATTGCAGTTTTAAATGGAATAGTCCTTATTGAACATTTGAAAGAACTAAAACATAATGGGAAAATGAGCATGAGAGAACTAATTATTCAAGGTACTAAAAATAGACTTCGTCCCGTAATGCTTACTGCTGGAGCGGCTGCCATGGGCTTTCTTCCAATGGCGCTATCTACAGGTGCTGGGGCTGAAGTTCAAAGACCTCTAGCTACTGTTGTAATTGGGGGACTCTTTACCTCTACAATGCTTACTATGATTGCCCTCCCTTTAATGTTTGAGATTTTTTACAATGTAATAGGTATTAAACTGTTTCCATTAAGATTTATCAGGGCAAAAGAGTGTATGATTATTCTTTTATTTCTAATTCCTACTTTCACTGTTTTTGCACAAAATAAAGAATTGAAAATGGAAGATGCCATCCATTTGGCCATTCAGAATAACAAAATGCTTAAAACCTACTCCCTCAATGTGGATCAGCAAAAAACACTCATCCCTACCGCTTTTTCTGTCGATAAAACAAATTTTACCTTTGGATCAGACCAAAATAATATTGCCCACAATAATTATCCATTAAAAGTTTGGGGTGTAACTCAAAATTTCAACTTTCCAACCTTATATAGTGCGGAGTTAAAAGCTAAAAGGATCCAATATCATAGTGCTGAAATTGAATACAATATTCAAAAAGAGGCTTTGATCAAACAAGTTTCGATCTGTTATATTGAACTTCAAGTGCTTCAGGAGATGATTGCTATTTACCAACAAATAGACTCACTTTATGCAAATATTCTAAAAAATGCAACCCTCAGAAATTTAAAAGGGGACATGACCAATCTCGATCTACTAAACATTAAAGCAAACAAACAACAAATTGTAAATCAACTAAATAATGTAAAGTATAGTTTTGAAACCAGTTCTTCTAAGTTTAAATTTTTAATTGGAGTAGACACCCCATTCGTTCTTTCTGATGAGATACATCTGTTTAATTATACGCAGAAAGAGATTGAATCTACACCCTATTTTGAATGGTTAAATAATCAGGAAATGCTAGAAAGTGCTAATTTGAATATTGAAAAAAACAAATTATTACCAGATCTTACATTCAATTACTATTTAGGAACTAATTTTTATCAAAACAGCCAAATCTATCACGGATTTGAGGCGGGAGTTGCCATCCCTTTATTTTTCAATGCTCAAAAATCAAAAATTAAAGCTTCAAAAATAGCGTTAGATGCTACAAAATATCAGAACCAATATGAAATTGATCTCTTAAAAGTCAAACAGTTAGAACTGTATAACTCACATTTAAAGTTTAAAAATCTTATTGAGGAATATAATCAGAATGGGTACATTTTATATGAAGAGATCATGAGAACAGCCCAATTAAGTTTTGTAAATGGAGAGATAGATTTCTTTAAATTTGCCTCAAGTATCGAAACAGCGCTTCAAATTAAACTTGATTATCTAAATAATTTAATCAGTTACACTAATATTACACTTGAACTTTTATATCTATCAAAATAATTGTATTATGAAAGCATTAAAAACCCTCCTTTTTGTTTCATCAATAGTTCTATTTATGGGTGCTTGTAACCAAAAACAAGAACCAACAGAACCTGAAACCGATCTGGTTACAATTACAAAACAACAGTTTCTTACCGACAAAATGCAATTCAGTAAATTGGAAATGCACCCTTTTGAAAGCACTATTGTGTGTAATGGGGCTATTGTTTCAGTACCAAACGGGGTTGCTAAAGTAAATGCAATCATACCGGGAACCATTAAACAGATCTATTGTCAAAATGGGCAAATGGTTGAAAAAAACCAGCTAATTTTGGAGATAACAGGCAGTGAAGTGATTGAAATTCAAAAAGATTTTGCTGAAACAGCTGCACAATTTAAACGTTTAGAGAGCGATTTTGTAAGAATGAAGAGCTTGTTTATTGAAAAAGTTATCAGTGAAAAAGAGTATATTATTGCTGAAAGTGAATACAAAGCTTCAAAAGCAAAATATCAAGGTCTTAAAATGAAAATGGAGATGTTAGGATTTTCAGTGAACAAAATTGTAAATGGAGATTTTTACACCTCTTATCAAATTAAAGCACCAATTAGAGGACATGTTTCAAATCTTATGGCTAATATTGGCAACTATATTGATCCACAATCTGAACTTATTGAAATCGTTGATCCATCTATGTTTCAAGTTAAACTTTTTGTTTTTGCAAATGATATAGAAAAGGTGAAATTGGGTCAGAAGGTCCGTTTTAAATCGGCCCATTCTGCAACATTTTACTATGCAACCATTAACGGAATTGGAGTATCCATAAATAATGAGTCAAAAGCCATAGAGTGTTATGCAACCATTTCAGATAAAGCCATAACGAATCTTGTGGCTAATGTGTTTATAGAAGTGGAGGTTATTCTAAATACGGATTCCATTCTATCAATCTCTTCGGGTGCCATCATCAAACACGGGGATGACCATTTTGTTTTAGTTCTAGATAATCAGGAAAAAGACGCGTATTCCTTCCAAAAAATTAAAGTAAAAATTGGCAGACAATACCAGGGGTACACTGAAATCCTAGATCCCAAAATAGATGCACAAATAGTTTCTCATGGAGTCTATAACATCACTTTTTAGGTCTCATCGCTCTAATCAATTTATTCTTCATTATTTATTATTCATTCTTTTTGGGCGTTCCCCCTCGCTACGCTCGGGGTCGGGCTTGCTCCAGGGTTCGCTTCGCTCCCGTGCTGCATGTCGCTTCGCTCCATTCCGCACCGGCTTCGCCGCCTTCCGCATCCCTAACGCATGTAAGGCCAAGACCAACTACGTGGGAACGATTGTGGAAAGGGAACTGGAATGCTCTATATAAGTAAGAGTTAGTCGTTAAATTTTTTAATGAGTACTGCTATCCCTTTATGTCAAAATAACGTTGAACTAATTCATTGTAAATCTTTTGATCAGAAATATTATTGTTTCTACTTTCAATAATAAATTGTTTAGCAACTTTGTAGTCTAATGATTTTTTGGTCCTATTTTATATTTTATATTTTTTCTATGGTGTCTAACGGTTGGCGCTAAGCCCCGTGTGGGCATCGACGTCAATTAGCCAGCGAGTGTTAGTTTATTTTTTTATTTTTTTGTTTGTCAGGTGGAGTATGCCCACTTAGTTTTAGCGTTTGTTCCCAAACGTTGTTTCCTTTTGTGGTCAATTAATTTGATTATCTTCCAATTTATTTAAAATGTCTTGAACTTCAAAGTTTAATATTGAAAAAGCAAACCATTTTTTCCCTAAGTCTTTCAATGATGCTCCTAAATGATATATTGTTTTTCTGTCGATGATGATGAAACGGTCATGTGACTTACTAAATTGATTAATTTTTATGTCAGGATATTGAGAACGATATTTTTTTATGTCAAGTTTTGCCTCTTTACTCAAAGTTGAACTATATATGACCACTTCCACCCCTTTTTGTCTCTTTCCCAACATAAGAAGTACACTTTCATCAATATAATTGTCAATTATAATGATTGATTCTTGAGCTTTTCTAATTAAATCGGCTATAAACACATACGCATCAAACACTTGTCCGTCAAAGAATATCCCTTCATTTGTCGGTAAATTTGTATGTATTTGAAAGTCAATTCCATCAATTTTATTTTTTAAATAGTTTACATCATTTTCAATTCTTTCAAAACGTTGATTTATTGCGTACCCTTTCAATAAATAATCTTTAAGAATTTTATTTGCCCAAATACGGAATTGAATGCCTCTTGTTGATTTAACACGATAACCTACAGAAATAATTAGATCTAAATTATAGTACTCAACTTGATAAATTTTCCCATCAGAGGCAGTTGTCGCAAATTTTGCGACAACTGGAATTTCTTTTAATTCCTCATTCAAAATATTTGCAATATGTTTGCCTATAGTTTTGATATCTCTTTCAAACAAAATAGAAATTTGTTGTCGGTTTAACCAAACAGTCTCGTCTTCAATTTTCACTTCAAGTCTTGTAGTACCTTCATCAGCTTGATAAATTATGATTTCATCTTTCATGGGGTAGTTTTTAGAGTTAATATAGAATTTGTTTTGAATACTTGAGTACAAGTCAATTTATAACAATGTTTGGTAACGGTTGGCGCTAAGCCCCGTGTGGGCATTGACGTCAATTAACCAGCGAGTGTTAGTTAATTTTTTTATTTTTATGTTTGTCACGTGGAGAATGCCCACTTAGTTTTAGCGTTTGTTGGCGTGTCGTTGTTTTTATTTTTAATCTTTTTCTTCGTAGTAATAAGAGTAATCAATTCCTTTCATAAACATTTCACGGTCATTTATTTTTGTAGTGAGTGCATCATTTAAAAGTGTTTTTTAAGATCAAATCTAACCAAATTCGAGTGCTCCTACCATTACCCTCCATAAATGGGTGTGCAATGTTCATTTCTACATATTTGTCTACAATTTCGTCAAATGTTGTTTCGGGCATTTCTTGTATTCGTTTTAACGTGTCTCCTAAAAAGCGTGATACAGCAAATTGAAAACCACCTTTTGAAATATTCTTTTGTCTGATTTGTCCTGCAAAATCATACAGTCCTCCAAACAAATACGCATGAATTTGTTGCAACCCCTTGGCTGTGCCAACCTCTATGCTTTCAATAAACGAACTTTCAAATAAGGCATACGCTTTTGATTTACTTTTCCCGTCTATGCTCTCATCACTGTATGTAAACCATTCAATAAATCGGTTTGCTTTTTTGCCGGGAAACTCTTTACCTAATGCAATTATACCATTATAATCTAACATATCAGCAAAACGTTTTTTCCCGTCTGGAGCAAGAAACTTCAACTGGGTAGTAGCACTAACCACTTGGCTGTTTTCTTTCTTTAACTTGGCTTTAAGGTATTTCCAGTAATTGCGAGTTTTTGTATAGTCGTTTTGGTCGGTAAGCACGGCAACAATATCCAACACTGAAAACCACCACTTGCTATTTTCTTCATCCCAAATAGCTCGTACTTCGCGGTCGTCAAAGAAACGAATGGATATTTTTGAGTTATTCATTTTTAAAATTACTTTTATTCTGATATTATTTTACAAAAATATAATAATTTTCTTGAACTAAAAGTTTGCAGTCTCATTTTATAATGCACGCCAACGTTCAGCGCTAAAACTAGGTGGGCTTTCGCGTCGATTAGCCAGCGAGTGTTAGTTTATTTTTTTATTTTATGTTTGTCACGTGGAGAATGCCCACTTAGTTTTAGCGTTTGTTGTGCGTAGTATTTCTTAATCTGTTAGTATTTTCGATGTATATTCTGTCACAAAACTTTTTAGGAATAAGTCAATAAACTCGTCCGTACTTCCGTCTTTTTGCAAGTCTGTCTTGATTTTTTTGTATTCTTCTGTCTGTTTAAATGCTTGAAATTGTCTTTCTTTGAACTTTTCATATTCTTTGTATTTAAAGTTCAATTCCTTTTTCAAGTCGCCTTTGTCAATTTCTAACAATACATATTTTTTATAAGTTGAACCATAACCCATATGCACGTAATTCACAAGCTTACCATGTGGTATTACAAGTAATCCTGTAAGCCAATCTATTTTGATTTCATTTTGGTTCGGAAATACTTCATTAATTACACTTTTCCATTTGTAATTATAGCTCTCTTTTGAAGTAGTATCTTGATATTGAATTTCAATATCTTTCAAGTATAATTGATTGTCCTTTACTTCAAAAGTGGCTACATATCCACGCCATAAAGCTGTTGACATAATTTCACCCTTAGGTCTTTTGTCGGGGTTCTTTTCAAAATACGCTTCTAACGGATTGCTATGCAAACTGTATTCTTTCCCATTATAGATTATTTTGTCAGGATACTGTGCTGTTGCAAAGACTTTTAGTCCTAAAAATAAAGTCAAAATAATTGTCAAAATTGTTCTCATAATCTTTTCTGTATTTGGTCTGTCAATATTACGCACAACGTTCAGCGCTAAAACTAGGTGGGCTTTCGCGCCGATTAGCCAGCGAGTG
>JBLJBB010000040.1:0-50161 GCA_047638115.1 Bacteroidales bacterium | reverse complement strand
TTTAAAGTTATTGTTTGCTTGAGCAAAGCCAAAGGGGAATGCCCATATTAATAAGATAATGTGCTAATCAGATAATGAGTTAATTGAATGAATAATAAAAAAAGTAAAAATGAAAAATGAAGAAATCTTAGAAATTTTAAAAAGGAATAAGCGAGATGTTTAAATTTGTTAATATCGTTTTACTAAAAATAAATTTGCTTTTTAAAAAAAATTGTTATAAATTTGCAAAATATTTAGGCATTAAAAGGACTTGTGCCAACTCAACAGAAATAAAGTCCATTTAACAAAAACTATTATATTATGAAAAAATTTTATTTTTTAATGATTGCAATTCTATTTGCATTTACAACTTCTGCTCAAAATCCAATTTTTGAAAAAGGAAACACTGCTATTAACGTTGGTGTTGGATTAGGTATTAGAGGGTTACCCGTTGAAGTAAGCGCCATTTATGGAATTGTAGACGACCTATTTAGAGTTGATGGTTTAAACTTAGGTGTTGGTGGATATTTTGGATTTAGTTCATGGAAATCTGGTGGATTATGGACTTACGGTGGATACTCAATTCTACCAGGTGTTAGAGGAGAAGTTCACTACTCTATCGTTGATAAGTTAGACTTTTTTGGCGGTGTTTTGTTAGGATTAAGAGTTGATAAATGGGATGGATATTACTATCCTGGTTCTACATCAAGCTGGCATTTGTCAACAGGTGCATATGTTGGTGCTAAATATTTTCTTACAGAAAACTTTGGTTTCTATGCATCAGTGGGTTACGGAATCACTTATTTATCTGGTGGTATTGCATTACAATTTTAAATAGCTTTCTGAATTTATTGGCTCGGAAAGTAGTTTCATAAAATTTAGTTTTTTTATCAATGCTAAAATTTTGAAATTACTTTTCGAGTTTTTTGTTTAAAAATTCTTAATATTGTAAGTAAATAATAGATCATTAAGGAAAAAATTTATATTTTTGCAAGTTAAAATATTAAAAATTGATTTAACTTTAACTTAAAAGTATAATCTAGATATTATATTAAAAAAGTATTAGACAGAATAACACTTTATGACTTTTCAAGGCGACTATTTAAACTTATCAGATCTCAAGAAAATTATCTTTTTTAATGAAGATATTCAATTTCACGAAGAGACACTCACAGAGATTGAAGAAAGTTACAATTTTTTAGAACAATTTTCCAAAAACCGTCTAATTTATGGTATCAATACGGGTTTTGGGCCTATGGCACAATATCGAATCAAAGAGGATGAATTAAAAAATTTACAATTTAATTTGATTAGAAGTCATTGCACTGGGTCTGGGAAAGAGCTTCCAAATTTGTACGTTAGGGCTGCAATGCTTTGTAGATTAGTAAGTTTACTCCAAGGTTGTTCTGGAGTTCATCCTTCAACAGCCAAAATTTTAGGGGAGTTTTTAAATAACAAGATCTTCCCCATTATATATCAACATGGAAGTGTAGGTGCAAGTGGGGATTTAGTCCAATTAGCTCATCTTGCTTTAGCCCTGATAGGTGAAGGGGAGGTTTATTATAAAGATCAAAAACGGAAAACATCAGAAGTTTTGCAAGAACTTGAAATAGAGAAACTACAGGTTTATATTCGTGAAGGACTAGCTTTAATTAACGGAACTTCAGTGATGACTGGAATTAGTGTGGTTAACTTAGTGTATGTTAAGAAATTGTTTGATTTAGCATTACTGGCCTCCGTGATGACTAACGAAGTGGTGAATTCTTGTGATGATCACTATTCTCATGAACTTAATGGTAAAAAAAGGCATAAAGGGCAACAAATTGTGGCTCAAAAAATGAATGAGATGTTGCATGATAGTCAAATGATTCGCTTTAGAGAGAAAGATTATTATGAAACCACTCCTAACGATGATGTTTTTGTTGAAAAAGTTCAGGAATATTACTCTCTAAGATGTGTCCCTCAAATTTTAGGCCCCATTTTAGACACCATCACTCAGGCAGAAATAATCGTATTAAATGAAGTTAATTCCTCTAATGATAATCCGGTAGTTGATTATAAAACTCAAAGTGTATATCATGGAGGTAATTTTCATGGAGATTACATATCTTTGGAGATGGATAAACTAAAAATTGCAACCATTAGATTATCTATGTTAATGGAAAGACAGTTGAACTATTTGCTCAATTCAAAACTCAACAATAAATTTCCTCCATTCTTAAATTTAGGCACATTAGGATTAAATTTGGGGATGCAAGCCATGCAGTTTACTGCTACTTCAACAACGGCAGAAAATCAAACATTAGGGTTTCCAAATTATGTTCATAGTATTCCCAACAACAATGACAATCAAGATATTGTTAGTATGGGAACCAATACTGCTTTATTTACAAAACAAGTAATTGAAAACAGTTTTGAAGTATTAGCCATCCATTTTATCGCCATCATACAAGCGTATGAATTTATTGATGATAAATCTAAAATGGCTACTGTGTGTAAAAATGCATACCATGAATTGCGTCAAATTGTTCCAAAATTTGTTGAAGACACAACAAAACATGAAGAGATCTTAAGAATGAAAAACTATTTAATGAAAATTGATAGATAATTATGAAATACGCATTAATAACAGGAGCTTCAAGAGGAATTGGTCGGGCCATAGCCGTTGCAATTAGCAAAATGGGCTATTGTGTTGTGATCAATTACCAAGCCAATCATGAAGCAGCCGCTGAAACATTACAATTGATTCAAAATGAGGGTGGTTGTGGAGAATTATTGCCCTTTGACGTTTCTAATGAGCAAGAGGTTGATAACGCTTTATTGAAATGGGAAGAGGAACATCCTAAATGTTATATTGAAGTTCTGGTTAATAATGCTGGGATGAGACAAGACAACCTGATGATATTTATGAAAAATGAAGATTGGCATAAAATCATCAATACACATCTGAACGGATTTTTCTACGTAACTCGTAGATTGTTAAAATCAATGTTAACAAAAAGATATGGACGCATAGTAAACGTTGTATCCTTATCTGGATTGAAAGGGTTGCCAGGACAAACCAATTACAGTGCTGCAAAAGCTGGTATAATTGGAGCAACAAAAGCGTTGGCACAAGAAGTGGCTGCACGAAAAATCACCGTAAATTGTGTTGCCCCGGGGTTTATACATACCGATATGACTGCCGATTTGAATGAGGATCAATTGAAAGGTATGATTCCGATGGGAAGATTTGGAACTGCTGAAGAGGTTGCAGATACGGTTGCGTTTTTAATTTCAGAAAAAGCATCCTATATTACTGGTGAAGTGATCTCTATTAATGGTGGATTATACACTTAAAAATCAAATATATAAAAAGAGTATGATGAAAAGAGTTGTAATAACAGGAATGGGAATATATTCCAGTATTGGAAAAAATAAAGAGGAAGTTACTGAATCTCTCAGAGAAGGAAAATCTGGAATTGGAATTGAAGAATTAAGAACTGAAATGGGATATAGGTCTCCCTTAACAGGGATTTTAGAAGTTCCAAATTTAAAAGGTCAAATAGACAGACGTTTACGTGCAGGATTAGCAGAAGAGGGGATTTTTGCATATGTTGCTACAGAAGAAGCTTTTAAACAAGCTAATATTGATTCTGACTTCCTAGATAATCATGAAATTGGCATTTTATATGGCAATGATAGCTCTGCAAAAGCAGTCATTGAAGCGCATGAGATCATGAAGCAAAAAAAAGACACGATGTTATTGGGATCTGGAGCTATTTTTCAATCGATGAACTCCACAGTAACGATGAATCTCTCAACTATTTATAGATTAAAAGGGATAAATCTTACCATTAGTGCTGCATGTGCAAGCGGGTCACACGCTATTGGATTGGGATACCATCTCATCAAAAGTGGATTGCAAAAGATGATACTTTGTGGGGGTGCACAGGAGATAAACGCTTATTCAATGGGTAGTTTTGATGCATTAAGTGCATTTTCAATCCGAACTGATGAGCCAACAAAAGCATCCAGACCTTTTGACAAAAATCGTGATGGGTTAGTGCCTAGTGGTGGTGCTGCTTCTTTAGTTTTAGAGGAGTATGAGCATGCAATTGCAAGAGGGGCTACTATTTTAGCAGAAGTTGTTGGTTATGGATTTTCATCAAATGGTTCACATATTTCTCAACCTGCAAATGAAGGATCATATAGAGCAATGTTGATGGCCCTGGAAGATAGTGGTCTGAATGTTGATGACATTGATTACATCAATGCTCACGCTACTTCAACACCTTTAGGTGATGGATTTGAAGCATTAGCCATCGCAAAACTATTTGGCAATAAAGTACCTGTTAGCTCAACAAAAGGGATGACTGGTCACGAATGTTGGATGGCTGGTGCCAGTGAAATTGTGTATTCTATATTAATGATGCACAACAATTTTATTGCTCCAAATCTAAATTTTGAAGAACCAGATGAGCATAGTGCAGGCATACAAATTGTAACTAAAACTCAAGAAAAAGAACTAACAAATATTCTTTCAAACTCATTTGGGTTTGGGGGAACAAATAGTGCATTAATAATCAGTAAAATATAAGAATAATTTTAAAAAATAATTGAATATCATTATGGAAAGAAATGAAGTTATAGAAAAAACCAATAATTTTCTAATTGAAGAGATTGAAGTTGAAGAGAGTGTTTTGAACGAAGATGCTCGACTGAAAGAGGATTTGGGTATTGACAGTTTAGACTTTGTAGATGTAGTTGTTATTGTTGAAAGAGAATTTGGTTTTAAAATTAAACCAGAGGAGATGGCAGAAGTGAAAACTTTAGGCAACTTTTACGATTACATAATGTCAAAAGTAAACTAATTTTTCTCCCCCATGGATAGAAAATGGTCTGGAAAAACGCAAGGGGGAACATTTGGTCAGAAATCTGTTCTCTTCTATTTTAAATATGGTAGTCTAAGATTAGCCTACCTTTTTCTTTATTTTATTATCCCCTTCTATCTCATTTTTGATAGAAAAGGGTATCATGCAATCCATTGGTATTCTAAACATTGCATAAATAAAAAGCGTTCGTTTCAACTTCCATTCATTTTTAAAAATTTTTACAATTTTGGACAAGTATTTATTGACCGTTTTGCTTTATTTGGAAATCCAAAAAATAGATTTGAATTCATTTATGAAAACAAGGAGCTATTTGACCAATATCTAAAAGGGGAAAAAGGATTTATTGTTACCAGTGCACATGTTGGTAATTTTGAATTATTAAGCTATTCTATTGATAAGATTGAGAAAACATTACACCCCATTTTATTTGGTGGAGAAGCTGAAGTGTTTCAAAAATTAAGATCAGGCGTTTTTAGTGACAAAAACATTGAGCCCATCATTCTAAATGAGGAGGGTAATTATATTTTTGAGATCAATAATGCCCTACAAAAAGGGGGAATTGTAAGTATGCCTGCAGATAGAACGATTGGGAAATCGAAAGTGTTTACAACGCAGTTTTTGGGTCATTCGGCAACATTCCCTTTGGGCGTTTTTCATATTGCAAGCTCCCTTGATGTTCCCATTTTAACAATTTTTGTCGTTAAAGAAAAATATAAAGTTTACAAAGTATATATTAGTGAATTACATGTAGATAGAGAAGCACAAAACAAACACAAAACTGCAGAACTTCTAGGGAATGCCTACGTTCAAAATCTAGAAAAAATTCTTCAAAAATATCCTAACCAGTGGTATAATTTTTATCAGTTTTGGGATTCTAAAGTTAGTTAATATTCCATAAAACAAGTATAAATAATAAGAATTACTCATGAAAATACTATTGATATCGGCCAATATATACGCTATACCTTACAAAGTGTATCCGTTGGGTATTTCTTATTTGAAATCTTATATTAATGATCATTATCCAGAATGGGAAATAGAATTATTTGATTTTAATTTTGGCGATTATTCCATATTAGCAGAAAAATTGCAACAATCTCAATATGATCTCATTGGGATATCTTTACGCAATAGTGATGATGTAAATTTCTATGCCAAAGAGAGTTTTCTGAGCCACTATAAACAGATTTGCACCATAATTAGAGAAAATAGTGACACGAAAATTGTAGCTGGAGGTCCTTGTGTTTCTATCTTCCCAGAAGAGATTTTAAACTTTTTAGAAGTTGATTTTGTGGTTGTGGGAGAAGGAGAAAAAACCATTTGTGAATTAGCAAAATCTGTTGTTTCTAAATCTTTAGAATTTGATATAGAAGGCGTTTTATATAAAGATAAAAATGGAAATCCTCATTTTACTCCTAGAACTACCTACGCTTCACATTTAAATGTTCGTTTTGATCCAGAACTAGCCAATTTTTACCTAAATGAAAGTGGCATGTTGAACATCCAAACCAAAAGAGGGTGTCCTTACAAATGTATTTATTGTACTTACCCTATTGTGGATGGAAAAAAAGTGCGAACATTAGACACAAAATTGATCGTTGAAAACATGAAAGAGCTTTATGCTCTAGAGAAGAACAACTATCTTTTTTTTACAGATTCTGTTTTTAATATTTCCGATGATTATAATGAAGAGCTAGCACACCGAATTATTGAGAGTGGTATCAAGATGAAATGGGGGGCTTACTTTGCTCCCAGAAATTTTAAAAAGGAGCGTTTAGAATTATATAAAAAAGCGGGATTAACCCATATCGAATTTGGAACAGATTCATTTTCAGACACACAACTCCTCAATTATCAAAAAGGGTTCACTTTTGAAGATGTTGCGATTGCTAATCAAGTGTGTAATGAAGTGGGAATTCATCATTGTCATTTTTTAATTCTGGGTGGTGTTGGTGAAACTGAAAGTACCTTGAAAGAAACATTCCAAAATGCTGATCAATTGGAAGATACTATCATTTTTCCATTTATTGGCATGAGAATTTACCCTAATACAGAGTTACATAGGATTGCATTAGCAGAAGGGAAAGTCCAGGAGGGCAGTTTGCTGGAACCTGCTTACTATATTTCTGACAACATTGATGTGGATCAACTAAAAGAGATGAGTAAAAACTCAAAAAATATTTGGGTATTCCCTGATGCTGAAAAAAATCCAATTGTGGACAAACTAAGAGCTAAAAAAAGGAGAGGCCCTTTGTGGGAATATTTACGATATCAATAAATTCAAATATAAAAAATATATATAAATTGTGAAAGAGAACTGGGATTTTCAAAAAATCAATGTTAGGGAACTGATTCCTCAAGCGGATCCGTTTGTTTTTGTGGATCAATTGATCTGCTTTGATGAATTAGCGTTACGATGTGAAACCTCTTTCACAATAAAGGAAAACACTCCTTTTTTCGAAAACAATGGGATCTCTGAGAGCGGTTTGTTAGAAAACATAGCACAAACATGTGCCGTTCATATTGGTTTTTACAACAAATATATCCTTAAAAGAGATATTCTTGTCGGTTTTATTGGAGCTGTTAAAAATTTACGTATTTTTGACAAAGCGGAATTAAACCAAACTCTAAGAACTCAAATTACTATCAAAACTGAATTTGGATCTATGAAAATTGCCGATGCAACCATCCATTGTGAAGATAAATTGATTGCAGAAGGTGAATTAAAAATTGCATTACAAGAATAATAATGAAAACATTAACTGTTGAAACTCAAATAAAAATCAGATTTAGTGAAGTCGACTCAATGGGCGTTGTTTGGCATGGAACTTATGCAAAATATTTTGAAGATGCCCGTGAAGCGTTTGGAGAAAAATTTGGATTTGGATACCTTTTTGTATTTGAAAACGGATTCTTTACCCCATTAGTTTCACTTGATTTTAAATATAAAGCGGTCATTAAATATGGAGATGAAATTATTGTTAAAGCCACATTTATTGAAACTCCTGCAGCAAAAATCATTTTTGACTACGAAATCAAAAATGCCAAAACTAATGAAATTTGCACAACTGGGAGATCTATTCAAGCATTTCTCGACCACAATTATCAATTAGTGTTGTATCCCCCACCCTTTTATCTGGATTGGAAAAATAAATTTTAAAATTTCTATGATCACACCTTTTAAAGAACATTCTACCATTCAAATTATCTCTGATTCTATGATCAATAGTCTTGGATTTAGTACTGAAGAGGTGTTTCAAAATATTAAAAACGGTGAATCTGGAAGTAGATCGGTTGCTAATTTTACGTTAAGTGAACCCACAGCAATGTTATCTTTCATCCCTAAAGAGGAGTTTTTTAAGATCAGTGATAAAAAAGGAGTCTCATCAGATTTTGAGCAGTTTACCTTTTTCGAACAAATGATGGTTCTATCCATCAAACTTGCTCTTGAAAAAACTGACATTGATGTGACTTCAAATGAGGTTTTATTTGTTTTTTCTACAACTAAAGGAAATATTAGTTTGTTAGATAAAACACAACCCCAGAACTTTGCCCCAGAAAGAGTACACATTTGGAAAAGTGTAGAAATTATCACTCAATATTTTAAAAATCCAAATAGAAGCATTATCATTTCCAATGCTTGCATTTCAGGGACTCAGGCGATACTTGTTGCAAAAAACCTACTTACAACATCAAAATATAAATATGCTATTGTTTGCGGGGCAGACACCATTTCTCCATTTATCGTATCTGGATTCCAATCATTTAAAGCACTCTCATCACAAATATGCAAACCTTTTGATTCAAAGAGAGAGGGTTTGAATATTGGTGAGGGTGTTGGTACAATTATTTTGAGTAAAAACAATCCAGAAGGTGTTTCAATTGTTGATGGAGCCGTTACCAATGATGCTAATCATATTTCTGGCCCTTCAAGAAATGGAGAGGGGTTATTTAGAGCTATCTCCAAGTGTATCAAAAACATTGAAAGTTCAGAGATCTCTTTTATCAATGCACACGGAACTGCCACCCCATATAACGATGAGATGGAAGCGATTGCTTTTGATCGGGCATCCATTTCAGGAATCCCCATCAATAGTTTCAAAGCAAATTTTGGGCATACGTTAGGTGCAGCAGGTATTATTGAAACTATCCTTTCTGCGCATAGTCTTAAAAATGGAGTGATTCTCCCATCTTTAGGATTTGAAACGTCTGGTGTATCTGTTGATGTAAATATTTCAAAAAAATTGACCGAAAGTGACAAAAAATATGTTTTAAAGACGGGATCTGGTTTTGGAGGTTGCAACATTGCCCTTTTATTGCAGAAAGGAGGAACACAATGAGACACTCCTCAAATTCTGTTGCTCTAAAAAATAACAAAGTTATTATTAACGACTCCCTTGTTTATGAAACAGGTGTAAATACTGATCCTATTACATTTTTTAAGGAAATCTATAAGTTCTTAGGACTTAACTACCCCAAATTTTTCAAAATGGATCCTTTATCAAAATTAGGGTTCTTAGCTTCAGAAATTTTACTGACAAAAAATGATGAACAAAATAAGGAAAACTTCAACATCATCTTAGCTTGTTCCCACTCCTCTATTGAAAGTGACACTCAATTTCAGAAAACCATTGATGACGAAACAAACTACTTCCCTAGTCCTGCAGTATTTGTATATACTTTACCCAATATCGTAATTGGTGAGATTGCTATAAGACATCAAATTTTTGGGGACAATTGTATGTATCTATTTGAACCTGAAAAAAGAGAAACCTTTTTTGAATTTGCACAAGAGTATGTTTCACAAAACTTTAACACACCAACAATTGTTGGATATTTAGATTATAATAAACAAGAATATATTGCTGAATTTCATTTCATTAACTAATAAATAAAAGAAAATCATGGAAAATTTAATTTTAGAATTAAAAGAACAAATTATTGAAGTATTAAACTTAGAGGGAATGGTTCCTGAAGATATCGATGAAAATGCACCTTTATTTGGCGATGGTTTAGGATTAGATTCGATAGATGCATTAGAATTGATTGTTTTAATGGAAAAAAATTATGGTATCAAATTAGATGACCCTAATAAAGGAAAAGTGATCTTTTCTTCCATTAAAACAATGGCAGAGTACATTATGGAACATAAAAAATAACAATGAACGAAAGAATTTGTGTTACTGGAATTGGTATTATTTCAGCTATTGGGAACAATAGATATGAAACTTTAGACTCTTTGTTAAAAGAGAAAAGTGGTATTTCCAAAAACAGACATTTATCAACCATTCATAAGCAAATCCCAGTTGGAGAAGTAAAAAAAAGTGATAAAGAACTTAAAAAAGCGTGTGGTATCGATGAAAATTATATCATAGCAAGAACCACTTTATTGGGTATTTATGCTGCACGAGAAGCTTTTGTACATGCGAACCTATTAAGCGCAAAGTATAAAAAAGTTGGATTTATATCAGGTACAACGGTGGGTGGAATGGAAAAAAGTGAAGCTTACTATTTGGATTTCTTTAAAAATGATAAAAGGAACAATTATATCAGCATTCATGATTGTGGAGCTTGTACTGAGGAGATTGCAAAACATTTAGGTATTTTTGATTTTTGCACAACCATATCTACAGCTTGTTCTTCTGCTGCAAATGCTATTGTACTTGGTTCCAACATGTTAAAAGCTGGCATTTTAGATGCTGTTATTGTTGGAGGTTCAGAATGTTTAACAAAATTTCATCTTAATGGATTCAACACCCTCATGATTTTAGATAAAAATCCATGTAAACCTTTTGATGCTCAAAGAGCAGGGATCACTTTAGGTGAGGGTGCAGGATATTTAGTATTAGAACTTGAAAACAAAGCCATTGAAAGAGATGCCAGACCAATATGTTATATCAGTGGATATGGAAATGCTTGTGACGCTTTTCACCAAACAGCTTCATCTCCAGATGGTAAAGGAGCCCTTTTATCGATGCAAAAAGCATTAACTATGAGTGGATTAAATCCTGAAGATATTGGGTACATCAATGCACATGGAACTGGGACACAAAATAATGACTTATCTGAAGGGATTGCAATTTCAACTCTTTTTAAAAATATTCCTCCTGTTAGTTCTACAAAACCATTAACTGGACATACAACCAGCGCTGCTGGAGGTGTTGAAATCGTACTCTCAATTCTGGCAATGAAAAACAACTTTATTCCAGCGAATTTAAATTTTGAGAACAAAATGGATGAGTTAGATTTTGAACCTGTTAAAGAAACCATGCTTAATCATCCATATGAACATTTTCTAAAAAACTCATTCGGTTTTGGTGGAAATAACACTTCAATTATCGTATCAAAAAATTAATTTTATAATTTTAACTTTCTTAATATGGTATATATTAATGGCTTAGGTTCTATTTCAGTTCAAACTGATGAAACACTAAAACTTCCTAATTGGGGGAAAGAGAACTATTTGAGATCTATTGAGCCCGAATTTTCAAAATTCATTTCTCCTGTTTTATCTAGAAGGATGAGTAAAATTATTAAAAAATCGATAGTTTCATCCTTATTATGTTTGAAAGATGGAAATGTTGAAATGCCAGAAGCTATCATTTCCGGTACAGGTTTGGGTTGTATTGAAGATACTGAAAAATTTTTAAGAACTATGATTTCTCAAAAAGAGTCATTTCTCCAACCTACCCATTTCATACAATCCACACACAATACGATCAGCTCGCAAATTGCTTTGAACCTTAAATGTTATAGTTATAACAACACATATTCCCATTTAGGAATCTCTTTTGAAAGTGCTTTATTGGATGGTTTTATTCAAATAAAAACAAATCAAATTAAAAATGCTTTAATTGGTGGGTTTGATGAAATGACACCTGACTATAAATTTATGTTATCAAAAGTTGGCTTTTGGAAAAAAGAACCGTTTTCAATACAAGATATGAAGGAACCAAAAACATATGGAACTGTTGCAGGTGAGGGGTGTTCTTCCATTCTTTTGTCTGATGAAAAAACTGACAAAAGTTATGCAAAAATTGATGACATTTTAATTTTTCATACTCCCAAAAATAAACAAACAACTACAGAAATAATTATTGATTTTCTAAGTAAAAACAATACAAACATTTCTGAAATTGATGCAGTGATGCTTGGATTAAATGGCGATTTAACAAACGACCTTATTTATGATGCTATATATACAAAATCGTTCTCAAAAGAACCACATTTAATTTTCAAACACCTTTCAGGAGAGTTCTTTACATCCTCAGGTTTTGGTACAATAATCGCCTCTAAATTAATTAAAGATAATACTTTTTCAAATTTACTTTATAGAAAATATCATCCTACTAATCCTATAAAGAAAATTCTATTTCATAATCATTACAACAATGTTTCACATGCATTAATTCTATTATCAAAATGTTAAAATTAGTTAGTTTAATTACCATACAATGTTTTCTTTTAACAGCATCACAAGTGTTTTTAAAAAAGGCATTAGTTGCATTTGGGCCATTTCATTTTACCCTTCAGTTTTTCAAAAATGTTTTCACAAATTTTAGCTTTGCTTTAAGTGGACTATCCATGGTTGGAGCTACACTCATTTGGGTATTTGTTTTGAAAAAATTTGAATTTAGTTTAGCGTATCCTTTAATAAGTATCAGTTATATTTTCGGACTATTAGCAGCACACTTTTTGTTTCATGAAACAATATCTTGGAACAGATGGCTTGGTGTTTTAGTGATTATTCTAGGAGTATTTTTAGTTGTTCAAAAATAATAAAAATGAAAAGAATCGCCTTTTTTATGTTTGTTTTTTTAGCAAATTTATCTTTATTTGCTCAAAATGATTTTTCAGCGGTATCAACAAAAGAGATCACAGAATTTAAAGCCAAATTAAAAAATAAAAACTTACAATTAAACACACTAAGCGCTCATTTTGTTCAAACTAAAACCATGACCGTGTTAAAAAAACCTGCTATAACGAAAGGATTCATGTATGTAAAACAAAATAATAAATTTAGATGGGAATATACCAACAACCCAAAATTTATTTTTGCTCAAAATGGGAACAAAATATATACTCAAACAGGTGAAAACATTCAAATTATTACCGATAATAGTGTAAAACTATATGAAGAGATTTCAAAATTAGTACAACAATCAATTCACGGAAATATTTTGGAAAACACAAAAGATTTTACAGCTATTTTCGAACAAAACAACAGATATATAAAAATCATTTTAACTCCAAAACAAAGAGGGATGAAAAGATTTATTTCAAACATTACTCTTTTTATCGACAAACAAACTATGCTGGCATCAAAATTTATTATGTTGGAACCAAATGGTGATTCTACCATGATAGAATTTGAGAATATAAAAACTAACGTTCCTATTGATGATCAATTATTTATACTTAAAAAATAATATGATTTTACAAAATAATTTCTACAACATTTCAGAATTAACATCCATCAATGATTACAAATTTGATGTTGAAATTCAGTTCAATCAATCCCATAAAATTTTTGAAGCACACTTCCCAAACCAACCTATTGTTCCGGGAGCTTGTTTAACTCAAATCTCTAAAGAGTTAATAGAATCGTGCTTTTCTCATCAAATCAATATTTTAAACTTTAAAAGTTTGAAATTTATAAAAACTATTGATCCGAATGAATATCCGATTGTAACCTTTACAATCACTGTCTCTCCTAATGGTTCAGATTTTGCAGCACAAATTTCAATTGGATACGAAAACATCATTTTTTGCAAACTCGACTACCAATACTCCATTTCACATGAGTAATCTGTTGACACAATATATTGAAAAGCTGCAAGTTTGTCTGTTAATTCCCACTTATAATCATGCTCAGTTTTTAGGAAAAGTGATTCAGGATTGTAAAGAGTATCCCATTGATATTATTGTAGTTAATGATGGTTCCACCGACAATACCAGTGAAATTATTGAACAATATTCTAAAGATTATCAAGAGTTGCCTCAACAATTTAATGTTATTACTTTTGAGAAAAACCGAGGCAAAGGAGCTGCTTTAAAAGCGGGGGCAAAATATGCAAAAAAATTAGGATATTGTGCAATCATAAGTATTGATAGTGATGGGCAGCACTATCCGAGTGACATGATTCCCATTTTAGAAAAAGCTATTCAAAATCCTGATTCCATGATCATTGGGAGTCGTGGAATGGAGCATGAAAATATGCCTAAAAAGAACACTTTTGCCAATAAATTCTCCAATTTCTGGTTCAATTTTCAGACCCGTTCCAACTTGCCGGACACGCAATCTGGCTTTCGATACTATCCTTTACGATGTTTTGAAAACACGATTTGGTTTACAGATCGTTACAATTTTGAGTTAGAGATCATGGTCAGAAACATTTGGCGCGGAGTCTCCATAATTCCCGTTCCCATCAAAGTGTATTATCCACCGGCGCACATCCGGGTATCCCATTTTCGTCCCACCGTTGATTTTCTAAGAATCACGCTCTTAAACACCTTCTTAAGTATCATCGCTATTTTATATTTTTATCCTTTACAATTTTTTAAAGGAGTTAAAAGGGTTAAGGGTTAAGGGTTTTGTTATAAGAAATGATCACAGAGTTTCCCCGTGTTTAAAAGTGTTCCACAGTGTTATTAAATTCAAAATAGTGATACATTAACACTGTGAAACTTCGTTAAAACACTGTGAAACTTTGTGATCTATTCATTAAAAATTCGTGGCAAAACTCTTTGTAATATCTTTGTGTTCTTCGTAGTTAATGTACGATTATTTCGCGGCAAAGTGAGTAATTTGTTTATAGTATCATTTCTTAGATATAAGTAATTTTTAATAGAATTTCAATTTTTCACAAGTCTAAGTAAGTTCTTTTTTGTATTTTTGCTTCACTAAAACTACTAAACGATGAAAGACGAAATCTATTTTGCATCTCAGCAAAACATGCCACTTTTAAACAATCTTGAAAATAAAATATTTACAATAAGAGAAATGCAGGTCATGCTTGATAGTGAATTAGCAAAATTATATCAAACGGAGACTAAATACATCAATAGAGCTGTCCATCGAAATCCCGATAGATTTCCAAGTACATTTGCATTTCAATTAGATGAAACCGAATGGGACTCTTTAAAGTTCCAAATTGGCACCTTAGAAGATCAAAAAGGGAGAGGACAACATAGAAAATACTTACCTTGGGTATTTACCGAACAAGGTGTTGCGATGCTTTCTGCTGTTTTGAATACTAACAAGGCAGTTCAGATCAGTGTCCAAATTATACAAGCATTTATTGCAATGCGCAAATTATTAATTAATAATGCCATAATTTTTCAACGTATCAATTTATTAGAAGTTAAACAAAATAAAACGGATGAAAAACTGGAAGAAGTTTTAAAAATTTTAGAATCTAATCAACCAAAACCAGATAAAGGGATTTTTTTTGATGGTCAAATATTTGATGCTTATGTATTTGTTAATGATATTATCAAAAAAGCTCAAAGTGAGATTATCCTCATAGACAACTACACAGATGAAACCGTTTTAGTACAATTATCCAAACGAAACAAAGATGTTACTGCAATAATATTCACATCTAAAATAAGCGAACAACTATTACTAGATCTCGAAAAACACAACAAACAATATTCTCCTATTGAAATAAAACAGTTCTCCAACTCTCATGATCGTTTCATGTTAATCGACCAAAATGAGCTTTACCACCTCGGAGCTTCCCTTAAAGATCTCGGTAAAAAATGGTTCGCCTTCTCCCGCATGGACTCCCTTACCATCTCACTTCTTAACGAATTAAATAAACAATAATCATCATTTTTGCTTGTTAACAAAAAACATAACGCTGCAGAGTCGCGAATATCTCTTTGTATAACTTTGTTAGAACTTCGTGTTCTTTGTGGTTCGAGTTTTGGGTATTTGTAAATAAGAAATGATCATAGTGTTTCCCAGTGTTAAAAAGTGTTCCACAGTGTTGTGAATTGTAAAATTAGGACATAATAACACTGTGAAACTCTGTGGTTAATTCATTCTTGAATGCGTGGCTAAATTATTTGTGGACAGTCCATATGAAAAATAAAAATCACAATATGCTAACATGTGCTAAAACTCGTAAAGGCATACTTTACGAATGAACAAATAAAAAGTAAAAAAAACTCTGCCCAATAACACGAAAACCAATAAATTATTAGCTTTGGGCGTTACAACTAATGTAAATTAATCCAGATTAACTCAGAAAATCAGAATTAAAATATTGAAAATATGGGCAATAAAGAAAAAATCGAAAAAATATTTAATAGTTCAATTCGTTCCAAGCAAATTCACGAAGCGGTTTTATTCGTTGAGAATAGTAGTGGTGATTTTTCCATCAATTTCAATTACGGTGGAAAAACGATTGACACGCCGATTCAGGCAGCAAGTATCGGAAAGCTATTTACAACTACATGCATTCTAATACTTCAAGAACAAAAAAAGCTCTCCTTGGACAATAGAGTAGTGGATTTTTTTGATAAAAACATTTTCAACGGCTTGCACAAATATAAGGGAGTAGATTATTCCCACCAACTTACAATTTCTGACTTGCTATTTCAAACAAGCGGGTTTCCCGATTATGAAGCGGAAGGAGGCATCATTAAACGTGCTATTAAAGAAGATTTTCAAATAAGCACAGCAGAATTAATTGAAATAACAAAGAAGCTAAAACCGCGCTTTGCTCCTCTGGGGAAAAAAGCTTTTTATTCTGACCTTAATTTTCAATTGTTAGGTGAAATTATCGAGAAAATAACACAAAATCCATTAGAAGATGTCTTCCGTGATTATATCTTCAATCCTTTAGATCTAAATAACACTTATGTCCCTGTCAATGATGACTTTGTACCAAATGTTTTTTATAAAAATATTTCTTTACATCGCCCAAAATTGATTATGAGTTTGCGCGGTGGTGGAAATACAGTCACAACATCACGAGAACTGATGAAATTCTTAAAAGCATTTTTCAACGGTTATTTTTTCCCTCAAACTATTTTTGAAAAACTATCAAATTACAGAAAACTCCAAATAACAATGGGACCAATTTGTTATGGTGGTGGTTATATGCAAATACCTCTTAATTCAATAATGACGCTTTTTTTGGGAAAAGGAGAATTATTAGGACACTCTGGTTCAACAGGTTCCTTTGCATTTTATTATCCGTATAAAGATTTATTTTTTGTCGGAGATACTAATCAAATGGCAAAACCAGGACTTCCCATTCGTTTAATTATGAGACTAGCTATGTCTGTAAAATAAGAGAAGTGTTTAAAAAAGTGTCCCACAGTGTTATTAAATTCAAAATAGTGATACATTAACACTGTGAAACTTCGTTAAAACACTGTGAAACTTTGTGATCTATTCATTAAAAATTCGTGGCAAAACTCTTTGTAATATCTTTGTGTTCTTCGTAGTTAATGTACGATTATTTCGCGGCAAAGTGAGTAATTTGTTTATAGTATCATTTCTTAGATATAAGTAATTTTTAATAGAATTTCAATTTTTCAAAAGTCCTAGTAAGTTCTTTTTTGTATTTTTGCTTCACTAAACCTACTATACGATGAAAGACGAAATAATAATCTATCAGGCTGACAAAGCAGCTACTCCCATTGAAAACTTAATCTTTACAGTAAGAGAGCAACAAGTTATGCTGGATTTCCATTTAGCACAAATACATGAAAGTATGATAAAACCAATATACTAAAAGTTGCATATGAATAATAAAAAAAAATACTTATGAGTAACATAAAATTATTTGAAAGCAAACAAGTTCGTTCTGTATATAACGAACAAGAAGAAAAATGGTATTTCAGCATCACTGATGTCGTTTTAATACTAACAGAAAGTGAAGATGCTTTAGCTTACTGGAGAAAACTAAAACAGCGATTAAAAGCAGAAGGAAATGAAACCGTGACAAATTGTCACGCTTTGAAAATGGTTGCAGCAGATGGCAAAATGAGAATGACTGATGTTGCCAATACAGAGCAACTTTTGCGTCTTATCCAATCCATACCGTCGCCCAAAGCTGAGCCTTTCAAACAATGGTTAGCAAAAGTGGGCGCCGAGCGCATTGCCGAAATTAGCAAAGCTACCTTTGGTATAATTCCGAGTGAGTATAAAAAGTTGAAAGGTTTAACCAAAACATCCGAAAATCTTCGTGACCACATGACTGATTTGGAATTAATATTCACTATGCTTGGGGAAGCTTCTACTACAGAAATTGCAAAAAACAAAAATGCACAAGGTTTCATAGAAAATCATAAAGCTGCCAAAGCAGGTGGAAATGTAGCTGGAAATGCAAGAAAAGAATTAGAAAAAAAATCGGGATCAAAAATTGTAAGTAAACAAAATTTTAAGGATTTAGATAATGCTAAAGAATTGAAAGATAATTGTGAAACTTCGTAATAACACAGTGAAACTCTGTGTTCTATTTTTCATTCTTCATCCTTCACTATTCACTAAAAAAACCGCAAAGCGGTTTTTTGCATTAGGGATGTGGAGGGCGCCGAAGAGCGAATTTCATTCTTTTTTCGTAACTTTGTAAGTTGATTTGTGTGAGTTCTAAAAAATTGCTAATGATAAGATTCTTAATACGTTGTAATAAAATATTCAAAAAGAGACCTTTTTACTTTTTTACTATAATTGCCATTTTATCGCTTGGACTGATGTTTATAGCTAAAAAAATCTCCTTTAAAGAGGATATTTCCAGCTTTTTACCCCACTCTAAAGAGACCGAATTGATCAATTTTGTGTATGAAAATAATAAACTTTCAGATAAAATTATCATTTCTATTGCGTTAAATAAAAGCAGTGAAGATTCGGTTACAGCATTAATGGATGGCGTAGATTTGCTTAGAGCACTTATTGTAGAGAGTGCCAACGTTCATATCGATGAAATCTTATCAGAAATTGATCAAAATACCATTTCTGAGGTTCAAAATACGATCCTCGAAAATCTTCCGGTTTTTGTTTCAGAAACTGAACTCAAAGCGTTAGAAAAAAATCTCACAGACACTACCCTCTCTAAGATTATTGCTAAAAACAAAGAACTTTTGTTAATGCCCTCTGGTGGGTTTGTAAAAGATAATATATTAAATGACCCCTTACATCTATCGGGTTCCACCCTGAAGAAAATTCAGAAATTAGGAGAATTTCAAAAATTTAATACCGATAATGGATACTTCTTTTCTCCCGATAATAAGAAAGTGTATCTGTTCATTGTTGCCAAAAACGCCATCTCAGAAACCAAAGAGAATGCCATTTTTGTAAAGAAACTAGAAGCCAGTTTACAAAAATTCGAGAAAGAAAGCAACGGATTATATAAAACATCCCATTTTGGGGCTATTCCGGTAAGTGTTACCAATGCAAAACAAATAAAACAGGACAGCATCATTTCCATGATCATTGCTTTACTCCTGATAATCATTATTTTACTTCTCTATTTTAAGAAGATTTCCCATTTGATACTGATCATAATCCCCGTTTTCTTTGGCGCATTATTAAGCATCGCATTCATTGTAATTTTTAAAGGAGGGATCTCAACCATTGCCATTGGAGCCAGTTCAGCCATCTTTGGTATTGCGCTCAACTACTCGTTACACTTCCTGATCCACTACAAAGAAACGCAATCGACAGCAAAAACCATTAAAGAGATCTCGTTTCCGATGATTGTGGGAAGTATTACAACCGTAGGTGCTTTTCTCAGTTTGTTGTTTGTAAAATCAGATGCTTTAAAAGATTTTGGACTCTTTTCTGCATTCACACTGATTGGGACGTTGATATTTGTGATATTGATATTACCCCAATTTTTTAAAAAAGATGCTCAACACAACGCTGCCCATACTTATTCTAGTAATTTTTGGAACAGAATTGCCACTGCAAGAATAGAGAACATCCCTTATATTGGATTGATTATCTTAATTTTAACCATCATTTTTGGCTATTATTCTTCCAGTGTAAAATTTGATACTGATTTTAACAATCTTAGTTACATGACTAAAGATCAGAAAAAAGCATTGGCTGAGATCAGTGAAGTATCTAAAATGAATGCTCCCTACTTATACCACATTTCGACCGGGAAAAATTTGGAAGAGGCCTTAGAAAACTATGAAAATGCATTTCCGATTATCGATTCATTAAATGGAATTGGTTATTTTGATCATATTCAAGGGATTGGTGATTTCATCCATTCTGAGAAATATAATCAGAAGAGGATTGCCCATTGGAATCAATTTTGGCAAGAGAAAGGCGCATACACCATTCAAAGAATTGAGTATGAATCGGAAAAGAACGGTTTTTTCAAAGAGAGTTTCTCCTCCTTTACCTCTTTGATTGACACCCCATTTACGCTTCAAAACATCAATATTTCCCCTTTAAGAGCTGTGTTACTCGATGATTATATTATTGAAAAACCTGGTCAGACGGTTATTGTAACCCTTTTATACCCAACTGTTGAGATTCAAAAAATTGTTGACTCTCCGCTTGCCGCTGTCCCCAATACCATAATGTTTAACAGAACCATGAGCAATAAATCGATGGTAACGCTACTCTATAGTGATTTTAATAAAGTGTTGTTAATCTGTGCATTATTGGTTACCTTCTTTCTGTTTATCTCATTTGGCAGGATTGAATTGTCACTCATTGCCCTGCTGCCCATGGTTTTTGGGTGGATCTGGATTTTGGGATTGATGAGCATTTTTGGAATACAGTTTAACATCGTCAATATCATTTTAGCCACTTTTATTTTTGGATTGGGGGATGACTACTCCATATTCATGATGGAAGGGTTGATCCAGGAGTATGGTCAGAAGAAAGATTTAGTTGTTTCGTATAAAACAGCCGTAATTTTATCAGCAGTCACCATGTTTATTGGGATTGGCACACTGATTATCAGCAAACACCCAGCCATGAGATCGCTGGCGGAAGTGAGTATGGTCGGTATGATTAGTGTGGTAATTATGACGTACACCATCTCACCACTCGTATTTAAAAGCTTAGTGTATAAAAAAGGAAAAAGCAGAATTCAACCCATCACATTGGTAGATTATGTGATTACGGTGTATTCATTTTTATGGTTTTTATTGGGATGTTTGGCATTAAACCTTTTAATTCCAATACTTTTGATCCCGTTTACCTCTTTATCGTATAGAAAAAAAATCTACCATCAAATATTTTGTTATCTTTCCAAATTGTGTACCCAAAGGGTTCCTTTTGTAAAATTTAACATATTGGGTTATGACAAACAAAAATTTGAAAAACCGTGTATCATCATCTCCAATCATCAATCTCACATTGATTTAACGGGTTTACTTGGACTACATCCCAACATTATTGCACTAACCAACAAGTGGGTTTGGAATTTACCGTTTTATGGCTTACCTCTAAGATTTGCAGATTTTTACCCTATTGCAGACAACATGGAAAACAGTGTCGACAAATTAGAAGAGATCGTTAAAAAAGGGTACTCTATACTAATTTTTCCAGAGGGGACTCGTTCTGAAAATTGTTCTATCAATAGATTCCATAAAGGGGCGTTCTATTTGGCAGAGAAACTAAATTTAGATATTTTACCGATTACCCTTCATGGATTTGGGCACATATTACCGAAGAAAGAGCTTTGTCTAAGAAAAGGTGAAATATCAATACATATTGGAGATTTGATCAAAAAAGAGGAGTATCAACAATTGGGTGGGTACCAAAACGTTTCCAAATGGGCGCGTAAAGCGTTTGTTTCGCAGTATAATAAGATCGCTTCAGAGATTGAAACCCCAGATTATTGGTCTAATAGAGTAGCGATGCAATACATTTACAAAGGGATGAACATTGAGTGGGAAGTGAAGAGAAATTTGAAGAAAAATAGCAACTACGCTACATTAATCAGTGAGTTGAAACAATATAAAAATGTAAAATTTGTCAATTGCGGCTATGGGGAGCTCCCTTATTTAACTGCCATGGTTTTAAAAAACACCCAGGTATTTGCTTTTGAATCAAATGAAGAGAAATACGCGATTGCACAAAATTGTGCCAACATACCTTCCAATCTACATTACGTAGAACATTTAGAGTCACCTTGTGAGATAATCATTGATATCCAAACTATAAATAAACAACTATGAAGTATGATGTAATAATTATCGGAAGTGGTCTCGGTGGATTACAATGTGGTTATGTTTTGAGTAAACATGGATACAAAGTGGCTATTTTTGAGAAACAGCACCAATTTGGTGGTTGTCTTCAGGTTTTTCGAAGAGAGGGATACACTTTTGACACTGGGATGCATTACATTGGCGGATTAGGTGAAGGGGAGATTCTACACAAACTCTTCAACTATTATGGTCTTTTTAATGATATTCAATTAACCCGATTAGATGAAAATTGTTTTGACAGAATCACCTTTGATTCAGGAGAGTTTCCGTTTGCAATGGGGTATGATAACTATATTGAAACACTTTCTAGGTTGTTCCCAAATGAAAGAGAGGGAATCAAAAACTATATAGAAGATATTCAGAGGATTGCACACTCATCCCCTTTATATAATCTTCAGGAAATTAATCAAACCACTTTTATTGAATCTGACTATATCAAAAAAAGTGTTGGGGAGTATATTGCTTCATTCACTTCAGATCCCGTTTTACAAAATGTGTTAGCAGCAACAAACACGTTATATGCAGGATATCCGGATAAAACACCGGTATATGTTCATGCGTTAACCCTTCACTCATACATTAAGAGCTCCTGGCGCATCATTGGAGGTAGTCATGTGATTGTAGAGAGTTTGATCAAATCGATAAAAAGTAATGGAGGGGAGATCTATAACAATCAAGAGATAGTAAAAATAAATTGTGATAACGAAAAAGCGGTATCCATCACAACAGGTACTGGAGAGGTGTTTGAAGCTACCAGTTTTATATCCAACATTCACCCAGCAAATACGGTAGATCTTATAGAATCCAATTTGATCAGAAATGCGTATAGAGATCGGATCAGAAATATGGACAATACATCATCTAACTTCACAATTTATCTGGGATTTAAACCGAATAGTGTCCCTTATTTAAATCATAATCATTATCATTATAATAGTGATTCTGTTTGGCATGCGCAAGACTACATCTCTGAGAATTGGCCAAAAAGCTTTTTATACATGCATCAAGCTCGTGAAAAGAATGAAAAATATGCCAACAGTGCTCAATTGTCTGCTTTTATGTCGTTTGAGGAAGTGAAAAAATGGGAACACACCAAAGTGGGAAAAAGGGGTCTAGATTATCTTGATTTTAAAGAGGAAAAAGCAACACTACTCTTAGAGGAACTAGAAAAACATTATCCTGGAATAAGAACCAATATTGCTTATTACAACACTTCCACTCCCCTCACCTATCGGGATTATACAGGTACAAAAAATGGATCTTTGTTTGGAATTTTAAGGAATTGTCATTTTCCGGCGCAAACTTTAGTTTCTCAAAGAACAAAAATTCCAAATCTATTCTTAACCGGACAAAACATCAATGCACATGGTTTTTTAGGGGTAAGTATAGGTGCGATAATTACTTGTGCTGAATTTTTAGGCATAAACACAATCATGAACGACATACATTTAATGAAAAATTCAAAATAGATTATTAATAAAACAAATATTGAAATATGAAGTTTAAACTTATTTATCCTAAATGGAGAAAACTGGAAGGTCAGACTACCTTTAATTTACCCCCACACGGACCGGTAGTTATGGCAGCTAGTTTACCAGATTATGTAGATGTTTCATTTACAGACGAAAACGTTGAAGCAATAAATTTTGACGAAGAGGTTGATTTTGTAGGCATCTCCATGATGTTAACCGTACAAATCAAACGGGGTTACGAAATTGCAGATATTTATCGAAAAAAGGGGATTAAAGTGATTTTTGGGGGAATTTCCACCATGCTACATGCTGAAGAGACCTTAACTCATGCCGATTCAATATTCTTAGGAGAGTCAGAGGGTAGAATGGACTTAGTTTTTAAAGACTGGGAAAAAGGGGAACTCAAACAAGTGTATAATTTTATTCATGAACACCCAGCCATAGAGTTAGTTGGGCCTGCCAGAAGATCAATCTTGAACAGACCCTTATACAATCACAAAGGGGTTCAAATGGTGGATCTTTTCCATGCATCCAGAGGGTGTCGTTTTAGTTGTTACCCCTGTGCTGTTTCCTATCTTGGGGGTAGAAAATTCAGAGCCCGCCCTATTGAAAAAGCGATTGAAGAGTTAGAAACCATTGAGAATAACCGACTTTTCATTGTGGACAACTCACTGGCACAAGACAAGGAATGGGAAACTGATCTTTTCAAAGCGATGATCCCATTAAAAAAGAAATGGATAAGTCATACTATCGATGATGATCCTAAAATCCTTGATCTTGCTGCACAAGCAGGTGCATGGTATGTGTATCAAGCTGTTTTTGACACTTCGGATTACATCAAAGAGAGAATAAAAAAGTATCATGATCATGGCATTGGCGTAGAGGGAACCATCCTTTTAGGTTTGGATGATCAAACGGAAGATGATATCAAAAGATTGATCGATTTTCTTTTAGAGATCAATTTAGATTTAGCTGAATTTACTGTATTGACCCCATTTCCACATACTAAAGTTTGGGATGATTTATTGAGAGAAGATCGTATTTTTGATAGAGATTGGAACCATTACAATGCTGGACAAGTTGTATTTAAACCTAAACACATGACTCCAGAGAAACTTCAAGAGTTGTATGCTTATGCTTGGGATGCTTTTTACAAAGATGAGACGCAAGAACAAAAAATGTTTAAACTCTTCTCCCAAGTGGTTTTAAAAGAGATGAATGATGGAACTTTTGTTCCAAGAAAACGAGAATTAGTGAATCAATCTTTTGGAAAACGCGTTGTTAGATAATATTTTAAGAACAAACTCAGATATAATAGAAATATGAAACTCACAAACTATCATATTGACCAAACGTATGACTTTGCAGGCACATTTGGGATGCCTTCAAAATGTGGTTTAAAAATTAAAGACTTTGAAGATAAAAAATTAGTTATTGTCACAGAATTGTATCAGGATAATCCTGGTACATCAATAACATCTGTAACAGCATCATTGGCAGAACAGATTTGTAAATCTTTTAATATTGATCCACAATTTCTGATTTATCTTGAATGTGCTCCTGGCATGAATTCTAAATTAAATTTCTACGACGAAGCGTACTATAAAGTTGATTTTCAAATCACTAACAATACCCTCCAACATCCAAAATGGACAAAATTAAATGATGATGAAAAAAATCGTTATCTCTAGCATTTTTTTATTGGTTTTTTGTACGCTCACGGCACAAACTATTAAAATCTGGAACAATACTTCTGTTAAAAGTAATTGGTCGGAACTCACTGTTTTCTTACCTGACTCAACTACAAACAACCACACAGCCATCATTATTTGTCCTGGTGGTAGTTACCACCATTTAGGCATGAAACATGAAGGGTATGAAGTAGCCAAAAAGATGGCCAAAGAGGGGTTTACCGCTTTTGTATTAAAATATAGGATTGGGATGTGGAACTATCAACACCCAGCTATGATTCAGGATATTCAAAGATCGATTCAAATAGTCAAAGAGAAGGCAAATATTTATGGTTATCTTCAGGAAAGAGTGGGTTTAATTGGCTTTTCAGCTGGAGGACACCTTGTGGGTTCTGCGGCAACATACTTTGAAGAGAACTACTTGCTAGATTTGGGAATTGTCCCCACGGTATCCCTAAAACCATTGTTTACTGTAATGGTTTACCCGGTAGTGACTATGTTAAACCCTTTTGGGCATGTAAAATCAAGAAAAAACCTGTTAGGAAAAAATCCATCCGATTCATTGATAAACAAAATGTCTCTTGAAAAAAACGTAACTCCCAACATGGCCAATATATTGATTCTACAAGCCAAGGATGATAAAGTTGTAAATTACAATAATGCCTTGTTGTTAGATTCCGCCTTAGTTGCAAAATCTGTAGATTCAAAATTGATTCTTTATAACACGGGAGGGCACGGATTTGGAGCTTTTCCTTCTGAGCAATCTGAATTTTACAGTTGGTTTAAAGATATGATGATTTGGTTAAAAGAAATTAAAATCACAAATTGATATGGTAGAGGTCCCAAAAATAGAATTTGAATCTTCTGAAAATATTAAACGCTTTCAAGAACAAAAATTGAAAGCAACTTTACAATATCTCCAAAAGAGTTCCCCTTTTTATCAAAACTTATTCAAGAAGGAGAATATCAACATTGAAAACATCCTTACACTGGAAGATCTTTCACTAATCCCTTTGACTGAAAAACAAGATCTACAACTGTATAACGAGCAATTTTTATGTATTCCACAAGAAAAAATTGTAGATTACATCACCACATCCGGTACGTTGGGTGATCCTGTTACTTTTGCCATGAGTGACCGTGATTTAGATAGATTGGCATATAATGAAGCGATCTCTTTTATGTCAACTGGTTCTAAAGCAGGAGATAAATTTCAACTTATGACCACTATAGACAAGCGATTTATGGCGGGACTTGCTTACTTTTTAGGGATTCGAAAAATGGGTGGAAGTATTATCAGAGTTGGCAATGGGATACCTGAATTACAATGGGATACCATTCATCGCATCAATCCGGATACCATTATTGTGGTGCCCTCTTTCATATTGAAAATCATCAAATATGCAGAAGAGAACAATATCAACTATAAAAACTGTTCTGTAAAAAAAGCAGTTTGTATAGGTGAAAATATAAGAGAACAAGATTTTACGCTCAACTTACTGGGGCAAAAGATTAAAGAAAAATGGGATATTGAACTTTACTCTACCTATGCCTCCACAGAAATGTCCACGAGTTTCACTGAGTGTGTTGCCCAACAAGGGGGGCACTTACATCCTGAACTCATCATTTGTGAATTAGTGGATCCTGAAGGAAATATTGTTAATGATGGGGTATATGGTGAATTGGTCATCACAACCTTAGGTGTTGAAGCGATGCCGCTACTTCGCTACAAAACAGGAGATATCTGTAAGTTTATTAACGATCCTTGTCCCTGTGGTAGAAATACGCCACGCATTAGTCCAATTGTGGGAAGAAAAAATCAAATGATCAAATATAAAGGTACTACTTTGTATCCTTATGCTGTTTTTGATGTCCTAGACAATATCGAATATGTTGAAAACTACCTCGTAATTGTTCAGACTAACGAATTTGGAACAGATCAACTTTTGGTTAAAGTGGGTGTTCAAACACCATCTGAAGAACTTGAAAAAGAGATCAAAGATAGATTCAGAGCAAAATTGAGAGTCGCGCCTGAGATCCTCTTCGAGAATATTGAAACTATAAAAAAGATACAATTCCCTGAAGTAAATAGAAAACCTGTTAAATTCTTTGACGAAAGAATTTCAAACTAATTTTGACACACATGAGCCAACATTTCAACGATATCAGACCCTATAATGACCTCGAAGCACAAGAAGCTTTTAAGAGAATTGCTGCTTCCTCAGGTTTCAAAACACTGATCAAGAATTACTATCCTGAACTAGATTTTAAAACTTTCAAAGAGGAGTTTAGCAATTACAAAACGATTCAGGAGTTTCATGATAAATTTTGTTACCATATTGCCAGAAAAGCAATCAATGGTTCTACTGACCAGCTAACATTAAAAGGAATAGAGCACATTTCGAAAGATAGTGCTTACTCCTTTATATCAAACCACAGGGATATTGTTATGGATGCACTGATCCTTCAGGTTTACGTAATTGAAGCATTAAATTCTCTGGTTGAGATCTCTTTTGGAAGCAATTTGATGATGAACCAATTTATCATCGACATTGGGAAAACTTGTTTAATGTATAAAACAGACCGTAGTGGGACTACCCGTGAATTGTATCACAAATTAACCAGACTCTCAGATTATTTAAAACACACCATTACAGAAAAGAAAAGATCTACCTGGATCGCACAAAGGAATGGCAGAACCAAAGATGGATTAGATAAAACAGATCCTGGTTTGGTTAAAATGTACTCTATGTCGGGGAGAAATGATTTTAAAAATCACTTCATTCAAATGAAGATCACCCCTATTGCGGTTTCTTACCAATATGAACCCTGCGATTATATGAAAGTGAGAGAAACCTATCTAAAACAATTGGGTGGGGTTTACAAAAAAAGTAAAAATGAGGATTATGAAAGTATTGTTTATGGGATCAATCAGAACAAAGGAAATTGTGCACTCATCATTACAGAGCCCATTTCTGAGATAGAAATCAATGGATTATCAGACAATTACACCATTTTTTGTCAAGAACTCACCCAACTGATAGACCACAGAATCATTAGCAACTACAAATTGTGGAACACCAATTATATGGCATACGATTTACTTCATAATTCTCAAGATTATTCTAGCAAATACACTGAAAGTGATCTATCTGCATTCAAACAATATATGCATGAAACACTAATCCATATTAAAGATATCAAGGACACCCAATCCATAGAAAAGCTTTTTCTTCAACTTTACGCACACCCTCTTAAGAATGAATAATGAATTCTTCATTATTTTGGCACGATTGTTGCTAGTATTGGGCACCATAAATCAAATTATATATAAACTTTAAACATGAAACACTTAATTATTGGTGGGGTTGCCGGTGGAGCAACTGCTGCGGCTCGGATTAGAAGAATTGACGAGTCAGCTGAAATCGTAATTCTTGAAAAAGGAAAGTATATCTCGTATGCTAACTGTGGACTCCCCTACTATATCGGGGGTACCATCAACGACAGATCCAGACTCTTTTTACAAACACCTACCTCTTTCGGGAATAGATTTGAAGCAGATGTCAGAGTTGAGCATGAAGCAGTTAGGATAAATCCTGATAAAAAAACGGTGACCGTTAAAAATCATAAAGGGGAATTTTATGATGAATCTTACGATAAACTGTTATTATCTCCAGGGGCGGCTCCCATTAAACCTAAAATTGAAGGGATCAACATTGACGGTGTTTTCACTTTGAGAAACGTACCTGATACAGATCGTATTAAAACATACATCAGTCAACATAAAATTAGAAAAGCGGTTGTGGTGGGTGCTGGTTTCATTGGTCTTGAAATGGCTGAAAACCTTTACCATGTAGGAGCACAAGTGCATATTGCTGAAAAACAGGAACAAGTGATGGCTCCGATCGATTTTTCGATGGCTCAATTAGTACACCAACACCTCATCGAAAAAGGAGTACAACTCCATTTAAATGAATCTGTTACCAAATTCGTTAAAAATGATGATGCCATTTTAGTCTATTTTGAGAGTGGTAAAATTATTGAAGCAGATGTAGTGATCCTCTCTATTGGGGTGAGGCCAGAAATTAACTTTATCAAAGATTCTCCTATTAAAATTGGAGAAACAGGTGGTATTTGGGTAGATGAATACCTACAAACCTCTGTAAAAGATATCTATGCAGTGGGTGATGCCATTGAGTTTCCCCACCCTATCACTGGAAAACCTTGGTTAAACTACCTTGCTAATCCAGCAAACAGACAAGGAAGACTCGTTGCTGACAATATGGTGTTGGGAGATACAGAAGTGTATGAAGGTTCCATAGGAACCTCCATTGCCAAAGTTTTTGACATTACTGTCGCTTCCTCAGGACTTCCTGAAAAGAAGTTAAGAGAGTGGAACATCCCATTCATCAGCTCATGGACACATTCTGGATCTCATGCGGGATACTATCCTGGTGCTACACAAATTGCCCTTAAGATCACTTTCGATCCTAAAGATGGAACCCTATTAGGAGTGCAAGGAGTTGGTTACGAAGGGGTTGACAAAAGAGTTGACCAAGTTGCACTTTTGATCAAATTGAAAAAGACCATTTTCGATTTAATGTTGGTGGAACACGCTTATGCTCCCCCATTCTCCTCAGCGAAAGATCCCATTGCCATTGCTGGGTATGTGGCCAACAACATCATCAAAAATGTGATGCCCATTGCTACATGGCGTGACATTTTGGCAGCCGATCCATCCCAGGTGTTTATCTTGGATGTGAGAACAAAAGAGGAGTTTGAAATGGGAAAAATCAAAGGGGCATACAATATCCCTGTGGATGAACTTCGTCTCAGACTCGACGAAGTGCCTACCGATAAACCAATAATTGTCCATTGTGCTATCGGATTGAGAGGATATCTTGCTCTTAAAATTTTGGTTCAAAATGGGTATACAGATGTGAAAAATCTTTCGGGTGGATACAAAACCTACTCTAGTGCCACCGCTGAAATTATAAATCAGGAGCAACCAATCTTTAGAAGAGCCGAAGAGGCCAACGACAACCAAATTGCTTTAGATGCAGAACCTAAAAAAACAATAAAGATTGACGCTTGTGGCTTACAATGTCCTGGACCTATCATGAAACTGAAAAAGGCGATGGATGAAGCCAATGTGGGAGATCAAATAGATATCACTTCTACCGATGCTGGTTTTGCAAGAGATGTTCAGGCCTGGTGTAACTCTACCAATAACATACTGGTATCCAATGTGTCCTACAAAGGAACTTATGAAGCGATCATTGAAAAAAGTGCTCCTAAATCGTGTGAAGTGGTTACCTCCTGTTCTGATAACAAAGGGAGAACCCTGATCATGTTCAGCGATGATCTGGATAAAGCTTTAGCCACTTTCGTGTTAGCAAACGGGGCTGCTTCTTCAGGACAAAAAGTGACCATTTTCTTCACTTTCTGGGGATTAAACGTGATCAAAAAGATCAACAAACCTAAAATTAAAAAGTCATTCTTCGACAAAATGTTCTCCATACTGCTCCCTTCCAACTCTCTAAAACTGAAACTCTCTAAGTTATCATTCTGGGGATTGGGCGACAGATTAATGCGCTATTTAATGAAAGAAAAGGGGATTGAATCCTTAGAATCTTTACGAGCTCAAGCAATAGAAAACGGCATCGAATTCATTGCTTGTCAGATGTCTATGGATATGATGGGTATTGTTAAGGAAGAACTCCTTGATGAAGTAACTGTAGGAGGAGTCGCTACTTACATGGAACGCGCCGAAAAATCAAGCGTGAATTTATTTATTTAAATTCTCTTTTCTTCTAAAAAGTGATTTTATCTGATTATAGTAAAAAGTAAATGGAAGTACATAAAATATTGCTACAATGGCAATTAAAATAAATAAAAGTGTATTTCCAGTTACTTTATACTGTATAGAATACATAAAAACAATCAATAAAAAGGAAAAAGTAGAAATGAGAATCGTAGCATTATGATGAGAATATCCTTTAGTTAATAATACATGATGAATATGAGATTTATCTGGTTTAAAAGGAGATTTTTTCTTTATTATTCTAAAAATCATCACTCTTAAAGTATCAAAAATGGGTATAGCTAAAATGGCAACAGAAATTACCGGTGAAGCATGTACTTTCAATTTTAGAGGCACATGGATATTTATCTCATTATATCTTATTGCTAAACAAGCTATGATAAATCCTATAATTAGTGAACCAGTGTCACCCATAAATATTTTTTTCTCACTAGAAGCATAATTAAATCTTAAGAATGCGGCTAAAGCACCGATCAAAGAGGCGCATGAGATTGCTTCTCCATATCGTTTGGTAGTCCAAAAGAAAATCCCAAAACCAATACATGCTACAATACCTAGAGAAGCAGCCAAGCCATCAATTCCATCCATTAGATTGATTGCATTGGTTACTCCAACAAAAACAAGGATTGAAAAACCTACAGAAACAGAGTAAGATACTTCATAAATTCCGAAAACACCTTGAAAATTGGTAATTCTAATATCTGCCAAAATAACAGCGACTAATATTGCAGCAAATTCACCCAATAACTTAACTTTAGGAGATGTTTGATAAACATCATCTTTTAAACCTACAATAAAAATAATTAATGTTGAAGCAGTTATGTAAGGTAAAATTGGAGCATTTGTAATTCCACCAAACAATAATGATGATAATATGAAAGCTAAATAAATAGCGATCCCTCCAATTGTAGGAATAGGAAATTCATGTGAGGTTCGCTCATCGGGTAATGCAACAAATTTTTTATCTCTAGCCAATCGTATTATAGGAGGAATCATCATGTAACAAATGGCAAATGCAGCAATAAAAGATAAAATAACTTGCCACTGAAATGGGAGAAAATCTATAATCATAATTATTTTTAGTAGTATTGAAGTAATTATAAGAATTGTTAACTTGCAAAATTAATAATAAAATATCATTAATTTTTGCTTCTAAATTTTTTTTTGAAAAATTAATATTTATTTAAACTTTAAAACTAACATGCTCGTTTTTAACATCTTTCATATGGGGTTGATTAAAGTCAAACAGTTCTTTTTCAAAATCTATTTTAGGTAAGGTAGAAAATACTTTATAAACAAATTCACTTTTGGGAAAAAATACACCCATAATTGTCAAAATAATGATCTTAAAATCCACACTAATGGAGCGATTATAAAAATACCAAATCTCTAGCTCCCCTTTGAATGGTTGAATTACATTCATAAAAAAAGATATTGGTTCATTTGCTTTTGAAACTATGACCTCTTCATCTCTAAATACAATTGATCCAATTCCTGATAAACCTGGTTTAGATTGAATTACTTTCTGTTGTGCTTCCGTTGAGTATGCATCAAAATCGCATTTCAGTAAAGGTCTTGGGCCAATAAAACTCATATTCCCAATCAAAATATTTATCAATTGAGGCAATTCGTTTAGTTTTGATTTTCTTAGAAATTTCCCGACAGGTAAAACTCTTGGATCATTGACAGTAGTAACGCTTCCAGTCCCAATATTAACACTATTTGTAATCATAGTTACAAATTTCCATACTCCAAAAAGTTCACCCCCTTTTCCAATTCTTTTTTGAAAATAAAATACTAAGTGTTCCCCTGTTAGCATTAAAAGAATGATAATTGGGAACCAAATAGGTGTTAGAAATAAAATGGCAAGGGAAGAAAAAAAAATATCAAATGTCCTTTTTACTATAAAATACATAAATGTGAGTTTTGTGTTTTTTTTGAAATGAAATCTTTTACATTTTCATATCTAAATGTTTCCCTTTTTCCTCATGTTGAAAATTGGGAATAAATTGTTTTAGAATAGCTACTACATCAGATTTTTGAAAGATTTCTTGTGCAAAAAGAGATTGAAGTTGATCAAAAAAATGATTAATTTCTACCATTGGTCGGTAAGGATAGTTTTCAATAACACCTAAAGATACAAATCTTTTAAAATTTATTTGTTCTCCAGGAATATAAAACTCTTCAAAATCTTTTTCGCCTGTTGTATCAGAATTAAAGTAATAAGCAGGGTACTCTTTGGTTAATTCATTCATTTCAGATGCGAATTTCTTGGCCTCCTCTTCTGATTGACATTGTTTAACTTTGTAACCTAATTCAGACAAAAACTGATCTGCAATATTTGAAAAAGTTTCCATTTGAGACTCTTCTAGTTTAGGAAAAAATATTTCCCCTGTGTTTCCGAGGATAGAAGCTAAAAGGCAAATTTGTCCACTTTCTATAGGAGAAACAAAATATCTTCTCACGTCTAATGGAGCAGTTAGAGGTTGCTTTTTCATAATTCTTTCAATAAATCCAGCTAAAAGTGAACCATTAGAGAAAGCAACATTGGCAAAACGTGCAGTTGTAATCTTAAACTTCTGAGAATAAGTCATCATCATTTCTTCCATTGCTTTTTTGCTACACCCCATAATATTAACAGGATTTGCAGCTTTATCGGTTGAAACGCAAAAAAAGTGAAGTGGTGGATATTCGGATAAAAGATCTAACAATTTTCTAGCTTTAAGCACATTATTTTCAAGTAGTGCTTGAACGGAGTATTGATCTTTTTCACTTCTAACATGTTTGTGTGCCGAAAAATTTGCTACGATATCAAAGCCACCCTCATTTCTAAACATTTTCTCAAAAATTGGATCCGCATAGTTTAAAGGATATGTGATATAATCTTCTGGAACAAACATTCCATACGTAGATCGTAGGTCACGAGTAAGTTCAGTTAACCCGTTTTCACTGATATCAACCACAACTAATTTGCGGGGCTTAAAAGGCAACAATGCTTGTATGTATGATGAACCGATGGTTCCAGCACCTCCAATCACTAAAACTGACCGATTGTGAATCGACTCAAAGAGGGAATCGTGACATAATTTGAGATCTTCGATAAATAACGATTCTGATCTTCTTAATATTTTTTCAGAAATGAAACTATTTACATTGATCATAATTGATTCGATTTAACATAATTATAGGCATTTACTACACTCAGAACAACTCTTTCAAGTTGTTCTGTATTTAATCCATTATAAATTGGAAGTGATATCGTATTACAATATTGTTGAAATGTATTTGGATAATCATCAATATTGTAATGTAGGTTTTTAAACAGAGTCATCATCGCCATAGGAATATAGTGAACATTTACACCTATACCCTCTTTTGAGATTTCCATGATCATATTATCTCTAAAATTTTCTGAGATCTCCTTAATTCTTAACAAATAAAGATGACAAGATGATTCTGTATTTTGATCTTTACTTTGCGGACAAATTGCCCAATCAAATTTTGAAAAATATTGATTATAAAAATTATAGATTTTTTTTCTTTCAGGCAACAAAGTTGACATATATTTTCGAATTTGTGCTAATCCTATAGCTGCACAAATATCTGGCATATTAACTTTAAGTCCTTGAGCAATAATATCATATTTCCATGATCCAAGTTGATTTTTTTCAAAAGCACTTTTGCTTTGTCCATTCAAAGCAAAACATTTTAAAAAATCGTATTCTTTATTATTTTGAAAAGGGAGTGGGAGATTTAAGCAAATTGCACCACCTTCACCCGTTGTAATATTTTTAACAGAATGTAGTGAAAAAACAGTTATATCAGCAACTTTTCCCACTTCAGTTCCTTTGTAATAAGCTCCTAATGAGTGTGCAGCATCAGCCAGTATTAGGATTCTACCTAATTTTCCTTGTATTTCTGTATTTGGGTTAAACTTACTTTTGATTTCTTCTTTATGAACTATAGAGAATAACGAATCATAATCACAAGGCATTCCTGCTAAATCAACAGGCATGATCACTTTAGTTTTTTCTGTAATTTTCTCACTAATTTTATCTGTATCAATTAAATATGAATCTTTTTTGACATCAATCATAACAGGAGTTGCTCCTAAATTTAAAACGGCAAGAGCAGTGGCCGAATATGTATAAGCAGGTATGATCACCTCATCACCAATCCCAACACCAAACCATTTAAGGATAAGCATGGCACCAGATGTCCATGAATTAACACACAATGTAACTTCTGATTTTGTCAATCTCTTGATCTCCTCTTCTAAGCTTTTCACTTTAGGTCCAGTTGTCAGCCATCCCGTATTGGTTAAAGTGTCATTTACTTCATCAACAACATCCTTATCAATGAAAGGAAGGCAAAATGGAATTACATTTTTCATAATCTATAAATATACGTTCTCTTTATTTAAGTTTTTTTTAATTTTTCCAGCCAAATCATCTTTTGTTCTTTGGCAAGGAATTCCCTCCAGATACTTTTTAAAATATTTTTTAGGAAACTTTTTCATTCCAAAACTGTATGGAAGTGTAAAAATCAAAATTTTTATATCAGTCCAAAGATTTGAATTTTCAACATACCTTACATCAATTTCATAATTATCTCTAACATGAAGAGTCCTTCCATCTAGAACTTGTGAAAGACCAGTAATACCAGGCAATACATTCAATCGTTTAGATTCTCTTTCATCATAAAGATCTTTTTCCCATAACAAATTGGGTCTTGGTCCAATAAGACACATATCACCTTTTAAAACATTTATCAATTGAGCAAGTTCATCAAAACCTAATCTTAATATTTTCCCAAAAGGAGTAACTCTATTATCATTCTTTACTGTTATAAATTTTAAATCTTCTGTAACAATTGGCTTAGCATCTTTCACCATGCCTCTAAACTTAAAAAATTTGATTGTTTTTCCTTTATACCCTAATCTATTTGAAATATAGAAAATATCTCCACCATCTTGTAATTTAATGATTAATGCGATTAGCAAAAGTAATGGCAATAAAACAATAAGTGCCATCAAAGCAATGAGCCACTCGATTGAATATTTTAAAACCCAATTTCTTTGATTCATATTATTTAATTTTAACCGCTGGAACACCAACATAAATTCCAGGTTCTGTTATGTTTTTAGTAACTACAGCACCTGCTCCAATTGTAGTGTCATCACAAATTTCAATATTAGGTAGTATTGTTGAATTTGAGCCAAGGTAGCACCTTTTCCCAACTTTTACATTACCTAAAACTACAACATTTGGAGCTACTGTAGTAAACATTCCTATTCTTGCATTATGCATAATGTTTGCATAAGTATTCAGTTTCACCATAGGTTCAATATGTGCTTCAGCAGAAACATTTACACCACTTTGAATGACTACTCCAGAATCAATTTGAGCAGATTTTGAAATATTTGCTTTGTGAGAAATCAAAGTAAAAAAATTAAAATCTAATTTGGAGTATTTTAAATACAATCTCTCTCTAACTAGTGGAGAATCTGGTGAAATAATTAATGGAATCGACTTATATAAATCCTCAAGAGAAGTCCCATCCGAATCATTTAAAATGATATTATATCCTCTATAAGTACCAACTTTAACATTATCAACCAATCCTTCAATTTCAATATTTAGTTCTTCTGCTAATTCAATAATCTCATGAAATGCACCAATAATGATAATTTTCTGCTTCATTTTTATTTATTTTGAGTATTCTATTACGTCGTTAAAAATTTGTATAATTTTGGGTAATGTTTTATCTTTTGAAAAATTTTTAATGGCAAAGTCGAATCCTTTTTCACCCATAATACGTTGTTCTTCAGGATCTATATATAAGAATTTATGAAAAGTCGTTACCAGAGCTTCTTCGTTTTCTGGTTGTACTACAACACCACATTTTGCATCATTTACAATCTTAGCAGTATCACTATCTTCATCTACACATACTATAATTGGTTTTGATGAAAACATATAATTGGCTAATTTTGAAGGTAATGCAAATTTTGCTGAATTTTTCTTCAAGCTTAATACCAATACATCAGCACTAGCTTGAATCTCAACAAATTTATCAGAAGGTGCATCCATAAATCGGATATTATCTAATTTATTTTGTTTTGAAAGCTCCATCAAATGTTTTTTTTCACTTCCAAAACCCGCAATGATAAATTGAGCATGGGGAAGAGATGCCTTGATAAATGAACGAATGACAAAATCTAATCCAACTGTTGGATTTAAGGTTCCTAAAAAAAGAAATGTAAATTTTTCGTTTTTAATATTACTTTTATTTAAAAAAATATTCTCATCCTGCCAATTATACACGGTTTCAATATGATTTACTTCCCTTGTTTTAGATAAATATGAGTTCATACTATCTGAAATTGTTAGCACTTTATCACTCTTTTGATGAATATATTTATCAATAGGTAAAATCAAATGTACAAGAAGTTTTCCAAATACTGGAACTTTAGACAATAAACTCTCGGGATATATATCTTGAATATGAGTGATAATTGGAATATTTTGTTTTTTTGCAGTTTTAATGGTTATATACTGAGCACATAAAGGCCAAGTATTGATATATATCAGATCAATTTTTTGTGACGAATTTTGTATATACTTTTTACAATATTTACCAAACGAATAACTTTCTCTAAATCTACCAAATAATTGAGATGAACTACAAGTATACGAATCTAGACTAATATGTTTAAAATTATAACTCCTTTCAGTATTTGTTTCAAATTTTAAACCATGAGGTCTGGTCGGTTTTGGTGATAACACTGTAACATTATGTAATACAGACAATTGCTCTGCAATTTCAAATGATAATTTTGCAGAAACTACTGGTTCCGGAGGGAAAACAGCAGAAATAATTATTATATTTTTTCTGTTTATATTACTCATTCCATACTACTCTTTTGATGTAGTCTGTGTAAGACAATATAATCCGAACCACTTTGTCTGAAACATTAGGCATTGAATAATCAGCAACAGGAAGAAAAGTGGAATTTCCATCTTGGTTAACGCTTATTTTATCTCTCTCTCCAATATTTTGGAGTTCCAGTTGTTGAAGAGATTGAATAACACGAATTGGATTTAGTCCAACCATCATTACAGACGTTTGTTCCATTGCCTCTGGGCGTTCATGTGCTTCTCTAATATTGAGTGCTCTAAAATTTAAAATCGAGGATTCTTCACTAATGGTTCCACTATCAGACAGCACAGCTTTTGCTTGAATCTGTAGGGCAAGATACTCACTTAATCCCATAGGTTTCATGAGTTTTATGAGTTCATGAAATTGGATTTTATATTGTTCTATCATTTTTCTTGTACGAGGATGAGTAGAAACAATAACAGGCATTTTGTATTTTTCTGCAATAAGATTTAGAATTTCAACTAAGTTTAGGAAATTCTTTTCAGAAGCAATATTTTCTTCTCTATGAGCAGAAACAACAAAATACTCTTGAGGTTTAATCTGATAATTAGCCAAAACAGAACTCAATTGGTGTTTAATTTTTGGCATATGATGGTGTAAAACTTCAAACATTGGGGATCCTGTTTTGATAATTCTATCTGCTGGCAACCCTTCTCTTAACAAGTACTCTCTAGCAATATCAGAATATGTTAGATTTATATCTGAAATATGATCTACAATTTTTCTATTGCTCTCTTCTGGAACTCTTTGGTCAAAGCATCTATTCCCAGCTTCCATATGAAAAATTGGGATATGGCGTTTTTTGGCTGCTATGGCACATAAACAAGAATTCGTATCTCCTAGTACTAAAAAAGCTTCTGGCTTCTCTTGCTCTAAAATGGGATCAATATTGATCAATATTTGTCCAGCTGTAGTAGTGGCATTTGTCCCAGCAGCATTCAAAAAATAATCTGGCTTGCGTAAATTTAAATCTTCAAAAAACACTTCGTTTAGCTCATAATCGTAATTTTGTCCAGTGTGGACTAAAATATGCTCAATTGCAGGTGAAGCATCCAATTTTTGAATAACACAGGCAAGTCTGATGATCTCTGGACGTGTCCCAATAACGGTTAATACTTTGAGTTTTTTCATTAAATATTTATTTTATATTATTGAATACAATTTATTGAAATTTGGATTAAACTACTTCGAAGAATGTATCTGGTTTTTCAGGATCAAAAATCTCATTACACCACATCAATGTAACCAAATCATCCGTTTCTGACAAATTGATTATATTATGTGTATATCCTGGAATCATATCAACTACTTCAATTTTTTCACCACTAACATGATAATTAATTATGGGATATTTATTTCCTTCTTGATCCACTCCTACTCTTCTCAATTGAATTAAACCTTTACCACTTACAACAATAAACTTCTCTGTTTTAGTATGATGCCAATGTTGACCTTTGGTAATACCGGGTTTAGAAATATTCACGGAGAATTGTCCTCTATCTGAAGTTTTGATAATTTCTGTAAATGAACCTCTATTATCAATATTCATTTTCAAAGGATATGAGAATTGATCTGAAGGCAAATAGGATAAATATGTAGAATAGAGTTTTTTAATAAATGGATCACCTAAATTAGGAACACTTTTATCATCTCTTGTAGATTTAAAGGAGTAAATTAAGTCTACTATTTCTCCTAATGTAATGGTATGAACCACAGGAACATAACATAAATCATCTTTTCTATTTGGATTTCCTCCTACTGCATTTAGCAATTCATCTATAACATCATCAATATATACCAAATTCATAACCACTTTAGGATCATTCACTTGAATAGGAAGATTGTTTGCAATATTGTGACAAAAGGTAGCGACACCACTATTATAGTTTGGGCGACACCATTTACCAAAAACGTTAGGGAAGCGGTAAATGAGGGCTTGATGATTCGTTATTAGGTTTTGGTTATTGGGGCTTTGTTGAAGAAAGTGTTCTCTTATTATTTTCTCTCCAGCTCGTTTGCTTTCCCCGTAAGGATTTTCAAGTTCAGCTTGTGTTGATGAGGCAAGGATAATAGGACAATAATTGTTATATTTCTTTAGCAAATTCAATAAAGTAGATGTAAATCCAAAATTCCCTTCCATAAATTCAGATACTTCTTTTGGACGGTTTACACCGGCTAAATGAATTACAAAGTTACACTCTTTGCAATATTGCTCAAGTAAACTTGGCTCACAATCTATATCATACTCAAAAAAAACAACATTAGCTTCAATTAATGGGTGTTTAAGTTTAGATGATTGAATATTTTTGAATTGTTCTATCAAATTTTTACCAATAAAGCCATTAGAACCTGTGATAAGTATTTTCATAAAATCTTCTTATTTTTAGTTTTTCTTGCCATTTTGATTATACTCGAGATTTCACTTCTTCCAATTTCATCAACAATTGTTTCATTTCTTCAACATTAAGTCGCTTTGTGTTGTGAGAATGGTAGTCTTCAATAATTGACAAATCTTCTTGTCCAGTAGAAAAAAACTTGTCGTAGTTTAAGTCACGCGTATCACATGGAATTCTGAAATATTGATCCATATCTTCAGCTCGAGCCATCTCTTCACGAGTAACCAAAGTTTCATAAAGTTTTTCACCATGGCGAGTACCAATGATCGTGTATGGAGCTTCTATGTTTTGGGTTTTAGTAATAAGTTGAGTCAGAGCAACAGCCAAAGTATCTAAAGTGCAAGCTGGTGCTTTTTGTACAAAAAGATCTCCATTTTTTCCATGTTCCCATGCATAAAGAACCAGATCAACAGCATCGTCAAGAGTCATCATGTAACGTGTCATGTTTGGATCAGTTATGGTAATTTGTACTCCCTTTTCAATTTGATCGATCCAAAGAGGAATCACTGATCCACGAGATGCCATAACATTACCATAACGTGTACAACAAATGGTAGTTTTCCCATTTTCTCCCAGTTGGCGACCTTTGGCAATCGCCACTTTCTCCATCATTGCTTTGGATATTCCCATCGCATTAATCGGATATGCAGCTTTATCTGTTGATAATACCACTACATTCGTAACGCCATGTTCAATGGCTGAATCTAACACATTTTCTGTACCTAAAATATTAGTTTTTACGGCTTGAATTGGAAAAAACTCACAGGAAGGAACTTGCTTTAAAGCTGCTGCATGAAAGACATAATCTACACCAACCATAGCTCCGTCAACTGAACGTTTATCACGAACATCGCCAATATAAAATTTAACTTTTGGATTTTGGATATGGTGTCGCATATCATCTTGTTTTTTCTCATCTCTTGAAAAAATTCTAATCTCTTTGAAATCAGAATCAATAAATCTTTTTAGAACTGCATTCCCGAATGAGCCAGTTCCGCCAGTTATGAGTAATGTTTTGTTTGTAAATAGTGTCATAGTTTTAATAATTTATATCTAACAACTTAATATCATATTTATTATTTTTGAACATTGATTTTTTGGATTTTTATGTTCCAAAATAAAATCTCTTGCATTTTTACCAATATTTGTCAACTCTTCATCACTCATATTCAATATTTCATCAATTTTTTTTGACATTTTATCAATCCCGCTCTCCTCTAAAGTAAAACAATATTTAAAATACTCTTCAGGGATTCCAGAAAGTTTATATATCAGCGTAGGTGTTCCCGATGCCAAATACTCCATGGTTTTTGAGGGAAAAGAGTATTTTGTAAACTCCCCTTCTGGGGGTCTTGGATTTACCAATAAGTGAGATTCTTTTTGCATTTTCAACACCTCTTCCCTTTTCATGATCCCTTTAAAAATGATCCTTGGGTCAATCTTTGCTAATTTGAGAATCTCATTCTGAGTATCCCCTTCTCCACAAATGATTAATCGATAATCGCTATTTTTAGTCAGCATAAAAGCGGATACCAAATCTAGAACGCCAAATCTCCTAGATAAAGTACCTGTGTACAAGATGTTTTTCACAGAACTTTGTTTCTCTCCACACACATCATCTTTTGGATTGTAGATCCCCTCAACCACTTCGTAAGGTTTCCCTTGATTGGGGAGCAACTCCTTCATGTTTTCTGTTAATAATACAAATGAGTCAACTTGTTTGAGATACTTTTCAATAAAATAGCCATCAAATGTTTTTAATATTTTTATTAATATATTCCTTGAATCACTCATATATTGGGGTAGATCAGGAACAATGAGGCAAATTTTAATATTAGGATTTCTCTTTTTGAAATTTACAGCCGCTCTTAAAAATGGTGATGTAATCGCATAAACCAAAATGGTAAGTTCTTGTGCATCATTTTGGAAATTTTTAGATAGATATTTTTTAATGTTATAATATCTACTTTGGATTTTATATAATGTTAAATTACAAAAAGAAATTGATTGATATATCTTTCCTTTTGATGTTTCACAATTATCCTTTCCAACAAAATTTATCTTTTTGTATCTTTTAGGATAAGATCCTATATGTGGTAAGCTTATGATGTCGAAATTCGAATAATTTTGTTCAATCCCATCAATGAGAGACCATTGCAAGGCATCTGCAGCATATTGAATCCCGTTTTTAGAATTTTGAATAATATCCAAATATTGTTCTTTGGGATAATGGCCAAATAGCAATAATATTTTATTCATTTAGATTTTTTTTTAAACTGTAAAAATACTACTTTTTAAAACCAAAGTGGTGCAGAAAAAATAGTTTGATAGGTTGCATAAGATTTATACCAAATCCCTGATGGATTATAGAAATCAAAAAATAATTTAAAAGTTACCAAAAAATAACCTAAAAACAGAGCATATTTAACCATTCTATTCTCGATCTTATGTAATATCAATGGATAGCAGACAATGGATAAGATTGAAAAATAGTATCCTAATCTTACAACAATTGGTGTAAAATCTGAAAATATTTCAAATAAAAATGCACAAGAGTACAACAAAAAAAGTGTCTTGATCTCCTCATTTTGATCTTTATGAGTATATAAAACAAAAAAGAACATGATAAAACTGAATAAAACACCTAACCCAGAGCCCTTTACAACTTTTTCTTGATTGAGATAGTATTGATATTTTTCAAATTGTTCTAATGCAATAATTTTGTAGTATAAGTCAGTAAGCACATACGTTGCAAGGAAATAGACAAGAAGATAAACTGGAAACCAAATTACGACTTTTTTAGTTGATAAATTGAGCTTTAGAAATCCTACAAAACAAAATGGGAGTAAAATTATTGCACTTGTATGAAAAGTAGAAGCTAATAAAACCAAACCTATTGAAATAATCCACTTTTTTTGAATGATAAAATCAACTGATAGTAAGAATATGCACATGGCTAAGAATTGTCTCATCATCGAAGCACAAATTAACATATGCGCTACATTGAAAGTAAAAATAAAAACGGCCATTCCATACCACTCTGTAGGTACATATCTTTTTATGATTTTATAAATAACAAAATATTCAAAAATGGTTAAAAAAATGATCATCCCAAAGAAACCTATGGGTCTAAAGATAAAACTTAAAAGGTTCCAACCAATTTCAAATTGATTACTTTGTATTGAATTTTTGAAATTTGCAAATAAACTCGCATTTTTAAAATAATCTAAATATCCAACATAGTCATTTCCAAAATTGTATCGAATTGACATAAAAAAAGCAAGCAAAATAAAAGATAGCTCTAAGCCATACTTAAATTTTTCAAATCTTGATAACCAAGCAAGTAAAACGGCAATAGAACTAACAATGATTATTGCAAACATTGGGAATATATATCAAGTAACGTTTGAATATTATCATTACGATTATGTCTTTTTAATGCAACTTCTCTTTCAGAATTACTTAATTGATCTAAGTCGTTCGAACTCATTTGAAATACTTGAGCCATCTTTAAAGCCAACATTTCAACCTCTTCAAATCTGTATAGAAAACCTGTTTCTCCATCTTTGATCATATCTGAAACCCCACCAACATAAGAAGCAATACAAGGAACACCCAAAATTTGAGCTTCTCCCAAAGAATTTGGACTATTTTCAATGGATGATGGACAGATAAATAAATTTGATTTTAAATATCTATCTATCATCTCCTCTTCATTCAATTCTCCTGTAAAAACAATATGGTTTTTAAGATTATTCTTTTTAATTAAAGAGAGTATATATTTCCCATAACCTGTTAATCTTATGCGATCTATGAGATTATCTTTTTTTGTAAAATTATTGCCGGCAATATAAATTTTGATTTCAGGAAATTCATGTTTTATAAGTGCAACAGCTTCAATAACCTTATGAAGCCCCTTTATGGGAATTCGAGCTTGAGAAATAAAGATAGAGTATTTTTCACATTGTGATATGCTCCATTGCTTATCATAAAATCCAGATCTTAAGGTTTCATTGCAAAAGAAATAGGGTGCACTCGGATTGATAAAAAAAGTGTGAGATCTATCCCATTGGGTTCTCCCCATGATAAAATTTGTCTTTTTTATGATCTCCTTTTCAATTTGTCCTCGTTTAAACATCGATTGTTTCCCTTGAAAAATGGTATCAAAACGCAAAATATCTCTAAATGTAATGTTCTTGAAAATATCAATTTTTTTGATCCCTGCTTCATAATAATCTGAGATTTTAGAAACTATACCTTGAATAGAAACAATTGTTTTAACATTTTTACATTTAATTAAAAAAGGTAAACTCAAAGCATATTCAGTGCCATGAATGTGTACTAAATCTGGCTTAAAATCTTCAACAACTGTTTGCCAATACAATTCTAAGGATCTATTATATTTCAAATTTGATTTTTGCAATGGCAGTAGATAATACACAACATTATCTATGGTATATTTTTGCAATGTATCTCCCTTATAGGTTGTAGCAACAGAAAACTCTATTGATGATTGTGATTTTAGAGATTCTAATAAAGAGTACATCCATCCTCCAATTGATGGTTTTGCCAGATTCAGTTTATCACAAACTTCTGGGAATATTATATTTGATATCCAAAGTACTCTCATTTCGACACAAAATCTTTTGCTGTTTCTACTAATCTTTTTACAATTTCGATGTGTTTATTGGGATTTAGAAAAGTTGAATTCTGAGTCAGTCTCTCATTGAAAAACTTGTGAGTATCGATCTTACCGGGTTGATATTCAATAACATTGAGTAAATCAAGAATTCCATCTAATCTACAGGTTGATATATCAGAAGAACGAGTGTCATGAATATACAGTACCGGCGTATTCATGGCTACACAAGGTAATGCACAATGGATTCTTGAAGTAACCACATATTTTGCCGTTGAGTACTGTTTTAAGAGTGATTCTGCATAGGAAAATTTGTCTTCATCATTTACAAAATGATCTTCCAGAAGGTGATTTATATACTGAGCATTAAGTAAAACATCATCAGAACATAGTTGAGCATATGTTTCATAGAAGAAAGTTGTGTGCAATAAATTTTTTATACCAAATTTTAAACCCTTCTTTTTGTTTAGTTTTACAATTTTTGAAAAATTTTTGATTAAATTTTTGAAAGTTTTTATAATTGTTGTCAGATTAACATCTTTCTCCGTGCAAGGGTCAACAAAAATAATATCTTTCCCATCTCCATTATTTTTATATGATTCTCCTAAAGTAAGTGTCAGACAACCTGAAAAATAGGCATCAATGCCATTGCTTTTTAGAAAATTGACACTACTTTGATCTCTACAGCCAATGGGTTCATATTTTTTAAAATAGTTAATACTTTTCTCACTTGAAAAATAGGGATATACCAGTTTATTGATATGAAATGAGATGAAAAGTGGGTGTATTTTTTCATGAGGGGGCCAGTTTTTCCCTTCATGCATATACCATCCATTTAGTATGATTTTTATATCACTGTCAAAATTATCATTCAAATTTTCTCTATTAATAAATAGATCAATCTGATTTTTAAAAAACTGTCTTGCTGCAATACTTTGAATATAATCTCCTATGTTAAAAAGATTATTTTCTCGATTTGTACTATATACTAATAAACCATTTTTCATACTTTGTAAACTCTATTTTTTTAAATTATCAATCTATTAAAATTGTTTAATTCATGATTACTTTCTAATAATTTTGTTAAATGTTTTATAAATTACATTCTTTAATAATATTTTTTCATTTTTTTCTAACCCGAAAGTATAAATGATTACAAAAACCAATATCAATTCAATAATCAACAATTGAGCTAGTCCAAATAAATTATCATTTAAAAACTGATTAACGTAATATAATGGTATAGCAGAAAAAAGTATGATTAGTACAATCGGTTTAACAACTCTCAAAAAATATTCAAAAATGGATAGATTAATCATGGGTTTCACAATAAATATTCTTGCAATAAATGCAATAAATGCAAACAAAAAATGGATTATAAAAACGGATTCAGGCACAAAACCACTCTTTAAAGCCAAATATGAGATGGGTAAAATCAATAATAGAATTGAAGAAATTATGGTTTGATACACTTTTATTTTGCCAGTAGCTAATGCAACATTAACCAAAGGATTTGCACAAGAATCAATGATTGAAGTGATGAGCATTAATCTTACAAAGTTTATGGTATGCTCTGGCACTATATGTAACCAAACTTCCAAAATTTGATTAGTTCGAAATATAATGGGCAATGTTAAGATAAAAATAATATAAAAAGAGTATTTGGAGCTTTTAAATATTAAAGAGTGTACATAAATATGATCATTATTTGCGTAAGCTTTTGTAATTTGAGGGTTGACCGCTGTTTGAAAATTGATGATAAAACCTGTAATTGCTGTTTGTACTTGCACAGCTATACTGCGAGCTGCGTTAACTACTGGAGAAAAGAAGATGTTTAATAGAATGTTAAGTCCTTGAGTATAGGTTATATAAGATAAATTACCAAATAGATTCCATCCAGCAAATTTAAACATCTCTTTAAATAAACCCTGATCAAAAGATTTGGATAGTTTTGATTCAGAAAAATATTTTTTACAGTAGAATAGATATAAAATTCTCATTATTAATGCAGTAGTTGCAATTAAAAATGAATAAAATACTAATTTATCAATGTTTGATAAAACCAACAGATAAACAATTATTAACTTCAAAACTACATCAAGAATGGAGAAATATGCAAATATATTCATGCGTTCATGAGCAATAATCAAAGCATTATAGGGTACATTCAATATCATAATTACCGAGGAAACTATGGAGAACTGATATACCCAAAACGCTGCATCAAATCGTTCAGCCGGTATATTTAATTTTGTGTAGAAAAACCAAAGTCCTAAGGTTTCTCCTAAAATTACTATACCAAGTGCAATAAGTAAATGGATTTGAAAACTTGTATTAAATACATTTTTTAATTTGTGGAGATCACCTTTCCCAATTTCGAAGGATAAATACCTCTGTGTCGATGATGCCATAGCATTATTGATAAACGAAAACATGATAATTACTCCACCCACAACATTATAGATCCCAAAATCTTCTACACCAAGGGTATTTAATACTACTCTTGACGTAAAAAGTGAGACAACCATTGTTAAAAGCATCCTAAAATACAAAAACATTGTATTTTTAGCAATCCTTTTATTGTTTTCGGTGTTTGACATTATAATTTTAACATTTTATCATTATAAAAAAAGAGAAAGTATCTTATTCTTACTTTCTCCTCATTTGTTTTACCTATATGGTAAATTTTGCTCTGTACAGTTCAAAATCAACTTAATATCTGGGAACCGTTTGTTTTGAAAATATAATTCAAGATCTGGAATTAAACGTTGATCTAATAGATCTACACGTGCCACAAAAAGTGTAAAATCAACCACTTTTGCAATCAAATCAACATCTGTATATGAGTCAATGGTTGGTGTATCAATCAAAATGTACTCATATTCACTTTTAAGTGCTTCAATTAGAGTTTTGAGCGCTGGAATTTTCAAAAGTTCCGATGGATTAGAAGGGATCTCTCCAACTGGAAGTAGATCTAGATTAGGATGAAGTTTCCCCTTAACAATCAAACTGTAAGGATCTGAAACTTCCCCTTTCAAAAAGTTGGAAACACCCTCTTTTGGAGAAGAAACCATATTGCTTAAGGAGGTTTTTCTTAAATCTAAATCGATGACCAATACTTTAAACCCTTTTAGAGCCAAACTCTTGGCAAGATTGATAGTAACAAACGATTTTCCTGCGCCAGAATTTATAGATGTAATCATCCCAACTAAAGCATCACTTTGTTTTGGATATATGAACTCCATTTGGGTTCTTAAAACTCTAAACGCTTCATTCACTCTATTGGAGTTTCCATCCTCTACGACAATCAAGTTTTCTGAAGGAGAATGCAAATTTTTACTCCATTTTTGTAGTGTTTTTCTCTTTTTTCCTAGATCATAAAAAGGTAATTCAGAGATTAATGGGATCGATAAACCTGATAGATCTCTTTTGGATCTTATTTTCGTACTGAAATGAACCAATACAAAAATTATCAGCCCGGGTATCATGATCCCAATCAACAATGAGAACATGAAAATCGATTTTTTATGGGGTGTTATGGGGGCAGAGGATCCAGATGCTGGTTTTATAATTTTCACATTATGATCCATAAATGTTCTCGACATTTCGTTCTCTTCCCTTTTTTGAAGCAAAAACAGGTAAATACTCTTTTTCACTTTTTGTTGATGCTCAAAAGAGATTAACTTTGGATCAGAATCATTTTGAGTTACACCCTCTTTATGTTCATTTTGAACCATGAACTTGATTTTATTTTTAAGGGTTTCAATATAGTTCTCAAAAGAATTTAGCAGTTTTTGTTTTTTTGTAACTAACGTTTGATCAATATCTTTAATAAGCGCACTCTCTAAATTATTATTTTTTAAAAGTTTTTTCTTTTGTAGCAATAAGGAGTTATATTCTGAAATTTGATCTTCAATAGAAGAGCTTCCTATACCAGTATTTGAGGGCAACAATTGGTGATTTTCAGTTCCTTTTTTTAGATAATCGTACAAATTGTGGGTTAACAATAAACGATTGTTACACCTCAGAATCTGAGCATTTAAGTGATCAGATTGTGTTAAAACCATAGTTGAATCAGAAACAAATTCAGAAAAAGGTTGATTGGTTAACGATAAATCTGTTTCAAAAACTTTGATTCTTTCATTAAGATAAAGAGCACTATTTTCAATAATTTGATCTTTGTCAAAAATCCACTCTTCGCGATAAACCTCCGTGAGAATATTTAAAAAATCTTCTGCTCGAGAAGGGGAAGGATCATCCAGTGTTAAATTAAGAATGGTTGCATCTTTATCGCCAATATAAACATTTAATTTTGAACTAAAAGCTAGAGAAAGTTGTTTCAAGTTAGTTTTAGAAAACAGAATCTCTTTATTAAAATATGATTCTCCAAAGAAAATTGTGGGTTGAATTAAAATATTACCACAAGGTGTATTTGTATAGTTTTCAAGTTTAACTACAATATTTGTTTGAAATTTTTTCCCATCTAAAACAAAATTAAAAATTTCAACACGCTCTTTATCAATTGGTTTTATTGTAAATGCAACGGTTTGATGATCTCCAATGAGGGTATCCAATTGAACCACTAAAGGATTAATATTATAGAGATCTGTTACTTTATGTCCATTTTTTAAGGTATAGTTCATGTAAAAACCGCCTCTTTTTACAACCTCATCAATAATCAGCGGTGATTTAATAATCTGAATCTCATTTTTAATATTGATTTTTGTTTTGAGAAACTCTTTATCTGAAAACATATCCATCCCATTCACAAAAGAGTTTCCACTCTGATCTTCTCTAATAAGAATAGAGGTAGTTCGGGAAAAAGTGGGAACTGTTTTATTTATTTTTACAATACCTATTGAGAGGGTAATCACAATAGATAATAAAAACCATTTCCAATTTGCTATACAAATGTAAAACAATTCTCGAATTTTTCTAAACTCATCCAGTTGATTGGGATTTGGTTGTTTTGGTTTAGACATGTATTTTTTTTTAAAATTTTTCAAGCAATAATAAGGGTCACCAAAATGTATAACATCTTGATTTTAAACTCTTTTCGACATTTTCGACTATTGTGAATAAACGATTTTTCTATCGCAGAAAAATATATTACCATTTTGCAAAAATAGTAAAAAAAATCGATTTTTAGGA
>JBLJBB010000039.1:0-11266 GCA_047638115.1 Bacteroidales bacterium | reverse complement strand
AAAAATGAAGAATGAAAAATGAAGAATAAAAAATGAAGAATGAAAAATGAAGAATGAAAAATGAAGAATGAAAAATGAATAATGAAAAATGAAGAATGAAAATTTTGTAATATATTGATTTATTAACTGTTGTCCGTTGTCCGTGGTCTGTAGTCCATTTGCTCATTTGCTAATTCACAAATTTGCTAATTTATTTCTTATCTTTGCATTCATAAAAACCGATATTGAAATGATTATCAAAAACTACGCAGCTTTAATCTCCCGGGAACTGGGAATATCTGAAAATCAAGTTAAAAACACCATAGAATTACTTCAATCGGGGGCTACCATCCCCTTTATTTCCCGTTATCGGAAAGAGATGACTGGAAGTTTGGATGAAGTGCTCGTTACGCAAATCCGTGATCTGAATGAAAAATGGGTCGAACTGGACAAAAGAAGAGCGGTGATTATCGACTCGATTACGGAACAAGGGAAAATGACCCCTAAACTGCTGGCACAACTGAATTCAATCAATACACTTACAGAATTGGAAGATGTGTATCTCCCTTTCAGACCAAAACGGAAAACAAAAGCTTCCGTGGCGATCGAAAAAGGGCTCGAACCATTGGCCATCATCATTTATGATCAAAGTAAAGTGGACCTGAACGCCATTGCCAAGTCTTATATTGATAAGGAAAAAGGGGTGACAACCCTAGAGGAAGCACTACAAGGAGCGAGAGATATCATTGCGGAATGGATCTCCGAAGATATCCGGATTCGGGATCGGATGAGAAACATGTTTGTAAAAGAGTCTGTGATCTATTCTAAAGTGGTGAAAGGCAAAGAGGAGGAGGGCGCCAAGTTTGAGATCTATTTTAAAAGTCAGGAACCCCTATGGAAAGCCCCATCGCATCGTATTTTGGCGATGTTGAGAGGGGAAGAGGAGGGATTCTTGAGGATCTCCATCAAACCAGATGATGAAATTGCTGTTAAAATCATTGAAAAATATACCGTAAAAGCAAATAATAGCTGTACTCCACATGTGGTAGCTGCCACCGAAGATTCTTACAAAAGATTGCTGCATCCTCAAATGGAAACCGAAATGCGCAAGTTTTACAAGGAGAAGGCGGACAAAGAAGCGATTGCCGTTTTTGGAACCAATCTTCGTCAGTTGTTAATGAGCGCCCCATTGGGACAAAAAACCACGTTAGCCATAGACCCTGGTTTTCGTACCGGTTGTAAGGTTGTGGTACTCGATAAACAGGGAAAATTGCTTCACAATGGAACCATCTATCCGCACCCTCCGCAACAAGAGTACAAAACCTCATCAGACACTTTGCGATGGCTTGTCAAAGAGTATCAGGTGGAAGCTATTGCCATCGGAAACGGTACGGCTGGAAGAGAAACGGAGTCTTTCGTTCAAAAAATCCCGTTTGATCATTCTGTTTCCATCGTGATGGTAAACGAAAGTGGCGCCTCCATTTACTCCGCTTCAGAGATTGCCAGAGATGAATTTCCTGATTTAGACCTAACAGTAAGAGGCTCTATCTCTATTGGTCGCAGATTGATGGATCCACTGGCCGAATTAGTTAAAATTGATCCTAAATCTATAGGCGTAGGACAATACCAACACGACGTAAACCAAAGCTGGCTTCAGAAGAACTTGCAAGAAGTGGTGGAGAGTTGTGTAAACTCCGTGGGAGTTGAAGTGAACACTGCCAGTAAAGAGTTGTTGTCTTATGTTTCTGGTGTAGGGCCAGTATTAGCCAAAAATATTGTAGAGTATCGTAATCAGAATGGTCCTTTTAAATCACGAGATGGTCTCAAAAAAGTGCCCCGTTTTGGAGATAAGGCATTTGAACAAGCAGCGGGCTTTTTGAGAATTCATGGTGCAGAGAATCCATTGGATTATAGTGCTGTTCACCCTGAGTCGTACCCCATCGTGTTGTCGATGGCTAAAAAGTTGAACACAACTATCAAACAGTTGATTTCTGATGAAAATTTAAGAAAGGAGATCAAAATTCAAGAGTTTGTAACTCCAAAAGTGGGGTTGCCCACGTTAAAAGATATCATGCAAGAGCTTGCCAAACCAGGGAGAGATCCCCGTGAGCAATTTGAGCACTTCGAATTTGACAAAAACATCAACTCCATCAACGATTTAGTTCTGGGAATGGTGGTGCCAGGCATTGTAACCAATATCACCAATTTTGGATGTTTTGTAGATATTGGTGTGCACCAGGATGGATTGGTTCATGTGAGTCAGATTGCAAACAAATACATCACCAACCCCAACGATGTTGTTAAATTGGGGCAGAAGGTTTTGGTAAAAGTCACCGAAATCGATATTCCCCGAAAAAGGATCAGTTTATCGATGAAAGAGGTGTGAATTGGGCGCAGGGCTAAGGGCTAAGGGCGCAGGGCTAAGGGTGAATGCTTAAAATTTGATCATGCCATTATCTTCCTCTGGGGTGGGTTGTTTTGTGATTTTGGGTGCTTTATACGAATTAAATCTGTAAGTTATCCCAATCCAGAGTTTTCTGGTTTCACTTTTGCTGCTATTGTTTAAGGAATAAACTAAATTATCTGAATGGATCACCCATTTTTGGGTATTAAAAATATCAATGATTGAGAGTTGAATCATCCATTTCTCTTTCCATAGTTTTTGTGTATAAGAAATATTAAAATAATAGATTTCTTCAATACTGAATTGGGGTAATTCTAATGGGGAATTATAAACGGCTGTAAATTGAAGTTCACCCTTTTTCCATGGGATTACATTAATTCTAAGATTTCCTTTCCATGCAAAATTATTGGAAGATAGATCCACTTCATTGTAGGCACCCGTGGTTATCGTGTGGAAGAGAGAGAGTCCAGATTGAAAATTAAAACGTTTATGGGGTATAATTTTTAGATCCAAATCTGAGCCGTTTCTAAATTGTTTGTTTCCATTTACGTAAGTTATGGCCAATTGATTATTGTTAGAGATTACGGAAACTTGTGTAATAAATCTTTGCGTAATGCTAGAATATAGATTCATATTGAAAATAAACCTTTTATCCATGAAAGCGTAAGAAAATTCAGCTTTATCGATCACTTCGGGTTGTAATTTTTTATTTCCCGTTTCATAAGTGAGTTGGTCGATCAGATTTATATAGGGATTCAGTTGGGGATAAGTGGGTCTTGTAATTCTTCTATTTATTTGAAACAGAAACTGGTTTTTATTGTTCACTTGATACTTCAACATCAAAAAAGGGAATGGAGAAAGATAACTATATGAGTTTGTATCATTAAGGGTAATTTGAATAAGTTCAGAATGGTTATATTCGATTCTTGCACCCACTTTTAGGAACAATTTTTTAGATAACGAATCTGAGGCCATCAGATACGCAGAGGCGATGTGTTCTTTATGTTGTAAATCATTACTATACTGCGTGTTAAAAATCCATTCATTGTTTAACATGTCTAAATCATAAAATTCATATTGAAAATCATTCCATCTATAGAACCATTTTACCCCCATTTCTACTTTGTCGATTTTTCCTATTGAATTAAAATAATCCACTTGAACAGACCCATTAGTTGGGGCACCTCCACCGAACGATTTTTGAATCAATTGATCTTGTTTATAATACTCCGCTGGTCTATTTCCTTTGATTCTTGAAAATGAGATCACTGAAGAGAGTTCATGTTTCTTTTTCACAAACGCTTTTTCGTAGGTGATGGCAGAATAGAAGGTTTTTCTCTGAAAAGAGATTAAATTTTTCCTCAAGTAACTACTCTCTATGGAATCCGTTTCTTGTTGTCCATTAATATTTTGGATCTGATCAATTCTTGGAAATGAAGTGTTGAGATTCAACGAGATTTGTTCTTTGGGAGACAATTTATAGTTAAAAAAGAGACTTGCTTGATGTAAATATTGTGTTTTTTTATTATGAATGATCTGATTTACAGAAATGTTCTGAGTTTTAATCTCTCTAAACAACACACTTTCAATATCTTCTGGAAAATAATCAGCATTATATTGAAAAACCAAAGAGAATTTAGGTTTAGCTAGATTCAGTTGCACTCCTCCATTTACTTGAAAAGGAAATCCCATTTTAAGAGAGATTTCACCACTTACACCTGACACTACATTTTTCTTTGAAACTATATTAATAATCCCCCCAGTACCTTCTGCATCGTACTTGCTATCGGGAGTTGTAATTATTTCAATACTTTCCAAAGAACTTGCGGATGTTGTTTGCAAAAAAGCGGAATTTACGGGGACTCCATCAAAGAGTATTAATATATTTGAATTTCCTCTAACAGAAACAGTTCCAGACTCATCCACGGAAATAGTGCTATTTTGTTTGATAATATCCAGTACAGAACCTGAAATAGCGTCAGGGGCATCTTTAACATTGATTGAGGTGCCTTGATCTGTTTTGGAACTATAAATTTTTGTTGTTGAGATCTCAACAACATCAATTGTATTCGAGATAGGTTGAAGTACAATAGGAGCAGTAAGAACAATATTATTGCCTTTAACTTCCAATTTCAATAGTTTTTTTTGATATCCAATACAGTTAATTTTTAGGATATAGATCCCATTAGGGATATTTGAGATTTTAAAATTTCCTTTATTATCAGACATCACTCCATTCAACAAAACAGTGTCAGGAAGCTGATAAAAAACAACCGAAGCGTAGCTCACAGGAGTGTTTGAAATCGTGTCCATTAAAGTTCCTGAGATAGTAACTGGCTTTTCTCTTTGGGCAAAAGCGATCAAAGAGTAAAAAAAGAGGATAGATAAAAAAGTTCTTTTTGCACTCATAATATATTGTTAGGGTGCAAAAGTACTAAATTTTATTCTTTTTTAATTCATGAATTAGTGGCATTATAAAAATGAAAATTAGAAATAAAAAAAGATTATTTAGTATTAATATATTAAATAAATAAATTGTATTTTTGCAAATGTTTAACCTCAAAATTACTGTTATGGATAATGAAAAAATCAATTCAGAAAAACTCAAAGTACTCAATTTAACTTTGGAAAAATTAGAAAAAACATACGGCAAAGGTGCTGTTATGAAATTAGGTGAAAAACCTATCGATAATATTGAAGTGATCTCAACGGGTTCAATAGGACTAAATGCTGCACTCGGAGTTGGCGGATTACCTAAGGGAAGAGTGATTGAAATTTATGGACCAGAATCTTCTGGAAAAACAACCTTAGCTATTCATGCTATTGCTGAAGCTCAAAAAAAAGGTGGTATTGCGGCTTTTATAGATGCGGAACACGCTTTTGATCGTTTCTATGCAGAAAAACTAGGTGTAAATATTGGAGAACTTCTTGTAGCTCAACCTGATAACGGAGAACAAGCTCTGGAAATTGCTGACAATCTAATCCGTTCTGGTGCGATTGACATCATTGTTATCGACTCAGTAGCTGCACTTACCCCAAAAAGTGAAATTGATGGCGATATGGGGGATTCCAAAATGGGTTTACAAGCTCGTTTAATGTCTCAAGCTTTGAGAAAACTTACTTCAACAATCAGTAAGACTGGATGTTGCTGCATTTTCATCAACCAATTAAGAGATAAAATTGGGGTGATGTTTGGAAGTCCAGAAACTACTACTGGAGGTAATGCCTTAAAATTTTATGCTTCTGTTAGATTGGATATCCGAAGAACCTCGCAGTTAAAAGATGGTGATGTAGCTTCTGGAAACAGAGTAAAAGTGAAAGTGGTAAAAAATAAAGTAGCACCACCATTCCGTTTTGCTGAATTTGACATCATTTTTGGAGAAGGGATCTCCAAAGTTGGAGAAATCATCGATATAGGTGTTGAGAAAAATGTGATTAAAAAAGCGGGTTCTTGGTTCTCATATCAAGATACTAAATTAGGACAAGGGAGAGATGCTGTTAAAATGTTGCTTTTAGATAATCCAGAACTTTCTGCAGAGTTGGAACAAAAAATTTACGAACTATTATAAATTGAGTTTAGGGCATCTTTCATATTGAGGTGCCTTATTATTCTAACATATTGATTAATTTATTATTATGAAATTTTCTAAACTTGTTTTTGCCCTTTCGTTGATCTTAATGGTTGTGTGCATATCGTGCAAAACAGATAAAGATAAATATAAAGATTTACCAAAAGCTCTTGCTGAACTCAATTTAAAAATAGATGATGACCCTAAAAATGATAATTTATATTTTCAAAGGGCTCAATATTATTTGGCAAACGGTTTTATTGAAGAGGGTTTTAAAGATGCATCCATGGCTATAAAACTGGATCCAAAAAAATCACCATATCATGTTTTACTTTCAGACTTTTACTTCGCTAAAAAAGAGACAGATTTAGCTGAAGAGTCCTTACAGAAAGCAATACAATTAGATGGATCAAATAACGAAGCACGTCTAAAATTGGCTGAATTGTATTACCACTTGGGTATGCTAGTAGAGTGCAATGCAACTTTAGATGAAACTTTAAAATTGAAACCTTTTAATCCAACTGCTCACCTTATTAGAGCATTCTGTTTAAAAGAAGCTAATGATACCATAGGAATGCTTAGAATGTTGCAATTAGTTATAGATCAAAATCCTAAAGAGAAAAAAGCGTTTTTAGAGTTGGGCTATTTTTATCAAGAGAGATTGGATCCATTGGCTATTCAATACTATCAAAATGCATTAAGCATTGACCCCAAAGATAAAGAGATCAACTATAATTTAGCAAAGTTATATCAAGATTTAGGTGATTTAGAAGCAGCAATTCAACAGTATAATACAATTTTAACTTTTGATCCTCAAAATGTATTATCTTTTAATAATATTGGTTTTATCAATTTATATTTTCTAGACAAATATGATGAGGCGATTGCTTATTTTACAAAAGCTATAGATATAGATTCCACTTTTATCAATGCAGTTTGTAATAGAGGAGTAGCTTTTGAATTAAATAAAAATTATACAAATGCACGTAAGGATTTTAACAGTTGCATAAAATTAGACCCCAATTTTGAACCAGCAATTAAAGGTTTGAATAGATTGGATAAAATAAAAAAGTAACTTATGCGTAATGCTAACATAGACCCCTCTTCTGGTAGATTATCTGCTGCTGAAAAAGAGTTTGAAATGGCTATTCGTCCAGCCGATTTCACTAACTTTTTCGGACAAGAGAAGGTGATTGAAAATATCATCATTTTTGTAAAAGCTGCTCGTGCTAGGGGGGAAGCATTGGATCATGTATTACTCCATGGCCCTCCAGGGCTAGGGAAAACGACACTTTCTCACATCATTTCAAATGAGATGGGGGTTAATTTAAAAGTTACGTCTGGCCCTGTAATTGACAAACCAGGAGAATTGGCTGGTCTTTTAACCAATCTAGAAACCAATGATGTCCTTTTTATTGATGAGATCCATCGTTTATCACCCGTAGTTGAAGAGTATTTGTATTCCGCTATGGAGGATTACAAAATTGATATTATGATTGATACTGGACCTAATGCAAGAAGCGTACAGATCTCATTAAATCCATTCACATTAGTGGGCGCCACCACACGTTCAGGATTATTGACGGCTCCATTACGATCCCGATTTGGTATCAATTTAAGACTACAATACTATGATACTCCAACACTTGCTAAGATTATCCGAAGAGCAGCAGGAATTTTAAAAATTGAGATTGATGAGGACGCTTCTTATGAAATTGCCAGTAGGAGTAGGGGAACACCTCGGATTGCTAACCTTTTGTTACGCCGTGTAAGAGATTTTGCTCAAATTATAGGCAATGGAACCATCACCTATGAGATCACTCAGATTGCATTGACAGCTCTTAATGTAGATCAACATGGGTTGGATGAGATGGATAACAAAATATTAACAACGATCATAGATAAATTCAAAGGGGGGCCAGTTGGATTAACCACAATAGCTACTGCTGTAGGGGAAGATGCGGGCACCATTGAAGAAGTGTATGAACCTTTTTTAATACAAGAGGGGTATCTAATGCGAACACCGCGAGGACGAGAAGCTACGGAGGCAGCTTTTAAACATACTGGGAGAACTAAATATCCCGATAATTTATCATTGTTTTAACCTAAATAAAAAAGATTATGAAAAGATTTGCTTTAATGTTGGTACTTATTGTGACCACCTGTTCTTTGATGGCACAAAACAATTATGTTCCCCCTACAAAACCCTATAAAGTCCTTGTTTCCTTTTTTGCAGGACCCGCTTTAGAATGGGTACAGCCCAAAACTGTAGGATATGATCTAGTAGCCCCTTCCTTGGGATTTAGAGCAGGTGTTCCCATAGAGATCAATTTAACTGAAAGAGAAAATTTCTATTTCACAACGGGGATTCATGTAAAATTTGAACATAGTTCATTAACTTTACCAGAGAAATATGAGTTACTGGCTGGCACTCCTTCTGTTATAGTAAATACAAATCGAAAATATAGTAATTTTTATCTATCTATTCCAACTGGTATTAAGATGAAGGTTGCGATTTCTCCCAAAAGTATGTTGGGATTAAACTTAGGTTTATATCACTCTTTATTTTTATCAGGTAAAACCTATGATGAATTTAATTTAAGCAATATTTCTACAACAGATTACTCCATAACTACAAACTTGGTTGACAATAAATATGGAGCCATGTTTAAAGAATCTGGCTTTGGCGGGATTGGTTATGAGTATAAAATAAACCCTAATTTACGTGCTTATGTATATGCCAATTATGTATTGACATTTACAAATTTCTTTGCTCCAAATTCAATGAATAGTGTTAACTTGCAGAAGGAGAGTGCAATATCTCAAGGTGTTGAACTTTTAGTAGGCATTGGATTATAAGTAATTATCTTTATGAAAATTATCTGTATTGGACTAAACTACTACTCTCATATCAAAGAGTTACAATTTCCTGTACCTTCAGTTCCATTATTCTTTTTAAAGCCAGATACAGCAATTATTAATCGAAATCGACCATTTTTTCTTCCTGATTTTTCAAATGAGATCCATTACGAAGTTGAGTTGCTCGTTAGAATTAATAAATTAGGTAAATGTATCCAACGAAAATATGCCCACACCTATTACGATGAGGTTGGGTTAGGGATAGATTTTACAGCGAGGGATCTCCAAGAAAAAGCAAGAGCAGCAGGGCTTCCATGGGAACTCTCAAAAGCATTTGATGGTTCAGCTGTCATGAGTAAGTTTTTCCCTAAAACCCATTTTACGAATCTTGATCAACTTGGGTTTTCACTTCAACTAAATGGAGTTGAAGTTCAAAAAGGGAATACACAAGATATGGTATTTCATATTGATGAGATCATATCTTATGTTTCTCAATTTATTACTTTAAAAATTGGGGATATAATCTATACAGGTACACCATCAGGCGTGGGCAAAGTTGCCATTAATGACAGATTGGAAGGATTTATTGAAGATGAAAAAATGTTTGACTTTAGAATCAAATAAAAATTATTAACAACACTAAAAGAAACAATTATGATGTTAAAAACGCGATTAATCATAATGAATTTTCTCCAATTTTTTGTTTGGGGAGCATGGCTTATCTCCTTAGGAAGTTATTTAGGAGGGCAATTAGGATTTGATGGAGTACAAATTGGGAGCTTTTATGCAGCGATGGGAATAACCTCATTGTTTATGCCTGCATTATTAGGAGTGATCGCTGACAGATGGATTCCTGCTCAAAAATTATTGGGAATTTCCCATCTCATTTCCTCCTTATTTCTAATTCTTGCTTCCTTTCAAACTGAATTTACACCTTTATATACTTGTGTTTTTCTAAGTTTGATGTTTTATATGCCTACAATAGCTCTTTCTAACTCCGTAGCATTTAATGCGTTGGATAAAGCGGGTTTGGATACTGTAAAAGTGTTTCCCCCTATCCGTTTCTGGGGTACCGTTGGTTTTATTGCTGCTATGTGGACAGTTGATGTAACAGGGTATAAATCCTCAGAAATGCAATTCTATGTTTCAGCCATTGCGGGAATAATCCTCGCTATATACTCTTTTACACTTCCACATTGTCCTATTTCTAGTAAACCTAAATCGAACAACCTTATTGATATATTAGGTTTAAATGCCTTCAAGTTGTTTAAACAACAAAAGATGCTTGTTTTTTTCATTTTTGCTATGTTATTAGGAGCTGCACTGCAAATCACAAATGGATTTGGAGACTTCTATCTAAGTAGTTTTAAATCTGTCCCCGAATTTGCAAATACTTTTGGTGTGAAACATTCCGTAATATTGATATCCCTTTCACAAATCTCAGAAACATTTTGTATCCTTTTGATTCCCTTCTTTTTAAGAAGATTTGGTATTAAAAAGGTGATGTTAATCAGTATGTTTGCTTGGGTATTACGTTTTGCTCTATTTGGATTAGGAGATCCAGGTGCAGGGGTTTGGATGTTTGTACTTTCAATGTTAGTATATGGGGTAGCATTTGATTTCTTTAACATCTCTGGATCTCTTTTTGTTGATAAAGAAACAAATCCTGAAATGAGATCTAGTGCACAAGGATTATTTATGTTGATGACTAATGGTTTTGGAGCTACAATTGGATCTTATGCTGCAGGTTTTGTTGTTAAACACTATGTTCCTAACCCTTCAGTACCAGCAGGTTGGGATTCAGCTTGGTTTATTTTTGCAGGGTATGCCTTAGTTGTAGGATTATTATTTATGGTCGTTTTTAAATACAAACACGAAAAAGTAAGTTTATAATATGGAAAATTGGTCCAAAGAGTGCCCTATTGCAATAACAATTTGTGATAAGGATGGTGTAATTATTGATATGAATGATAAATCAAGAACCACATTTATAAAAAATGGGAAAGAATTGATTGGTGAAAACTTAATGGATTGTCATCCAATACATGCACAAAGTGTTATTAGAAATTTAATGGAAAACCATACTGTAAATGCCTATACTATAGAAAAAGAAGGTGTTAAAAAGATGATCTACCAAATGCCCTGGTTTGAAAACGGGGAGTTTGGAGGATTAGTAGAACTCAGTCTGGTGCTCCCTCAAGAGATGCCCCACTTTGTAAGGACACCTGGTAAATAAAAAACAATTTCCCGCGGATCACGCAGATCACCGCAGAAAAATACCTAAAATGCGTCTGCAAAAATCTGCGACATTTGCGGGAAATAATAAAAAACAATCTCCCGCGGATCACGCTGATTACCGCAGAAAAATATCTAAAATGCGTCTGCGAAAATCTGCGACATCTGGTGCGCCACGAGGCGTGTGTATATATAAATTAAATACCTAATTGTATGAAAG
>JBLJBB010000038.1:0-9547 GCA_047638115.1 Bacteroidales bacterium | reverse complement strand
GTTTAGCTCCATGTACTCAAGCTTGTCCTGCTGGTGTAGATATTCAAGGATATCTCTCGTTAACTGAAAAAGGTTTATATCAACAAGCAGTTGAGTTGATCAAGGAAACAAACCCATTACCAGCGATTTGCGGTCGGGTATGTGTACGTCCTTGTGAATCAAAATGTAGAAGACAGTTCACAGAAGATCAAAATCCTGTAGGAATTGATTATTTAAAAAGATATGTATCTGATTTTGATTTAGTAGCTGAAATTCCTTATACTCCAAAATGTAAAGAACATAATGGAAAGAAAGTAGCTATTATCGGATCTGGCCCAGCAGGTTTAACCGCTGCATACTATTTGCAACTTGATGGATTTCAAGCTGATATCTACGAAAGAGCAGATGGAGCAGGGGGTTGGTTAAGATATGGAATACCTGAATATCGTTTGCCCAATGCGATCATTGATCAGGAAGTGGCTAATATTACAAAATTGGGAGTTCAAATCTTTACCAATCAGGACTTAGGAACAAATTTGCAATTTGAAACTTTAGATAAGAATTATGATGCCATTTTCTTGGCTATCGGAGCTCAAAATGGAGATCTATTGGGAATCAATGAGAAACCAGCCCCCAATTTAATCTCTGGTATCGATTTTCTGAAAAGAAATGCTGAAACCAACAATGATACAGATCTTTCAGGGAAACGTGTTGTTGTAGTTGGTGGAGGTAATACTGCTATGGATTGTTGCCGCTCAGCTCGAAGATGTGGCAGTGAGGACGTGATTGTCCTTTACAGAAGAACTGAAGCAGATATGCCAGCCAATCCTATAGAAATTCACGAATCTAAGGTGGAAGGTGTGAAATATGAGTTTTTAGCAGCACCTGTTGATGTGTATTATGACGAACATGGGAATTTAACTGGTTTGAAATGTATCAGAATGAAAGCTGAAAAAGTTCCTGGCTCAAGACGTTCAAATATTGTTCCTATTGAAGGTTCTGAATTTGATTTACCATGTGATTTAGTTTTACCTGCTACAGGCCAAAAAATTCAATACCCTGTTTTAGATCACATCAATGAGTATTACAAAACCGAATCTCTTCAGTTAAATAAATGGAAAACTTTGGATGCTAATGAGAATACATTCCAAATGAATATTCCAAAAATATTTGCTGCCGGAGATGCTGTAACTGGACCTACAAACATAATACAAGCAATTGCTGGGGGTAAAGCGGCAGCCACTTATATGGCACAATTTATTTTTAATCAACCATTTACATTTAAACAAAAGCAGTTTATCAGTGCAAGAGATCAGTTTACTCCACAAACCAAAGATTTATATCATGGAAAATTTGAATATCTTGATAGATATGAGATGCCTGTTTTAAATGAAAATGATAGATTTAATTTTAATGAAGTGGAATTAGGTTATCAAAACCATGAAGAGGTGATGAATGAACTTTCTCGCTGTTTAGAGTGTGGCTGTTCGGCATTTTACGATTGTGATCTTCAAAAATATTCAACAGAATATGGTGCAAATCAAACCCATTATAAAGGTGATTATCAAACGTTTGAACGTAATTCTGTGCATCCAAAATTAGAGTTGGACAATCATAAATGTATCCTTTGTGGAAGATGTGTGAGAGTATGTAAAGAGTATTCTGGAAATCGGGTATGGGAATTTTTTCAAAGAGGTTCAAAAACTTATGTGGCACCAAATTTAGAAGGAATATTACAAGAATCAAGATGTGATGCTTGTGGATTGTGTATAGATACTTGTCCTACTGGGGCTTTAACAGAAAACTACATTTTCAAAATATTACCTGTATCATACAATCACCTTCCCATTATTGATCCATTTGGATCAGAAGGTTTTGAAGCTGAATTGCTAGAATATAAAGGGAATATTTATGGTGCAACAGCGCGCAATGGTTTTGTAAATCATAAAGGATTAATAAACAGAGATCTATTTTTTAATTATTCAATTTTTAATAAAAGCAGGAGAATTACCCAACCCTTGGAAAGGGTAAATGGAAAATTAGTTCCCATTTCCATGGATGCTGCCATTGAGAAAATTGTTAAATCAATTAGAAAAGTTCAAAATGTTGATAATGCTATACTTGTTTCTCCGGAATTAACCAATGAAGCAATGTACATGATTCAAAAATGGGGTAGAGTAGGACTTCAAACGAATTCAATTGGATCCACTTATTTTATTAATAGATCAAAATTATCCAATTTTGATAAAAATGACATTTTACCACTACACGAACTAGAAGGTTCAAAACAGATTTTTATTTTAGGCGGTAATCTAGCTCAAGATCACCCTGTGATTAGTCATTTGGTTCAAAATAACAGATTTAATAACATCTCAAAAGTGACTCTAATCACTAATGATGAAAATATTGAGTATAAAAAACGTGTAGATTCAACCATTGTAGTAAAAGATTATTTCTATTTTGCTAAAGCAATTTGTTATTACTTAGTTTCAAACAAATTAGATTTTGGAATATTTGTAAATGGTTTAGCTCAAGGTATAGAGGAATACAAAACGCAATTACTTCAGATCAACTATGCTGAACTTATAGATAAAGCAGGCACTGATGCTGAAACTATTGAGAAAATTGCTCAAATTCTAATAGATATTCCAGAAACGGCGTTTATATTATCTGAGAAAAATAATGATGAAAAAACATTATTGGAAGTTAAAAATTTGATGTTGTTAACTGAAAAACAGGGTAAAACTTTCTCTGGGATCATCAATTTAAAACCATCCTGCAATACTCAAGGATTGTTTGATATGGGTATTTTACCTGAATATGGACCTGGTTTTAGAAAAATTGAGGGTTCATATTTAGAACTACTTAAAAGTACCTGGAATACACAAAAACTGTCAAATAATTTTATTTGTCCAGGAGATGTTATAAGTAAAGGGAACTCTAAAAATCTATTTATTTTTGGTCAAAACCCTGTAAAAGATATTCCACAAGCTTTGGAGATGATGAAAAATTCAAATTTTATCTGTGTACAATCAATATTTGAGAATGAAACAACTGAGATTGCAGATTTAGTTTTACCCATGAATTTTGGAATAGAGATAGGTGGAAGTTATACCTCCTCTTTTAAAGTGGCTCAAAATTTCCAAGCAGTGAAGAAAACATCGTTTTCTTGGAGTGATTATCAGTTTTACGCACAATTGCACAACGCATTTGGGATCGATTCTCCTTCCCATTATTCTGAAATTTTTCTTGAAATGATCTCCTTTTTACAACCCACTTGTTGTAGTGATAAACGACATAAATTTGAAATAAACAACTAAGATGCCATTCCTCGAAATACTACTTATTGCTATTGGATTATCCATGGATAGCTTAGCGGTTTCCATAGCTGCAGGAACTCTCTCATGCAAAACGCAAAACCCTAAACGGTTATTCTTAAAATTAGCACTCTATATGGGGTTTTTTCAAGGATTTATGCCTTTTGTTGGTTGGTTGATAGGATCATCATTTAACAAACAAATTGAATCTTTTGATCATTGGATTGCATTTATTCTCTTACTGTTAATTGGAGGTAAAATGATTTATGAAGGATTTAAAGGGGATCATGAAGAAAAAAAAATGGATTGTAATTCACATAAAACTCTTTTTTTCTTAGCTTTAGCTACAAGTATTGATGCTTTAGCAGTTGGTGTCTCTTTTGCAATGTTAAAAATGACAATTCTATTTCCAGTTATTGTTATTGGGATTACAACATTCATTTTTTCAATTTTTGGAACCTATTTTGGATTCAAATTTGGTAGTAAAATTAATTTGAAAATTGAGATAATTGGTGGACTGATTCTGATAGGAGTGGGACTCAAGATTCTTTTAGAGCATACAATAGTGACATTATAATTAAATAAGTATCTTTGCATTTGAAAAAGTAAACACAAAAAATTGCATTTTTCGAACTACATAATAAAAATAAAACTCATAAAATACTATGAACAAAAAAATTGAAGAATTTTCAGATAAAGACCATTCACAAAGCGAAAATTTAGAAGAATACCTAGATTTAGACATCCGAATTGGCTCTTCTGCTGAAGCAGATCATATTACTAATAATCAATTTTTAACTAGAGGACTTTCAGAAAAACCTATTATTGAAGAATCGCACTGTAATTCATATTCAAATTCATGTTGCAAATTAGCTAATTATGATTGGATTGAAAACCTTAATCTTTCAATGGTTTACAAAGAATATCATATTGCTGAGGTTCGTTTTAAAAATAGTCATAAGGAATTTTTTATTCTTCCTGAAGAAGGAATTTACCAAGTTGGAGATATTGTTGCTGTTGAATCTAGTCCAGGACATGACATAGGGATTGTATCTATGCTTGGATTATCTGTAAAAAGACAACTTGCGAATAGAAAAGTAAAACCTGAAGATGTTGTTAAAAAACTGTATCGCCATGCCAGAGTTGCAGATATTGATAAATGGATCAGTATGGTGGAATTAGAACACACTACTATGTTATCTTCTCGTTATATTGCTTGGGATTTAGATCTAAAAATGAAAGTAAATGATGTTGAATATCAGGGAGATGGAACAAAAGCAATCTTTTATTATTCCGCTGAAGAGCGTGTTGACTTTCGTGAACTGATAAAAATTCTCGCTGAGCAATTTAAAATCAGAATTGAGATGCGCCAAATCGGTGTTCGTCAAGAAGCTGCAAGGTTAGGTGGTATTGGTTCTTGTGGTAGAGAACTGTGTTGTTCATCATGGTTAACCAATTTTCAATCTGTTTCAACCGTTTCTGCCAGAACACAACAATTGTCTCTTAATCCGAAAAAGTTAGCGGGCATGTGTGGAAAGTTAAAATGTTGCTTGAATTTTGAGCAAGAAACATATTTACAAGAACTTAAAGAGTTTCCAGCTCCAAATGTGCATCTTTTTACTAAAAAAGGGAAGGGATTTTATAATAAAATCGATATATTTAAAAAGATAGTTTGGTACCACTATGCCAATGATAACTCTACTATTTTTGCAATCCCTCTAGATAAAGTGAACAAAATTATTGAAATGAATAAGAGAGGGAAAAACCCTGATTCTTTAGAAGAATTTGCTGTAGTGAATCAAAAGAAAGTTGATGAAGGAACCAACTATAGTTTAGATGAATTGAAAAATATTGAAGATAAATAGTATATGAAAAAAGTATTGTTTTGTTGTCTATCTCTGTTGCTTCTATTCATATCTTGTAAAAATGATATTTTTTACGAAAAAATGGATACAATCAAAAATGAAACTTGGAATGTGAATCAAAAATTAGTTTACGAATTTGAAATTTTAGACTCACTACAGTACTATAATATATACTTAAATGTAAGAAATAGTACAGATTATCCATATCAAAACTTCTATATTTTTCTAACCAATCAATTTCCAAGTGGATTACAAATTGTGGATACTCTTGGATCTGTTTTATGTGATCCTTTTGGAAAATGGTATGGAAAAGGTTCTGGCAGAATAAAAGATAATAAATTTCTTCTACGTAAACAAGTAAGATTTCAACAAAAAGGAAAATATATTTTTACAGTTCAACATGGTATGAGAGATGAAAATCTTCATGGTATTACGAATTTTGGGATCACTTTTGAAGAATTTAAACCTCAAAAAAAATAATATTTAAAACCAATTTTAATCTTATTTTTTTTACTAATTTTGCCAAATAAATTTATCAAAATGCACTCTAAAGAACATAAATCCAAATCAAACCATAAACTTAGCGGAATTGCTGTTTTTTTTATTGGATTTTCCTTAGGAATTTTGATTTTTGTATTTGCAGCTTTTGTATTTAAAAATGTACTTTTTTTTAAAAATTTAAACCCAACTGAACTCTTCGATCAAGATTCTAAAAAACAAACTGCTGAAGATTTTGTTAAACCACGTAAAAAATCAGTGAAAAAAAGTTCTGATTTCGAACAATCAACCGCTGACTCACTTGCAATTGATTCAACTGCTGTAGTTATAGATGAAGAAACTGATTACTTGGAAGATTCTGAATTTTATATGGATGAATCTGTATCAGAAGGGAAAATTGCAGAAGAAAAAATGTTACAGTCTAAGACTGTGAAAGTTATTGTGAAAAATTCTAAATTAGAGGACCAACATGATGTTCCTGATAATATAATTGCGTATTTTGAAGTTCAAAAATGGGAATCTCCCATTGTAAATCGATTGGTTTACCAAAGAAAGCATAACGTTTTGAAAATTAAAGGGATGGATATATCAAGATTGTCCATATTTTATATAAATGGGAAATACTATATTACTGATGGTGGTCGCCTTTTCCCTATTCCGAATAACTCTGATTTTGAAAAATTATCCGAAATCAATATTGCTAACTTGTAATGATTATTCATTTTGTAAAATATCACGGAGCAGGTAATGATTTTATTATTATCGATAATCGTATTCCAATTTTGCTGGATAGTCATAAAATTGCAAATTTATGTCATAGAAGATTTGGAATTGGTGCTGATGGTTTAATTTGCATTCATTCAGGTACCTCAGATTATGACTTTGAAATTAAATACTATAATGCTGATGGCTTTGAAGGTTCTCTATGTGGTAATGGGAGCAGATGTGCCGTTGATTTTGCCTATAAATTAGGAATTTGTGGATTAAACACTAATTTTTTAGCTTTTGATGGAATCCATTCAGGGGAGGTTCTTTCCCAAAATCGTATTTCAGTTTCAATGCATAATGTGTCAAAAATCGAAACTTTTTCTGATGGATATTTTTTAAATACTGGCTCTCCCCATTTTGTTTCATTTGTTTCTGATATCCAAAATTTTAATGTTTTTCAAAAAGGGAAACTGTTGAGAGAAGATCCTCGCTTTTTGAATGGGACGAATGTAAATTTTGTTGAAGAGCTTCATGATTCACTTTTTGTTAGAACTTATGAACGTGGCGTTGAAGATGAGACTCTTTCTTGTGGTACAGGGGTGACTGCTACAGCAATTAGTTATGCTTTTCACAATAAGCTTCCAGATAGTGAGCATGTTATAAGAATATCTACAAAAGGTGGACTTTTTGATATTCATTTAACAAAAACGAACCACCATTTTTCAAATATAACCTTAGAAGGTCCCGTTCAAAATGTTTTTTCAGGTGAAATAAATTTGTAAGATAATTTAATTCTATAAATTTATATATTATTTTCGCAACCTTAAAATTCAAATTATAATAAATTAGCCACTCATTCACCCTTCACTCTATATCAACACACCCCTGCACTAAAATACAGGGCTATTGTATTATTAACTATTCACCCTATATCAACACACCCCTGCACTAAAGTACAGGGCTATTGATATTATTCATTATTCACTCTATATCAACACACCCCTGCACTAAAATACAGGGCTATTGTATTATTAACTATTCACTATTCATTATTCACTATTTTCTATTTCCTTCCAAAATCTGCAGGAATCTCTCCCCAGCATTTCGTGTTCCATTTTATAATTTGTGTTGTAAAATGATTGTTTTGTAGCCAATATTCAGCTCGAACAAGAAGATCGAAAATGATGTCGTTTTTCTCTGTCGGTAATACTATAGATTTGTGTTTTTTATGACGTACCCAAGCAATGGCAGTAATACTATCAGAATATATTGGTATGGGACTATTCATTTGCTTAAGCAAAGCTAAACCGTGTACCAAAGCTAAAAATTCGCCAATGTTATTGCTTGCACCTTGAAATGGACCTTTACTAAACCACAATTCTCCTGTACCTGAATGAACTCCTTTGTATTCCATCTGTCCAGTACTCATATTACAAGCAGCATCAACAGATAAACTATTTAAAATAGGTTGTGAATCTCCTGAGCTTAAAAATTGAAAACTTTTTGAATTTCCTATGGGAGGATTTTTTTTATAATAATTAGCATATCCATCCTTAAATGCTGTATTTGCTTCTATTTGACTTTCAAATGCTTTATATTTAGATCCTTCAAAACCAAACACCTGATCTTTACAACTGTTCCAGTCCTCAAAAACTCCACAAATTCTGCCTACCCAGACTACGTAGTATTTTTTCTTAGTTCCCATATTAGATTTTATTTGTTATTTTTGCAGAAATATTTCTACAAAAATATGAAAAATCAAAAATCAAATATCTATGAAATCATTTTTTTATAAACATTTACCTGCCAATTTGACTACAATTTTGATAGTCAGCTCTTTATTTTTATTACTACTCTCGTGTAATAAAAAACCTTTTTTTGAAGAAACAAGAACTTTTAAAGATCAAAATTGGAATTATGATCAAAGAATTGTAGTATTTGAGAAGTTTATTGAGAAATCTGAAACTCCATATGAAGTTTATTTAGACCTAGATTTAGAAAAAGATTTAGATGTTGATGAGTTTCCAATAACTCTTTCAATATATTCTGAACAAGGAGAAGAGTCCCATAAACAAATCGTTTATTTTTTTCCAGTTATGTCTGATAATGGCGTAGCTGCTCCAAATGGTCCAAAAATTTTAACAAAATTAGTCTATTCTGAAAAATATTTTAACAATTCCGGAAACTATACCTTTAAAATACTCAGAAAGTATTCAAAATATGATCTTTATGGAATTAAATCTATAAAATTACGCATTGAACCAAAAAAGGTAACTAAATAAAAATTAAAGAGTTATAAAAACAACTTTTTGATCAAATTGAGTAGCAAAAATGTACAATACATTTTTGCTATTTTTGTTTTTTATTAACTCAAAAACTAATCTATGCTAATAAGAACATATAGTTGTGCATTAATGGGTTGTGCGGCAATACCCATTACAATTGAAGTAAGTGTTGAATTAGGTGTAAATTTTTGCCTAGTAGGTCTCCCAGATAGCGCAGTTAAAGAGAGTCAACAAAGAGTTGATACTGCTTTAAAATGTTATGGGTATAAAATTCCCGGTAAAAAGATTGTAATCAATATGGCTCCTGCAGATATTAGGAAGGAGGGATCCGCTTACGATTTAACTCTAGCAGTAGGGATACTAGTAGCTTCAGAACAAATCAAAGGGATTGAAATAGTTGAAGATTATTACATCATGGGAGAACTCTCGCTTGATGGATCTTTACAACCCATAAAAGGTGCTTTACCTGTGGCCATTGAGGCAAAAAAAAGAGGTAAGAAAGGGATCATTTTACCTATTCAAAATGCGAGAGAAGCAGCTATTGTTTCAGATATTGAAGTATTAGGTGCAGAAAATATTAAACAGGTTATCGATTTTTTTAATTCAAATACACCTATACCGAAAACAGTAGTCAATACTAGAAGGGAGTTTCAGGAGAGTTTAAATGAATATGAGTTTGATTTTGCAGACGTTAAAGGTCAAGAAAATATTAAAAGAGCATTAGAAATAGCTGCCGGTGGTGGTCATAATGTTATTTTAATTGGGCCACCTGGATCAGGTAAAACAATGTTAGCGAAAAGATTACCATCAATTCTTCCACCTTTAAATTTGAATGAAGCATTAGAAACTACAAAAATTCATTCCGTAGCGGGTAAGTTAAGTAGGTATGCATCTC
>JBLJBB010000037.1:0-3684 GCA_047638115.1 Bacteroidales bacterium | reverse complement strand
TAAATTAAAGGTTTTAAGGCATGACAAAACTTAATGAAAAAAACCAAAAGATTCTTATCGGCGGAAGTTTATGTGATTGATATTAGTAAAGAACTCATGCAATATATATTCGTTCTGACAAATGAACTTTAAGCAGAAGTGGAGATAATTGGTGATCTTTCTTACCCAGTGAAATAATGATTAAAGTGATACCTGTCGCCGGTTTATAGAAGGCAATTCTGTAGTCGGTTTTTTTATTTGCTTCGGACTTCCTATTTGTAGTAGATAGTACAAGAACGTTATTTTATTTCAAGAAGTTATTTACTACAGGAGGGAAATAATCATGAACAAGGTATATGAATTTCAAAAGCTTTTTAAAGTACACAGGATGTTGCTGACATTTTAGAACTCAGTATTTCGGGAGTATACAACTTAATCCAAAGAGGTGGGCTTCCAACTCTAAAAATCGGCAAATCATATCGGATCAAGCCATCTGAACTTGAAAGATGGATGAATGATGCCACTTATATGAGCGATTATGATAAGGTAAAGCTGATTGCGCAAGAAAAAATAAAAGGAAATTAATCAGATTGAGATCAATGAAGACAGTTTTATTCTTGCATATCAGGATTGTACAGGATTAGGTAAATCAGCACCAATAATTGATTTTTTTTGCTTACCAGAGCATACAGCCCTTTGTAGCAAGAAGAGACTAATTCCTGACCAAGATGTCAAACACTCCGGTACTAAAATATAAAATCCCAATTCAGTATAAACCGAATTGGGATTTACAACTTTTCTTGATTGATAGGTTTTTTGCTTCCGATTCTATTTCGTAATGAGTAAGCATTGCTCCTCAATAATCTTTGGATTTGCTTCAAAGATCTGAAGCAATCTGCTGGTGCTCCTGTCAGGTTTATTTCGACCAGACTCCCATGCTTCAACAGTTTTGGGTGACACACCGACTACGGTAGCGAAAACTGTTTGACTCATTCCAAAATTAATTCGTAGTTCCTTGACCTTCTCTTTATTATATTCTGGAGTTGGAAGAACTTTCACTGTTTTGGTTCTTAGTTTTCTTTTACCCTGTTCAAACTCTACAGCTTCCTGTAATCCACTCATTATTTCATCGAAAATGCTCATTTTTGCTTCCTCCCTTTCTTAAGGTCTCTTGTTAATGACAGAATCACTTTACTAATTTGTTTTGTCTCATCTTTACTAAGATCCACTTTTTCATTTTTCGCATAGGCGGCGATGAGGTAGATTTTTTCAGCAAAGACGAAATCAACATATGCAACTCGTGCGCCTCCTCTTTTCCCGTGCCCTTTTGCCGGGACTCGAAACTTCCTTAAGCCACCGGTTTCCGGAACAACATCACCTATTTGGGGGTTTCTCAATAACTCGGTTTCCAGATCAAACAAATCGTTATCTGTGAATCCCAGTTTTTGCCACGATTTTTCAAATTGACTAGTATAGACAAATTCTCTTTGCATACCATCCTCATTAATATATTACCCTATTTAGTAGGGTGTTATCAATATTTTTTTAATTTTTTTTAAAGTTTCTTTTAGCCTTTTAGCAAATATCTAGACGGAAAGCAATACGGTTTTAACCGTGGTAGGAATTCTTATGCTTTTATGCAAATGTTTATTTGCCATCCTTGCTTTCGATAAAAAAAGAACGCTCAAACATTTGTTAATTTTAGCATATTTTGTCGTATGTGTCACGAGCATTCTCTAACTCGCCCCAAGGATTTATAGAGGAGATTTCAGAAGAAATTGCGCCTGAAACCTTTTCTACTTTTGAGTGTAAAAAAAATCCAGGTATAAAAAAATTTGGTGATAAAGCAATTCTTTGCAAATAGAAAAATAAAAGGAGAATTCATTTTTTAATAGATGAAATGTGTTCGTCTCTAAGATACATATGATATAATAATAGGTGAAATTCTTACCCAGTTGTAGTATAATATATAAACACACAAAAGAAATTGACACCGCCCACGACACCGCCCACGAAGTAGAGTGCGGAGTTCGAAACGGCTGAAAATACTGGATGGTAGGGCATAAGAGTCGAGGTCTGCAAGACCTTTATTCCCTAGTTCAAATCTGGGTGTCGCCTCCAGAAAGTAAACCTTCAAATCCATTGCATTCAATGTGTTTGAGGGTTTTTTTCTTTGCTGGAAATGAATTGTGCGATAATTCCATTTAGTATATTTTAACCTGTTTTCACAGATATTTTATTTGCCTAAATTTTTTTCAAAACTTCCTTGCTTTTCGTGCTTATTTTAAAGTAAAACAACTTAGAGCAATGAGGCTACACATTTTGAATAAGAAAAAGGAGGATTTTTACCATGAGAAATGTAAAAAAAACAACTGCTATACAAGTTCTGAAAGTTGGTGCAAATACAGACTTATCAGATCTTAAAACAAGCACATATGAGCATCTCAAATCAGGGAAAAGAGTATGCCTTGATGCAATAGGAGCAGAGGCAGCATATACTGCCTTAAGAGCATATATCTTTACGCAGAGGCAGATGCCTGAAAATGTTGAGATCAAATTGCATGCGGGGATGGTACTAGTTGACACCCCTATCGGCGGTCGGAAAGCGCTTCGCCTAACATTAGAAATTTAAGAACATAAAAATTGAATTGGGCCGGATTTATTCCGGCTCTTTTCAATTGGGACTTTATTGGCTCGATATTTCAATTTTGCAGCTTTTGATTTGGGATTTTAATCGTTCAATTTTACATAATAAAAGTATTGCGATGACTAATTGAAGAATAACTAAAAGAATGACATGTTGAATAGTTAAATGTGAGTAGGAACTTCGATGAACTCGCATTTAGAATTACAAAAAGCTTTGAACCATGAAGTCGCAGTAAGGATTTCATGAATTTTATGTGGATGTGATACAGTATCAATGTGTCCTGCCTTCGGATTGGAGGATATAATGAACTCGAAAATCAAGAAGCACCTGACCCTGAACGGACGACAGGAGCGACATCCAAATCTTACTGAAAGAAGGTAAATCTTTTATAGAGATAGCCGAGTACAGACTATAGAATGTATATGAAATAATTTCATATTATGTACTATTCCCGGGATGTTTTTATTGAACACCATTATGGCTTTAATGCTCATTTATTCGATTAAAACTCACTTCTATGCAGAGAGGTTTCGCTTAGATTCCCTTCAGTCTGAGGTGTTAGTTCTACAGCCCATCCAGATTGGTTAGAAAATTCAAACGAATCATCCATTGCACTATAACGCGTATCAGGTCCAAATAAATGAGTTTCACCATACCAAGTCGTTCCTGAAGCATATTTCATTTTGTATGAACCGTCAGGGACATCCATTTTAAAGGTATCCCCTCCATTTATGAATATTGTAATAGGGATGGTATTTGAATTAAACTTCACTAGCTTAATATAATAATCTGTACCCCCGGCTGGAGTTATAATTGTGAGCGGAGAACTTGCGGAATAAGGTGCGAGCGGATATGTTATTCCAGAAGTTGGTTTACTAATCTCTACTTGATTAAAATTTCTTGCCATTACCGCATCCTCTGAGAAATAGTTTGTATATACTGCGATAGCAACAATGCTCGCAAGAGCAGCTAATATAAATAATTTGCTCCATTCTTTCTTGGGAAACTTATTATCATCCTTTGGCTTTTGATCTGCGTTGACAGTGGATCTATATTCG
>JBLJBB010000036.1:0-27550 GCA_047638115.1 Bacteroidales bacterium | reverse complement strand
AATAATAAAAAACAATCTCCCGCGGATCACGCTGATTACCGCAGAAAAATACCTAAAAAGCGTCTACGAAAATCTGCGATATCTGCGGGCAATAATAAAAAACAATCTCCCGCAGATCACGCTGATTACCGCAGAAAAATACCTAAAAAGCGTCTACGAAAATCTGCGATATCTGCGGGCAATAATAAAAAACAATCTCCCGCAGATCACGCTGATTACCGCAGAAAAATATCTAAAATGCGTCTGCGAAGATCTGCGACATCTGCGGGAAATAATAAAAAACAATCTCCCGCAGATTACGCAGATCACCGCAGAAAAATTACCTAAAAAGCGTCTGCGTAAATCTGCGACATCTGCGGGAAACAATTTTTTAAAAATTTAAATTTCATATCGTTTTTTTCTTAAATTTGCAACTCCTTGTTATGCAGTTTAAATTGAAATAATATGAAATCAAAATCCATTTTAATTTTAGGAGTTTTCCTTTTCGTTACAGCGCAAATAAATTCCCTTTTTTGCCAAAACAACTTTGATCTCCCATCTGTAACCAGTGCTGAAAAAAGTGCTGTTACCCTCGATCAGTTTCATGTAAATGTCTCTGTGGTTGGCAGTTTTGCCATCACAACCTACGACATGAGCTTCAAAAATTCGAGTTCAAGAGTGTTGGAGGGTCAACTAAACCTTCCTATGCAAGAGGGTGAATCTGTTATTGGGTACCAACTCGAAGTGAACGGGAAAATGAGAAAAGGGGTGGTTGTAGAAAAAGAGGAAGCGCGCCAAATTTTTGAACAGATCGTCAACAGAAATGTGGATCCGGGGATTATTGAAAAAACTCAAGGAAACAACTACAGAACCCGACTCTATCCTATTCCTGCCAATGGTTTTAAAAGAGTGATCATTACTACGCAACAAAATCTAGTGAAAGATGGAGCAAAATACAACTATTTGCTCCCTTTTGCAAGCAATCAGGTATTAAGCAAATTCTCCCTTGTTTTAGAACTCTTTCAAAATAATAAACCTCAACTGTCTCCAAACTATATCGGAGATTTAAATTTTGAAAATGTAGAAAATATTTACCGGACGAGTGTAAAAAAAGAGAATTTTATACTGAAAGAACCTTTAAAATTTGCAATTCCCGTTCAAGAACAACCTTATACTCCCCTTTACGAAAAAAATGAAAAGGAGCAATTCTTTTATCAAAAGTTCAATTATGGTTATGATGAATTTAGTAAAAATACTCCTCCTAAGTTAGATCCTGCTTCTATAACAATTTTATGGGATATCTCCTTTTCTGGCATCACTCGTCATAAAGTGAAAGAGATCGAAATGATTCAAGCTATTTTTCAAGCTTTTCCAAATAAAAACATAACCCTAGTGGCTTTTAATGATAAAATCGTTTTCCAACAGAACTATACATCGAACCAAACCACAGAAATCATTGCTAAACTGAATAGCTTTAACTTTGATGGTACTACAGACCTAACTTTCATTGAAAACTTAAAATTAAAATCTAAAGGATTGGTATTGCTTTTTAGTGATGGTATTAATGGATTAGGACAAGTATCCCAACCAAATACTTCAAACCCTAATCTCTTTAGTATTGTTACCTCATCCAGCAACGATTTTGATGCGCTCCTAAATGTATCAAATAACAATGTGCTCAATTTGAATAGGATATCTGTTGAATCAGCAGTTAATAAGATTCAATTCCCTCCCATTACACTTTTAAATGTTGAAATAGTAAGTGGAAATGTTACCGATCTTTATCCAAAAGTGGGAAGTTCTATATATACCAATTTAGAAGTTTGTGGAAAATTCACAGGGAACGAAGCAACCATAAACCTCGTATATGGATATGGTGGTACGATACTATTTACTCATACTGTAAAAGTAAAATATGATAAAGACAATGACTTAGCTTTTAAATCTGATTATGTAAGTACTCTAATTTCAAGATATTGGGCTCAAAATGAGATTCAATATTTACAAAAACTCTTACCAAAAAGTAAAAATAAAATCAAGTTTAATGCCAAAAAATATGGCATCGTAACCAACTTTACTTCACTTATAGTTTTGGAAACCATGGCTGACTATATGAGATACAATGTTCAACCCCCTGCAGAATTAAAAAAGGAGTTTGACAAATACATGGAAAAATATGGAAAATCTAATGTTGCAGAAAGAAGAGTGGAAACCGCAGATGAAATTGTTGATAGAGATGAAAAAATTTATTACAAACCAATATTAGATTGGTGGAAAAATCCTATAAAAAAAGTGAATCCTGTAAAACCTATTTCAACTACAAATAATCAAAATAGTTCTCAAACAACAAGAACTCTCCCTCCCACTGATACGAGAGATAGTACAACAATTCAACCAAGAATCAACACCATTGATACAACAAGAATGGAAGGTTCAATAATTAAAGGGGTTATTACAACAAGTGATGATGAAAAAGTTCAATATGTTGAAATACGTTTAATTAAAGATAATGTTGCTATTAATGGTACTTTTTCAGATGAGAATGGCTTTTATCAATTATTTGGTGTCCCCGCTGGAGTTTACTCACTTAAAGTCGGAGGATCTAGATTATATATGAATACTATTCAGTATACAAATATTATTATTAACGGAACCAGCACCGTAATTAAAAATTTAACATTTGATAGTAAAAATGAAATTAGTGAAGTGTCGATAGTATCAGAAACTGCACTTTTTGATTCGGATGAACCTACACAAACAATAGTTGATGGAGTTAGAGTCCGTGGTAATCGAGAAGATACTTCTATTAGATATGAAGAAGATGAAGTAGCAAACAGTAATTCATCCCCTTCAACCCCTAAAAAAACAATCTCCGTTAAACCATATAACCCCAACGAACCCTATTTGGAAGTGTACCACGATTCAATCCCAAATAAAGAGATTTATCAACTCTATCTCAATGCCAGGGTTAATTATTCTACTTCTCCCTCCTATTTTGTGGATGTGGCTGACCTTTTCTATCAAAGAGGAATGAAAGATACCGCAAGAATGATACTTTCTAATATTCTCGAAATTACGAACGAAAACTTTCAAATGGTGCAGATCTATGGAAAAAAACTTACAGAATATGGGTTTTACAAAGATGCTGTTGCCGCTTTTAAATATATTACTGAACTTAGAGAAGAGTTCCCTCAATCATTTAGAGATTATGCCCTCGCTTGCCAATATGCTGGTAAATACCAAGAAGCGTACGAAGTTTTTGTTTATATTCTTACTACCAGATGGACTCGATTTGATGATTTAAAACCAATTGTCTTTACCGACTTTAATGGATTACTCAACCTTTATGGTAAAAAAATTGATCAGAAAAATCTGAATCCAAAACTTAGAGCCCATTTTCCTGTCGGCATGAGAGTAATAATCTCTTGGGATACTGATAATTGTGATATCGATCTACATGTAAAAGAGCCAGATGGAACCACATGTTTTTACAATCATAATCTCACTAAAAATGGTGGGAAATTGAGTCGCGATTTTACCTCTGGTTTTGGACCAGAACAATATATGATGAAAACAAATATGGAAGGGATTTATGAAATCTTAGCAAACTATTATGGCTCTCGATCCCAATCAGAATTGATGCCCGTTACTGTTTATGCGGATGTGTTCACTGATTTTGGTACTCCTAAACAGGATCATAAAAGGATCTCATTACGATTGAAAAACAAAAAAGATATCTATTCTTTGGGTGAAATTGAAGTAAAAACGGAGTAGAAACAATCCTTACAAATAACGCTGATTATGACACAATAATTAGCTAAATTTATACAAAAAAAAAATTAAACTATCTATTTTTTAGTTAGAAAATAAAATGTATATTTGCAAGCTTAAAAAATTCTGAATATAAATAATTTAATTCATTAATAATCAAATAATTAAAAAATGCGCAACAAAGGTTTATTTTTATTTTTTTCAATACTGATTGCAGCTACCTGCTTGTATTGCTTGTCATTTTCCTTCGTTACTTGGAAAATTGGTAAAGATGCCCGTAATTTTGCTAATGACCCTGCAGTGATTGAAGAGGTTATCAAACAAGCAAATGGGGACAAGATGTTAGAGCAACATTTGAGAGACTCTGTGATCAGTGCAAGAGAAATTCAATATCTTACTGAGAAAAAAGAGGAAAAAGTGTTCTTAGGTAACACTTACAAACAAACAAAGTACAAAGAGCTTAATTTAGGTTTGGACTTAAAGGGTGGTATGAACGTTACTCTTGAGATCTCATATCCTGATGTAATCAAAGGTTTAGCTGATAATACAGATGATTCATTATTTATAAGAACTTTTAATAGAGCAAATGATGTTTATAACAAAACGAATGGTGATTATGTGACCATTTTTGTTGATGCTTTTACTGCTGAGAAAAAAGCAATGAATATGCAAAACGCATTGCTTCGTACATATTTTGGTGATAGATTAGGTGCTAAAAGTGTTTCAGATGATGAAATTATTAAACTGTTAAAAACGGAATCTGATGAAGTGATTGATAGAACTTTCCGTATCTTACGTACTCGTATTGATAGATTTGGAGTAGCTCAACCTAATATACAAAGACTTCAAGGTAGTCGTATATTAGTTGAATTACCAGGTATTAAAGAACCTGAACGTGTTACTGAACTTTTAAAAAGTACTGCAAAATTAGAGTTCTGGGAAGTGTATAACGATATTATCAATGGACAGTCTGTACAACAAAGATTCGAAATTGCTGACCGTATGTTAGCTGACGAAATCAAAGCAAAGCAAAGTATTGCCCAAACCTTAGATACTGTTGCTCTTGATACAAACACTATTGCAGATTCTACAGCTATCGAAACTCCAAAAGCAGCTTCAACCAATATTGGAGCTATTCTTTCAAAAGCGATTCCTGATGCAAAAAATGGTATTGCTATTGCATATTTCAAAGAAGCTAACATGAAAGAGATTGATCTTTTATTACCTTCTTTAACTCGCCTTATGGGTGACAGAAATATTGTATTTATGTGGGGTAAACCAGATCCAAATTTTAATAACTCATATCCTCTTATACCACTTAAAAGAAATAATGATCGTTTTGGACCAAAATTGAGCTCTGAAACAGTGGGTGGTGCAAGAGTGATTCGTACTGCTCGTCAGGACGTTAACCAAAACAATGAAACCGTAGTTACCATGGCAATGGAATCAGCTGCAACTGATGAGTGGAGAAAAATAACTAAAGGTGCTGTTGATAATAAAAACAAAGAAACATATATCGCAATTGTTCTGGATAATATTGTATACTCATATCCTGGAATTAGAAGTGAAATTCCTAATGGAAATTCTGAAATCTCAGGTAACTTTACTATAGAAGAAGCGAAGGATTTAGCAACCGTTCTTAATTCTGGTAACTTGGAAGCTCGCGTTAATATCGTACAATCTGAAGTGGTTGGTCCAACTTTGGGTAAAGAATCTATCAACGCTGGTTTATTATCTTTCCTTTTAGCTTTTGTTCTTGTACTTATTTATATGTTCCTATATTATGGTCGTGCTGGCTGGATTGCTGACATCGCTTTGATGACAAACATCTTCTTTATCATGGGAGTTCTTGCTTCTCTTGGAGCTGTTCTTACACTTCCTGGTATCGCAGGTATCGTACTTACACTGGGTATGGCAGTGGATGCTAACGTGCTAATATACGAACGTATTCGTGAAGAGCTTCGTTCTGGTAAAGGTTTAAGATTAGCTCTTGATGAAGGTTACAAAAATGCTTACTCTGCGATCATTGACGGTAACGTTACTACCTTAATTACAGCAATCGTTCTTTATGTATTTGGCTCTGGACCTATTCAAGGTTTTGCTACTACACTTATTATTGGTATCTTATCTTCATTGTTTACCGCTATTTTTATCTCTAGATTAATTTTTGAAAAATCAATTTCTAGAGGTCATGACTTTAGTTTTGGTAATAAATACACTCAAAATGCTTTCTCTAAAACAAATATTGACTTTGTAAAGAAAAGAAAGTTTTTCTATCCGTTCTCAATTGCAATGTCTGTCATCGTTCTAATCTCATTCGCTACACTAAAACTAGAACCTAGTATTGAGTTTACAGGTGGTAGAAACTATGTAGTACGTTTTGACCAAGATATTAAAACAAATGAAGTTCGTGCAGCTGTTATAAAAGAGTTCGGTGGGAATCCTGAAGTAAAAACTTTTGGTAGTAACAATCAAGTACGTATTACTACAAACTTTAAAATTAACGAAAACGATCCAAAAGTGGATAGAGAATGTGCGGAAAAGTTATATAATGCTTTAAAACCATTCTATGTTAAGTCTGACATCACCTATGCTGATTTCTCCGAACAAAACGACCCTCGTGGTATTCAAAGTTTACAAATTGTAAAACCTACAGTAGCTAAAGAATTGTTGATGGATGCAGTATGGGCTGTATTGGTTTCATTAGTGTTAATTTTTATCTATATTGCAATTCGTTTCAAAAACTGGCAATTTGGTTTAGGTGGGATTATTGCTTTGGCTCATGATACGATGTTAACAATTGGGCTTTTCTCTTTATTCTACAAAATTATGCCTTTCTCTATGGAAGTTGACCAATCATTCATTGCAGCTATCCTTACTGTAATTGGTTACTCAATAAACAATGTGGTTATTATTTATGACCGTATTCGTGAAAACCTGGCTCTATATCCTAAACGCGACTTATACTCTAATGTAAACACTTCTGTAAATCAAACTCTTGGTCGTACAGTGAATACAACAGGTACTACGATCATCGTTTTGATTGCCATCTTCATTTTCGGTGGAGAGGTGATCAGAGGTTTTATTTTTGCTATGACAACAGGTATCTTAATTGGTACTTATTCTGGTATATTTATCTCAGCTCCTTTAGTTTATAACTTATTAAGCAGAGTAAAAAAAGTGAAAAAAACTAAAATAGAATTGATTAAGTAATTCCAGTTTATAAAATAAAAAAAGGGCATCAAAATGATGCCCTTTTTTTATTTTATACGATTTGAATTTTGAGATATGAAACTTTCCCATCCAGTATATTTTGTTCCTCCAATACTTATTTTATTTTGAAGGTGATGACAAACAGCTACTGCAAGTGCGTCAGTGGCATCAAAATATTTTGGATCATCTACAAAAAGGTGCATATTTTTTAACATTGCAGATACTTGTTCTTTGGATGCAGCCCCTTTTCCTGTTATTGATTGTTTAATTTTTCTAGGAGAATATTCAAAAACTTCTAAGTTCTTAGATAATGATGCAGCAATTACAACGCCTTGTGCACGACCTAATTTGAGCATAGATTGAGGGTTTTTCCCAAAAAAGGGAGATTCAATGGCTAATACTTCAGGTAAAAACTGATCAATAAGTTCAATGGTTCTTGCAAATATTCTTTTTAGCTTTGCATTATGATCTGGGAGTTTCGACATTTTTTCAACTCCCATTTCAATCAATCGAATATTTTTATTTTCCACTTTAATAAGCGAATAGCCCATGATGGTTGTTCCTGGATCAACACCTAAAATAATCATGAAAAAATAGTCATTTTGTGATCTAAGTAACTAATTATTGCATTATAGGAAACAAAAAAATCACTACCTAAAATACATTGTACGGAAGGAATTTTTAAGGTTTTATACACATTGTTAATATGTTCTAAGCTTAAAAGATTTACCTGAAAATCGTGAACATTAAAACGTCCGATTTTTAAAGAATGCATAGGTGCTAATTGAGTTTTGAATCCATCAGTGCCAATCCCCACATTAATCCCTTCGTTTTCGATGATTTCAATTTCTGGTTTTAGTTTCTTGTAAAAATCGTAATCAAAGCAGGTGTGTGATGCCCCTGTATCTACGATAATGTTAATAGGAATCTTATTCCATTTCCCTTTTGCAAAAAGATGAAAGTTTTGAGGTTCAAGTTTTACAATTTTAAGATTTATTTCATAAAGTTTAAATAAACCACTCATTACATCCACTTTTTTTTATTAAAATAAAACAACATCAAAATCGCTGTTAATAAACAAAATCCAATTAAAAGCCAAAATGCGATTGCCTGATTTTGTAAAGGTAGATGTACATTCATGCCATACAATCCTGTAAAAAATGACAAAGGAAGTACAATAGTAGAGATTATGGTTAGAATCCTCATTATTTCATTGGTTCTATTTGCCATTAATGAATCAAAAGTATTTGATAAACCTGCAACTAACTCACCATAATCATCAATCATATCCCACATCTTTTGGTAAAAGTCTAAAATATTACCCCAATACTCTTCCATATCATCAGCAAACCCTTTGATTTCTCCAGATTCAAACTTATGAAACATTCTTAGTTGTGGCTTAAAAATAGTGTTAAGTTGAATAATATTTTTTCTATATTTTGAAATTTTTTCAATAATCTTCTCTGATTTTGATTCAAAGAGATCTCTACTAATAATATCTAAATCGGATCCAAGTCTTTGAACAAGTAAAAAAGTTTCTTTCATCATTCGATAAAGAACTTTGTATAACAAAGCATCACTAGTTCCACTAATTTCATCATCTTCCACCTCTTCAGGGGCAATTTTAGTTAAATTAAACAAATCTTGAACAACATAATGGGAATTTCCAACTGTAATTAAGTAGTCTTGACCCCAAAATATTTTTGTTTCCTCAGTTTTAATTAAGCTATTTCGTTTATCAATAATGGGAAAATGAAGAACTAGGAAGTAGTAATCGTCATAAATATCTATTTTGGGACGTTGTACAAAACTTGAACAGTCATCAATATCCAGTGGGTGAAATCTGAAGTTATCTCTTAAGAAATCTAAATCCTCTATGGTGGGATTTGTAATATGGTGCCATTTAAGCTTGCCTAAATTGATGGTTTCAACCACGATAACCTCCTTTCCTTTATTGGAAGAAAAACTAATTTCTACATTCCGATTGCTAATTTATTTTTTGCGTTTGCAAAAATACAAAAAAAAAAGGAGTTAATTCATTTTTTTTGAATTAAAAAAGATGTTTTTCTGAGTTATTATGAGATAATAATATAAAGAAACCACCATATTTAAGCACCTCTTTTTGAAGTGTTTCTATGGTAGAAAGTGACTCTTCGTCATTTTGAGTACATTTATAAAGAGCCCCATCCATGATAGTTAATGGAAATAACAACAATTCTTTAGGTTGATTGGTTATAAGATTGTAAAAAGGGACTGGAATAGTTATAGATGTTCTAAATCCCACATCATCTTGCCAACCTAATGAATAATCCTCTTTGAACCCTGCTTCATTTAAGGCCTCAAAAGTAGAGGGAAATTTTAATTTCAAAAAATGTTGACGTGATTTAGAAATTTGAAGTTGAGAGATCTTTTCTAAGCTGTTTTTTTCTTTTGTAATTAATGAAGTATTTTCAGATGAATAGTATGATGGGTGTAGCCCAATTTCTGAAAAATCTTTTAAAGTATCGATCAGTTTTTTAAATGTTTTAGTTCGGGGATCAATATTCTTATTGAATTTTGAAAAAGGAGCAGTTAAAATAAAATGAATTGGAGTATTTCCATCTTTAAAGGCCCGAGATCTATGTATATGAAATCTATCGAAGCTGTCATCATGAGAAAGTCCAAGCGTTGCTTTTAAGAGGTTAAAGGCATTGGTAAACTCAAATTGTATCATAGATTTTACAAACGATCCACACCAACGATAGAGCCCTTTCCCTTTATATTTGTATGCAATATCAACGTCGTAAGTTAGAATTGAATTAAAATCTGGATTTTTATATTGAAAAGTAGGATAAAATTCTTGAATTTTATCAGCCAGCGCATTGGCCAAAATATTAACCATTGGTTTTCTATGAAATCCAAGTTGGTATGAAACACTAGATTTTATGGGAAAACGATTGTGAGTGTCAGTTTGAATATTTGCATAGTACTCTTCATATCTGGTTACTAGAAAAAAAGAGATAGCAAAAATATCGATAGGGAAGCACCCATGTTGAGTAGGGAAGAATAGATTATAACCATTCCATGCTGTAATTTCAATGGGCTGAACTGTAACATCTTCTTCAAAAAGTAGTTGAGTTGCTTCAATCCAAATGATTTTCTCATCTAAAATTGGTTGGGAAGAGTATGCGATTTTAACTCCTTGGTAAGAGTCAAAATTATGAAAATTTTCTGTAATTGTATAAGAAGTTCCTAGTAAACGCCCAAATATTATATCAAAAATATAGGTAATTCTTGGTGTAATATGGGGAACAAAAATAATCATAAGAATTAGATAGGTTCAGCTAATAACGTTCCAGCTGTGCAACTTATTACTTTAACAGTTACATAATCACCAATTTGCGATTCCCCACGTGGGAAAACACACACTTTATTTTGGCTATTTCTTCCAAACATTTTTTTATCAGATCTCTTGGAAACACCTTCTACAAGGATCTTGAATTGTTTTCCAATATCTTGTTGATTACTGAGTAAAGAGAGTTCTTGTTGCAAAGCAATAATCTCTTCTAATCTTTGTGATTTAATGTTCTCTGGTACGTCATCTTCGAACTTTTCGTGTGCTTTAGTCCCTTCTCTTACAGAATATTTAAACATAAACGCTGAGGAGTAACCCACCTCTTTCATAATTGATAACGTATCTTGGTGATCTTGATCTGTTTCACCGCAAAAACCTGAAAGTATGTCAGTAGATAAGGCACAATCAGGAATCAATTTCTTAATCGTATTTATTCTTTCAAGATAGTATTCCCGATCATAAACTCTATTCATTTTTTGGAGCACTTTAGAACTCCCAGATTGAACAGGTAAGTGAATGTAATTGCATATATTCTCATATTTTGCAATTGTTTGTATCAATTTGTCTGAAATATCTTTGGGATGAGATGTCGCAAAACGAACTCGCAATAGGGGAGAGAGTAGTGCAACTTTTTCCATCAAGTCTGCAAAATCGATGGGGTCAGTGGTTTCATTCCAATAGTATGAATTAACATTTTGACCGAGTAAAGTGACCTCTTTATACCCATTTGCAATCAGTTGAGTTGCTTCTTCTAGAATTGTTTTAGGATCCCTACTTCTTTCCCTACCTCTAGTGTAAGGTACTACACAATATGTACAAAAATTGTTACAACCTCTCATGATCGGAATAAAAGCTGAAATCCCATTTCCATCATATCTGATAGGCGCAATATCATCATAAGTTTCTTCTTGAGAGAGGATAACATTAAATGAAAGATTTCCTTGTGATGCAGTTTCAATTAATTGAGGTAAAGATCTGTAGGCGTCAGGACCTGCAATAAAATCCAATACCTTCTCTTCATTGAGAAGTTTTTCTTGAATCCTTTCAGCCATACATCCAAGCAGACCAATAATCAGATTTGGATTGTTACGTTTAAGTGCACCCATCTCCTTCAATCTTTTTCTGATACGTTGCTCAGCATTATCACGAACGGAGCAAGTATTAATCAGAATTAAATCGGCCTCTTTTTGGGATTCAGTAATTTGAAATTGTTCAGACAATATAGATGCAACAACTTCACTGTCAGCAATATTCATCTGACAGCCATATGTTTCAATATGAAGTTTTTTCATTAAAAACTATTTAATCAAGAATGGGAATTTGTCAAAGTTTTTCAATGCAATGCTAGTGCCACGAGCAACTGCTCTCAATGGATCTTCGGCAACATGAACTTTTAGTTTGGTCTTTTTTTGTAAACGTTTATCCAAACCTCTCAATAGTGAACCACCACCAGCAAGGTAGATTCCAGTTTTGAAAATATCTGCTGATAGGGCAGGAGGTGTTGATTCCAAAGCATTAATAACTGCAGCTTCAATTTTAGTAATTGAAGCGTTTAAAGCTTGTGCGATCTCTCTATAATTAACTTTAACAGAAATGGGAATCCCTTGGAGTAAGTCTCTACCAAATGCTTCATAATCTTCTGGTGGATTTTCAAGATCTTCGATGGCAGCACCAACATTGATTTTAATTTCCTCAGCCATTGATTCTCCAATAGAGATGTTGTGTTTTTTACGCATATACTCAATGATATCATCATTAAACTCATCACCAGCAGTTTTAACTGACTTTTGAGTTACGATTCCACCTAAAGCAATAACAGCAATTTCACTGGTACCACCACCAATATCGATAACCATGTTTCCATTAGCATCTAAAACATCTATCCCAATTCCAATAGCTGCTGCCATTGGTTCATGAATCATTCTTACTTCTTTAGCACCAGATTGTTCAGCGGAATCACGAACGGCACGTTCTTCTACCTCAGTAATTCCTGAAGGAATACAGATTACCATTTTCAATGCAGGTGGAAATAATAAACCCTTTGTTCCTGTCATTTTGATAAACTCTCTAAGCATTAATTCGGTAGATTGAAAATCAGCAATAACACCATCTTTTAAGGGTCTAATGGTTTGGATATTTTCGTGTGTTCTCCCGTGCATTAACAAAGCTTTTTTACCAACAGCCATAACGCGTTTAGTATTCCTTTCAATTGCAATAATTGAAGGTTCATCTACCACTACTTTATCGTTGTGTAAAATAACCGTATTGGCTGTCCCTAAGTCAATTGCTATCTCTTTTGTGAATAAAGAAAAAAATCCCATTTTTATTTTTTTTAAGGTCGCAAAGGTACTAAAAATTTTGAAACAAATATATTATATTAAAAAAAATAGCTACTTTTGCCAAAAATTAGTGTTCATGAAAAACTTCCTTATCATATTTTGTTTTTTTATTGTTTCATCTTCCCTTTTTTCGCAGTCAAATGTTACTTATGATATTGAAAAAAAAGTAACTACACTTGAGGAGATTCATACAAATGCTTGGAGTAAAGTTAATAAGATTGAGGGATACAGAATTCAAGTGATCTCACTTTCTGGTGCAAATTCAAAAGCAATTGTTGAGAAAATGCAAATAGATTTTAACAATAAATTTCCTGAAATTCCTGCCTATGTTACCTATTTCGAACCAAATTTTCGATTAAGGGTGGGTGATTTTCGTACAAAATTAGAAGCATATCATCTATTTCATTCGATAAATGCGTTATTTCCAGGTGCCTTTATTATCAAAGATAAAATTGAGTATCTCCCCAAATAACTAATTATTTTATAGTTTGGATTGCTTTTTTAATACGTGATTCCACTTCTTGAACACCTAGAAAATCAACTATTTCAAACAAATCTGGACCTTTTGCATCTCCAACTAATGATAATCTGAAACAGTTCATGATTTGTCCCATATTAAGTTGATTATTTTGGATATAGGCAATCACCTGATCGTGAGCATTTATCTTATCAAATGGTTGAACATCTTTAATGATCTCACTAATCTGAGTTAAATGAGCTGCAGTATCCTCTTTCCATCGTTTTTTTATCACTTCAGGATTGTAACTTTCAGGGGCTTGGAAAAAATAGCCAGCTTGATCCCAAAACTCTTTAACAAAGTGAACTCTCTCTTTTACCAATCCAACAACTTTTTCAACTTTTTCAATTTCAATTTGAATCCCTTTTTCAATAAGAATTGATTTAAATTCAGTGGCTAATTCAATATTTGATTTTTTTTGTAAGTATTGATGATTAAACCAACGTGCTTTATCTAAATCAAATTTTGCACCCGATTTACTTACTTTTTCTAAGGAAAATAGTTGAGTAAGTTCGTCAATATTCATGATCTCTTGATCACTACCTGGATTCCATCCAAGTAAAGCAAGCATGTTAATTACTGCTTCTGGTAAATATCCGCTTTCACGATATCCTGATGAGATCTCATTGGTTTTGGGATCACTCCATTGCAAAGGGAAAACAGGAAACCCTAATCTGTCCCCATCTCTTTTACTCAATTTCCCATTTCCATCAGGTTTAAGTAAAAGTGGTAAATGTGCAAACTGTGGAGCGTTCCACCCAAATGCTTTGTACAACATAACATGAAGGGGAGCTGATGGTAACCACTCTTCACCTCTGATTACATGGGTGATCTCCATGGTGTGATCATCCACAACATTGGCTAAATGGTAGGTTGGTAAACCATCAGACTTAAACAAAACTTTATCGTCAAGTAGTTGGGAATTTATTTTTACATCCCCACGAATCAAATCATGTATAAAAATATCAGTGTTCTCAGGATATTTAAACCGTACAACATAATGACCTTTCAATTTTTCTTTAACTTCTTCATTTGATAGTGTAAGAGAATTGCATAGCCCATTTCGAGTAGTAACATCATATTGAAAGGTTTTCTTTTCACTTTCAGCTTCTTTTCTCTTAAATTCTAAATCTTCAGGAGTATCAAAAGCATAATAAGCCCAACCGTTTGCAATCAGAAAATCAGCATATTCTTTGTACATTGCCATCCTTTCAGATTGTTTATAGGGTGCAAAAGGACCCCCAATATGAACTCCTTCATCAAAAGTTATACCCAACCATTTGAACGATTCAATGATGTACTCTTCCGCTCCAGGAACAAAACGGGTTTGATCAGTATCTTCAATTCGGAGGAGTAATTTCCCGCCTAATTTTTTGGCAAATAAATAGTTATATAAGCAGGTTCTAACGCCACCAATATGAAGTGGACCAGTAGGACTAGGTGCAAAGCGAACTCTAACCATGTGAAATAGTTTTATTTAGTTTTTTTTTTATAAATTGATTATTAAAGATTAAAAGGGGCTTGGTATTTGATTGTAGCTCCGATTACTTGGCCAGGATTATCAGGATTTTGAATAACGTTTATCACATGAAACCGAATATACACACCATCAGAATTCCAATCTCTTACAATATAACTATTTCCTGGAACAATCGGTAGAATTGTTGACCAACCGTAAGTGGGCAATGAATTCACTTGTCGAAGGGTTTTTGGTCCAACATTTACAATATCAACTCCATAAGTGAGGAAATTATTTCCCTGAACGATCATATAGTGAACATGATCTACGTAAGGATCATACTCATAATAGGAATTAAAATATAAAGATTGACCTTCATAGAAGTCTATTGTAATGGTTCCTGTTGGATCTTGGTTAGGATCAACTTCAACACAAGAGGAGAAAGTGATCGCTAGAACAAGGATTACTAAAAATTTTTTCATTTGTTTTTGGTTTTAATCAACTTGCAAAAATAGTAATAATTTTTTACATTATAATTTTATTAATCAACTCCGCTCCTTTGGCAGATGCACCGCTGTTTCCTAACTTTTCCCTTAGGGCTTTATAGCGCTCTTTCATTTTTTTGATGTTTTGTTCATCCTTAATAATCAAATCAAGCTCTTTGCAAACTCTTTTTGTGTTCATATCCCCTTGAATTAACTCGGTTACAATTGGTTCATCCATGATGAGGTTCACCAAAGAGATGTATTTTAGATGTTTGCCAACCAGCAATTTAGCAATTCTGTATGATAATTCACTGGTTTTATAACAGACCACCTGCGGTGTGCCAATCAAAGCGGTTTCTAAAGTAGCAGTTCCAGATGTTACCAAAGCAGCAGTTGCATGATGTAACATGGGATAAGTGTCCCCTTCAATTAAGCGAATATCTCTGTTATTTAGCAGCTTACGATATAGTGCTTCGGGTTGCCATTTTACTTTTGAAATCACAAATTGATGTTCAGGATATTGATCTATTACAGTAAGCATCATGGGTAAAATGCGCTCTAACTCTTGTTTTCTGCTTCCTGGAAGGATAGCAATGATCGGTTTTTGTGAATCAAGATTGTACTTTTCTTTGAACTGTTCAATGGTTCCAAAATGATCTTTTTGATCTTTTAAAACATCTAGTAAAGGGTGACCAATATAGGCAGCATCATAATCGTATTTCGCATAGAACTCTTTTTCAAAAGGGAGAATGGTTAACAACAAATCTACATCTCTTTTGATTTTGAAAACCCTACTCTTTTTCCAAGCCCAAACAGAAGGAGAAACGTAATAGACCACTTTAAACCCATTCTCTTTCGCAAACTCAGCAATTCTCATGTTGAAACCAGGATAGTCTATTAAAATCACCACATCTGGGTCATACAAAAGAAGATCGGTTTTGCAAATGGCTAAATTTCTAAAAATGGTTCTGATATTTTTGGCAACTTCCCAAAACCCCATAAAAGCCAACTCTTTATAATGTTTTGCAAGTTCCCCACCTTGTGCCTCCATCAAATCTCCACCCCAAACCAAAAAGTCAGCATCTGGATCGTTTTGTTTAATCTCTTGCATCAGATAGGAACCTAATAAATCGCCAGAAGCTTCACCTGCAATAATATAATATTTCATAAAAGTTATTCTTTAACAGTACTAATGATTTTTAACTCATCATTTTGATTAATTCTTTTTTGTTGAGCGATGGCAATGCTAACATTTAAATCAAAACCAATCAATACAGCGACACAACTCCAATTGATCCAGATAAGGATTAACAAGATCGCACCAATTGATCCATAAACTAAATTGTAAGATGTAAAATTTGCAAAGTAGTAGTTTAATCCTTTAAGTAAAACTACCAACATTATAGTCGAAAATGTGGATCCTGCAGAGAAAAACTTAAAATATTTCTTTTTATAGGGTGCAAAATAAAATAATGCAGAGAGTAATAAATACATTAAAATAAAAAGAAAAAGCCACTTAAAAATTGAGATGGTAATGCTATAGAATGCAACTGAAGCACTGAATTTGGTAGTTAAAAGTGAGATTAAATATGAAGCACCTACAAAGGTTCCACTTGCGGCAATAACAATCAATAATAATACAATTACCATAATAAAACTAATGGGCAACTGTTTTAGAAAAGATCGTTGTTCCACTTCAAAGTAACTGATATTTAATGTGGTAACTATGGAGTTTACACTCAAAAAAGTTAAATAAATCCCCAATCCAATGGACATCCAAAGTATGGCACTATTTTGAGATAAAATGAGATTATTTATGATTTCAGAAATAGTTGGCCATAAATAGGGAGGAGATACTGATTGAATCATCTCCATTAGATTGTTGTGAATAGAATCTCCTAGAAATGAAATAGTTGCAACTAAGGCCATAAGTAAAGGGATCGCAGAAGCAAAGATGTAATAGGTCATAGCTGCTGCTCTTTGAAAGAGAATCCCTTTGAATAAGGATTCAAAGAAGAATATCATGACATCCCAAAAAGGAACTTTTTGAAAACCTGGAACAACCAATTTTTTCAGAAAGTGTATGGTTTTATATACAATGGGTTTTTGTATAAACTGAACAATACGCTTTCTGGTTTTTATGGAATAAAATGGTTTATCAGACATGGTTTATCATTTTACAAATTTCAAACTCAAGTCTAAGCTTTTAATATGGTGTGTTAAAGCACCCACAGAAATAAAATCGACTCCCGACTGTGCATATCCTTTAATATTTTCCAAAGTGATACCACCGGATGCTTCTGTTTCATATTTTCCATTGATCATTTTTAGGGCATCCTGAATCAATTCTGGAGAAAAATTATCTAACATAATTCTGTTGACACCACCATGTTCAACAACCCGTTTAACCTCATCTAAATTGCGAGTTTCAATTTCGATTTTTAAGTCTAAGTTGTTGTTTTTTAAATATTCATGGGTAGTATCTATAGCTTTTTCGATACCCCCTGCAAAGTCGATATGATTGTCTTTGAGCATAATCATATCAAAAAGTCCAAATCGATGGTTTACTGCACCACCAACAGTTACAGCATATTTTTCAAACACCCTCAAACCTGGAGTTGTTTTGCGAGTATCTAATATTTTGGTATTCGTTCCTTTTACTGCATCAACATATTTTCGGGTATTGGTGGCAATGCCACTCATACGTTGCATAAAGTTTAGTAAACTTCTTTCTGCAGTAAGCATACTTTGAGCTGGCCCCTGCAATTCAAAAACCACGTCTCCAACTTTAATGAGATCTCCATCATTAAAAAATTGGGTCATTTTGATGGCAGGATCCACTTGATGAATAACCACTTTTGCGACTGAAATTCCGGCTAATACTCCATCTTCTTTTACTAAAAGTTTCATTTTACCAAGAATACTCTTATTGATACATGCTAATGAGGAGTGATCACCAGATCCGATATCCTCTATAAGTGTTCGTTTAACAATCTCTTCAATGGTCATACTTATTTGTTTATTATGATTTCAGGGGTTGTAACTGTATTGCTGTGATGTAGTGATCTATCAACTATAAAAAATTCAAAACGTACAGTATCGTATTGAGATGCAAAGTTATTTATAAATACTTCTATAGATATCTCACCATCAATAGATTCTGGAGTATTATTGCTTAATCTTGGGATTCTTGCATTTTGTTCTACTGGTAAATCTACTTTGACAAAAGTTCCGTTTTGCTTTTCATAATACTTAATAAAAAAGTTATAATGATAAATCGATGAGGTGTCAAAAGGGGGTTGAAGATCTTCGGTAATATCATCAAGTCCAATATCTCCATCACCATCTTCGAAGTAGAATTTTAAGTTTGCTTTATAATCATACCCTAATTCATTAGAAATTTTTTCTAAGTTTACAAATTTTATATTTGGAATAATGGGATACTTAACTTCAGGTTCACAAGAGAGGAGAAGTGTAAGGAGTCCAATAAAAACAAATATTTTTTTCATATTCAGGATATTACATGCAAAACTTTGTAATTTTTATGGTTTCAGATGCCTCTTTAACATCGTGTACTCTTAAAATGTGAGCACCTTTTTCTACTGCGATAGTATTTAATGCGATTGTTCCAGTTAGCGCTTTTTCGGGAGTAGTTGTTAAAGGTGTATAGATCATAGATTTTCTAGAAATTCCAACTAAGATTGGGAGTTCAAGTTGATGTAAAACATTTAAGTTTTTCATGATATGATAATTTTGATCAATTGTTTTACCAAAACCAAACCCAGGATCTAAAATAATATCATTAACACCTAATTCTTTGAGAATTTCGATTTTTGCACCAAAAAATGATAACATATCGGGGAGCATATCTTCTGTTGTCAACTCTTTTCCTCTACTATTATGGGTTAGACAGTATGGAACTTTATATTTTGCGGCGACATCAAAAATTTTAGGATCAGCACCTCCAGAAACATCATTAATAAATTGAGCCCCTTCTCCAATTGCCATTTCTGCAACGTTAGAACGAAAAGTATCCACCGAAACTTTAGCATGAGGAATATATTTCATGATCAGTTTCAAATACTTTTTGATGCGCATGTATTCAGTCCCTGCGTCTAAAGAAGTAGCCCCTGGCCGCGTTGAAACAGCACCTAAATCTATCAAAACAGCACCTTCAGATAAAATTTGGGACGCTCTAATAACAACTTCGGTATCATCTTTAAAACGACTACCAGCATAGAATGAATCATCAGTACAGTTTAAAACACCCATAACAATGGGTGTTTTAAGTGACTGTAAATCTCCATTTAGATTCAAATACATAATATTAGAACTATTTTTTATCTTCAGATTTTGGTACAGCAATGTTAGGACCACAATCTTGAATAATCATTCGATACCATTCAACAGGATATTTTGGTTGTTCAGGGAATACTGCTTGAGGTTTCATCTCACCATTGGTTTTAAATTTCCCGTTTTCCTCTCTTTTGATATTTCCATCATTATATTTAACAAGTAAATATTCAAAAAGTTTGTTCCAATCAGCAACTACATTCTCTACTTTTTGAGTAGAATAAAGTGTAATTTTTGCAATAGCAGCAGCTTCATCTTTTTTATAAAGTTCAACCAGCTCTTTTTCCATATTTGCAATTTCAGTGATAGCACCTTTTTCCCAATAATCTTGACGAGCATTAACATGTTTGATCATGTCTTTGTAGCGGGTATACGTAAAATTGCTCACTTTTGTGAAAGTCCAGTATGCAGAAGTAGAAGAGTATTCAATCATAGACCCATTCCCTTCTCTAATCTCTTTTGGAATACTTGTAATTCCAACGAAAATTGGCATGTAGCAGCTACTAGCAGCATCATCAAGACCAAACCAGAAAATTCCTCCAATTTTATTAGGTAACCAACCACGACACTGAGCAACAAAAGAGAATCCTGTTTGTTGTGTTGCAGTAGCTCTTTCGTGAATATAATTAACTCCATCAACACTCCAGGTCATAGGCCTCCATCTGTAAGGGTTTGCAAATGGGCCAGCACCTAAATCTTTAGTCATATCCATAGAAGTTCCTTCATAATGATCTCTCATATACATCATTAAATCTCTAGCATCTAATTTTTGAGTAGGTTTTATCCATAAAGGCATTCTCTCTTTACTTTGTAAATCTTCTCCACGGGCATATTTTTCATATTTTCCCATTAATTTTGGATCACAACGATTAAAAAATGACCAAACTCTTGCTTCACAACCACGAGCACCACCAAAATCAAGAGGGGCATAAGTTCCAGAGAAATCAAATTGTGCATCAGGAGCTTTTGGATCGTAAAGACCCATATTTTTTGCAAAAGAGATCACATCATGTGCATAAACTGTTTCAACTTCTGGGTTAAATATTTTTGCTAACTCCTTATTTGTAATTGATGTTTTTCCGTCAGATAATGGGAAAGTAGTTATTCTAGCATGATTTGCATGTCCAGAAATGTACCCATCAGGAATACGACGAGCTACCCATACACAACCTTTAGTCCACCATTTTACAGTTTTTCCTTTGGCATCTTTTATCTCTTTTCCTTTTCCAATTAACTCAAAAATCCAAGCTTCATTAGGATCAACAATTGAGAAAGATTCTCCGCTACTTGCATATCCGTAAGCATCCATCAATTCGCTTAAAATTTTAATGGCTTCTCTCGCATTTTTTGCGCGTTGAAGAGTGATATATATTAAAGAACCATAATCCATGATTCCGTTTGCGTGTCCTAATGTATCCAATCCGCCATATGTTGTTTCACCAATTGCCAACTGATATTCATTCATATTTCCAACAACTTGATATGTTTGAGCCACTTGTGGAATTTGACCTAACCATTTTCCAGTATCCCATTCAACAACATCCATAACAGCACCTGGTGAATATTGTCGAGCTGGCCAATAGTATAATTCTCCATAAAGTGTATGAGAATCAGCAGAATAGGTTAACATACAAGAACCATCTTTACTGGCTCCTTTTGTTACTATAAAATTAGTACAAGCGATCAATTGAATTGAAAAGGCGGTCAGTCCAATCAGAACAACCGTCAAAAAACTTTTTTTCATAAGCATTTTTTTTAATTTATAAATATTAGGTTGCAAATTTACGATTAATTTTCTTTAATCAATTCAGCAATATCACCCATCAATTTTTTTGCTAAATTATCAGCCATAGCCATGGTGTCTGCTTCAGCATAAATTCGTATAATGGGCTCCGTATTTGAAGCTCTCAAGTGTACCCAATTGTCTGGAAAATCTATCTTAACTCCATCAATGGTTGTTACCTGATATTGATTATATTTTTCTGCAATCCCATTTAAAATGAATGGAATATTCATATCTGGTTGTAATTCAATCTTATTTTTTGAAATATAATATTGAGGAAACTGACTTTTAATTTCAGAACATGACTTTTTGGTTTTTGCCATATATGTTAAGAAAAGAGCAATTCCTACCAAAGCATCTCTTCCGTAATGTAGTTCTGGAAGGATGATTCCTCCATTCCCTTCACCCCCAATGATAGCGTTAATCTCTTTCATTTTTTCAACAACATTCACTTCTCCAACTGCAGCGGCTTGGTATTCAACACCATGTTTTACAGCAACATCCCGAAGTGCTCTGGAAGAGGATAAATTGGATACAGTATTTCCTTTCTTTAAAGTCAAAACATAATCCGCTATGGCAACTAAAGTATACTCTTCGTTAAACATCTCTCCATTTTCCATCACTAAAGCGAGTCGGTCAACGTCTGGATCTACAACAAAACCAACATGATAGTCCCCTTTTTGCATCAAAGTTGATATTTCTGTTAAATTCTCAGGAAGGGGTTCTGGATTATGAGGGAAAATGCCGTTGGGCTCTCCGTATAAAATTGTGCTGGTTTTAACACCCAATCTCTCCAACAGTTTAGGAATTGCAATTCCACCAGTTGAGTTCACTGCATCAACGGCTACTGAAAAATTGGCATCACGAATCGCCTCTACATTAACAAGATCAAGTTTAAGAATCTCATCAATATGGTCATCAATCGCGTTCTCATATTGGGTATATGTTCCTAATTCTTTGATATACGCATATTCAAAAGCTTCATTTTTTGCAATTTGAAGCAATTCTATACCCTCTTTTCCTGAAATAAACTCCCCCTTTTCATTGAGTAATTTTAATGCATTCCATTGCATAGGGTTATGACTGGCAGTGAGAATAATTCCACCTTGTGCCTTATGTTTGATAACAGCCATCTCTACAGTAGGTGTAGTAGATAATCCAAGATCAATAACATGTACGCCCATACTTTGTAAAGTGGAACATACGATCTGATTGATGATCTCTCCTGATACTCTGGCATCACGACCCACTACTAAAGTTAATTGTTGATGTTCTTTCTTTAGTAAAGTAACAAATGCAGAGGTAAATTTTACAACATCAACGGGTGTTAGGTTCGTTCCAACATTTCCACCGATTGTGCCTCTAATACCTGATATTGATTTAATGAGTGTCATTATTTATCTCTTTTTGAATTAAAAAATTGAATTAGTATTTCTGAACATTCTTGTTCCATTATTCCACTTTTCACTAACGTTTTTGGATGAAGAATGTTGTGTTTTATTAACGTAAACCCTTTTTTTTGATCTGAAGCACCATAAACTAGTGTACCTATTTGTGCCCAGGCAATCGCTCCAGCACACATAATACAAGGTTCAAGGGTAACATACAAGGTGCAATCGTTTAAATATTTCGCCCCTAAATGATTAGTGGCTGCGGTTATTGCCTGCATCTCTGCGTGAGCTGTAACGTCATTTAATGTTTGGGTTAAGTTGTGCCCTTTTGCGATGATTACATCATTCAAAACGACGACAGCCCCAACAGGAACCTCATCTCTTTCCAATCCCTTTTGTGCCTCTAGGAAAGCTATTTTCATAAAATATTCATCGGTAAATATCATGTAGCAAAATTAGGAAAACATTGTTTCCAAAAAAGTTAAAAAAATGTAATAAACTTTTTCTTGAGTTTCTTTCAAACTACCTCTCCTTAGGTTCAAAAAAAGAGTTATAATCTTCAGGATAAGTCCCATCTGCAATCGCCTTTTCAACAGGAAAAAGGAAAAAGGTGGATTCTGCTTCAGCACAAACTTCGCCCAAATGATTTAATAATTGCGCTTCGATAAAACACAAATTTCTCTTTATTTCGATCATTCGCCCTCTAACTGTAATTTTCGACTGTGGACAATGCACCTCTTTGCGATATCTCACCGTAAGTTTTGATGTGACTCCAGCCGTTTTAGCTTTGATATAAACAGTCCATGCAGAGATCTCATCTAACAACAATGCTTGAATTCCTCCATGTAAAATCCCAGGATACCCTTCAAAATTGTGCTCTGGGGTCCAATCAGCAGTGATGTATTCTCCATCTTCGAAAAATTGAAGATTTAAACCTATTGGGTTGTGTGGTGAACAAGCTATACAGTTATATCCGGTTTTAGCATACACGTTAACAATCTTCTTCTTCATGTTAATTTTCTTTCTCATTTTTCCTTACTTTGAAAATAAAAACAGTAGTATGTTTCGATTTTTTGAACAACAATTATTGGTTTGCAAAAATACACAATAAAACGGTAACTAAAAAATATACTTAAATTCAAATCATTTTTTTATCTTTGCACCATGGAAATACAACGCACTTTTGATCTTTTAGACAGATACCAAACCCTTTTCCCTAAAGAGGATGCATTTGGAATTAAGGTAAATAAAAAATGGAAAACCTATTCTACACAAGAATATATTGAGTATTCCCATTTTTTTAGTTATGGATTGTTAAAAATGGGATTTAAGAAGGGGGATAAGATTGCCTCTATCTCTCATAATCGTCCAGAATGGAACTTTATTGATATGGGAATGTCCATGATTGGGGTGATTCATGTGCCCTTATACACTTCCCTCAACTCAGACGATTATATTGAGATCATCAACCACTCTGATGCTAAAATGTTGATGGTTGGAGATGCATCTTTATATAAAAAAATCAAACAAATTGTTGAATCTTTATCCTTGGTTGAATCCATTTATACTTTTGATAATGTATCTGATGTTCCATGCTGGGAAGAGATTATTGCTTTAGGGAAAAAGTACAAAGAGGAGTTTAAACCTTTGTTGAAAGAGATCAAAAACTCTATTTCTGCAAAGGATTGTGCTTCTTTGATATATACATCAGGTACAACAGGTACTTCTAAAGGGGTAATGCTATCTCATGAGAATTTGGTGCAAAATTTCCTCGCAGCTGCTGCCATTTTTCAATTGACTCCTGATCAAAGATATTTAAGCATTTTACCTTTATGTCATGTGGGCGGAAGAATGGGAAATTACCAAACACAATATTGTGGCACAAGCATATACTATGCTGAGAACATGGGAACCATTGCTGCAGATATGAAGGATATTTGTCCTCATGGCTTTGATGCAGTGCCCAGAATTTTAGAAAAGATTTACGATACGATCATCTCCAAAGGGAAAAAGTTAACTGGGATGAAGAAAAAACTGTTCTTTTGGGCAGTAAACTTAGGGTTAAACTATAAAATTCCTGAAGAGAGTTCACCAATTTATAGATTCAAATTAAAAATTGCTGATAAACTCATTTTTTCTAAATGGCGTGCAGCTATTGGGGGTAATGTTAACTCCGTAGGTTGTGGTGGGGCTTCATTGCCTGCTCATATTGAACGTATTTTTTGGGCTGCGGGAATTAAAATCCTCAATATGTATGGATTAACCGAAACCTCTCCAGTGATAACTATCAATAGAAAAACATTGCCAGAGCTTCGTTTAGGATCTGTAGGAACTGTTATTGATGGAGTGGAAGTGAAGATTGCTGAAGATGGGGAGATTTTGTGTAAAGGGCACGATGTGATGATGGGTTATTACAAAAACCCGGAACTTACTGCACAGGTATTTACGGAAGATCATTGGTTCAAAACGGGTGACATAGGGCATTTGGCGGATGGGAAATATCTGTATGTTACCGATCGTAAGAAGGAGATTTTCAAATTGTCTAATGGTAAATTTATTGCCCCACAACCCATTGAGATTAAATATAAAAATTCATTATTGATTGAAAACTTGATGGTTGTTGGGGAACATAAAAAATATGCAAGTGCCATCATTGAACCCAACTATGCCTATTTGAAAGATTGGATCAAGGAAAACAACATCCAAGTGGATACTCCTGAAGAGGTGATTCAGTGTAAAGAGGTTTATGAGCTTTTCAAAAATGAAATTCATCGTATCAATAAAACAGTATCCGAATTTGAAAAAATTGTAAAATTTAAACTGGTTCCCGATCAATGGTCTCCCAATACAGGTGAACTCTCTCCAACTTTAAAGTTAAAACGTAGTTTTATCTCTCACAAGTACAAGCATCTGATAGAAGAGATTTACGGATAAGGTGAAGGGGCTAAGGGCTAAAGGTTAAAAGGTTAAGGGTTAAAAGGTTAAGGGTTAAAAGGTTAAGGGTTAAAGGTTAAAATCCCTCAGTGTTTAGATGATTATGTGTGTATTTGTTGTTATTTTTTTTACTTTATTTACGATTTAATTGTTAGCTCCAATAGGTATAAAAAGGATTTATATACTAAGATCTCTATTTCGTGGAAGATTAGAAAAAATTATTAATAAATAGTAAAAAATAAAATTCCAAATAGGAAATAATTTATATCGATATTCAAAACAGATATTATAAATCTTTTAACCATTAACCTTTTAACCTTTAAACCATTACGTTCCGCAGTACGTTTTGTATTCAGTTCTAAAGTCTTCTATTCCATTGAGATAGCTATTTTCCACATTTTGAATGTGATACGTATCTTTGAGTATCTCTAAAAACTTTTCAAAACCGCTAAGATCTCCCTGTTGGGCTTGGTCTAATACTTGTTCAACAATATGATTTCTGGGAATATAGATCGGATTTGAAGATTCCATCAACGCTTTCGCCGCATCTACCCCTCCGCCTTGTGTATAGATTCTGCGCTTCCACTCTTCTACCCATTGGACACCCGTTTCTGAATGGATGGGATGTAACGGGAACAAATCTGGACTTAAAAAGGCAGTAAAAGTATTGGTGTAATCGGCTTTATGGTCGAACATCCATTGTAACAATTTGTCAACAAGTGGTTTATCCTCCTTCTCAGGAGAAACTAACCCCAATTTTTTAAACATCATTTGGTACCATTTCTCGTAATACTCCTCTTGCAGGTTGTAGATCACCTCTTTTACGATCTCTACACTTTTATACTGATCTTTGTGAATAAGCGTTTGCAATGCCTCCCCCAACACAGAGAGGTTCCAAAAGATAATCGCAGCTTGATTCTGAAAGGAGTACCTTCCATGCTGATCTATAGAACTATAGACAGTTCGAGGGTGATAATTGTTCATAAATGCACAAGGGCCATAATCGAATGTTTCTCCACTGATGCTGCTATTATCGGTATTCATAACGCCATGAATAAATCCCACACGCATCCAGTTCAGAATCAAATCGATCTGCTTATCTGCCACCGCTTTAAAGAGTTCTAAAGGGGGATTCTCCATTTCCAGAATGTAAGGATAGTGTCTTTGAATCACATATTGAGTTAGTTTTTCCAGATCTTGACGTGTCCCATAGCGTGCCGCATACTCAAAAGTCCCGATACGGATATGACTTTTCATCACACGGGTTAGAATCGCCCCTTGATGGATCTCCTCTCTCCACACTTCATCTTGGGTAGTCACCACCGACAAAGATCGGGAAGTGGGGATATGGAGATGAAACATCGCTTCACTCATCAAATATTCTCTCAGCATCGCTCGAAGGGTAGCTTTTCCATCCCCTCTTCGGGAGTAAGGTGTTCTTCCGGATCCTTTCAGCTGAATATCAAAACGTTCCCCGACTGGCGTGATCTGCTCTCCCAGCAAAATCGCCCTTCCGTCGCCCAGTATGGTAAAATGGCCATATTGGTGACCAGCATACGCTTGGGCAATCGGTTGAGAACCCTCCGGTGTCAAATTTCCGGATAGCTCTAAGGTAGTTTGATCCATCTGTGATTCCAGAAACTCAAGACCCAGAGATTTTGCTAACGGAGTATTAAAAAGCACCATTTGTGGTGAGTTCACCAGAGAGGGTTTTTGAAAACTATAAAAAATGGGGGGCAGCTTAAGGTAAGAGTTATCGAACTGCCATTTGGGTGAAATATCTGTTGTCATAATTGTATCTATTTATATTTTATTGACTATATTTTTGAAAAAAAGTTATTTTAAAGGGAATTTTGAGATTACTATTGGAACGCGGATGCCGCTGGTGCTTCGCATTTGAAAATCCGCGTCATCCGGTGCGCCACGAGGCGTGTGTATATATAAATTAAATACCTAATTGTATGAAAGTTACAATCAACCCAATTTGCCGTT
>JBLJBB010000035.1:0-3110 GCA_047638115.1 Bacteroidales bacterium | reverse complement strand
GCCATATAACTATTGTGCTAATAATCCGGTCATTTTGGTGGATCCGGATGGGAGGAGAATTAAAATCTATTACACTACTATAGACCAATTTGGAAAAACTAAACACAATACTTTTCTTTTTGACGGGAAGAATCATTCGAAAGCTCCAGACAATCCTTTTGTCCAGAATTTTCTTAAAGCATATGACTATAATATTAAAAATGGAGGTGGTGATAAAACTAAAGATGCTGCTGAGAATGATAAATATACAATAAACTTAGTACAATCAAATGATAGAAATTGTGCAACATTAGAAGTTTTTGGGGGGAAAAATGGAAGTGTAGAACCTGTTGTTTTTTGGGATCCTTCTTTAGGACATAAAACTACAGATGGATTTATAATTTCTCCTGCAACTGCTTTAGAAGAAGAGTTTAATCATATTATGGCTTTACTAACTGATCCAAATTTCAATATTAGAGAGAACACAAAAGATAAAAAATATGATAATTTAGAAGAAAAAAGAGTTAAAAATAATTCTTCTTATACAAAAACCGCACATAAAAACAAAGAAGTTCCAAAGGATTGGAATGAAAAAGATCATCATGGGAAAAAAGTAACAAAAAACAAATGGAAATATCAAGAATGAAAAAATGCAAACTATTGAAAATATTTTTAATTGTGTTTTCAATATTGTTAAGTTTATGTATCGCGTTTTTGGTTTTATATAGTAATAAAACTAAAACGAATATTTTAAAAATTGAGGTTGACTTTTTACATCCAATCACGAGTTCGCCCATTACTATTACAAAAGAAGATATAACTGAAAATGAATATCGTTTTATTTCAGAAATAAAAGGCAACAATTCTTCACTTATTTTAATAGAAAAGAATCTAAAGAATCTCGAAATTGACAACGATCAATCAAAATATAATATAATTATAGTTTGTAAAATATATTACAACAACGGAATAATCGATGAATTACTTCTTGGATCTTATTGGGGAACTACTCTAAATGGTATGCGAATGAAGGATAATTTTGACTTGAACTATTTAATTAAAAATGAAATTGGGTTTTATGATTTAGTTGATTATAATTTTTTAAATGAAGTAGATGATTTAAAGGATACAATAAAACTTAATAATGTAAAAAATAATTACAAAAAACAAAATAAATTTAAAAAAAATAAATATATTGGTATAGATTAATTGAAAATTTTAAAAAAATAATGCTCACAAAAATTAGGACATCTAAATCAAAAAGCACATGCCCCCATTCCTCCCATTTTACTATCTTTGCCACATAAATCCTCAAATGATAATGGAATTGTTGAGATATTATTATCACCCCTACCATGCTTCTACGACTCTCAGAACAGGCATTGGCAGCATTGCTTCGACGGGGCTCAGCAACCTTTGGATCACAGATGGAAGTGGAAATGCAATACAACATCTTCAAAATTTACCGTTTGGAGAAGACTGGGTTGATGAAAGAAGTACTTCTTGGAATTCTAGATATACATTTACAGGTAAAGAAAAGGATACTGAAACTGGCTACCACTATTTCGGCGCCCGTTATTACAACAGTGGTTTGAGCATTTGGCTCTCTGTTGACCCGATGAGTGATAAGTACCCTAGCATGTCGCCATATAACTATTGCGCTAATAATCCGGTCATTTTGGTGGACCCGGATGGTAGGATAATTAAACCATATAATGAAGTATCTAAAACATTTATGATGAAGTATTTGTCAAAACAATTTGGTAACAACAATAAACTTTTTTATTTTAATAAATATGATGAATTGAAAATAAATCGAAGAGAATATAGGGCATATATGAAAACAGCATCAAGTGATCAAAAATTACTTCTAAATGGATTTAAAGCTGCAATTAAATCTGATAAAACACTTATGGTTTATATAAATCAGAATTCTAATGGATTCCCTGTTTTTGAAAATCAAAGTTATTATGATGACCAAGGCAATTATATTCCACAGTCTTTGGACTTTAATGCAACTTTGGTTGGTTCTGGAGTAACCTTAAAAGAAGCTCAATCTAATTATTACTATACGCTTATGAATGATCAAACTGCAAATTCTGAATATTGTGAAGCAAAGTCAACAAAAATTGGGAAAGATGATGTTTTTACTCATCAAACTGGTGGTGAAGCGTCTAATGTGTTTATTCATGAAGTTCTTGATGAATTTTTAAATTATTTTGATAAAGGGAAAATAAATGATCAATCATCATCTAAAAAAGATAAAGTTTACTACCAAAATGCAGCATTAAGAATTCTTGGATTAAAAGAAAGGACAGGAAATGAGCATCAATAATATACTTAAGTTCTCATTATTAATATTTTTTGGATCTCTACCTAATATCTTTTATGGACAATTTAATATGATTAAGAAAACCTTCATTTTTTATTCAGACATTTTTGAATCGACAACTTATATCCAATTAGAAGAAATCAAATTTTCTTTGAATAATGATACATTAGTTATTATACCTTTTTGTAATCCTGATACTACTTATTATGGGAAATCTTATGTTATAAATAATTGCAGAAGTGTAAAAATAGATAAAAATGGTAAAACAAAATCAAAAATTTATTTTTATGTTCCTTACAGATATAGTCATGTAAATTTTATATTAATTGAGAATAATGGATGTAAGTATTTTCTAAAAATAGGAAGGAAACAGAACGAATATCATCTGTATAAAATGGAACGTTAAAACTAAAAAGCTTTTTTTATGATAAATATTTTAGCCCCTGAAAATTCAGACTGGATAATAAATTAAACTAAACCAAAAAAAAATCTAAGAGAGCTCTTGTAGCTCTCTCTTTTATTTGGCTTTGGTGATAAAGGCGTCGAAAACGGAAAACAGTTTGTTTACACCGCATAATTCTGTTTGGCTTTAAAGTCACGGATATAGGCGGTAACGACCTCAATGATCACATTTTGTTCATGATCTTGGAGTAGTTCAATCTTTTTAAACTTACAAAAAAAGCATCCATAATTGGTTGCTTTTTTTGATATATATCAAAACTCTAAAACAGTATTTTTACTTTTTATGAATATCCGTTAACGTACCTTATTTGCCATACCATGTAGTTTCAATAGATGC
>JBLJBB010000034.1:0-21355 GCA_047638115.1 Bacteroidales bacterium | reverse complement strand
TTGTAAATGATGCTAATCGACCGATTGCTTTAGTTGAAGCAAAACGTGAAAATATTGACCCTTTAAACGCAAAGGAACAAGCAAGAGAATACGCAAGAGCCCAACATATTAGACACATCTTTTTATCAAACGGTAACATACATTACTATTGGGATTTAGAATATGGAGAGCCAACGGTAATTTCTAAATTTTTAAGCATTGAGCAACTTAACGAAGCAATAAAATGGACACCAAATCCTGATAAAATGAACGATTTGCAAATTGATGAAAACTACATAGCAGTTTCACAAGACGCAAATTGGCTTACTTATACGGAAGCTCAAAAAAACGAAGCAAGAACAAACAAAGGCATAAAACAATTAAGAGATTACCAAGTTGAAGCAGTTAGAAAACTGAAAGGGGAATATGTAAAAGGTAAAACTCGGTTTCTGTTTGAAATGGCTACAGGAACTGGTAAAACATTATTAAGTGCTGCAATCATAAAAATGTTTATTCGTTCGGGAAATGCTGACAGAGTTTTGTTTTTAGTTGACAGAATAGAATTGGAAAGACAAGCTTATAAAGCATTTAAAAAATATTTAGAAGAAGATGCAATTCAAACAGTTATTTATAAACGAAATAAAACAAATTGGCATAATGCAAAAATAGTTGTTACAACTATTCAAAGCTTAGCTTACGATAATCGTTTTCAAAAAGAGTTTAGTCCTTCCGATTTTCAGTTAATCATTTCAGACGAAGCTCACAGAACAATTAACGGTAACAATAGAGTAATTTTTGATTATTTCATTGGCTCAAAATTAGGATTAACAGCAACACCAAAAGATTATTTAAAAGGCGTTATTATTGACACAACAGACCCAAGGGAAATGGAAAAACGTATGTTAATGAGTACATACGAAACATTTGGTTGTTCTGACGGTATTCCAACTTACAGATTTAGTTTGGAAGATGCGGTAAAGCATAAACCACCTTATTTATGTTTGCCAAAATTATTAGATACGAGAACGGATATAACAACAGATTTATTAAGCAAACAAGGTTGGACACACAAGTTCACCAACGAAGATGGAGACGAAGAAGAAGATACTTTTTTTAAAAAAGATTTTATGAAAAAGTTCTTTTCTCACGAAACAAATAAAAAGTTTGCTGAAACATTTTTGAAACATGCAAAAAAAGACCCAATAAGTGGAGAAATTGGAAAGACAATTTTCTTTTGTGTTTCAAGAGCACATTGCCGCGTAATGACGAAACTTTTAAATGAAGAGGCATCAAAACTCTATCCCGAACAATATGGGAGCGGTTCATTTTTCGCTTTGCAAATTACATCAGACATTATGGGTTCTCAAGAAAGAACGGTTCGTTTTTCTGAAAACGATTTAAACGGACACAGCAATTTTAAAGCAGATTTGTTTGATTACGAAAGTAGCAAAACAAGAATTTGTGTTACAGTAGGAATGATGACAACTGGTTATGATTGTACTGATGTTCTAAATGTCGTTTTAGCAAGACCAATTTTTTCACCTACTGACTACATTCAGATTAAAGGTAGAGGAACACGCTTACATACTTTTGAATACAAAGAAACTAATATCGAAAAGGATAATTTCTTTTTATTTGACTTCTTTGCAAATCACGAATATTTTGAAGAAGAATACGACTACAAGCAAAAAATAGAATTGCCAAAAGAAACAGATGGAGACACTAAAGGCGGTGGTGGTTCAACACCTGAAAGCCTGAATTATTTAGGCAATGATGAAGTTAAAACAATAACTGAAGAAGAATTTTCTGCCGACAATTTGATGAAAGTTGATAAAGAAGCTTTTTCAAAGCGTTTTGAAGATGCAGCAGAAGAAGAAGTACAGAAAAATCCTGAACTGCAAAAAGCAGTTGAAGACGAAGATTGGAATTCTTTAAGTTCTTATGTACAACAAAATTTGTTTGAAAAACCAACAGAATTTTGGAATTTGGATAAACTTCTTATCGCTTATGGTGTGGACAGACGAGCATCACTAAAGGAAATTATGATGAAAATTTTCTTGAAAGATTACAAACTTAAAACTCGTCAAGATTTAGTAAATGAATATTTCCAAAAGTATTTATCAGAAGCACATATTGACGGTTCGGTTTACAATCCTGCAAAACGCTTGTTTGACAGCTATTTGTTGTATGATGATTTTCGAGAAAAAATAAATAGCAATAGCCCAGACCCTAACGATGCACGTTTTGGCTTGAAAGAAATGAAAGAGTTAGGCAAAGAAAACAGAATTGCTATTGTCAATTACATTAAGGACAATGTCCAAATCAATCAATTTTTACCGAGATAACGATGCTAAATAAAGACACAAAGAAGAGAATAGACGATGCAAGAGATACGTTAGTTGGCGTATTACCATTGCCAACTGACCAAATAGAGTTAATTACTATTGCTCTTATCTATAAATTTATGGACGACCAGGACGAAGAACTTCGTCAGGCGGGCTTTGATGAAAAGTTTTTTAAAGGAACTTTAAAAGAATACTCATGGCAACAACTAATGAGTAACCAAATTAGTGCTGACCAACGAGTTACCAAATTTATAAACGGAATTGAGCAAATTCAAAAAGCAAAAGACATACCTGAACTATTCAAAGAAATTTTTCAAAATGCTTTTCTCAAATTTCGTGATGGGAAAGTACTTCAACGTTTTTTAGATATTGTCAATGGTTTTACCTACAACCATAGCGAAGAATTAGGAAATGCTTTTGAGTATTTGCTAATGACAATGGGAGCACAAGGTGAAAATGGTCAATTTCGAACACCAAGAAACATCATAGATTTTATTGTTGATGTAGTAAATCCGCAAAAAACTGACAGCATTCTTGACCCCGCTTGTGGCACAGGTGGTTTCTTGGTTTCGGCATACAAACATATTATGCGTACCAATACAAAAGGTTTTGAGCATACTCGTTTTACAACAAACGGAATTGATGATGAAAAAATTTATCAAAATCTTGGTGATAAATTAAGTACAACAGAAAGAAGCAACATTGAGAAAAACATCGCAGGCTACGACAATACCCCTTTAATGGTTCGTTTAGCAAGAGCAAATCTTTATTTACATCATTTCAACAATCCAAAAATTCACGAATACAATACTCTGATTAGCGATAGTCGTTGGAAAGACCGTTACGATTGTATTCTCGCCAATCCGCCATTTATGACACCAAAAGGCGGAATTGACCCCCACGATAAATTTAGAATACCTGCAAACAGGACAGAAATTTTATTTTCGTCATACATATTGCAACATCTCAATTCTGAAAATGGGAAAGCAGGTTTTGTAGTACCTGAAGGCGTAGTTTTTACAATTAGTAACGATTATACAGATTTAAGGAAATGGCTTTTATATGAAGCCGGACTTTGGGCAGTTGTTTCTTTACCATCTGGCGTTTTTCAACCATATTCTGGTGTAAAAACTTCCATTCTTTTTATTGATAAGGAAGTAGCAAGACACAGAACTAATGTTTTATTAGTTAAAATTGAAAATGATGGCTTCTCACTCAACACAAACCGTAACGAAATTAAGAACAATGATTTGCCTGAAGCATTGAAATGGTTGGACTTGTGCAAAAACAATAAAGAAGAATTTGAAAATCAATTACAACAGCAAAAAGAAAATCCTTTTTTTAAGAAATTACAGTTTCTACATCGTGATGAGTTTGCGAAATTTGATGCTTACAAAAGTAGTTCATTGGCTTTCAATTATTGCACAAAACAGTTCGAAAGCATTGTTAAATTGAAAGAAGAAACTGACAAAGTTTTAGACGAAATAAAAACAGAAGTTTCTAAAACCAAAGACAAAAGGAAACTTGAACAACTTAAAGACAAAGCTGATAAGCAAAAAGAAAAGTTTGAAAAAAAACGCTATGAGTTTTACAAGGCTATTAACATAAACAAATTACCTGAAACGCAAGAAGAGTTAAAAACTTGGTTTGAAGAAAACTTAAAACAAAATGCTGTTGATTACGGCACAAACTTAATTAACGACCAACTTGCTTCTGCAATTAAAGATTATTTGGATTATCAACGTGAATATAATTTAAGTTTTGAAAAATACACTAACGAAACAACTGTAAATGAAAATATTGAGTATGTAAGAATTGAACAAATCTGCAATGTGTTTACTGATGGTGATTGGATTGAAAAAGCCGACCAAGCTGAATATGGTATTAGGTTAATTCAAACGGGTAATGTTGGTATAGGTAAATTTAAAAATAAAGACATTGAAAAAGCGAGATACATTACCGAGGAAACCTTTAATCGCTTAAACTGTACAGAAATTTTCCCAGATGATATATTAATCTCAAGGCTGCCCGACCCAGTTGGTAGGGCTTGCAAAATTCCAGTTCTAAAAGAAAAGCTAATTACAGCAGTTGATTGTACTATTTTACGATTTGATGAAACACAAATTTTGCCCGACTATTTCGTTTACCTAACTCTTTCTGATGAATACCAAAAACGAATAAATGAAAATTTGACTGGAGCAAGTCGTCAAAGAATAAGCAGAAAAAATTTAGGTAACGTTTTAATCCCCAAACCATCTCTTGAAATCCAACAGAACATTGTTTCGGAGATAGAGCAATACCAAAAAGTTATAGATGGTTGTGATTTGCTTTTAGAAAATTACAAACCTAGTTTTGAGTTAAAAGAAGATTGGGAAACAGCAAAACTTTCAGAAATAGTTGATTTTGAAAACGGAAAAGCACACGAACAATTTATTGATAGCAATGGGAAATTCATTGTAATAAATTCAAAATTTATTTCAACAGATGGTAAAGTTTTTAAGAAGAGCAATGATGCTATCGTACCACTGTACACCAATGACGTTGTTATGGTAATGAGTGATGTACCTAATGGTAAAGCCATTGCAAAATGTTTCTTTGTAGAAGAGAATGATAAATATACCTTAAACCAAAGAATTGGTTTGTTTAGACCTAAAGACCATAGGCAGTTAAATCCCAAATTCTTATATTACATTTTAAATAGAAACGCTCAACTTCTATCATATGACAATGGACAAAGCCAAACAAATTTAAGGAAAGACCAAATTTTGAGCATAGATATTCCATTGCCTAGTATTGTCGAACAAAATTTAATTGTTCAAAATTTATCAATTGAAGAAAGCACAATCAAAGGTTCTCAGAAGATTAAAAACAAGATGAGTTCTAAAATAATAGAAGTTATTGATAAAGTTTGGGGCAAATGAAATTCAAAGAATACTTTACATATACTTCTAAATTACTCAATGCTCAAAGCGAAGTAGCTGAGGTAATTCAGCATATGCCTACTCGTGGTGCAGTGAGAGAGTACTTTATAAAAGACATTATTGAAAAACATTTTAGAGGGAAAAATTTAGAAATATTGAGAGGCGTTGTAAACCTGGATAATGTCGCAGATGAAGGGCAAATTGATTTAATTCTTCCTCACGCAAATGCAATAAATGCATCTTTCACACCTGAACATATCGCATACAACGCAGAAGATTGTAAACTAATTTTGGAAGTAAAAACAAATGCTACTACAGACGATTTTAAATCATTTAATAACAGAGCAAAGTCAATAAAAGCTAATTGTTTAGACAGGCAACCGCTTTGTGGTATGTTTTGCTATAAAATCAACTTGTTAAAAACTACTATTTTAGAACGTTTTGGACTTGATTATGACGAAGATGCGTTAATGTATATTCAAAATGACGATACAGAAATAGATTATCCATTTATTGATTTTGTTGTATGTATTGACCAAGCAGAATTTGAAGACCATACAAATACAACACAGTTTTTCATACGCAAGGACAGTTCAGAATTTTCGACTGGAACTTATGACCTTTCAGAAAACTTTCCATCAGTAGAGGACTTTATAAAATTAATTAAAAGCATATTAGAATGACAGCCCACACTCACAGCCACACACATTGCCAAGTCGCACCAGCCGACTCGCAAGCCAAAACTTGGCAAAGAGTGTGTCTGTCCCAACGCACGGGAGTCCGAAACGAAGTAGCAAATTGAAAGAAAAATGACAGGAAAAATAGAACACCAGCACCCAACAACCGCTATAGCACTTGTGCCACAGCCTTCGGGCGGTTAGTTATGCAAAGTATGTTAGCGGCTGACACCTTCGGTGTCCAGATCTAGCGACATCATTCACACGGCTGATTTCACTCGATGCCATAGCGCCATCCGATGGCAATAAGTATAAAAGAAAAATATAAAATATGACAGAACAAGAAATTATCACAATAATAAAATCTAAGCTTGAAGCACATAAGCAATTTAAAGCAGAATATAATAAACAGTTAGCTTTTGATTTCAATGCATTGAATTTCTTCAATCCTGGAGAAAATAAAATATCAGAGATTCTATCTTTCTTTCTAAATCCACAACAAGCACATGGGCAAGGTGATTTGTTTTTGAATGAATTTCTAAAAACAATAAACAGATCAGATATTGATTTTAAAAGTGTAAGCATTTATACCGAATATATAATTACAAACAACAGACGAATTGATCTATTTATCAAATTATCAAATTTTATTATTGCTATCGAAAATAAAATCTGGGCTATAGATCAACCAAATCAACTGAATGATTATTCTGCCTTTTTAGACAAAGAATCGAATGGGAATTACCTTCTTCTATATCTAAATCCCTATAAAACAAATCCATCACAACAAAGTATTGATATTATTCTTAGAGAGAAACTCGAATCTGAAAACAAGTTTAAAATAATTAGTTATACAACTGAAATTATTGAAATATTGAATTCTTGGATTGCAGTCTGTGAGGCAGATAATGTAGTTTTTTTCTTAAAACAGTTAAAACTCTATTTTAAAACAAAATTCATTGGAAATAACACCATTAATATGACACAAAATTTAAAAGAATTAATAATTGACAATCCTAATGAAGTAGAATCATTAATAAAAGCTTATAAAGAAATTGAGGACTATCGTTATACTCAAATTGAAAATATCGCTAGCAAAATTGATCCATTAACATGGCATACCAGTTCTAAATTATCATTAAAAAAAGTTGGCCCTTTTAACTATGAAGGAAAAAGAATTGTAAAAGTCTGCATTTCAATAGATAGTAATGTTTTATGGATTCAATTATATAAAGACAAATTGAATATTGTAAGTGATCATTATTTTGAAAGTTCAACAGATATCGAATTTCGTAAAGCTTTCTCACAATTGAATGACTATAAAATTTTAGATAAGCATTTAAAAACAGGTGAAATTCTTGAGAATTTTATAGACCAAATAAACTATGGGATAGAACAATTTCAAAAAATCTATCAACTAAATGAATAAAACCTGTAGCCAATATTGTGTAGCATTAATTTCGAGTTAAGTACTTTCCGCATGGTTCGTTTCATCTTACGGTTAGAAAGGAAATTCGCCCTAATCGGCAACTAACCATACCGCCAAAGGTTAAATCCCCCCCAAATTCAATGAAAACAACAAATCAAACCCTATTGACATTTTTGACTTTAGTAATTCTTTTAGGTTCTTGTTGTGTGCGAGCAAAAGTTGATCACCTTGGGAATCATCTGTACCTTTATGAATATGATTGCGTTGATAGAAGAATCCCTCATCAAACAAAGCGCTGTGATATTTCTGGGGTTGAGATTGTGCCCATGACCGTTATGGCCATTTCATATAACCATTACGGAAAACGGACTACTGATGATTATTCCGCGCAAATAGACGGACTAAAAATATCAAATTACTATAAAGAAAATCCGTATAAATCCGCGTTTGAAAATCCGCGTCATCCGCGTTCCATTTTTACAATCCCCCATTCCCTCTATACCCTTGTCTCTAGTCCATTTACATTCACATGCAACCCCATCCGGGGTTGTAGATTGTTTACGGGTTCATTCATCCGTAAGCTGCGCAAGCTTGCATACGGTTATTCACATGAAACCCCTTCGGGGTTGGGGTTCGTTTGTTATAAAATATAACGCTGCGTTGCAGCGAGAAAACATGTCAGGATAATCGTTAGCTACAAATATAACGCTGCTCTGCAGCGCCCAATGAGGAGGATCTTAAAGTGGAAACATTCCAAACGCTAAGCACCAAGCTCAAAGAGGTGAACGGAGCTGTCGTAGCGGCCTACATCGCCTTAGAGAGAGACCGGGCCGACAGAAACGGGATCCTCTACCAACCCCTTACCGGGCTCGTCGACCGTGCCTCCGACACCAAATCGTATATTAAATCAGTTTACGGCACCACCAGCCCCGAGTACAAGCAGGTTGGAAGTATTCAATTTAAAACACGATTAATAAATTAATTACAACAAACTGCGGTTGATAAACATTCAATCGCAGTTTTTAAATATTTATCCTCAGAAAATAGAATAGAGTATGTCGATTATCAAATAGAGAATGGCAATAATCGAATAGACATTGGCAGTTTTGCAATAAAAAATTCCCGATTCCCTCTAGTCCCTAATCTCTTGTCTCTAGTCCACTCTTCATTTTTCATTTTTCATTTTTCATTTTTCATTTTTCATTTTTCATTCTTCATTCTTCATTTTTCATTTTTCATTTTTCATTTTTCATTTTTCATTCTTCATTCTTCATTTTTCATTTTTCATTTTTCATTTTTCATTTTTCATTTTTCATTATCTTTGCACTATTATAAATTTTAAAATTAAAAATTATGGAAAATTGTTGTAGTTTTTGTGAAATGTTTAACGGGATCAACTGGTGGATCTATTTAGCATCTGTTTTTACAGTATTCATTATTGGGGCTATTTGGTTCTCTTTTCTGTTCGTAAAAATGTGGATTGAAGCTAATAAAATTGATATAAACGAAAAAGGGAGCACTGGGAATATGGTTTTCACCATGTTGTTACAACTTTTTGCGACCGCTTTATTAGGGTTAGCCATTTTTGTAATCACTAACATATCATGGGAATTAGCCATTTTTATGATTATTGGTGTTGCTGGCTGGATGAAATCAAACTTAAAATTTAAGTTTATTGATTATAAGACTTTTTTCAAAGCAGCGATTTCAGAAGTTGGTTATTTTGCCGTTTCTACAATTGTTTTCATTTTATTTGCGCTCATATAAAGCATGCAAATTGATTGAATTGCCCTAAAGTTTAATAGTCTATAAGTTGTATGGTGTTTTTAAATATATTCCATTGATTCTCTTTGGAATATATTTTTTTGTTTTTTCAAACCCTACATCCACCATACAAGATATAGACTTGAATTTACAAGTCTCCCCCCTAGCATAGCTTTGTGCTCAAAACCGAAGGTTTTGTTGAGTTTGGGCGAAGCCGTTAAAGCCCGCTAAGGGTTAAGCCGATGTGATTCAGGGAGGAAAAGATTGATCAATTATCTTTTAAAAACAAAGCACCCACTGGGATTGATACCCACTTCAAACTGGAATTTTTTTAAACCATTCGGATTAAAACAGTATACATCCCCAGTTGATGTAAAATCTACAGCATCAGTAATATATACATCTTGTGTAAGTGGATCTACCGCAATTCCGTAAGGAATCGTTATTTGAGTTCCATCCGTAATAAAATTTTCTTTCACAATGTTTTCTGTAATTACATCTAATACTTTAAACCACTTAGAGTTATTATTATAATCGTAGCTGTATAAATAGGCCATCGATCCAGAAATTGTGAAATTTTGAACTGGTAAATTAAAATTTTGAACCACTTCGTCTGTTTGTGTATCAATTCTATGAAAAGATGCTGAAACATCTCCATAATTTCCAGTACATGCCACATATACATCTCCATAAGAATCTGATTTTAAAATTCTTGGGCCAATGGCAACTGGTATCGTTTTGATTACAGACATTGTAATAGGGTTTATCACTGAGATTGTATTACTGGTCATCGGATAATCCAACCCTCCAGAATTGGCTACATACATTTTATTATTACTGAAACAGATCCCTTCTGGATTTGAACCCACTGTAACTGTTCCGTCGATAATTAAAGTGTTTGTATCAATTCTAACCACAGACCCATCAAAACAAGTTACATACGCTTTGTTTTGAAAAAATTCAATATTTCGAGGTTGTTTTCCTACAAAAGAGATTCTTTTTATCGTTTTAGCAGTAGCCAGTGAAAGCACTTCCAACTGTTCAGAATTATTAACTACACAATACAATTTTGAACCAAACACTTTGAGATCGTTGGCTACATCTCCAAGTCCACGGTTGTTTTGTTGTAAAAAGTAATCTTGAATCACATTTCCTGTTTTAAAATCATAAAAAGAGAGTGAACTGTTATTCATATTAAAATTGCCCTCATTGAGAATATAAATTCCTGATTGTGAGGGTGTATCAATGGGATCAATAGGATCATCACAAGATGCTGCTAAGATTACTAAAAAGGCAAAAATACTGAATATAAATTTGCTTGAATTTTGGATAAAATTTTCCCGTTTCATCATTTTTTTTTAATTAGTTTCAACAATACGTTTAACATTCTGTTTATTGTCAAAAAAATGAAAGATTTTGAAAAAAAACGGCATTTTAACCGTAAGTTTCTGCTTTTCTCCCGAAGCTTTTTGACTCAAAATCATGGTAGGTTTTCTGACTTGTCTCTCTTTTAGGCCTTCCCATTGTGTTGAACAACAGTGACATATTCTAAAAGAACATTTGAGACTTACAGCAGCGGGCACTGTTCGGGATTTACACCCGATTCCCTGTCCATAAAATCGTTGCAAAGGTATAAAAAAAAATTGTATTTTTGCAAATTCTAAAAATAAGAGATGAAAAAACTAGTGTTCTTAATAATCCTAACTTTTACAATATCAACTATGGTTGCGCAACGTTTCATTGGTGGAGCAGTAGTTGGTATGAATCTTTCTCAGGTTGAAGGAGATGAAGTGAATGGCTACAAAAAAATTGGTCTCAATGGGGGTGGTTTAGTGATGCTTTCACTAAACAAAAAGCAAACTTTTTTCATCACTACTGAACTTCTTTTTACCCAAAAAGGAGCTTATCAAAGAAATACAACTGGCGTGGATGCCAGACCTATGGATGACACTCTATTGATAAACTATAACATTCCAAAAAATAATAAAATCTATTATAAGCTTAGAATGGATTATGTTGAAGTTCCCATAATGATTCACTATGAAGATCCATTTACTGGTTATGCTTTAGGGGTTGGTGCTTCATGGTCTCGTTTGGTTAGTTTTAAAGAAACTTTTTTAGGATATGAGTTATACACTGATTTACAATCAGGTAGATATAATCGTGATAGTTGGAATTTTATTGTTGATGTGAAAGTTCCCATTTATATGGGGTTGAAATTCAATTTTAGATATCAATACTCTTTTGCCCCAATAGGTGCAGACAGAACGTTTTATTCCCTTAATAATGCAGATCCATTTCAAAGAAAGTTATACCACAATGTTTTATCATTTAGAATGTTGTACACTTTTAACGATAAATACACGCTCAATACCTCTACCTATAAAGATGGTACCACAAAAGGCCCAAAATGGGTACGAATGAGTTCAAAATATTAAAATTATTTTTCAATGAAATATAGACAAATACTCTCAGTTTTAGCGATTTTCACAATCATTTTTACGGCTTGTGAACCCGATTTTTCATTAAATGCACCCTATAGAGATGTTACCATTGTTTATGGCGTATTAAACTCTACCGATTCAATAAACTATGTAAAAGTTTATAAAGGGTTTCAAAGTACGGGAAATAGTATTGATGATGCTGCAAACTGGCACAATTTGTACTATTTTGACACTATTACGGTTAAACTTATTGAATCGATTAACAATGTGGAAACAGGTCGCATTTTGTTACTAGATACTACAACTGCTATCCCTAAAGAGTCCGGTATTTTTGCAAACCCCAAACAATTGGTTTATTATACAAGAGAGCCCTTAAATTTTAATGCAACTTATCAGATTAAAATTGAGAATAAAATAACTGGGCGAATAGTTACTGGTATTACAAAAATGGTGAATCCTATTACCATTTCAGCACCCAATATTCCTGCTAATAATGGCTTAAATTTAACTGGGAAAAAAGGAAATATTATTTTCAGTCATGCTGATAATGCTTTTGGATACGAAATCTTTGAATATTTCTACTATTTTGAAGTTTCAAAATCAACGGGAATCGTAACTAAAGAGGGAGTTGTAAAAAGAAACATCACCAATAACAGTTTTTTGACTTCAAACAATGTTCAATTTAATCAAATCAATAAAGAGTACTCTCCAAATGGGATTTACGATGTTATTTCAGTTCAACTAAAACCAGATCCCACAGTTGATCGTTATAGGATGAAAGAGAATTCTATTGCCTTTGAAGTATGGGGTGGCTCTGAAAGTTTAATGAACTATTTAATTGTTAACCAACCCACTTCAAGTATTGTTCAGGATCGATTGGAATACACAAATATGATTTGTCCAACAGATGGTGATTATAAAACGGCTTATGGTATTATTTCATCTAGAAACAATGTGACAAAAAGATACAATATATCTGCGGCAAGTGAAGACTCTTTAGTAAGAGGGTCTAAAACAAAGCATCTTGGCTTTAAATATTATAGAGATTACCTTCCTGTAAAATAGATTTACAATTTTTCAAATATTTGGTAAAAAGTGTTACTCATTTTATCCCATTGAAATCTCTCTTTTTCGCTTTCTAAGCCCTCAATAAAAAAAGATTTTTTATCATTTTCCAGAAAATCTAAAATGGCATTTCTGATATCTTCAACTTGTGGTTTTACAGCATAACCACATTTTCCGTCAGGAACAATTTCTGGTAATCCTCCAACATTCGTCACCAACATAGGTTTTGAAAAATGGTATGCAATTTGTGTAACGCCACTTTGTGTAGCATTTTTATAAGGTAAAATTACTAAATCTGCAGCGCAGAAATAGTGAGCTACAAGATCATTTGGAATAAATTCTGTTTTTAAAACCAGATTTTCAGATAAACTATGTTTTTCAATTTGAGCAAAATATGGCGTTGAATCTTCATAAAACTCACCAGCAACGATTAACTTTACAGGGTATTTTTTAATTTTTTCATCAGCAAAAGCATCAAGCAAGAGATCCAATCCTTTATAACTCCTGATCAATCCAAAATAGAGAAAATATCTATAATCAGGGGATAAATCAAGTGTTTGAAGTGCTTCCTCTCTAGTTACTTTTTCACCAAAATTATCAAACATTGGATGTGGAGTTAATGTAATGGGAACTTTAACATGGAAAGATTTCAGATCCTCAAGAACAGATTGGCTCATCGTGACAAAACCATCAATTCCTCTAATAAAATAGCGCGTTAAAATAGAATCAAAAAAGTGTTTTTCGTGCGGTATAATATTATCCACAAGACAAATCACTTTTGTTTTGTTTTTATTTTTAACAAGTTTAGCGATTGTTCCAAGACAAGGTGCCAGGAAAGGGGTCCAGTAACGAACTATTAAAAAATCATAGTTTTTAGCATTGATTTTTATCGCAGTTTTAATCCAATTCAAAGGATTTATAGAGTTTACCAGAACTTCAATATGAATATTTTCAGGAGCTTTAGCATCTGAAAATTGAGTTTTTCCAGGGAATAGGAGATTTGGATACTGCAAACTAAAAGTTATCACATCAACTTGATGCCCTTCATTTTGAAACTGAAGTGCTAATCTTTCATTAAAAGAGGCAATTCCCCCTCTTAAAGGGTGTGCAGGTCCTAAGATACAAATTTTCATTATTCAATATCTTTTTCAATAATGTAATGATTTCTATCACCCGCATTTCTTGCGATGAGATCTCCTAAAAATCCAGCCAAGAAAAGTTGGGTTCCAATAACCATAGCCAACAAAGCAAGGTAGAAAAGTGGTTGGTCGGTTATTTGTCTATATAGTGCATGACTATAAATATGGATCATTTTTTCAATGATCAAATATATGGTTATACAAAATCCGATTAAGAAAGAGAGCGTGCCTAATAATCCAAAAAGGTGCATCGGTTTTTTACTAAATTTTGAAGTAAAAGTGATTGACATCAAATCCAAAAATCCATTAATGAATCGATTCATCCCAAATTTAGTCACTCCATATTTCCTTTTTTGGTGTAATACAACCTTCTCCCCTATTTTGTCAAATCCAGCCCATTTAGCGATCACTGGAATATATCTATGCATTTCGCCATAAACTTCAATAGATTTAACAACATCAGAACGATATGCTTTAAGTCCGCAATTAAAATCGTGCAAATGGATCCCCGTCATTTTGCGAGTGGCCCAGTTGTATAATTTTGAGGGTATATTCTTCGCTAACTTAGAATCGTGTCTCACTTTTTTCCAACCAGAAACAATATCATAATTCTCTTCTGTAATCATTTTATAGAGTCCTGGAATCTCATCTGGACTATCTTGAAGGTCTGCATCCATGGTGATCACCACTTCCCCTTGAGTTCTTTGAAAACCAACATTTAAAGCGGCAGATTTGCCATAATTTCTTTTAAATTTTATCCCTTTAATGTTGGGATTTTTGGCTTGAAGATCCTCAATAATTTTCCAGGATTGATCTTTGCTTCCATCGTCAATAAAAAGAACTTCATAAGAATAATTGTTCTTTTGCATAACGTTTTCAATCCAGGCAGTTAATTCTGACAACGATTCCTCTTCATTAAGAAGTGGGATTACTATTGAAATATCCATAATTTAATTTTTATTTGAGAACCCAATATGTTTTATCAACTTTATTTACAAATGCAAGTGCTTCATTTTCCGTGTTAAATGTTCCAATACAAACTCTAATTCTTGATTGACCAGTAATCAATATGGGGTTATAAATTTCTAACTTTTTATCTTTAATATGTTTAAGTGCATCAGATTCTTTAGTAAAGCTACCAGCAATTACATAAAACTTACCTTGCGCCATTGGAATCAAAGGGTAAACATTTTTAGAAGTGGATTGTTGATTTTCAACAGGTTTTGTTACTTGTGGAACGATCGGAGCTGGTTCAGGAGTGGTAATTTCTTGAATAACTTCTTGAATCGTATCCACTTCAGTGTTAATCTGGTCTGCTTCGTTTATAACAGGAGTTGACTGAGGGATAACTTTTTCAACTGATTTAACTTTTGTATTATAAAAATCAAGGATTGGATCTTTAAATAACATTAGAATCACTGCGATGGCACCCAAAATAACCAAAACAAAAACAAATGTTCCCCAATATGAACGTTTCTTTTTAATGGGTGCATCTTCATCTATTTCCTCTTCAATGACTTCTTGTTCAACGACTTCTTCTTCAATAACATCTTGTTCTATTGGTTCAAGTTTGGATGTTTCACTTTCGTTTGTTGTTGCAGCGTTTTCAGTAAGAGGAGTTGTTTTATCTGGAAAAATAGGTTTTGTTATCGGAACTGGATTCATTCCAAGATATTCACCATTCAGTTCTTTAATAACGAATGAATCAAAGCAAATTTCATGAACATTATTGAGATAAAAGGTGCCAAAATTTTCAAAGACTACATTTTTATTATTTTGCAAAGATGTTTTTAAGTCTACAACCCATTGGTTAATAATATCATCTGCATCGATCAATCTTTTCGACTCCCATTGAGAAATCTTATCAATAATTGAAAAACCATTTCCATCTTCAAAATATTTAAATTCTAAAATCACTTTAGGTGGTAAAATCATATCACCTTCAACCACTGAAGGAACTCTTTTTTTGGAAAAGCTTCCTAATCGGTTCAAAATAACAGAATCTTCGTTTTTTAAATATCTTATAATATTATTTGTGATCATAATTTTGAATTATAAAAGGTTTAATTGGTTCAAATCTTCAGGTGTGTCAATAGCAATACTTTCATGATGTGTAATGGCTACATAAATAGCGAAATGGTTTTCTAACCACCTTAATTGTTCCAATTTCTCAATCTGTTCTAACCTTGAAACGGGGAGTTTAATTAATTTTTTAAGAGTGGAATATCTGTAACCATAAATTCCAATATGTTTAAAATAAACGGAATCTGCATTAGGCGTAGTTTCTCTGAGAAATGGAATTGGAGAACGACTAAAATAGAGCGCTTTATGATCTTCAGAAAAGACAACTTTCACCTTGTTTGGATTTTGAAGTTCTGACAAATCATCAATAGGTTTAACTAAAGTAGCAATTTGAACATTTGGATGATCAAACAAAGTGAGTAAACTGTTAATTTGGTCACTTTGAATAAAAGGTTCATCACCTTGAATATTTACAATAATGTCATCATCTTGAAGTCCAATGGATTGTGCCGCTTCTCCACACCTATCTGTGCCAGAAGGATGGTTTGGTGAAGTTAGGATTGTATGGGCTCCGAAAGCAGTTGTAACTTCAACAATACGATGATCATCGGTTGCAACATAAAAAGAATCTAAATTGGATTCTCCTACCCTATCGCATACGTGCTGAATCATAGGTTTTCCTAAAATTTCCACTAATGGTTTACCTGGAAATCTTGTGGATCCAAAACGTGCGGGAATAATACCAATTTTTCTCATTTACAGGTAGATTATTTAAAGAGACCGTAAAGTTCTGCATTAATTTTTTCTATTACAATACCAAAATCTTCAGGGACTTCCCCAAATTTAATTGTATTTACATCAATGATTAACAGTTTTCCTAAATTATAATTTGAAATCCAATCCTCATACCTCTCATTGAGATGCTTCAAATAATCTAAACGAATTGAATTTTCATAATTTCTTCCCCTTTTTTGTATTTGAGATACCAATGTAGAAACATCAGCTTTCAAATAAATTAACAAATCTGGTGGTTGAAGAAATTGAGACATAAGTTCAAAAAGTGATGCATAATTTTCAAAATCACGGGTTGGCATAAGTCCCATGGTGTGCAAATTGGGTGCAAAAATATAAGCATCTTCATATATGGTTCTATCCTGAACAATATCTTTCTTTTTCTTTCGAATATCTGTAACTTGTCTGAATCGACAATTTAAAAAATAGATTTGTAAATTGAAAGACCATCTTTGCATGTCTTCATAAAAACTGGCAAGATAAGGATTATTATCAACACTCTCATATTGAGGTTCCCATCCAAAATGTTTGGCTAACATTCCAGTTAAGGTCGTTTTTCCTGATCCGATATTTCCGGCAATGGCTATATGCATTTTATACTATTATTAATTGATTTACAATATTTTATTTATCTTTCACTTTTTCATTTTGCAATGTATGAAGAATCAAGTATAGAATTAAACCAATAAATGCAACCACAGCAATTATGGCATAGAAAGAGGATTGTTGATAAGCAGCAGTAGTATTTAATTCTAATCCAGCATATTTCAAAATGGCACTAATAACCCCCATAATAGCGCCTCCAGCTAACAATCCTGAAGCGATTAAGGTTCCTTTCTCTTTTCTTAATTTATTGATGATTTCATCTTTAGATCTTGAACTTACAAACCAAGCAATTAAACCACCTACTAGAAGAGGAATGTTTAATTGAAGTGGAATAAACATACCTAATGCAAATGCAAGTGCAGGAATTTTCATTCTATCTAACAATAATGCTAAAACAGCCCCAATAATGTATAACATCCATGGAGTATCGCCTCCAGACATCAACGGTTGGATAATTGATGCCATGGCATTGGCTTGAGGTGCAACTAATGCATCTGGACCAGAATAGCCATACGTTTTTGATAAAATCATGATTACGGCACCTACAGTTAATGCTGAAACAAGTGTTCCTAAAAATTTCAAGGATTGTTGTTTGTAAGGTGATGTACCTATCCAATAACCAATTTTTAAATCTGTGATAAATCCACCAGCCATAGCTAAAGCTGAACAAACAATTCCACCAACTACTAATGCAGTCAATATTCCTGTTCCCCCTTGTAAACCAACAGCAGAAAGTATAAAAGAGGATAATATTAAAGTCATCATGGTCATTCCAGAAACTGGATTGGTCCCCACGGTTGCAATAGCTGTCGCAGCAACAGTTGTGAATAAAAATGAAAAAATAAAAATGATTAAGATTCCAACTAAAATTTGTACAATATTCATCTCCATTCCACCAAAGAAGAAAAATATCGCTAACATGAACAATACAAGCACAAAACCAATGAGAATGATCTTCATGGAGATATCTCTTTGAGTTCTGATTACATTATTTTGATTTTCTGCACCTGATTTACCCGCTTTAATGGCCACACCAAAAGAGTTTTTAATAACTCCTGCTGATTTAATAACTCCTAAAATACCAGCCATGGCAATACCTCCAATACCAATAAATCTTACATAATCTCTGAAGATTAGTTCTGGATCCAGAGTACTCATAAGGATACCATCCGTTGTAACTCCGTAAGTTCCTAATAATGGAACAATAAACCACCAAGAAAGTAATGACCCTGCACAAATGATTATAGCATATTTTAAACCAATTAAGAAACCTGTACCTAGAAGAATGGCTCCTGCATTCATTTTAAATACAAATTTATAATCCATCGCTAGTTTTTCGCCCCATACAGTCATTCTTGAAGAGATATTCTCAGCCCAAAACTGAAAGGTACTGACACAAAAATCATATATTCCACCAATTAATCCACTAATTACCAATAATTTTGCTTGATTTCCTCCTTTGGCACCTGAAACTAAAATTTCTGTTGTAGCGGTTGCTTCTGGAAATGGATATTTACCATGCATATCTGAAACAAAATATTTTCTAAAAGGAATCAAAAACATAATACCCAAAAAGCCCCCAAACAGTGAAGCAAAAAATATCTGGATAAAATTCACTTGGATTTCAGCACCCAAAATAGGATTGGTTTCTTTGATAATATAAATTGCGGGAAGTGTAAAAATTGCACCTGCAACAATCACCCCAGAACTTGCTCCAATGGATTGAATAATAACATTTTCTGAAAGTGCACTTTTCCTTTTTGCTAAAGTGGAAGCTCCAACAGCAATAATTGCTATTGGTATTGCAGCTTCAAAAACTTGTCCAAATCGTAATCCAGAATAGGCGGTAGCTGCAGAAAATATTATGGCCATAACAATACCCCATGTAATTGACCAAACATTCACTTCTGGATAATTTTTATTCCCCATCAAAATTGGTTTATACTCTTCTCCCTCTTTTAGCTCATTGTAAGCGTTTTCTGGAAGATTTATCTCCATTAAGTCTTCTTGTAAATCTTTTTCTTTCATATATGTAATCTTTTATTAGCCATAAAATTCATTGCCTACAAAAATAACAAAAATTTATTATATGTTTCCTATTCGTTGTTAAAAACTTTGATAATTAATCGATTTTATATTTATTGATCAATTCTACAGTTTATAAAAGGAAAGATATTATACAACATGCTTGTTTTTTTTGTACTTTTGCAAGTTAAAATTAAAAAAAATGTCAAAAGATATATTAGAAAATATTACCGAAAGTGAATACAAATATGGATTTGTATCAGATATTGATATTGAAGAGTTTCCTAAAGGTTTAAATGAAGAAGTTGTAAGGATGATTTCTGCTCGTAAAAATGAACCTGAATGGCTTTTAGAATTTCGACTTAAAGCGTATAGGAAGTGGATCACCATGGAGCAACCTGAATGGGCCCATCTTGAATTTGAAAAACCAAAATATCAGGATATCATATACTTAGCTATACCCAAAAACAAAAAACAACTCAATAGTTTAGATGAAGTGGACCCTGAATTATTGGAAACTTTTAATAAATTAGGGATCTCACTGAATGAACAAAAAGCACTAACTGGCGTTGCAGTTGATGCTGTTATTGACTCCATTTCTGTTAAAACTACATTTTCTGACACTCTAGAAAAACAAGGTATAATATTCTGTTCATTTGGAGAAGCGGTACAAAAACATCCAGATTTAGTTCAGAAATATATGGGATCAGTTGTACCATACGGCGACAACTATTTCGCTGCTTTAAACTCAGCCGTTTTTAGTGAAGGTTCTTTTTGTTATGTACCTAAAGGAGTGCGTTGTCCTATGGAATTATCAACCTATTTTAGAATAAATGCAGCCAATTCTGGGCAATTTGAAAGAACACTTTTGATTGCAGATGCTGGATCTTATGTAAGTTACATGGAGGGTTGTACTGCTCCACAAAGAGATGAGAATCAGTTACATGCTGCTGTTGTTGAAATCGTTGCTTTAGATAATGCTGAAGTTAAATATTCAACCGTTCAAAACTGGTATCCTGGCGATAAAGAGGGAAAAGGTGGGATATATAATTTCGTTACTAAACGAGGATTGTGTAAAGGGATAAACTCAAAAATTTCTTGGACACAAGTTGAAACCGGTTCTGCAGTTACCTGGAAATATCCATCCTGCGTATTACAAGGGGATAACTCTGTGGGTGAATTTTATTCAGTGGCTCTAACAAATCATTTCCAACAAGCCGATACGGGAACTAAAATGATCCATTTAGGGAAAAACACAAAGAGTTTAATTATTTCCAAAGGAATTTCAGCAGGGTTTAGTCAAAACAGTTACCGAGGATTGGTTAAAATTAACAAAAAAGCGGTTAACTCCAGAAACTTTTCACAATGTGATTCATTGTTAATGGGAGATAAATGTGGGGCTCATACATGGCCTTATATTGAATCAAATAATAAAAGCTCAGTGGTTGAACACGAAGCAACTACATCTAAAATTTCTGATGATCAATTATTTTATTGTCAACAAAGAGGTATTGATAAAGAAGCTGCTATTAGTTTGATTGTAAATGGTTATGCCAAAGATGTACTTAACAAACTTCCCATGGAATTTGCAGTTGAAGCTCAGAAACTTCTATCTATCAGTTTAGAAGGTAGTGTAGGTTAAAAACTTAATCTTTTTGATTTAATGTCGCTTTTATAAAGCCCATAAAGAGTGGATGGGGACGATTTGGCCTTGATTTAAGTTCAGGATGAAATTGGCACGCTACAAACCATGGATGATCTTTTAACTCAATCATTTCCACAATTAAACCATCTGGTGAAGTTCCACAAACCACTAATCCTTTTTCAATTAATTGATCTCTATAGTCATTATTAACTTCATAGCGGTGACGATGTCTTTCAGAAATCAATTCAGAGCCATAAGCTTCGTACGCTTTAGTCCCGGGAACTAACTTACAAGGATATTTGCCCAATCTTAAAGTGCCTCCTAAGATATTATTATCCTCCTGACCAGGTAAAAAGTTAATTACTGGATGTGGAGTATTTGGTTCCATTTCAATACTACATGCTCCTTGCAAACCTGCAACATTTCTTGCAAATTCTATAATTGCAATTTGCATTCCTAAACACAATCCAAGATAAGGGATTTTGTTTTCACGAGCATATTG
>JBLJBB010000033.1:0-4914 GCA_047638115.1 Bacteroidales bacterium | reverse complement strand
TTGTACGCATGGACAGCGAAAGAGGAACCATCTCTAAAAAGTTTGTGAAGAAATAGTCTTTTACAACATTTATATTAAGTTAAAAGGTCAGAGCAATCTGGCCTTTTTTATGTTTAAAGGTTTAAAGGTTTAACGTTTTGCTGTTGAAACGTTTCGCTGTTGAAACGCTTCGCTTTTTAAGGGTTTAAACTTTTTATTTATTCATTATTCATTCGTCCCTAGTCTCTAGTCATTATTAGCACACAGATGACACAGATTAAACAGATTTTAAGCCACGAATGCGCGAATTAAAACGAATAAAACTTTCATATTCATTTCATTTGCTAATTTACGAATTTGCTCATTCTACTTTTATCTCTTATCTCTTAACTTTTTTTGTGCGTTCCGGCTCGCTGTGCACACCGTCGGGCTCGTATTTATGGGTAGAAGGCCAATAGCAAATGGTTTAGGATTTTGGATGATAGGAGAGGAGGGATTAAAAAATAGAGTTTTAAGAATAAAGAATGTTGGCTTTTGAGGGATACCTTGGCAAAATATTGTATAGTCTAATAGTTGTATGGTGTTTTTATTTTTAAATTGCTTGTATGCAATCTGTTGCGTGTACAACTTTTGATTTACTAGTAAAACAATCATTTTTATCACCCTTATTTTAGACTTTAAGTAAAATCAAGTAAAAAGAAATGTTGAATAAAATGCAACCAAGATGTTGGTTTTTAATTCAATAAAATGGCTTTAAAATAATGAATATTTGTGAAATTTAAAAGTAAAAAATTTAAGTCTACTTTTTGTATGATTATATAAAAATATCACTATTCTAGAATTTGTATGATAAGAATAGCATATTTTCAAAAAAAAAATCAATATAAAACACAAGTACAACAAAATCAGAGTAATAAAAATCCAATCACCATACATTTTTTAGACTTTAAGAAATTGGTTAACGATCCCCATTTTTGTCATTTATTAACGCATAATCCTTCCTCTTTTTAACCCTTAACCTGCGAAGCATTGCGTGAGGCCGGAACCGGGAAAGCCCGCAAGGGAGGAAGCCGATGTGATGCAGGGAGTAAAAGAGCGACCGAAGGAAGCTACTTTTACGACCATGCAGTCACACGGCTTACTACCGCGGACTTGAAGGTGAAGGCCGACGGCATTTTGGGTAGGGCAGTAGGGAGGAGAATGCCGGCACGCCCTAAAAGGTTTTTAAAATCCCAACTCTTACCATCATATAATTGAGACTTAACGTTCTATTACTGCCACCGAAATCTATTGGTCTTTGCAACGAATTAAATTTAATACCAGGCGTTAAACTCCAATTTTTTCCTAAAGGGATGTCGAGACCTCCTGCTAATTGAAAACCAAATCCATGTTTTGTATCACCAATTATTGCTCCTCCTGCATTCTCAATCTCGATATGATTGTATAATCCTGCGCCCCTAACATAGTAGGATAATGGAGATTCAGTAAACTTTCTCTTGAATTGAAGTCCAAAAACATACCCTGTTTCTTCAAAACATACATCATTTCCTGCAAAAGAGGTTTTTGATCCCATTTTGTTCCATCCCCAGCCTGCATAAATCCCCATGTGTGGTGTTACTCTGAAATGTAAAATTCCTTCAAATCCTCCCCCAATTTGTAATTTTGAATCATCTAATTTTCCAAATGGGATGGATCCGCCTCCACTCAATTCAAAGCCAAATCTTTTGCTTTGTTCTTGCCCAAATATTGTCATACTCATTATGACAACCGATAAAATTGTTAAAATTGTTCTTTTTTTCATAAAAATTTAAATATTATTTGTTAATTATTTGGCAAAAATATTGCTGAATTTTATGAAAAACAATGTAATTAGGATGAAAGGGTATTTTAAATGGATGAACCTGTATTTCGTTTCATCCATTGTTTTTTGCTTATATTGAATACATTAACTATTTAACCATTTTTTGAATTCAGCGGATCTATCCACACTAACAATGGTGTCAAATTCATCATCAGCTAATGGATCCAATTCTAATTTTACCCTTCCTCTCGAATAGGCGATCATAGTTACAATACTATTAATGTGGATGAGGTATTTTCGATTAATCCGAAAGAAGAGTTGAGGATCAATCATGGTTTCAAGTTTGTCTAATGTATAATCTAAAGGATAACTGTTTCCTTTTTTAGTTCTTAACGAGACCCCTTTTTCCCATGCATAAAAATAGGAGATCACTTCTATCTCTATGTTCTTAATTTTATCCCCAATTTGAATCAAAAATCTTTTTTTATAGAGATGTTCTTTACCTTGAATTTGAGCCAATAGTGTTTCAAAATCGATTGAGAAACTGTTTTTAAGCTCGTGTAATTTTTGCAAGCAATCTTGCAATTCCTGTTTGCGTATCGGTTTTAAAAGGTAACCAATACTATTAAGTTGAAAAGCTTTGATGGCGTATTGATCGTAAGCTGTAGTAAAAATGATCGGGGTTTTCACTTCAACTTGTTCAAAAATACTAAAACTAATGCCATCGGAGATTTGAATATCTAAAAATATTAAATCAACAGAATTACTTATGAGAAATTCTACAGATTCTTTAATGGAATCCAATTGTGCAATAACTACAATTTTTGGATCAATTTCAAGTAGCATCGATCGTAATTTTTCTGATGCTATTTTTTCATCTTCAATAATTAATACTCTCATGTTATTCTGGTTCAATTAAAGGTAATTTGACAATATAATTTTGATTTTCAATACAAAATGTTGGTTCATGATCATGAATGAAGGAATATCTTTTTGTCAAATTTTTGATACCCACTCCAGTAGATCTCTCTTTTGAAACTTTCGGTTGCATTTTATTTACAATAACTAAAAGTTCATTTTCAACAAAAATATCAATTTGTAAGGGAAATTCCTGATTGATAATATTATGTTTAATTGCATTTTCCAAAACAATTTGCATTGATAATGGAGGTAAAAGTCGCTCAATATATTGATTTGGTATGTTAATTTGATGTTTTAAATGTTCTCCATACCGAATATGCTGTAAATATAGATACGAATTAACAAAATCTAATTCTTTTTTTAATGTTGTAATAGGTTGTTCTATTGTTTCTAAGACATATCTATATATATGAGAAAATTCATCTATAAAATTCTGCGCTTTTGTTGTGTCTTGATGAATTAAACCAGATAATACATTCAAGCTATTGAACATAAAATGGGGATTGATCTGATTTTTTAAAACCTCAAAACGAATCTGCGATAGCTCTTTCTCTAAAACTTCTGTTTTTTTCTTTGCTTCTAATCCATCATCAAAATAGAACCATGCTTCATAAATAATTTGTAAAAAGAAACTTAAAATTACAAGATAGTAAGAGTTGTTGAGAATAATAACAAATGAGAGTTCCAGATTGAACAGTAAACTTGCAGGAATTAGCGTAATTGGGGTAACCAATAATCCTAAAAAGAGTGCTACCACAAATTGAATACAGAATCGAAAAAGAGGACTCTTTTTCCATGGGAGTTTTCTATTTAAATATCTAATATTGGAAATGGTAGGAAACGTTAAAAACACTCCGGCAAAGAAAGTTAATAAAACACCTCTTCCAATCCTATTTGCTAACATTGATGGATTGAAAAAAATCTCAGGTTTATAAAAATACATTTGTGAGACGACAATAAACTGCATCCCTATCGATAAAAATAAAAGAATAATGATTATTTTACGATAGGGGATTGAGGTGCTTTTTTTACTCATATTTTTTTTTTTCATCATTACAAATATATTCATACGTACATTGAAAACCTTTGTTCTTTTACAAACAGAAAGTACAAAAGTACGAAATTTTAGTAATTAACATGTAAATCAATGTGTCCTTTGCCATCGATGCTATTGTATTGTAGTCTCCATATCCCAGGAATGCCACGATAGAGTTCATCAATTTCCACCATTCCAGGGTTTTCTAAAGTGCAAAAATAGGCGATCTCTCCATTGGGATCGATCAGTTTTACTTCAATTCCCCCTTGATCTACATTAATTGTTCCATTTAATCTGAGGGTAACCCCTTCGTTGGGTACAGACATCATCGTTAATCCAACAGAGTCGTACCCAAAATCAGATCTAAAACCAACATTTGTAATCGGATCAGGAGAGCAACTGGTAAAAATTACAGTTGTAAATAGTAAAATTAGAATTTGTTTTTTCATTTTTTTGTTTTTTGAAGCAAAAGTAACCTCAAAAAATGCAAATAAAAACGAAAAAAAGTTGAAAGCGCACAATCACACTCTGAAAGCGAAAATTCGTGTGCTCGTTTGCTCGTGTGCTCGTGTGCTCGTGTGCTATTTGGGCAAAGGGCAAAAAGAGAAGAGCTAAGGGCTAATGAATATAGAAATTAACCCTTAACCTTTAAACTTTTAACCCTTAACCTTTAAACTTTTAACCCTTTAAATTTAGACCTTTCTAAACGCAAAATCAAACTTTGTTTCAGGTTCAATCTCGATGGGTTTTTGCTCGTGGCGCATCACTCTAAGGTTTCTTTTCCCTTTTAAAGTGATGGTGCAATCCTCTATCCATAAGGCAGTTCCTTCGCGTAAGCCAGCAACAGTTACTTCAGGATTCACAGCCAAAAACTCATTAATACGGTCTTGACGTGTCTCCCCACCATGGCGAACAGCATCATTCACCTCTTCTGGATAAGGATCTAAATAGTGTGGATTGATTTGGAAAGGTACAAAGTCGAAGCAGTCGAAACTTTCGGGCATGATAATGGGCATATCGTTAGTGGTTCTTAACGTAGGACAAGCCACATTTGATCCAGCACTCCATCCTAAAAAGGGAACACCCTCCATCACTTTGCGACGAACATGCTCAATTAAGCCGTAATAATGGATCTCCGCCACCAAATGAAACGTGTTGCCACCACCCACCATAATTG
>JBLJBB010000032.1:0-30068 GCA_047638115.1 Bacteroidales bacterium | reverse complement strand
TTACGACCATGCAGTCACACGGATGGGGGCTGCGGACTTGAAGGCGGAGACCGACCCTTTGGCTCGCGAGGGGACTAATTTTGAATTGGAAGTGGATTTTGCTGAGCGTGCCAAAGGGGAATGCCCAAAAAAAATGAAAAACATTACAATTTTTTATAACTTTGTATCGTTATTTTTAAAACTAAACACATAGTAAATGAAAAATGCCTTTTTAAAAACTTTAACTTTATTCCTGTATTTTTGGATTTCAGGAATTCTTGGTTTTGCGCAAAATAGTGCAACAGATGACCAACTTTTACAAATTATGAAAAAAGAGTGTGACAGAAATTATGCCATTCTTAAAACTCAAGAAACTCCTGTTTATCTAATCACTTACCGACTTGAAGAGCAAAAACAATTTGAAGTTACTTCTCAGTTCGGAATTATTAAAAAAACAAATTCTAATCACGAAAGAATCATAACGATTCAACTAAGAATTGGGGATAAATCGATGGACAATTATCGTGAAATTAGAAATCAAAACGGATTTTTTTATTTTTTTGAAGATGAGATTAAAATTCCCATTACTGATGATTATTTAGCCATTCAACAAACTTTATGGAGGGAAACAGAAATTGCATACAGAAACGCCATCAAAAAGTATGAGCAAGTGAAAGCAAATTCAGCTGTTTTAACAGAATTAGAGGATAAATCTCCTGATTTCTCTGATAGTCAGTTGGAGAGTTATTATGAAAAACCCATTACAAATGTGTCATTCGATATTGAATTATGGAAATCAAAATTAAAATCTTATACACAAACACTCCTTTTAATTCATGATATCACTTCTGCAGAAGCTTTTATTCGTTTCACAATGGTGAGAAAGTATTTTGTGAGTAGTGAAGGAAATAGTATCGTTCAAAATAGTAATTACACCCATCTTTTTGTTTCACTAGATGGAAAAGCGGAAGATGGTATGGAGATCCCAATTTATAAATCTTGGTTCTCTTTCTTTCCATCAGAATTACCATCAGATCAAGTTGTTTTGAATGAAGTTGAAAATTTAAAGAATGTATATTTAAAATTAAGAACAGCTCCAGTAGTTGATACCTACTCTGGTCCTGCTCTTCTTTCAAATGATGCAGCAGGAGTTTTTTTCCATGAAATATTTGGACATAGAGTGGAGGGTGCTAGAATGAAAAGTGAAAGTGATGGACAAACTTTTAAGAAAAAAGTGGGTGAAAGCGTATTAAATCCTGATGTTTCAATAATTTTTGACCCTACTATTCAATATTATAAAGGAGTTCCACTCAATGGTAGTTATGTATTTGATGATGAAGGAGTTCGAGGTGAGAGAGTTGTTGTAGTTGAGAAAGGAATTCTCAAGAATTTCCTAATGACCCGAACCCCTATTGAAGGATTTCCACAATCTAATGGCCATGCTAGAGCACAAGCGGGGTTGCAACCCGTTTCTAGACAATCTAATCTAATAGTTGAAACCCAAAATCCTTATACTGATGCTCAATTACGTAAGATGTTGATTGATGAAATAAAACTTCAAGGGAAAGAGTATGGATTCTTTTTTAAAACGGTAACAGGTGGATTTACAATAACAGGAAGATATATTCCAAACTCATTTAATGTCACTCCTATTGAAGTTTATAGAGTATATGCTGATGGTAGACCAGATCAATTAGTAAGAGGTGTCGATTTAATTGGAACACCATTAGCAATGTTTAGTCAAATTGGAGCTATTGGTGATACCCCTGGAAACTTTGCTGGAACTTGTGGTGCAGAATCTGGAGGAATTCCTGCAGGATGCTGCTCACCAGCAGTTTTTGTAAAAAGAATTGAACTTCAAAAACAAAGCAAATCGCAAGAGAAACCACCCCTTTTACAACGTCCTGCAGAAGGGTTAAATAGTGCACTAAACAAACAAGAAACCATTTTCCGAGCAATGGAGGATGAACTTTTGAGAAACAGAATTGAACTTACTATTCCAGGACTAAAAAGACCCTATTTTTTAAGTTATATGGTAGCAGATGCAAATTTTATCTCTGTTAATGCTACTTTAGGAGGAATAATATTCTCAAAAGAGAAACCTATCACATCTCAAGAAACAAAAATATTTGTTGGAAATCATAAATTTAATAACTTGAATTTCTTTGATGAAAACTCTTTGTTTTCAAGAGATGGCAGCATAAGTATGCCTGAGGAATCAAATTATGTTGGAATGAGAAACACTTTTTGGATTGATACTGATAAAAAATATAAAAAAGCTGCAGAAAGTATAGAATCAAAAAGTACAGCAATTACTCAACAAAATCTCTCACCAGAACTTTTAAACCTTCCCGATTATTATCCTGTTGATGTTAATGTTGCTTATCTTCCTAATGAAAATGGCGTATTCTCCCTTTCACAACTTGAAAATATGGGAGTTCAACTATCGAAAATATTTGAGAAATATCCAAATTTTTCAAATTCTGGAGTAAACTTGTACGCAATCTCTGCTGATGTTTACTATGTAAATTCTGAAGGTATTAAATATAAACAACCATACTCTTTAATGACCCTCCAGATCTTTGCTGAAGCTAGAGCTGATGATGGAGAGCCCATAATGGATTATTTGATTTATTATTTTAAAAATCCTGAACAATTACCAACTTTTGAGATATTAACAGCTCAAATTAAAGATCTTGCTGAACGATTAGAAAAACTAAGAACAGCCCCTGTAATTACAGAAATTTATAGTGGGCCAGTAATGTTTGTTGATGATGCCGTAGCTGAAATGTTTAATAGTGCTTTTATTTCAGACAATAATGGCATACTAGCCGGAAGAAGAGCCATCTCAAGTGTTTCTGAAACTTCACAATGGATCTCAAGATATATTCCTAAAGAGAATACTTCTGAAAGATTACTCAATAAAAAAGTGATTTCAAGAAATCTAAGTATTCATACCGCTGATTATTTAAAAACATACAATAATACTACTCTAATTGGTCAATATATTTTAGATGCTGATGGTGTTACACCAGATAATAGTTTAAGTATTATAGAGAATGGTGTTCTTAAAAACGTTTTATCCAATAGAATTCCAACCTTTACTTCAAAAAGTTCAAATGGTCATCAAAGGATTGGATTTCAACATAACTCTATTTCTACTTCTTTAGCTCCAGGTGTAGTTATGATGACTGCAGATAAAAAAGGTGGTTTTGTGCTCCCTTTCGATAAAATGAAAAAGAAACTTATCGAAATGGCAAAAGAGGAAGACTATGAATACGCTTATATAGTTTTTAAACTCCCTACATCAATGGCAAACATTCCTGGAATTAACACCTATTTTGGTAATGAGGGGTATATCAGACCTATTATTATCTATCGTATTAATGTTAAAGATGGCTCAGAAACGCTAGTCAGAACTACGAAAATGGCTAACTTAAAGATGAAATCTTTTAAACAAGTATCTTATGTTTCTAAAGAAATGGAACCTTTTAACAGAATGGTAAATGGGAAAGGTGGCAGTTTTTATGGATATGATGAATATAAATTAGTAGGAGTTCCTGTAAGTTATATCCTTCCTAAAGCTATTATATTTAAAGAGTTGGAAGTTGAAAAAGATGATGATATCCTAAAATTAAAAGAACCACTTGTTCCTAATCCACTAAAAAAATAGTTACGCTCCGTCAATGATTCCTAAAATATATTTGGTTTTTCCATTGTGAGCTCGATTTCTATAATTACTTAAAAATAGGATAAACTTGTTATCATCTGGTCGGTAAGTCATTACATGGTGAAATCCACGCCAAAGGCCTCCATGATAAACAAGTTTCCTATTTAATGGATGTTCCTCTATACGAAGTCCATAACCATACAATTCTTTAGGGAATCTACCTTTAATTTTATTGTGTGGGTTCATGGCTTTATCAACCCATTTTTTTGGCAAAACCTTGTAGTCTATATAGAATGCTTTATACCATTTATACAGATCATCTGCTGTTGAATACATTGACTTATCTCCTAAAACACTATTTAGTATATTATCTTTCTCCTGAGTTCCATTAATAAGATGACCTTGGCAAACATCAGGTTTCATTAATGAAGTAAGTTCCGAATAAAAATAAGTATTGTTCATCCCCGCAGGAATCAAAATATTTGCTCGAACATAGTCTATAAATGATTGTCCAGTAATAGCTTCAATAATTAAAGCTAAGAAAGCATAATTGGTGTTTACATATTGAAAGGAATCATTTGGAGTTGCAATCATAACAGGTATATCACAAGAGTAAAATTGAAGTAACATCTGATTTGTGAATGGGGTATCTGCTCTAAAATTGTTCTCATAATCCAAATATTCTGGCAACCCAGATGTATGTGTTAATAGATTTTTAATAGTAACATTATTATAAGGTAATGTAGGTAAGTATTTAACAATAAAATCATCTAAATCTAGAGAATCGTGGTATGCTAACTTAAGTATCGCAGCGGCTGTGAATTGCTTTGAAATGGAAGCCAAATCAAATAATGTGTTTGGTGTTATTTTGTTTTTTGCTTTTAAAGATTTATATCCGGATGTGTTTTGATAAATGATTTGCCCTTTATCTGCATAAATCACACTTCCATTTAAATTTAATGCAATTTGTTCCAATTCCAGAACAACTTCATCATTTTTAATTTTATAGTTTGCCTCTTCAAAAAGTTGATTAATTTCGCTAATAGTATGTTGTTGAAGTGGTTTTTTAGGAATATTTGTTGGTTCAGAATTGCCAAGAAAAAAAACCTGTAAGAAAATAAACAGAAGGTTCATATTTAATTATTTAAAGGATTTATGGTTTTCTCGTTTAATATCTTTGTTTACCGTTTTACATATGTTAATAGTCTCTTCTGTAAATAATGATCTCATGATAAACTCTTCGATGTAAGATATCCCATTTTCTCCAGGATGACAAAGATCTTTTGCATAAAAACGATAATCTCTTAAATCATCAATCAGCAATTCATAAGATGGGAAATAGAAAACTTGTTGATCATCAACTAAATGGTCAATTGCCAAATGCAAAATTGATTTACTGAGTTGATTTTCATGAAATCCATCACTAAGATGCCTCACAGGACTTACTGTAAATATAACTTTTAGGTTTGGATTTACTTTTTGAATTAAAGTAATTAATTCTTTATATTCAACAACTATCTGATCTACTGAAAATCTTATTTTTTCAAATTTAAAGTTTGGAATTTTATGACAATTAGCTACTACCATCTGTTTTTCAATAAAACGGTAAGCATATGCTGTCCCTAATGTAATAAACAAATAATCAGTAGTTAGCAAAAAATGATGCGTTTTATTATAAATATTTTGAATCAAATCTAAGAGTTTATCTTTTTCGCAATGACTATATTTTCCTTGATGTAAAAAACTAATGTAATGATTATCATGGCAATACAAATATTCTTCAGGTAATTCTTCCTGAGTGAGTGAATACTTCAAATTTTGAGAAATTGAGATTGGATTAAACATTGTTCCAAAAGGATTTGACAATGTTTCGAAACGATAGTTTTTAAAAAATTCTCCAATATGATCTGAGAAACATGAGCCAATAAAGAACAGATGATCATTATATCCAATGGTAAATGGGTACTTTGGGATTGGATGTTCTGTTCTAAAAATCATTTTAATCAGGTATTATTAATTTAGCAAATTTCAGTAATAATGTTTTGGTTCCCACTGTTTCAAACGCAACTACAGCTTTCGTATCTTGTCCACTACCATCTATTTGTTTAACTTCTCCAAAACCAAATTTTTCATGAAAAACTTTAGTAAAAGGTTTAATTTGGTCAATCGTTGCTTCTTTACCAATGATTTGCAATTTTCTGTCCGAAGCTATTTGAGCATTCTCTTTTTTTCTAAACTGAAAGGAGGTTTTAGAAGGTGAATTTGTAATTGATTTTTCTGAGTTTGAAGAGGTAAAAATTCCTCTTCCCATAGATGCTTTTTGAGTATAATTAATAAATTTGATAGGAATTTCATTAATAAAACGGCTTTGTTCACAAAATTGTAGTGTTCCAAATCGATATCGAGATAAAGCATGAGAAATAGTAAGTATTTTTTTCGCCCTTGTAATAGCAACATAAAACAATCTTCTCTCCTCTTCTAACTCGACTCTAGAGCCCAAACTTAAAGAAGAAGGGAATAGATTCTCTTCAAGCCCAGTAAGAAAAACGTAATCAAATTCTAATCCTTTTGCAGAATGAATCGTCATTAGTTTTACCTTATCTTTAGTAGTTTCATCCTTCTCTTCTTCATCCGTTAAAAGTGCTACACTCTCCATAAACCTATCTAAAGATGGGAAATACTCTTCAATAATCTCTCCTGTATTTTCAATAAATAAAGATTCGGGATCTTTTTCAGTAAACTCTTTGATAGAATCTAATAACTCTTCAACATTTTGTTTTCGATCCAAATCAGATTTATCCTCACTTAAATCTTTTAAAATGCCCACAGTATTGACAATTAATTTAGCAAGTTCATAAGCATCCAAAGTTGTAATTTGAGATGAAAAACTCTTTATTTTAATGGCAAAATCTTGAAGTCTCTCTTTTGTAGGTTTGTTAACATCTAAATTATAAAGTTGAGGATTTTCAATAATATTCCAAACTCTTGTATTGTGTTCATTGGCACAAACAATCACTTTTTCCATGGTAGTAGCCCCAATCCCTCTTTGAGGATAGTTGATCACTCTCCTAAGTGATTCTTCATCAAAATGATTGATAGAAAGTCTAAAATATGCCAAAACATCTTTAATCTCTTTCCTTTTGTAAAAAGATGTACCACCATAAATTATATAAGGAATATTTCTTCTTATCAGAGACTCTTCAATAGCTCTTGATTGAGCATTCGTTCTATATAAAATTGCAAATTGATTATTCGCAACGTGAAAGTTTTGTTTATATTCAAAAATTGAATTAGAAATCAGTTGAGCTTCATCAGAATCGCTATTAGTCTGAAAAATATTTATTTTATTTCCCTCTTCATTTTCTGTCCAAACTTCTTTAAATAATTGTTCTTTGTTACACTTGATCACTGCATTAGCCGCATTTACAATATTTTGTGTAGAACGATAATTTTGTTCTAACTTAATAATTTTTGCTTCTGGATAATCTCTTTTGAAATTCAGAATATTTTGAATATTAGCTCCTCTAAAAGAGTATATACTTTGAGCATCATCTCCGACGATACAAATATTATGATGAGCTGCAGATAATTTTTTAATAATTAAATATTGTGCAAAATTGGTATCCTGATACTCATCTACTAAAATATAACGAAATCTTTGTTGGTATTTATGGAGCATTTCAGGGAAATCTCTGAGCAAAACATTCATATAATACAATAAATCATCAAAATCCATAGCATCAGACTTTCTTAAACGAATATTGTATCGTGAAAAGATCTCAGCAATATGAGGTTTTCCGGCTTCCATATCTGCTGACATTATTTCAATATTCTTAGAATAATCATCATGATTTAACAAACTAGATTTTGCTGAAGATATTCTATTAAGTACATGTCCTGCTGCGTATACTTTAGGATCGAGATTCATCTCCTTAATAATACTTCTGAGGAGACTTTTTGAATCATCTGTATCATAAACTGTTAGATTTCTGGAATACCCTAATTTTTCACCTTCAACTCTAAGTATTTTGTAAAATACTGAGTGAAAAGTACCCATCATCACTGCTTTTGCAGATGCTTCACCCACCAATTGAAATATGCGCTCTCTCATTTCTGCAGCGGCTTTATTGGTAAATGTAAGCGCTAAGATTTGATATGGGTTAATCCCTTTTGTAAGCATATACGCGATGCGATAGGTAAGCACACGAGTTTTACCTGAACCAGCACCAGCAATAACCATCAGTGGTCCTTCAATATGAACTACTGCTTGTTTCTGAGGTTCATTGAGTACGTCGAGAATAGAATTTTGATTTTTCATAGGGAGTGAGTATTAGCAGTAAAAAATGGAGGATAAATCTATTTTAACCTTTCAAATTTTGTAGTAAAATGTCGCATAATAGGAGCTTCCCAAGCTATTCTAACACCTCTAGAAATTTTATCACGACGATCGAACACATTTTTTAAAGCTACAGCTACAACATCCATGTGATTATTAGTATAAGTACGACGTGGAATAGCAAGTCGAAGTAAATCTAAGCCATCAAAACGGTTCTCTCTGGTAACGGGGTCTCTATCAGCTAAAACATATCCAATTTCACAACCACGGATTCCAGCTTCTAAGTAAAGTTCTATAGTTAAAGTTTGAGCTGGGAACTCCTCTTTTGGTACTTTAGTAAGTATTTTGCCAGCATCAACAAAAATTGCATGACCACCATAAGGTCTTTGGTATGGAATACCAAATTCATCAAAACGTTTCGCTAAATACTCAACTTGTTTGATTCTGGTTTCAAGATTATCAAATTCAGTATTTTCATCAAGCCCAACTGCAATAGCATTCATATCACGGCCACTTAATCCACCATAGGTGATGTAACCTTCATAGATGATTGTTTTAATCTTTGCTTGTTCGTACCAATCTTGAATATTTGTAGCAATAAAACCTCCCATATTCACTTGAGCATCTTTTTTGGCACTCATAGTCATTCCATCTGCATATGTAAACATCTCTTTACAAATCTCTTTAATGGTTTTATCTTGATATCCTTCTTCGCGAATCTTGATAAAATATGCGTTTTCAGCAAAACGAGCAGCATCAATTAAAACTGGTTTGTGATATTTTTTTGCAATGGCTTTCACATCACGTAAATTTTTCATTGAAACTGGTTGTCCTCCAGCTGTATTGTTTGTTATTGTTACAATAATAAAAGGTACTCTTTCACTGTGTTCTGCTAAAAATTTTTCTAATTTTTTACAATCAACATTCCCTTTAAAAGGGATCTCTAATTGTGTATTTTGTGCTTCATCAATTGTGCAATCAATGGCGAATGCTTTTCTTGACTCAATATGGCCTTTAGTGGTGTCAAAATGAGAGTTCCCAGGAACAAAATCACCCTCTCTTATCAAACATGAAAACAACACATTTTCAGCGGCTCTCCCTTGGTGGGTAGGAATCATATATTCAAAACCAGTGATATTTGTGATCATCTCTTTCATCTTATAGAAAGAAGTTGCTCCTGCATAGCTTTCATCACCAATCATCATAGCTGACCATTGACGATCACTCATCGCTCCAGTTCCAGAATCAGTAAGTAAATCTATATAAACATGTTCTGATTTCATCTGAAAGATATTATAATGAGCTTCTTTCAAATATTTTTCTCTTTCTTCACGAGTTGTTTTTTTGATGGGTTCAACCATCTTAATTTTCCATGATTCTGCAAATGGGATTTCCATAAAATGTATATTTTGAAATTATTTTTTATTATTTTGATAAATTTTATTACATCTTTCACAAGCTCCACAAACTATATTTTCCCCCTCTGCTCGAATTGTTTTTTGAAGTACACCATTTGTATCGTAAAAAGTCCATTTTCCTGAACAAATACCTTTATTGTACTCCCCAGAATAATAAACCTTTCCATTATCGAAATAAACAGTATATTCTCCATCCTCTTTCCCATCAATGTAAAAAGCATCAGTTTGTACTTTCCCATTAGGATGATAGGCCTTCCATACACCTTCTCGTTTATTGTTTTTTGTACCACCTCCAACAAATACTTTCTTGTTTTCATAATAGTACATCTCGCCTATCTTTTTATCAGTAGTTTTTCCACGTTCATCAACTTCATAAAAATAAACTACTTGAGGATTATTATTTGAATAAGAATCTATTACCTTTCTACCAGGTGTTTTTTCATTAAAAATTTCTTCAGGATTTTCTCTTTTTTGGTTGCAAGAGATAAAAAGTATTGTTAAAAATAAAAATAGTAGATTTCTAAGCGCTCTTTTTTGTTGAATCATAGTCAGTTAATTTGTATTTCAATTTTGCAAATTGTTAATTGTTAATAACATAGGATACTTACCCTAAAATATAGTAAAGGGTACAAAGATATAATTTATTTTTGATTTACCAAATAATATTATCGCACTTATATAAATTTCATCATATTTAATAATTTATAAAAAAAATTGATATGATAAAAATATTGAATTATTCATGATGTGTTGTTATTAATTAAAGCAGTGAATTACTTATTTGTTTTTTACGTAACTTTGCAGTTAACAATTTTACTCAAATTTAATGGTACAATTATTTAAAAAACCTAACCCCTACAATGAAGACTTACGTCAAAATGTGAAGTTAGTTTTCTTTATAAGTTTAGGTGTTATGGGCTTTTTAGCTCTTTTTAAACCCATAAATTTTGCTCCTTTTACTAATAACGAAATCGTCTATTTGGTTGGAGGAACATCTCTTACTACATTTTTAGTTCTCATTTTTAACATCATCATACTTCCAAGTTTATTTCCAAAACTTTTTTTTCACAAAAATAAAAGTTTTACAAGAGATCTATTTTGGAACATTTGGATATTGATTTCCCTTTCTTTAGCCAATTTATTACTTTTTTTTAAACTATTTGGGCTTCAATTTATTTCTTTTGATGTCGTAACTCAAATAAGTTTATTGGGTTTGATCCCTTTAACAGTTTTAGTTATAACAAACCATTTCCGTTCTTTAAGAGCTCAGGTTCGTCATGAAAAGGCATTAAATAAGACTTTGATAGAATCGCAAAAAGTGGAAGAAAAATTTGTTCAATTTGAATCAGATTATAAAAATGATTGTTTAATCATCAAACCTGATGCCCTAATATTAATTAAATCTGCAGATAATTATATTGATGTTTATTACCATTCTGAAGGAGAAGTGAAAAATAGGATGATAAGATCCTCATTAGTTAAAGCAGAAATGTTATTTGAGAATTACGATTACATTTTAAGAACACAGCGATCTTATATTGTAAATATAAAAAAAATTAAAGAGATTCAGAATGTATCTGATGGTTATAAACTGATATTTGAAACAGAAGGATTAACTGCATTTGTGTCTCAAAAATACATTAATGATTTTAAAAAATTGATATAATTCATTTTTTTATCCACTAAATTTACCCCTTTTACCCCTAAAAGGGAGTTTTGCCACTTTTTTTTTCAAAATAACCCAATATTTATCCCACAATATAGGATCGTTATAGTTTTGCCAATCAAAAAAAAATATTAAAATGATAAATCAATTAAACATTGGCGGATTAATCGCAAAAGTTCCAATTGTTCAAGGAGGAATGGGTGTAGGTGTATCCCTTTCTGGTCTTGCATCTGCAGTAGCAAATGAAGGAGGGATCGGTGTTATTTCAGCAGTTGCAATCGGCATGCTTGAAACGGAATACAAGAAAAATTTTAAACAAGCAAATCTTCTGGCATTAAGAAGAGAGATTCAAACGGCAAAGAAAAAATCTGACGGTATTATCGGTGTAAATATCATGATGGCTGTTTCAGATTTTGATAATTTACTATTAGCTTCAATTGAAGAAAAGGTTGATATTGTTTTTGTAGGAGCTGGATTACCTTTTGGAGAAATTTTTGAGATTTTTAAAACTACTTCAACAAAGTTTGTACCTATTGTTTCATCCGCAAGAGCTGCAAAAATAATTTTTCAACATTGGGCTGATAAATTTGGACGTGTTCCGGATGGTGTTGTTATTGAAGGACCATTAGCGGGTGGACATTTAGGATTCAAAAAAGAAGCTGTAGTTTCTCCAGAGTTAAACTTAACTTCTTTAACGAATATTGTGAAAGAAACTGTTGAGATTTTGAAACCTTTCGAAGAACAATTCAATATAGAGATTCCTATCATTGCTGGTGGTGGAGTTTATACTGGTGCAGATATTTACGAAGTGCTTCAAGCTGGTGCAAAAGGTGTTCAGATGGGAACTCGTTTTGTAACTACTATTGAATGTGATGTTGATGTTACTTTTAAAGAAGTTTTTTTAGATAGTAATGTTGAAGATATTACCATTATTGACAGTCCTGTTGGGTTACCTGGAAGGGTAATTAGCAATGACTTTGTAAAAGCAATCCAAAAAGGAGAACAGAAACCTGTCAAATGTCCTTGGAAATGTTTGAAAAATTGTGATTTTAATAAAGTTCAATTTTGTGTTGCAGAAGCATTACATAATGCTGCAAAGGGAGATTTCTCAAAAGGGTTTGCATTTTCAGGTGCTAAAGGATTTAAAGCAACAAAAATTTTATCTGTTCATAAAACAATTGAACTCCTTATTGAAGAGTATTATATTACGAAATCTAAAAATGAGATTTTGTTAAAATTAGCTATTTAATATATCAAAACGAGAGTTTTGGCTTTTATATTCTGGAACGATCTCTTTCATAACTTTTACAATATCAAAAGGATCATTATCTTTCAATTTAATAAGATGATCTATGGATTGAGCCACTTCTTTATAAGTGTATCTACGAACATTTGCAATCATAATTTTCTGATGTTCGGTTTGTTTATCATTTTCTTGATTAGTCAATAACTCTTCATACAACTTCTCCCCTTGTCTAAGCCCAGAAAACTCTATTGTAATATCTTTATCTAAAGTTAATCCAGATAATTTAATCATTTTAACGGCTAAATCGTATATTTTCACAGATTCTCCCATGTTAAAGATAAATATTTCACCTCCATTACCCATAGCACCAGCAGTGATTACAAGCTGACAAGCTTCGGAGATAGTCATAAAATAGCGAGTAATCTCAGGATGTGTAACTTTAATTGGGCCACCATTTTCAATTTGCTCTCTAAAGATGGGTATTACAGATCCATTTGAACCCATCACATTTCCAAATCTTGTTGTGATAAATTTTGTATTATTTTGTTCAAAATTAAGAGATTGCACATATATTTCTGCAACTCTTTTAGAAGCTCCCATAACATTTGTAGGATTAACAGCTTTATCAGTAGAAACCATTACAAATTTTTTCACTTCATATTTAACAGCTAAATCAGCAAGATTTTTAGTTCCTTCAACATTAACTTTTATAGCTGCATTCACATTATCTTCCATGAGTGGTACGTGTTTGTATGCTGCAGCATGGTAGATTATATCTGGTTTATACTTAGACATTATCTCATCCATTTTTATCTTATCTGTAATATCTATCAATAAGATTTCAATATTACTCATATTATGAAGCTCCTTACATTGATTTGTAAGAAAAAATGTAGGGGTTTCAGCATTATCAATCAATATCAGTTTTTTGTACTCAAATTGAAGTATTTGTCTTACAATTTCACTACCAATAGATCCAGCTGCCCCTGTGATCATGACGGTTTTTGAAATTAAATCCTTACTAACTAAACTTTTATCTAAATCAATAGGTTCTCTTTCTAACAATTCTTCAATTTTAATTTTTCTAATTTGTTTGAAACTTAATTCTCCATTGATCCATTTCATTACTGGTGGAACAACCAATACTTTTACACTGTATTGTAATGCGATTTCTGTAATCTCATTTTTTTTACTAGCAGGTAGATTTTGAATAGAAATAATTAAAAATGAGATATTATTCTTTGACAAATAATCTGCTAACTGAGAAAATGGTCGAACTTTTAAACTCTCCAAATTCATTCCAATTTTGTTAGGATCTTCATCAAAAAAAGAGAGTACATTATACTTGCTGATTTGAACTCTATCAAATACCCTTTTTGTAAGAATTCCACTTTCACCAGCCCCAAAAATTACAATATTCTTTTTTAATTTTGAAGGATTAATTGTTTCTAAGTAATATGTTTTAAATTGAATTCTATAAAATATAAGAAACGCAAGGGACATAGGTAGTTCAATATAGATAATAGACATCGGAATAATATGAAATCCGCTGATAAAAAACATAGTTTTATTCGCCAAAAACAAAATCAAAGATGCTGTTGAACAAGCAAAGAAAATTTTAAGTAAATTATTTGAGTTTGTATATCTAACAACCATTTTATGGGTTGAAAAAGCCAGAAACACAATTACTCTAACTAAAACGATTAATAGTGGTGCAGTTATGTAATCTTCAAAGCTTAATTTAGAGGGCATATTGATAGTTCCTCTAATAAAAACTGCAAAAAATGCTGCTAGAAAAACACAGCAAATGTCAAAAATCAAAACCACCCATGAAGGTAGTATAGTCATTTTTTGGACAAATTTCTTGATCATATTAGTCTCTTATATAAATTCTTTGAACTCTTTTTGAAATAGCTGTTAAAAGCTCGTAAGGTGATTTATTAATAGCTTTAGAGATTACATTAAGATTATTTTCATCATTATACACAACAACTTCCTGTTCTACATTTACATCAAGTCCCGTAATATCTATCATGGTCATATCCATACATATTTTCCCAACAACTGGGCATTTTTTCCCTTGAACAATCATTTTCCCAACTCCATTGCTTAATTCTTTGGGATATCCATCTGCATATCCAATAGGTACTATTGCAATTGTCATATCATTTTCAGCTACAAAAGTACGATTATATCCGATTGAATCATTTTTTTGAATTTTTTTTATTTGTGTTATGATACTTTTCAGTGTAACAGTATTTTGCAATTTTAACTGATCATTCTCAACAGCAGAATAACCATACAACCCTAGTCCTAATCTAACCAAATCAAGATGAAAATTTGGAAATCTTGAGATTGCGGCTGAATTTGCTATATGTTTCATAAACGAATAACCAATTCCTTTTTCAATTTTTTCACATACACTGGATAACAAACTTGCTTGTTTCATTGAAAATTGATCTTCAAGAGGGTCTTCTGAAGCTGCAAAATGAGAAAAAACTGATGCAACACGTAACTGTGAATTTTCATTAATTATATCAATTAATGTTTCTATTTCATCAATATTAAAGCCCAATCTATGCATTCCAGTATCAATTTTAATATGTATTGGAAAAGATTTTTTTTCTGGGAACAATTTCAATGTTTCTATTAATTTATTTAAATAATGAAAATTGAAAATTTCAGGTTCTAAATTATATTTAATCATAGTTGAAAACCCAGCTGCTTCGGCACCTAACACTACTATTGGAGTCAAGATTTTTCTTTTTCGGAGTGCAACTCCTTCATCCCCGTAGGCAACAGCTAAATAATCAATATTATGATATCTTAATTCATTAATAAGCTCCGAATCTCCTAATCCATATGACAATGCTTTTACCATCGCCATCAATTTTGTATTAGGATTTAATAATCCTCGATAATAATTTAAATTATGAGTTATGGCTCCTAAATCAACTTGTAGAATAGTTTGATGACTTTTTAACTGAATAGCTTGAACAATTTTTTCAAATCTGAATTTTCTAGCACCTTTTATTAAAATTGCTTCGTAATTAATATTCAAATTTGGAAGTTGATCGAGTAATTCTTCCGTATTTTTAAATACGAACTTTTTAGGTATATTGAAAAGATCGATTTGATTAGCAATACAATCTCCAACTAATACAATTTTTTTGATTTGATGTTCCTTAACCAAAGATGCAATATACATATAATCTTCTGCAGATAAATTTACTTGATCAAAGTCGGATAATATTAATGTTTTCTTTTCAAACTGAGTTTGAGTACTCAGAAAATCGAGTGCGATTTTTAAAGAATTTACATCTAAACTATAGGTATCATTGATGATAATAGATCGATTTAATGCCTCTTTGATCTCCATTCTCATAGATAAGTGTGAAAGTGAAGATAATTTTTGATTGATTTCAAATAGTTTATATCCCAGTGAAATCATTAAAATGGCAATATGTAGTGTATTTTCTATAGAAGCTTCGTCAATAAATGGAATTTCTATAGTTGATTCAAAACCATCGAATTGAATAATTGTTTTTCCTGATTTGATAGTTTTTGAAATAATTTTATAAAATGCATCTTGATGAGTTCCCCAAGATAACTTTTTCAAATGGTGATATTCTGGTTGGGTTAAAACATAATGAACGATTGTATGATCTGCACAATAGATCAAAGTATGTGAGTATTTGAATAGCTTTAATTTTTCTACTAATTTTTGATGTAAATTTGAAAAGTGGGCAGCATGAGCATCTCCAATATTACAAAAAATTCCAATATCTGGTTTAATGACATTTGAAAGTTTTTCCATTTCATTTACTTCAGAAATTCCAGCTTCAAAGACACCCAAATTATGTTGTTCGTTCATTTGCCACACTGACAAAGGTACTCCAATTTGAGAATTAAAACTATTTGGTGTTTTTACGATTGAAAAATCATCAGAGAGTGTTTGATAAAGCCACTCTTTAACAATAGTTTTCCCATTACTACCTGTAATTCCAATCACAGGAAAATTAAAGTTCAATCTATGAAATGTTGCCAATTTCTGTATAGCCGTTATAGCATCTTCAACTTGATAAAAATTGGCTTTATAATCATCAAATCTTTGATAATCATCTGAAATTATAAAGTTGTTAACTCCTTTTTGGATAAGTGATTCAATATAATTGTGCCCATCATCATTTTTTGTTTTAATGGCAAAAAATAAAGATTGAGAAGGTGTAATCACTTTTCTGCTATCATAAACTAATTCTGTGACATTTGAATCTGGCACATGAATATTTATGTGGATTGCTTGGGTAATAGATCCTATTTGTGAAGGTGATAACACTTGATGGGTTTATTACAGGAGATGAAATAACTATTCTTTAAAAGATGCTCTATTTCTTAGGATATCAATAGCTAAGTAAATAGAACTTCTCATAGGTTGAGCTGCAGCACAATTTTTACCAGCAAGATGGTACGCAGTACCGTGAGCTGGAGATGTACGAACTATTGGTAGACCAGCAGTATAATTAACACCATCTTCCTTAGCTAACAATTTGAATGGGATCATCCCTTGATCATGGTAAATTGCCAAAATGGCATCAAATTGCAGATACTGACCAGAAGCAAAAAAACCATCAGATGCAAACGGTCCAAAAACATTAATTTTTTTTGAAAAAGCTTCAGCTATAGCAGGTTGTATAATTTCAATTTCCTCATTACCTATCAATCCAGTATCTCCACAATGAGGATTCAAGGATAAAACAGCAATTTTTGGATTGGTGCAAGCAAAATCAGTTTTCAAAGAATTATTTAAAATTTCAATTTTTTGATAAACCAAATTTTCAGATAACACACTTGGAAGATCTTGTATGGCAACATGATTTGTGACAAATCCAATTTTTAGTTGATTTGAAACCATCATCATCATCGTTCTTTGAGATTCAAAATGATGCGAAAAATATTCTGTATGACCCGTAAAATTAAAAGTTTCTGATTGAATATTTGATTTATTTATTGGAGCTGTAACAATTGCGTCTATAGAATTCTTTTTAAGATCTTTACATGCAGCTTCTATGGATAGCTCTGCCATTTTTCCTGCGATTTTTGTAGATTCTCCTATATCTATTTTAATCTCTGAATCATCTAAATTAATCAAATTTGGTTTTTTCAAAGAAATGTGATCAACATCTTTAACAAATTGGAATGAGAAATCTTGTAGGTTTAGAATTTTTCTATGAACAGAGGCAACTTTAGCTAATCCATATACAATGGGTGTACAAATTTCCATTATTTTGGGATCTGATAAAGCTTTCATGATGACTTCGTATGAGATTCCATTAATATCTCCTTGAGTAATTCCTATTTTATAAGGTGTTTCCATAAACTTCGTTTTTTAGAGCGTTACTTTTACTTCATATGCTTCAAATCCTTCTACTATATCTCCAACTTTAATATCATTAAAGTTTTCAATATTTAATCCACAATCTTGACCAGCTACTACCTCTTTTACATCATCTTTAAAACGACGTAAAGATCCAAGTTTACCAGTATAGATTACAATACCATCACGTATTAGACGAACATTAGTATTTCTTTGTAATTTTCCGTCTAGTACCATACATCCAGCAATGTTACCCAATTTTGTGATTTTAAACACCTCTCTAATTTCAATATTGCAAAGAATTTTTTCTCTAACCTCAGGTGTATGCATACCCGCAATAGCATCTTTAATTTCATTTATTGCATTATAGATAATGGAGTAAATTCTAATATCAATTTGTTCTTGTTCTGCTAGTTTTCTAGAGCTATGTGATGGTCTAACTTGGAATGCAATAATAATTGCATTTGATGCAGATGCTAATAAAACATCACTTTCAGTAACTTGACCAACAGATTTATGAATAACATTAACTTGAACTTGAGGTGTAGAGAGTTTCAATAAAGAATCTGATAAAGCTTCAATTGAACCATCAACATCACCTTTAACAATGATATTTAACTCTTTAAAATCACCAATTGCAATTCTTCGACCTATCTCATCTAAAGTAATATGTTTTTGTGTTCTCAATCCCATTTCTCTGGATAATTGTGCTCTTTTGGTAGCAGCAACTCTAGCTTCATGCTCAGATGAACAAACTCTTAAGATATCACCCGCTTGAGGTGCTCCACTTAAACCTAAAAGGAGAACTGGGGTAGCGGGTCCAACTGATTTAATTTGTTGATTTCTCTCATTGTAAAGAGCTTTTACTTTTCCATAATAATTTCCAGCTAAAACAGGATCTCCCACTTTTACTGATCCATTTTGAATTAAAACTTTTGCAACATAACCTTTCCCTTTATCAAGAGAAGATTCTAAAACTGTTCCTATACCATTTTTATTTGGATTTGCTTTTAGTTCTAAAAGCTCTGCTTCAAGTAGAACTTTTTCCAAAAGGATATCAACATTAGTTCCTAATTTTGCATTAATCTCTTGACACTGATACTGTCCTCCCCACTCTTCTACCAAAATATTCATATTTGCAAGAGCTTCTCTAATTTTTTCTGGAGCTGCATTGGCTTTATCAATTTTTGTAATTGCAAAAACCATAGGAACACCTGCTGCCTGAGCGTGGTTTATTGCTTCCACGGTTTGTGGCATGATAGAGTCATCAGCGGCAATAACAATAATTACTAAATCCGTAACTTTTGCTCCACGAGCTCTCATTGCAGTAAAAGCTTCGTGTCCAGGAGTATCCAAAAATGTGATTTTTTTACCATCAGAGTTTTGAACAAGGTAAGCTCCAATATGTTGAGTGATACCACCAGCTTCACCAGCAATAACATTCGCTTTTCTTATATAGTCTAATAAAGAAGTTTTACCGTGGTCAACGTGACCCATAACGGTAATAATTGGGTGTCTTGGTTGAAGATCCTCTTCTTTATCAATATCATTTAAACTCAAATCCTCTTCAACATCAGCTCTTACAAATTCAACTTCATATCCAAATTCATCGGCAAGTAGTGAAATAGTTTCTGCATCAAGACGTTGATTTATAGAAACTGCTAAACCGACACTCATACATGTTGAAATAATTTGTGTAACTTGTAAGTTCATTAAAGTTGCCAACTCATTTGCGGTAAGAAATTCAGTAATTTTTAGAAGTTTTGATTCTTGTAATTCTAGTTTTTCATGTTCGCGCATTTCAGTTTGATTATGTGCGCGTTTTTCTCTTCTTCTTTTAGATGTTTTAGATTTCCCAAGAGGTTCCAAACGTTGCATTGTCTCTCTAATTTGACGTTGGATATCCTCATCTGTAATTTCAACTTTTTGTACTGGTGCAGTTTTGTTATTAAAGTTTGAACCGCCCTGTTGATTTGCAGACTGTTTAATTCTAGTTCTTTTTCTTTTCTTTTTATTAGCATCAGCAGCTGCATTAGGAGTTGTTGCAGACTTTTGTTGATTTGGTTGGTTTTGCTGATTCGTTTGATTTGGTTGGTTTTGTTGAGTATTTTGTGTTGTATTTTGTTGAGGTTGATTTTTGGAATTATTTTTATTATTTTGATCTTTTTTTCCAAAATCTTTTGATCTAACACTATTTAAATCAATTTTACCTTTGATAATTGGAGCTTGGAGTTTTTCATATTTAGTCTCAATAAAGTTTGCATCTCTTACAGGACCATCTGGAATAACAACTTCAATATTTTCAACTGGAGTTTCAATTATATCAGCAATTACCTCTGATTGCTGATCAACTGTAATACTTTCTTCAATATTTTTAATCTCTTTTTCTACAGTAGCATCTACTTTAGCAGGTTGAGCCGATTTACTTTTAAATGGTTTCTTTAATGAATCCAAGTCCATTTTAGCAACTATTTTGATATTGTCAGCCAGATTATCAACTTTAATCTCAAAATGTTCAGGTTTATTCTGTTCAACAACTGGTAATTCAATATCTACAGCTTTAGGAGTTTCAATTTTGTTATCAACTTCTATTTTTTGAGGTTCAACACTGTCAGGTTCTATGTTAGATATTTCTTTTGAATGAGATTTTGTGTCTTGAACATCAATAGGTTTAGAAATAGATTCTTCAATTTGAACTTCCTCTTTTTTAGTTTCTTGAGAAATTACATTTGAAGGTAATATCACTTCTTTAGGTGTTTCGACTGTTTGAGGAACCACTTTTTTATGTGAGAGTTCATCAAGGTCAATTTTCCCAATCACCATATGTTTTTGAACTTCAATTTTTATTTGTTCTGGAACTACCGGTTCTGATTTTGGAGTCTCTGCAGGAATAGGGGTAACCTTTGTTATCTCCTTTTCATGTTCATGTTTAGGAATAACATTTTCTGTGACATCCATATTTTTTTTATTATATGTGCCAATTTCAATTTTTTGTGCTTCCTCTTTAACCAATTTATCTCCAATAAATTCTTTTACGAGAATATCATACATTTCAGGAGTTAGTTTCATGTTAGGATTAACATCAATGATCTCAAAGTTTTTTTTCTTTAACAAAGATACAATTGTGTTAATACCAACATTAAATTCACTAGCGGCTCTTCCTAAACGTGGCAATTTCTTTTCTATAGACATATATTTTATTAATTGTTATCAGTTATTTTATTGTAGAGTAATTTTAGTTTTATGAGTTTAAGAATATTTTTATTCAACTTCAAGTTCTTTTTTGATAGATGCTATTAATTCATCTACTGTTTCTTCTTCAAGATCTGTACGATGGATCAACTCTTCACGACTTAATTTTAAAATACTCTTAGCAGTATCGCATCCAATATTTTTGAAAGCATCAATAACCCATTGATCGAATTCGTCTGAAAATTCATTCAAATCAACATCCTCTTCTTCTGTGATATCATCTCTAAATACATCAATTTCATAACCTGAAAGTTTACTTGCTAACTTAATATTGTAGCCACCTTTACCAATTGCTAAAGACACTTGATCTGGTTTCATATAAACATTAGCTGTTTTATTTTCAGTATCAATCTCAATTGAAGTAATTTTTGCAGGGTTTAATGCTCTAGTAATCAACAAACTTGTATTTGTTGTGTAGTTAATAACGTCAATATTTTCATTTCTTAATTCTCGAACTATACTATGAATACGGCTTCCTTTCATACCAACGCAAGCTCCAACTGGATCAATTCTATCATCGAATGATTCAACGAGTACCTTTGCTCTTTCACCTGGAGATCGAACAACATTTTTTATGGTAATTAGTCCATCAAAAACTTCAGGGATTTCAGTTTCCATTAATCTTTCTAAAAATTGAGGTGCAATTCTAGAAATTGTAATTACAGGACTTGAACCTTTAACGACGACACTAGAAACAACGGCTAAAAGTGTATCACCTTTTTTATATTTATCTGCTGGAATTTGTTCTGATTTAGGAAGAACAAGCTCAACACCATCTTCATCAAGTACAAGGATCTCTTTTCTCCAAACTTGATTTACTTCACCAGAGATTAATTCTCCAACTTTATGTTCATATTTTTTATAGATATTATCTTTTTCATATTCCATAACTTTTGTAATCAAGTTTTGGCGAAGAGATAATATTTCACGACGGGCAAAATCGTTCATTCTTATGGTTTCATAGCAATCTTCACCTTCTTCAAGGTCGGCTTCAATTTTAATAGCATCCTTTAATTCAATCTGAGTTGCTTCATTTTCTAATTCTCCATCTGCAACAACTTCACGAATTCTTTGAATAAGCCAATCTCCATTATCAACATTTACAACAACACTAAACATCGCTTCAGCACCAAATTTTTTTCCTAATGCAGCATGCATAACATCCTCTAGTATCTTCATCATCGACTCTCTATCAATGCTTTTCAGTTCTTTAAACTCCTGAAATGTCATTAATAAATTCAAACGACTTTCGGAGTCTTTATCCAACATATTACTTTGTTTTGGTTTCTCTTTTTTCATTTTGTTGATATTATTATATTTACTATTATATTATACTATTTTTAAAAAAAAATGGGGTCAAAACCCCACTTCACTTCCTTTAACAAAAACTCCCACCTTAAGAGTGAGAGTAGTTCTTTGTTGACCAACCAGGATTCGAACCTAGACAGACAGTACCAAAAACTGTAGTGCTACCGTTACACCATTGGTCATTGTCTCAATTTGAGGGTGCAAAATTACACATTTTTTTCTTACGTTCAGACAATTTTTTAAAAATTTTTACAAAAATGATAGTGTCTGATAATCAATACAATATATTTTTAATTAAAAAATTGTTTTACTCTATTAAAAAAATTCTTTTCGTTTTTACTTGGTTTTGGAGTAAAATTTTCAGAATGTTCAAATTTTTCAATAATTGACTTCTCATCTTTAGATAAATTTTTTGGTGTCCAAACATTAATATTTACGATTAAATCACCTTTTCTATTACTATGTAATTCTGGCAAACCTTTTCCTTGTAGTCTTAGAATTTGCCCTCCTTGAGTACCAGAAGCAATTTTAACTCTAGCGTGCCCATCTAAAGTAGGAATATCAACACTACCACCTAATGCTGCTTGAGGAAAAGAAATAAAATAGTTCAAATACAAATTGTTTCCATCTCTTTCGAAAAGTTCATGTTCAATCTCTTCAATAAGAACAATTAGATCTCCATTTATTCCACCTCTTGGTGCTGCGTTTCCTTTTTCCCTCATGGAAAGTTGCATACCATCTTGAACACCAGCAGGAATGTTAATTGTAACAATCTCTTCACCTTTAACAACACCTGATCCATGGCAAGTACCACATGGGTTTTTAATAATTGTTCCTTCACCATTACAATGATCACAAACTACAGCTTGTTGAATAATTCCAAACATACTCCTTTGTTGATGCATTACTTGTCCACTCCCTTTACATTTAGGACAAGTTTGAACATCAGATTTATTTTTAGTTCCTTGTCCATGACAATCTGAACAAGGGATCATTTTTTTAATTTTTAGTTTTTTTTCTGTAGATTTAGCAATCTCATCTAGAGTTAATTTAACAGTAACTCTTAGATTTGAACCTTTTTTTACACGTTGTCTTTGATTGCTTCCGCCCCCAAAACCACTAAAACCGCTAAATCCTCCACCAAAAAGATCACCAAACCTTTCAAAGATGGAATTCAAATCAAAATCAGCAGCGTATCCGCCACCACCCATATTGCTACCACTCATACCCGCATGTCCAAACTGATCATATCTGTTTTTTTTGTCAGGCGAGCTTAAAACATCGTATGCTTCAGCAGCTTCTTTAAATTTTTCTTCAGCTTCATGATTACCCGGATTTCTATCAGGGTGAAACTCCATCGCTTTCTTTCTATATGCTTTTTTTATCTCTTCATTACTGGCATTTTTATCAACTCCCAGTATTTCGTAATAATCTCTTTTCATTATTTATTCCTTTTAAAGGCAGATTAAACGGGTTAATCTGGATCATTAATAATATTAGTTTGCTACAATCACTTTTGAGAAGCGGATAACTTTATCTTTTATTTTATATCCTTTTTCTGTAACATCCATTACTTTCCCTTTCATCTCTTCAGACTGAGCGGGAAAATGGGTGATTGCTTCATGATAATCGGTATTAAAAGTCTCTCCCATTGCTGGTATCTCTTCAATTTCAAAACGTTTTAATAGGGCACTCATTTTATTATAAATCAGTTCAAATCCTTCTTTAACTGTTGCAATATCTTCGACTTTTTGGTTGTACTGTATAGCTCTTTCAAAATCATCAATAATAGGTAGAAGTCCAATTATGACTTTTTCAGAAGCAGTAGCGATAAGATCAAGTTTTTCCTTATTTGTTCTTTTTTTATAATTATCAAATTCAGAAAACAGACGTAGAAACTTATCGTTAAGCTCCATTTTTTCCGCTTCCACTTTTTCTAAATGTTCTTTTAATTTTTCCTCTTTAGTTTGTTTTTTTCCAAAAAAAGATTTTCCTCCTTTTTTTTCATTTTCTACTGGAGTTTCTATTTCAGGAGTATCTTTACTTTCCTGAGGCGTAATTTCTTCAACAGGTTCTTGGATCTTCTCTTCACCTCCATTCAAGTCATTTATATTTTCCATAATATATTAGTGATTTATTAATTTATTAAAAAGGATTATTGGCCTCATTCACCTGCAAATAGTGTGCCAAACTTAATCATTGTCAATTTGTCATATTTTTGAAAAAATTAAAATAGGCGGACATTTACATGACCGCCTATAATATATATGTATGTAGAATGATTATTTGTCAAAAATAATTTTCTTTTTATCTGTATCCACTTTATAAGTACCCCAATTAGATTTGATATATTGATCACCGATTACGAAAGGAGTAGGAAGACCTTTTTTAACGACAACTTTAACATTCTCTTCATAGTCGTCACCTACACGAATATCTTTCAAGTAGAACACAGAGTTTTCGATTATTGTACCATCCTCTTGTTTAATTGCTCGATCCCTCAATTCAAAATCTGCCACAGTAATAATCATTTCTTTAAGATATCTGGTTGCTTCAGTGTAATTCATATAAATTACATCTGAATTTTCACCGATAGAGAATTGAGATGTTTGGTTGTTTGCGTAGCAAGTTCCTTTCACTAAATTCCCTTCAATTACAACAGGAACTGTTTTCCCTTCAATAATTGCAATGGTAATTGTTTTTGGAGCACCAATGGTATCACTTTTAGGAACATAATTGAAGTGTAATACAGTAAATTCAGTTCTACGGTTTAACTGATGAGCCGCTTCTTGAGCATCCCCTTTTGGCAAACTTTCAATATATGCTTCTGTTAAAACGGTTCCTTTAGGGTAGAAATAGGTTTTGTTTTTATAAACATAAGTAAAGTCAGTTGGAAATACACGTGGTTTACTTTCGCCATAACCCATCGGTATAATACGATCAGCAGCTATCCCTTTTTCATAAATTAGGAAATCTACACAAGATTGTGCACGATTTTGAGACAAAATTTTATTTTTTTCTTCAGTATCTCTAGCATCAGTATGAGAACGTAATTCTACAACGATAGTCGGATTTTTAATCATCACATCATATAAAAATAATAAAGAATCCTTGTATTGTGGTTTTAAATCCCATTTTGCAAGATCATAAAAAATTTCTGGTACTGGAATAGGATCTGGTGGGATAGGAGTTATTCTAAAGTCTTGTTTAAGATCTGTATTTTCAGAAAGACCAACAGTAGTTTGAGTGGCTCTGTTGTTATCATTGTCCCAATATCCAGGTTTAGTAACATGCATGGTATAGGTGGTGTTCGCTAAAATCTTAGTTTTATCGAAGAAATAGTACCCTTTAATGTCTGTAGTTGTTTTATATGAATTTCCATCAGAGCCAACGATTTCAACGGTAACACCATCAATATATTGAAGGGTCACTTCATCTCTGATATAACCAGCGATGGTATAAACGATAGGTCTTAGCAAGAAGTAATAAATATCATCACCACCTCTACCACCTGGACGGTTAGAAGAGAAGAATCCTTTAGCTAGGTAAGGCACTTTTGATTTAGGGTCAAGCACTTCTTGATCATCGTAGATCATACCAATCTCATCCCAGCATGAATTGATAGGAACGCCCATGTTCTCAGGTTTTGTCCACTCATTATTTTTGTAATTTGAAACAAATATGTCAAGACCTCCTAAGCCAGCATGACCATCAGAAGAGAAATAGAGAGAAGAGTCTCCTCTTAAAGCTGGGAATACCTCTTGCCCTTCAGTATTGATTACATCACCTAAATTAATTATATTCGTGAATTTGGCAGTTCTTTTAGCACGAGTTGCTTTGTATATATCATACCCTCCTTTACCACCTGGCTTATTAGAAGCGAAATAAATGGTCAGTTCATCTTGGGAAATAAATGGGTGAACGTAATTGAAAGAGTCTGGACCTAATTCAAGCATTTCAGCTTGTCCATATCCATTTCCTTTTTTAGCAGCAGTGTATATATTGCAATACTTTACTTGTTTCTTGTCATGAGGACAACGTGTAAAATAAACTTGGGAACCTTTTCTATTTGTAGTAAGTTCACCTTCATTAACTTCAGAATTTATTGCAAAATCGCTATCTATTGGTTTCACAGGGCTCCATTCGGCAGGAGGCCATTCTGTGTTTTTACTTTTTGGTTTTTCTGTAAAATAGAGATCTGAAAAATCGATACCTGTCCATTCATCATTTCCTTTACCAACGGATCCCTCTCTGTTGGAAGTAAACATAATCATATTTTGTTTTTCAGGATTTCCCCATCTTGGAGCCCATTCATCTTGTTTAGAATTAAGCTTTTTCAAGTTTTCAACTTCATATCGGGTTGGATTTTCATTCCAATATTTTGCTTTTCGCGAACCATCAAGTCTAACCTCAATACGTGGATCATCTGGGACTCTTTTTTTGTAAGCTTCATAGTATTTAATAGCTTGATCGTATTCGCCTCTTAATTGATAAATACTTCCTAACTGAAAAAATAACATGGGATTATCTTTTTGATAGTTCTTCTTTTCAAGACGTAAATATGTCTGTTCAGCTTTTTTAAGGTTTCCCATAATTCTGTAACACTCTGCGATTTGATAAGTAACTCTTCTTACTTCAACAGGGTTTTGAGAAACTTTTCTTATCCCTTTCTGGTATCCATCCAATGCTTTTTGGTATCGACAATGTTGAAAGTCGAAGTCGGCATCTCTAATTGTTTGAGCTTGAAGGAAAGTGATGTTCAGAATGATACTGAAAACTAGTGTTAAAATCAATTTATATTTATTCATAAACGATAAAATTATCTACAAAAATAGCAAGGTGCAAATATACAACTTTTTTATTATTTTTACAAATCAAAATGTTTTTTCTATAAAACTTAAAATTTATGAAATTATTATCTTTAAAAATGCTCATTATTTACTTTTTGGGAGCATTTTCTATGCTGCAAATTTCTTGTAACAATCAAAAAGTTCCCTTCGATGCCGTTTCGTGGGTTGATCCACAAATTGGATCGGTTCATGGTCGTTGGTTTTTTTATACTCCTGCTGCTATCCCTTTCGGAATGTGCAAATTAGCACCCCATACCAATGCGTATGAAGGGGTTGGAAGCTGGATGCCTGCAGGGTATGATGATAGACACACTTCTATAGAAGGGTTTGGACATTTTCATGAATTTCAAGTGGGTGGCGTTGTTTTTATGCCTACTACAGGAACACTCCAAACAACCCCTGGTACTTTGGAAAATCCAGATTCAGGGTATAGATCCCGTTTTGATAAAAATGAAGAACATGCTGAACCGGGTTATTATTCTGTATTTTTGAAAGATTATGAAATTAATGCTGAATTAACTGCAACAGAGCGAGTTGGATTTCATCGATACACCTTCCCTCAAACAAACAATGCTCATCTCATCATTGATATTGGGCACAAACAAGGTGAAAGTAGTACCGTTATTAGTGCGTTTGCTAAAATAAATGATCAAAACGAAGTGGAAGGGTACGTCACAACTTATCCTGAATATGCCAAATTTTGTGATCCTGATAAATATGTTACCATGTACTTTGTTGCTAAATTGAACAAAAAACCCAAATCTGTTGGTAGTTTTATTGACTCTATCCAAGTTCCTGAAAATAGTTCTACCCAAGGAATCAGAAATGGATTGTACTTGACTTTCGAAATGAAGGAGGGGGAACTTCTAGAGATTCAGACAGGTGTTAGTTACACTTCCATTGCTAATGCACGTAATAATTTGATGGTGGAATCAAAAAATCAAACGTTTGACCAAGTTAGAAAGAGTGCTCATGACCTTTGGAATGAGATGTTAGGGCGTATCCAAGTGGAGGATAATGACTCTATCAACAAAGTTAAGTTTTATACCGGTTTATACCATGCGCTTCTTGGTAGAGGAGTCTCTAGTGATGTGAATGGTGCCTATCCCCTTGTTGATGGTAAAATTGGGCAGATCCCCCTTGATAAAAATGGGGTTCCTACCCATAAACATTACAATACGGATGGCATGTGGGGTGGTTTCTGGAATTTGAGTCAGTTGTGGGCATTAGTGTATCCTGAACATTTTAGTGACTATATCCAATCCAATTTAGACTACTATGATCATCGCGGTTGGCTTCACGATGGCGAAGCTACAGGAGTTTACACCAATGGCGTACAAACCAATCTACAAGGACTCCTTATCGCATCCGCCTACCATTGTGGCATTCGCGATTTTGATGTTCAAAAAGGGTATGAAGCAGCGTTGAAAAATGAGATCGACTATATTGGAAGAGGGTTAGGGAACGGGAAATACAACTTGCACTATTTTGTCAATAACGGATATGTGCCGTATAAAGATACCACCATTTCCAACGGTTGGGTGTTTAATTTCGGAGCTTCTCACACTTTAGAATATGCCTTCACTTCCTACGGTGTTGCCCAATTTGCGAAAGCTTTGGGAGATCAAACCAATTATGAAAAGTTGATGAAACAAGCCGCATATTATCGCAATCTTTTTGATCCTGAAACTAAATTTATCAGACCCAAAAAAGTGGATGGCACTTTCATTACCCCTTTTGACCCTATGAAAGCGTGGGCAGGATTTCAGGAAGGGAATGCCTATCAATTCACATGGTACATTCCACATGACATTCGTGGACTTATAAATCTGATTGGGATAGAAGAGTTTAACAAAAGACTCGAGTTAACATTCAATGAATCTCAAAAGTCGATGTTTGGAGGAGATAAAGATAATATCAATAGTTTTTCAGGAGTGGAGATGTTGTATAATCATGGAAATCAGCCCTGTCTGCATCAATCTTGGCTTTTCAATTACTCAGGGAAGCCCTGGTTAACCCAAAAATGGTCGCGTGCTATCGGAGCTCAATTCTATGGATCAGAACCGCTACATGGCTATGGCGTAGGACAAGATGAGGATCAGGGACAATTAGGGGCCTGGTATGTTTTAAATGCACTTGGACTGTTTGATGTTCAAGGTCACAGCAACATCAACCCCACCTTCCAGTTTGGAAGTCCCATTTTTGAGAAGGTTACTATAAAACTAAACAACAAATATTACAAAGGGGAAGAGCTGGTAATCAAAACAGTAACAAATTCAAAAGAAAATTATTATATTCAGTCTGCCACTTTCAACGGAACAGATTTACAAAAATGTTGGATAGAAAGATCTTCATTAACCAATGGGGGAACCCTGATTTTCGAGATGGGAAACACTCCTAACACAAAATGGGGAATCTTAACACCTCCCCCATCTATGAGTAAATAACTTGAAATTTAAAAAGATATGAAAAATTACAAAAATCCTTTTACATTTTTATACTGTGCTTTTTGCTTTTTTTCTTAGGCATTAACGCAATTATGGGAGGACTCCTGCTTATGTTAGCTCCAGATGGATCATTAATGGGAATGACTTTGGACTGGTTGCAAAATGCACCTTTTAAAAACTATTTTATCCCAGGATTTCTGCTGTTCTCTGTACTCGGCGTATTCTCATTATTTACCTTAGTAGGATTAGTTTTTAATGTTAAACTCAGACATCTCAACTTTTTAAATATATACCCAGATCGCTTTTGGGCATGGACCTATTCTCTTTATATTGGTTTGATTGCGATCATTTGGATCACTGTTCAACTTATTATGACACAATATTTTTGGATTCAACCTGTGATCATTTTCAATGGAGTACTGATCATCATGTGCGTCATGGATCCTAAAATTATGAAAAAATATGAAATTCACTAATTTTTAATAATTTTTTGGGCATTCCGGTTGTATCAAGCAACGCTTT
>JBLJBB010000031.1:0-5783 GCA_047638115.1 Bacteroidales bacterium | reverse complement strand
TGCAGCGAAGTACGGGAGCGAAGCGAACCCCGGAACAAGCCCGACGGCAGCAGGGTTGGTTCGTGGGGTGGTGGTGCCGGAACGCCCTAAAAAGATAGGAGATAAAAATTAAATAGCTAATTTGCTTATTATCACATTAGCTTATTTGCTTATTATTTTGTATTTTTGCACATGTTATTATTTATACATCAGGTATGTAAATGTTCCAAAATATAATTCGATTATCTTGATAATCAAACCAATTGACACTATTTAAAATCAAAATAAATGAAATATAAAAGTAGATATAGTTCTCAAAGTAAGATTCTAATTTCAATATTATTTGGTATTTTAAGTGTCATATTTGTCAAATTCGGATTTGAAGCCACTTTAGGGGAGATCAATGTTAACATACCTTGGTCACTTATTTTCCCTTTAATCATAGCCATTGTATATGGGAGTAAATATGGGATCATCGCGGGGGTATCTGGTGGGGTTTATTTCCCATTCTTGTTATGGCCTAGTAATGGTGCACCCAATTTTGTGACTGCATTAGTATATCTCTTCGTGTATTTTATGCTGGGATTGATTTTAAACCGGAACCATTTTAAATTTTTTAAAAGTTTTTATATTCGGGCTATCATTATCTATTCAATCTGTCTTCTAGTTTTTGCTTCTTATTATCTATACATTTTCAGACTTGTATTATCCCTCAATCCATCCTTAGGTTTCGAAAACAAAATCACGGAAATTCCTAGAGAGATTACAAATATTTTTATGATAAAAGACAGCATCAACTTTATTCTTTTATCATTGGTTTCATTTACATTAGTGGAACTCTCCTGGATTCGTAAAATATTGGGGCTCACAATTTTACCATCTACAAAATCGAATAACACCATTTTTTTATATGCCATTTTAATATCTATTATATTTTGGCTCATACTTTATGGATTAGGATTCAGTCTTTTATACGAAAAAGATGCATTTACAAATCAACAATTAACGCTCATCTTTTTTGTAGTGCTCATGTCCAGTTTAATTGTGACAAAAGTATTATTTAAGTATAATGAAAGAAAATATAATGCTGAAAAGGAGATTCGAGAGCGGGAAGAAAAACTCAGAAAAATCATAGCCACTTCACCTGATGGATTGGCAATTACAGATTTAGAAGGAAATGCTGAGTATCTATCACCAAAATGTTTAAAAATGTGGGGGTACGAAAAGCCAGAAGAGGTTATTGGAAGAAATACTATGGAATTTATACATCCAGCATACCATCAGAGAGCGGCTGAAAACATGGTTGAGATGTTAAAAGGTCACTTTTCAGGGCCAGAAGTGTATTTGATGCTTAAAAAAGATGGATCAACCTTCTATTCTGAAGCTAATGCGAATCTACTTTTGGATTCTAACGACCAACCCTTCGGAATACTCTATTTTGAAAGAGATATTACGGAACGTATAAAAATTGAGGGAGAACTGCTGAAAGCCAAAGATCAAGCTGAAGAGAGTGACCGTTTAAAATCGGCATTTCTTGCCAATATGAGTCATGAAATTCGTACTCCAATGAATGGCATCCTAGGATTTGCAGATCTACTCAAAGAACCCAATCTTTCAGGAGAAGAACATGATATGTATCTGGAAATAATTGAAAGAAGCGGGAATCGTATGTTAAATATCATCAACGATATTATCTCCATATCAAAAATTGAAGCCGGATTAATGAATTTGATCTATGAAGAATCTAATATCAATGATCAAATTGATTATATTTATACTTTTTTCAAGCCGGAAGTTGATAAGAAAGGGATTCAATTCTCATATAAACATGGTTTACCTTCTAAGGATGCTACAATAAAAACTGACCGAGAAAAACTGTATGCAATACTAACCAATCTCGTAAAAAATGCTATCAAATATTGTGATGATGGTTTTATAGAATTTGGGTATGAAAAAAAGGGAAACTTTGTAGAGTTTTATGTGAAGGATTCTGGAATTGGCATTCCAGTTGAAAGGCAAGAGGCAATCTTTGAACGGTTTATTCAGGCGGATATCGGGGATAAAATGGCCCGACAAGGTGCAGGATTAGGTTTATCTATCTCGAAAGCATATATTGAGATGATGGGTGGAAAAATCTGGGTTGAATCAGCAATTGACAAAGGAAGCACATTCTATTTTACACTCCCATATCCTGAATAAAAATTCAATATTTGCTAATTCTTATTTAGCACCATTTTTAGCATTAAGGTACCCTCTTTAATCTCTTCCTCAATCGTTTTGGTTATCCCCTGAAGGATGATGTAACTAATTCCATCGGAGTCTGCAACCTGATTGATAATGGTTTGAAGTTGGGCGTCTGCAGTGAAAAGGACAGTGATCTCTTTGGTTTGTTCAGAATACTCTACCGTTAAATCTATACCTCCAGTATTTAGAATCACTCTATTTCGATTTTCAACATCGCCCTCTTTAAAACATAACTGCAATGTTTCTTCAATAATCAGATTGAGGTTATTGATCTCTGTACGTTTAAAAAAATGTTTATTACTAAACGATTCCAATCCAGAACGCATATCATAAAAATCAAAATCAGCATGATCAATATGGTATTGGTAGTTTCTTATGCGGTTTATAAAAGCTCTGGTTTTCTCTTTAGAAGGGGATTCAAATATGTGATCCGGAGTTCCCTCTTCATAGATTACCCCCTCATCCATATACAACACTCTAGTGGATAGATCTCTAGCAAATTTCATTTCATGAGTTACAATCGCCATAGTCATTCCATCTGAGGCCAAGCGACGAATAACACCCAAAACCTCACTAACCATAGTTGGATCAAGGGCAGAGGTTGGTTCATCGAACAAAATTATTTCTGGATCCATAGATAAACAGCGGGCAATAGCAACTCTTTGTTGCTGACCACCAGAAAGCTCATCAGGAAAAGCATGCTCTTTAGCAGCTAGTCCAACCAGTTTCAATAGATCTCTAGCTTTCTCTTCAGCTTCTTTTTTGCTTTTCTTCAAAAGCTTTATGGGTCCAATCGTAAGATTCTCAATAACCGTAAGATGTTCAAACAAATTGAAATTCTGAAACACCATGCCCATTTTTTGTCGAAGTGTATTGGGGTTATTCTTAGGATTCATAATATCTAAATCATTGATCCAAATGGTTCCACCTGAAGGTTTTTCAAGTAGATTCAAACATCTTAGGAAAGTACTTTTCCCTGTACCAGATGGTCCAATAATTGAGATAATCTCCCCTTTTTCAATTTCTATATTTATATCTTTCAACACTTGTAAGTCACCAAAACTTTTTGAAAGATGTTCTACTTTTATCATAACTTTTTATTTATTAATCAAATATCAAACTAATTATGTTTTCTTTTTGGCGTTACAAAAAGATGAACTCTATCTAAGAAAAATGTGAGCAACCAAGCCAAAACAAAATAGAGAATTGCAACCATAATCAGTGGGAAAAAGGCATCAAAAGTTCTACTTCTAATGATATCACTCGCTTTGGTTAAATCTTGAACAGCTATATAACCTACAATGGCTGTCATTTTCACTAAGGCGATAAACTCCCCTTTATAAACAGGAAGTACGCGTTGTACTGCTTGTGGAAGAACGATGTAAATAAAAGTTTTCATTTTACTAAATCCCATGGCAATTCCCGCTTCAGTTTGACCTTTTTTAACGCTTTCAATGGAAGTACGAAACATTTCGGAAACATATGCTGCAAAATTCAAGGCAAAAGTAAAAATAGCTACAGAAACGCCATTGATATTGAGTGGAGCAAGGATCACATAAAACATGAGCATCAATAATACCACTTGTGGAATTCCACGCAAAAGATCGATATACACTTTAGCAATTATTTGAAACAACAACGATTTACTCATCCTCATCATACAAATGAGGGCTCCTAAAATTGTTCCTAAGAGTGCTGCCAGAAGTGCAATTAAAAATGTTGTTTTAAAACCATTCCATAACAACATATATCTCTTTTCTAAGATGATATTATTATAGAAACTCTCTTTAAAACGGGAAATAAAAGTTGAATTAATTTTTGTTTCTGTAGTCGATTTAACTTTAACCGTTAACAAAACTTGCGGATTTACAAAATACCCTTCAGAAAAATTGACCACTTTTCTCCTTTCATTGGTAGCTGTCATGTTAGAGATTACAAGATCCGCTTTCCCCGATTCAAGGGCCGCAATTAGCGCGGAGAACTTCATATCGTAATATTGAACAGGTCGTCCTAATTCATATGCAATCCTTTCAATGAGTTCACAATCTAGACCCACAATTTGATTATTAGATATAAAACACATGGGTTCTCTATTGGCAGCAATTGCCACAATAATCGGTTTACCAGTTGAAACTTTGGGAATCGATGATTTTTCGTACGGAGATCCATCTTTTCTTATCCATCTTTTAATAATTTGATCTAAAGTGCCATCTTTTTTAAATTTATCAAGTACGTTATTCACTTGATTGAGGAGTTCTGGATTTTTTTTATTGAAAGCTATGGCAGCATATTCATCGGTAAACTCTTTAGGGAGTAGGTACAAATCAGAATTTTTATTGGCCACTTTTAACGCTGTGGTGTAGGCAGTAATCACATATTGTAATTTGTGAGATTGGAGTGCCGCAACAGCATCCATAATATCATCATAACACTGAATCGTTGCTTTTGGATAATGTTCTCGAATATACATCTCTCCGGTAGTACCCGTCATGGCACCTACCGCTGAATTTGCAATATCGGAACCATCATGAATTTTGGGTACGTTTGAAATTGATTTTCCTTTTGATTCTTTAGGTTCTTTAACTACAACTGCAATCCCTCCAGTATAGTATGGTTTTGTAAAGAGAACACTTTTTGCTCTCTCTTCAGTGATGGTCATACAAGCCCCAATGATGTCTGTTTTTTTGGAGATGAGAGATGAGATTAAAGAACCAAACTCCATATTGTATACTTTCAACTCTAACCCTTGACTTTGAGCCAAAAGACTCACAAATTCGATATCAAAACCCACAATTTGTTGGGAATTATCAAAAAAGGAGAACGGTTCGGTAACGGCACTAGTTCCAAAATTGAGCACTCCATTCACATTTTTAGTTTCAATTTTGGGCATGGGAGCAGGTTTCCCTTTTGAAGGGAACCACCTTTGCATCATTTTTTCATAGCGACCATCTTTCTTAAGAATATCTAGTAAAGAGTCTGCAGCAAACTTCAGTTTTGTATCTTGAAGTCTTACAGCCATTCCATAATTGTCGATAGTGATCATATCGGGCAACATAATCAGTCCAGGGTTTTGTGCCATGATATTTCTGAGGATCGGCTCATCATAAGCGGCAGCTATCTCAATACCTTTTTGAACTGCAACACAAGCATCCAGGGGGGAGTTGTAATAGGAACATTTAGCATTAGGAAATTTACTCCACACCAATTGGTCTGCAATGGTTCCCGTAACAACGGCAATCTGTGCATCTTTCAATTCCTGCAGATTAGTTACACTTTTCTCTTTCTTATGTGAAGAGCAAGCGAACAGAAGAGCACTTAAAAGTGCAAAACTAGATATAAAATATAATTTTCTCATAAAATTGGGATTATTCAAAGGTGAAAAGAGCCGTAAAACCAGTCATATCAAAAACACTTTTAATATCGGCATTCATCTCTTTGAGGATCAATTTACCCCCTTTTGAATTTGCATTTTTTTGTAATGTTAGAAACAATCTTAATCCAGTACTACTAATATATTCAAACTCCTTACAATCAACAATTACCAACTGCATATCACTTTG
>JBLJBB010000030.1:0-23991 GCA_047638115.1 Bacteroidales bacterium | reverse complement strand
AACAAAAATAATGAAGATTCCATTGCCAGCAGGTAATTTTATTTACTTTGGAAAACAAAACAAAGAGATCCAACTTACAAAAAAGTCCTCTGATCTAGTAAGAGACGATTATGGATCAATTACTGGAAGTGTCCCATCATATTCTTTAGAGAGTGTTGAAAAGTACGTTGACATTGTTTTTTCTCCAAATACTTTTCTTCAAAATTTTGTTTTTCTCTTTGAGAATATTGCTGAAATTCAGTTCCCAATAAATTATATAACCAGCAGAATCAAGAATGGGAACAAAGAATTTATTCAACAAGCATTTATTTACAAATATTCAGTAGGAGATTCATTTATTTATGCACCAACATTACCATTGTCTTCAAACCTATGGGATATTTGTGAAAATTTCTGGGTTTTACCCTCTCACTTAGTTTCAATTGATTCAGGATATAATAATCAACTATTTACCAGTTCTAGAAATAGCAATCCGATTAGACAATATAATATTATTTCTTCAAGTGGTTACATGCAATGTGATCCAAAATTAATAATGCATATAAGAGATAACTCGTGCTTAGAATTAAATAAAAACTATTATAATGGCCGCAGTCGATTATTGGCACAAAAATATCCAATCTCAAATCTTTGTGCTGTTTATGAAGCTAGGAATGTTATTTATACAAAAAGAGGTGCTTTAGGAGCTATTGTAAATGAGAAGAAAGATGCTGATTCATTTATTCCATTAACAGATCCAGAAAAGAAAAGCATTAGAGATGAGTTTAATTCAACTTATGGTTTGAATCAAAAGAAGGACCCAGTAGCAGTAATTGATATTCCAGTAAAATATATTCCTTTTGGAATGTCGATTCAAGACTTACAACCTTTTGAGGAGACACTTGCTGATGCATCAACTATTGCTGGAGCATATAACATTGATTCAGTATTAATTCCACGTAAGGACCAATCCATTATTTGATAAGACATTGTTAGATATGGATGATAATGAAATACAACAAATTAAATCAAAAATTGGATAGAGATGGACTTAATTGTAAAAACAAAATCAAACGAAGTTAATGATGCAGGCATCGTAACCATAGCAGTAAATGCTATTGGCAATTTGGATTCTCACAAACAAATTTCTGCAACAGGATCTTTTGACAAAACATTGGTTGAAAACTTCAAAAGAACAAGACATTTTTTGAATCATGACCGTGATATTTTAATTGGTTGTCCATTAAGTGGTAAGGAAGAGAATAAACTGATTGTGATGAAATCAGAAATGAATTTGGATATTGAAAAAGGGAGGGATGTTTATTCATTCTATAAATTATTCCAAAAGAATGACATGACTCTTGAACACTCCGTTGGTGTCGAACCTGTTAAGTTTGATAAATCAGACAAACGTATTGTTCTCGAATGGCGCATGTGGGAGTTTTCCACGTTGTATGATTGGGCATCAAATCCAAACACTCCCCTCTTGGATCTCAAACAACTTCAATATAAAGATGACCCACAAAGGTCCATAAACTTCATCAAGGATGCATTGAGATTGAAGTTTTCAGATAAAATATTAGAAACATATGAAAATTATTAAATGTCTTTTTCTTGAAATTAAAAAACCTTTGAAATTGTTTTAACAAAAAAATCAGATTGGATTATAGATAAAAAATATAATTTTTCTGAATAAGAATAACACAAGAGAGCTCTCGTAGCTCTCTTTTTTATAGCATCTTTTTCTTGATTTTGGCTTTGATGACAAAGGATTGTTAGAGCGCATAATTTTGTTTGGCTTTAAAGTCACGAATATAGGCGGTAACGACTTTGAGGAGTATTTCTTTCTCAAATAGCTCACAATCAGCAATAAAAAACATTATTCTAATAAAAGTGGGGTAACCAAAAAAATAAAAATGGTGCAATATGCAGTGTATAAACTTTGTGTATAGATATAATATTTTTACAAAAAGGAAAATTTTCAAACTGCTAAATATCTTATACTTACAAAATTTAACACCACGTTTTTGTTAGAATAAAGTGTTCATTTAAAATCAAAAAAAAATCACTACTATGTAGTGAGGATTGTATCGGTAATGGTTTTGCAATAGATGAAACCCAACTACGTCGTGAAAAACTTGCCTGGAGTCTGTAGGCCGTAGTCAAATTATTCTTTGCGAACTTTGCGAAAAATCTTAGCGTTCTTTGCGGTTAATTCAACTTTCCTAATAGCCATTAGCCCTGCGCCTACTTGCATTAGGGCGAAGCAGAGAAAGCCCAAAAGAATGAATAATGAATAATTCGTGAATTTGTGGCTCATTAAGAGAGAATTTGAAGGGAATTGTTTTGGGGCTTTGTGAGAAGTGATTTAATTTTTATATATTTGCACTGATGAAAATAGATCGATCGTTGTCTGATTATAAAGGCAACCATTTGTGGACTATTTATGAATACAATTATATTAAAATGATGAAACGATTTTCAATACTTTTTGCCACTTTTATACTTTTTCACATCAATGTTGGGGCACAAAATAATGGTGTAAATAAGAATTATTTAACATCACACATTCATAGATTAGCGTCTGATTCTATGGCTGGAAGGTTCCCTGGAACTGCCGGAGATACCCTTGCCTTTGAATATATTAAATCTCAGTTTATCGAAAATGGAGAGAATACATTTGAATATCAAGATTTTATAATTCCCTTAGGCATAAAGGCAGGATGTAACAACTATTTCTATCTAAAAAACAAAAGAGTATCTCTTCATGATGAATTTGGGGTCTACTCTTTTTCGGCAAGTGCAAATTTTGAAGCAGAACTATATCATTGTGGCGATGTTTCAAAATTCATAAATGCAAAATCAGACACTTCCATTTTTGTGAGGGAAGAAGTTCCAAAATTAAAATCAAAATGGGTAATTATTGATCTAAGGGATAAAAAGATTACGTCAAAACATAGGGATATTGGACAATATTTTGCCGATAAAGGAGCTGGTGGGATCATTTTTCTTTCGAATGGTACAAGTTACGATCTTGCTGATAATCAAACCATAACAACAGATCAGGGGAAGTTAACAATTCCCGTAATTTTAGTTAAAGGAAAGCTTACAGATTATATACAGGCATTGTATCGTAAGCATAAAAAGTTGCATGTTCAAACCGAAATTGTAGCCGTAAAAACACATACTTTTAACATTTTTACCGTTGTTAAAGGGAGTAATCCTGAATTGAATAATGAATATGTGGTTATTGGTGCACATTATGACCATTTGGGGCAAGGTGGTTATGGAAGTAGTAGTCGACGTCCTGACACTGTTGCCACACATTATGGTGCCGATGATAATGCATCCGGGGTTGCTGGAATGCTAGAGCTATTGAGAATTGTGAGACTAAATAAAGAGAAATTAAACAGATCATACATTTTTGTAGCATTTGGGGCTGAGGAGAGAGGATTGTTAGGGTCTAAGTTCTTTGCTGAAGGATTGGTAAAGCCAAATGACACGGTCGTAACGATGATCAACCTGGACATGATTGGGAGATTAAAACCAAACAAATCGCTTCAAATCGGGGGAACGGGAACCTCAGTTGAAGCAGATAGTTTGCTTAGAGTACTCAATGGAGATTCGGTGTTTAACCTTGTTTTAAGTGCAGAGGGTTATGGTCCATCTGATCATGCCCCATTCTACGCAAAAAACATCCCAGTTTTTTTTATATCAACGGGAGCCCATACCGATTATCACACGCCTGAAGATCGTCCTGATAAAATAAATTATGAAGGATTAGGAACAGTTACAGATTATGTATATCGATTAATTCTGGAAATAGATAAGATGCCTCATCGATTACGTTTTACGGAAGCAGGGCCAAAAGTATCAACAGAAGCACGTCATGGGGGTGTTCGAAAAGTTAGTTTTGGGATTATGCCAGACTTTGCTGCGACAGATATTAATGGTTTAAGAGTTGAAATTGTAACCCCTGGAAAACCAGCATTTAATGCTGGAATGAAAAATGGTGATATAATCAAAGCCATAAACGGAAATCCAGTAAAAGATATACAAGAATATATGTATCGATTGGGTCAACTCAATACTAATGAACAAGTTACAGTTGACATTGACCGCAATGGTGAACTCATAGTATTAATAATTCAATTATAATATAATTATGAAAAAAAACATTTTAATGTGGACATTAGCAGTAGTAATTACCTTATCTGCTGCATTTTATCAACGGACGACAGGGCCAACATATCCCAAAAAATATTCAATTGAAACACAATCGGGAAAATATAGTTTTAAATTAAAACGCTCTCATAGTATCGGGAATGATTGTTTTATTGAACTTAAAGATGCACCTGAAAGTTTAAAAGGTAAAATAATATATCGCCCTTATCCTACCGATCAGGTATGGATTGAAACAGATTTTATACGAGAAAACAAAAGTTTAAAAGCTCAAATACCTAATCAACCTGCAGCAGGGAAATTACAATACTATTTAATTTTGGAGGAAGCGGGAAAAACAATTAAAGTAGCAGATAATCAGCCAGTAGTGATAAGATTTAAAGGGGACGTTCCTGCAGGATTTATGATTCCCCATATTTTGTTCATGTTTATAGCCATGTTATTTGCTAATTTAACAGGAATCATGGTAATTTTCAAAGATAAAAGATATAAAAAGTACTTAAACCTTGCATTCTTTTCATTGTTAATTGGTGGAATGATATTAGGTCCAATTATTCAAAAATACGCATTTGGGCATTTTTGGACTGGATTTCCGTTTGGGTACGACTTAACAGACAACAAAACTCTCATTAGTGTAGTATTCTTTGCGATTGCATTTTTTGGCAATCTAAAGAAAGAAAGAGCATGGATGGCATTAGTTGCGGTAATTATATTGTTACTGATCTATTCTGTTCCTCACAGCATGTTTGGTTCTGAGTTAGATTATGCATCAGGACAGGTGATTACTGGTAATTAAGAATGAAATGGTTTTTACCCATTAACCTGTAATCCTTAACTTATTTAACTCTCGACTTATTATTTCCAGGATTTTATTTTGGAACCGATAGTTACAAAGAAAAGCATAAATCCATACGCTAGAAACAACAAAGCATACGCAGATTGTGGATTATAATGATCTGACAAATAACCATATATTATTGATAGTACTCCACCACCAGCGATTGCCATAATTAAAAATGCGGAACCCAATTTGGTATATTTTCCTAATCCTTGAATAGAAAGAGGCCAAATGGCAGGCCATAAGATGGCATTAGTAAAACTCAACAAGATGATTGCAATTACTGAAAAGATTCCAGAAGTTAAAAGAGCTATGGTCAGTAATATGAGAGCTAACACAAGGTTTATCACTCCTGCAGTTCTTTGAGAGATAATTTTGGGAACCAAAACAATACCTAACAGATAGCCAACCACTAAAGCCACAAGGGCATAAATTCCAAAATTCTTAGAAACATCTTGAGCAATTCCATGATAATCTCCATATTGAATTAAATAGGTAACAGAAACCACTTCAGCGCCAACATAAAAGAACAAAGCGATGATTCCCATCCATAGGTAAGGATAAGCAAATATCGATTTACGAGCAGGTTCATTTTCATTACTATTTGCTTCTTCATTGATATCTGGTAATTTTGCTGCTTTCACAAAAAGCATTAATGCGATCAAGACAACAGTCATGATTATATAAGGAAGTATCACATTTCTAGACAATTCCAACAATAAAGTTTCTTTTAGTTCTGGTAAAATGTTGGGATCTTTCACTTGTTCTAATAAACCTTCAGTTCCAGAAAAAATTGCAGAATAAAGGATTAAAATTCCAATCATCCCAGCCACTTTATTACAAACTCCCATAATACTTTGACGTTTAGCTGCTGACTCGATAGGACCTAATATGGTTACGTAAGGATTAGCGGCAGTTTGAAGTAGTGCTAATCCAGTTCCTTGAATGAAAAGACCAACTAAGAATAGCACAAAATTTCTTTCTAAGGCAGCAGGAACAAACAAAATTGATCCTATAGCCATAACTACCAAACCAAGAGCCATTCCATTTGCGAAACCCGTTTTTTTAAGAATATAAGAAGAGGGAATTGCCATTACAAAATAGGAAATATAGAAAGCAAAATTTACGAGGGATGCCTGTGTGGTAGAGAGTTCACAAGATGTTTGTAGAAATGGAATTAAAACATTATTCAACCAAGTGACAAACCCGAACACAAAAAAAAGTGCTCCAATAATAAAGATACTGAAATTCGTTTTATTTTTTTCCATAATATTAACTATTTTTTAACAACATTTTTATTCATTTCCATAATACTCTTTAAGATAATCGATTTGTCGTCTATCTCTTTTTGTAGGTCTTCCTTCACCATGATCTCTAATTTCAAATCTGGTTCTGAGCGCTTTCACTCTTTCTAACTCTTCGGGAGGAGTAAGGTCGAGATAGTAATTTGGAACTAAAGGGGCTCCTACTCTACTTTTAGGGGTATCAATCACTTGAATTGTTTTATCAAGTTGATCAATTTTTACATTATAAATTTCTGAAGTTTTAATGATTTTTGAAGGTTTCAGATTATCACCATTCATTTTCACTTTGCCAGCATTACATGCATCAGTTGCCATGGTGCGTGTTTTAAAAACACGCACCATCCACAACCATTTATCAATTCTAATGCCCAGAGGATTCATTTAGATTTTATTCCAATACATCGATTTACCTAGTGCTGGAATACCAACATAACCTCTAACTTTAAGTTTTTTATCGGATTCAAATTTCAATTTACAACTATACGTTTTACCATCTTCAGGGTCATAAATTTCTCCATCAATCCATTCATCTGTACTTGGATTATATTTAAATCCTTTCAATAAAACAAGTTGATCCAATCTTACATTTCTTAACTTTGGATTCGGATTATTTTTATCTAGTTTTGGAGTTCCATCAGGATTATTAGGAACTTTTAACCAAATAAATTTTCCTTCATATTTACCATCTTTGGTTTTGTAGATATTCACTTTAGATTCTGACTTAGTTTCGTGTTTGTAGATGTAATAGTTACCGAGCAATCTATCTGCTTTGTTTTGATGATAGGATACTGATGATAGCAAAAAAACACTTGCTATCAATACAATTAAGGTTAATTTCTGTTTCATGGGTTCAATTTTTAATGATTATTTAGGTTGATTCATCATTTTAATTTTGAATTGAAGTTCTTTAACTTCCTCTTTTGCATTTTCAATTTTTTTAACAAACTCCGCTTTCAGAAGATCAGCATTTTTAGAGTTTGCAAAAAAACCGAGATTATTTTCCCAAAGAGCAATATCATCTTTTAGTTGTTGTAACTTATTCATTAAGAAACGTTTCTCTTTATCTAAAATTTTGTCAGCATTAGGGTTATTAAGAATATTATCAATTTTAGATTTAAAATTTCCTTTTTTAACATCTTCCATTGACATTTTTAGATCAGAAAATCTTTTGTTTACAGCAGCTCTAAACTCTTCATAAACACGATCTTTATCTTTTCTTGGAACGTGCCCTAATTCAAGGAATTCTCTTTGAAAATTTTTCATTACTTCTAGATTTTCAGCTTTATCCTCTGAAAATTGATGTTCTAAAATATTTTTGATAATTTCCTCTTTTTTGGCTAGATTTTCAGCTTCAATAGTTTTTGCATTGGCAAAATAGTTTGATTTTGTTTCAAAAAACTTATCACAAGCAGCTCTAAATCTTTTCCAAACTGCTTCAGAGTGCCTTTTTGGTGATGCACCAATCTCTTTCCATTCTTTTTGGAGGTTAATGATCTCTTCTGTAGCTTGTTTCCAATCATTTCTATCAACTAATGCTTCTGCTCTGATTGCCAAATTTAGTTTTAGATTATAATTTTGCATTTGTACATCCTTAATTTTTTGGAAGTACTCTTTTTTTGTTTCAAAAAATTTATCTAGAACTACTTTAAATCTGTGCCAGATTTCATCATTTAGTTTACTTGGAGCAGGTCCTAAAGTTTTCCACATTTTCAAGATCTCCGTTAATTGATCACTAATTGCATTAAACTCTTTTACAGAATTTGAAGGGGTAGCAATTAACTCTTCTGCCTGTTCACAAAGAACTACTTTAGCATTATAATTATTTTGTTGTTCAGAGAAAATTACATCATAGTGTTCTCTTCTTCTTTGATTTACTTGATCAGAAGCGGTTTTAAAACGTTCCCAAACTTCATCTTTTTTATCATCAGGAACTGGACCAATCTCTTTCCATTCTTCATGATATTGTTGTAAAATTTTAAAAGATTTACTGATTGATTCTTGAAGAATTAAAGATTCAGCAGCTTCACAAAGCTTGATTTTTAATTCAAGATTTTTCCTTAAATCAAGTGTTCTAAGTTCCTTATTAATTTTTAAAATATCAAAGAATTTTTCAACATGGAAATGGTAATTTTGCCATAAATTTGTGGACTCACTTTGAGGTACAGGACCCACCTCTCTCCATTGTTCTTGGTACTCTTTAAATTTATCGTTCAGAATTTTAAGATTTGTTTCTGTTTCAATAAGATTTTTTAGACCATCAATTATGTTATTTTTTTGTTCTAAATTCTTTAGCTTAATAGTTTCTAAATTCTCAATATATTTAGATTTATTATGTCTATATGTTTGTAGAGCTTTATTAAATTGAACCTCTAATTCAGATGGTTCATAAATAAACTCCTCCTTGTTTCCACCTTCAGCCACAAAAGCTTCCAATTTTTCATTTTTTGATTTTTTAATCTGATCAAGAATCAATGATTTTAATACACCCACACGAATTTTAGTATTATTAATATTTTCGTCAAGGACTACAATATTAATTTCGTTTACAAGTTGTTCAAATGAGAGTGATTCGTAATGTTTTTCAGCTTCCTCTAATGTCAAATTTCCTTTTTCAGTTATATCATCATCATCGTCATCATCATCAATATCAGCGGTATGTGAATTTTCAATTTCAGCAATGATTTCATTAGCTGATGTTTGTTCGATCTCTGATTGTGGGTTTGATTCTGTGATTTGATCTGAAACAGGATCTGAATCTTGATTCAAAATTGTTGTTGATTCTGCAGTTTCATCAACTACTACTAGTTCCATTTCTGGAGTTTGTTCTGATTCCGCATTGATTTGGCCTTCGATTGAAGTACCAGAATTCACCTCAAGATTTTGGTTTTCACCATTTTCAGGGTGGAGAAGGTCTTTTGATTCCATAAAAATTAGTAGATGTTAAATTAAATTATAATTAGGTTATACAAAAAGTTTGCAAAGATAATAAAAAATTACCAAATTTGTGAATTTGAAAATTAACAAATTGACTAGATTAGTGAATGATATTAATATTTAAAACCCTAGATTTTCGTTTATTAATATCACTTTAATTTTTTTTGCGGGTTTTGAAAATCTAGTAGTTACCATATAAGCACAAATGCAATTATCTGATTTGCAATCAGAGCATGTTCCGTTAATATAACAAGGAGTTCCTAAATCATCAAAACGTTGTGCATTGACAGGTGCTGCATAGTTTCTTGCCCTTGACCAGGCATCTTCTACCGTTTTACACACTTTATTCATTCCAATAAAGAAAATAACATTGGTTGGGCCAAAGATAGTGGCAGCAACCCTATTCCCTGTTCCATCAATATTTACAATTTGACCATCTTCAGAAATGGCATTGGCAGAAGTTAAGTATGTATCAGCCAATAATGCTTGTCTCATCAATTTTGTTTTCTCTTCCTTATCTTTTCCTAAATCACGATCAATTACATTAAACTGTTTCCTTACAATATCTAAAAGCCCTAATTCTGTTAATGTAGCAGAGCCACCCCATGAAACGGTGTGGCTCTCAGGAATTAATGACAGTGTTAATTGAACTGCCTCCTTTTTGTTTTCACAAAAATATGCTTCAAACTTTCTGGATTCTAATGCCTTCACTATCAAAGCACCCAATTTATCATTTCTTTTCTCAATATTTGTCATACACTTATAATATGAGTAGTTGTTTATACCTCTTAATGGTTTCTTCAAGTCCAAAATATAGCGCATCACACACTAAAGCATGACCAATGGAAACTTCGAGAAGATTTGGAATGTTTTTTGCAAAATACTCGAGGTTAACTAAAGAGAGATCGTGACCAGCATTTAGACCAATACCCAATTTTTGAGCTTCGTTAGCTGCTTCAATAAAGTTTTTGATTGCATTAACCCTATTAGTTAGATAATGTGAAGCATAGCTTTCTGTATAGAGTTCAACTCTATCTGTATCTGTTTCTTTTGCATGTGCAATCATCTTTGGATCAGGATTTACAAAAATGGATGTTCTAATTCCTGCTGTATGAAAACCTTGAACGATCTCTTTTAAAAATTGTTTATGACTATCTGTATCCCATCCGTTATTTGATGTTAGAGCATCAGGTGGATCAGGGACTAACGTTACTTGATGAGGAACCACTTCTAAAACCAAGTCAATAAAAGACTTGGAAGGGTACCCTTCAATATTAAATTCAGTGGTAACCACCTTTTTAAGCTCTCTAACGTCCTGATATCTTATGTGTCTTTCATCTGGCCTTGGATGAACTGTGATCCCTTGTGCTCCAAATTTTTCACAATCAAGAGCTACTTGAATAAGATTCGGCATATTGCCTCCTCTGGCATTTCTAATAGTAGCAATTTTATTTATATTTACGCTTAGTTTTGGATCCATTTTTCTTTTTTTTAGAAACAATATGTAATTTTTGTTTTGTATTTATAGTTAAATCGTGAATTGTTTTGACAATTTTCAGTTTTTCTGTTCTGGCAATCCAAATAGGGAGAACTAATAAGCCAATTATTAAATAGGGATAATAAGAGATAGATCTCCACAAAACAGCAACCGCAGCGTGTGCATTTTCTGGAAAATAATCACCAAAAAATAGAGAAAAAGATACTTCTGCAATACCACTGGCACCAGGAGTAGGACTAATAAGCATAATCACCCACATAACAAGTTGTTGAGCATAAATTTTCAACTGTTCCAAAATCTCAAATCCTAAATCGGGATTCAAAGCTAGTATTAAAAAATTTAATACAAAAAATCTGGCAGTCCAAGAAAAAGTTGTAGCTAAAAACGCTTTTAACCAATACCAAATAGATTTACCTTTAAGTTCATTAGAGGTTGCAATTAGCTCATCCCCAATTCTTTCAACATTTGATTTCCATTTTTTAAGTATTTTTATGGAGAAGATTCGAGAAAACAAGTTTTTGGCTCCTTGAGGACTAATAAAAACTCCAAGAAAAATAATGGATGTTAGAAAAATGATCACTGAATATCCTAAATAAAAATACCCTTTTGGATCAAATCCGAAAATATTTCCAAAATCAAAAAGAGAATTTCCTAATATTAAAAGTGAAAAGGCAACAGCAACGATATAGAATAATTCATCTAACATTGCAGTTATCATGACAATTCCAGTACTTTTACCCCAATTATACCCCTCTCTATTCATAAAATAAATAGCAAAAGCAGAGCCACCAACCATAGAGGGTGTAACAGCAGAAGCAAACTCCCATAACATCACGACTTGAAAACCATTTCTCCAAGACATTGTGTTTCCAGTTAAGATTCTTAATCTAATGATATATGCAAGATCTCTAAGTATCATCATAAATACAGCTAAAAGTAGATATGTTATACTCCATTGAACACTAAAAATAGCTTGAAAATTGAAATCAGATTGAATTAAGGAGAATGCTGAAAATGAAACTCCAATAATTATAGGTATAAGGATTCTTTTAAAAGAAAAGGTAGATTTGAGTTTATCCTGCGTGATTTCCATCTATGTTTTATTTATGAGTTCATAAAATTGATTTTCAGATATTATCTTTACACCCAAATTTTCGGCTTTTTTTCTTTTTTCTGGTCCCATATTTTCCCCAGCAATCAAGAATGCAGTATTTTTTGAGATGGATGATACATTTTTCCCACCAAAATTCTCAATCATCAATTTAATTTCATCACGTGGAACAGAAAAAACGCCACTTACCACGATGGGCTTATCGTTAAAAATATTAATAATTTTGAGATCCTGATCTACACTTCTCGACAATTGAACTCCTGCTTTTTCTAAACGAATGATTGTTTCGAGATGTATGGGTTGGTAAAAATAAGAAACGATGGATTGAGCTACTTTTTCTCCAACATCATCAACCAACAGTAATTCATCAAAAGTAGCATTAGATAATGCATTAATGTTTGGAAAGTTTTTAGCCAGTTTTTTGGCAGTAGTTTCGCCTACATATCTAATTCCTAAAGCAAAGATCACCCTTTCATAAGGAATCTTTTTCGAATTTTCAATCCCATTTAATATATTTTGAACGGTTTTTTCTTTAAAAGAGATCACTCTTTCTAGTGAAGTTGTTTCGTTTATAAAACTTTTTTCTAATCCAATTAATTGTTCATATTTTAAATCATAGAGATCTGCAATATTATGAACCAAATTATTTGAAAACAGCATTTCAATCTTTCCTTCACCTAATGAATCAATATTCATGGCTTTTCTAGAAATAAAATGTTCTAGTTTCCCTTTAATTTGGGGAGGGCATCCAGATTCATTAGGGCAAAATATTCCTGCTTCACCTTCATTTTGAACGAGTTGAGTCTGGCATTCTGGACAATGAGTAATAAAATTGATCTTTGGAGCAAATATATTTCTATTTCCCAGATCAACTCCCACAATTTTTGGAATTATTTCTCCCCCTTTTTCAACATAGAGGTAATCATCTTCGTGAATATCTAATGATTGAATGATATCATTATTATGAAGAGATGCTCTTTTAACAATGGTTCCAGCCAATTTTACAGGTTTAAGATTCGCGACGGGAGTTATGACTCCTGTTCTACCAACCTGATAATCTACACTTAACAATTGAGTAAGCACTCTTTTAGCTTTAAATTTATAAGATATTGCCCATCTTGGAGATTTTGCAGTAAAACCTAGTTGTAATTGTTGTGCAAAAGCATTTATTTTCAATACAACTCCATCAATATCAAAGGAGAGTTTTTCTCTTGCAGAATCCCAATAATCAATAAATTTGAAAACATCCTCAATAGTTTCAGCTTTTTCAACTACTTCAGGAATTTTAAATCCCCACTCTTTAAGTTTTTGAATAGCATCATAGTGATTTGAAATTGGCAGATTTTCTCCTAAAAGGGAATAGAGTCTACAGTCTAATCCTCTTTTAGCTACTTCAGAAGAATCCTGTAGCTTTAAACTTCCAGAGGCAGCATTTCTAGGATTTGCAAATGGGGGTTCGCCAATCTCTTCTCTCTCTTTGTTTAATTGTTCAAACTGTTTATGTGTTAAAATGATCTCTCCTCTAACTTCAAAATAATCTGGATGATCTCCCAACAATCTTAAAGGTATCGATTTTATAGTCCTTACATTAGCTGTAACATCATCTCCTTGAATACCGTCACCACGTGTTATAGCTTTAACTAAAATACCTTTTTCATAAACCAAACTAATGGCAACTCCATCATATTTTAGTTCACAGACATATTCAAATCCTTGATTAACAAGACTTTTTACTCGATTATTAAATTCTATAAGATCCTCTCTAGAATAAGTATTTCCCAAAGATAACATGGGATAGTTATGTTTAACTGTAGAAAATTGTTTAACAACCTCACCTCCAACTCTTTGAGTTGGACTGTCTGCAGTTATAAAATCAGGATACTGCTTTTCAAGTTCAATAAGTTGATTTAATAATTGGTCAAAATCAAAATCAGAAATGGTTGGGGTATCCAAAACATAATAGTTATAATTATGTTGGTTTATTTCATTTTTAAGTTTTTCTATTTGATTTTGAATCTCATTCATATGATTAAAAAAGGAATCCTAGTTTAAAACCTATAAAATGGTATAATGCAAATGCACTTCTATTTGTTGAGATTTGAGAAAGATCTGGTTGGTCATTCTCAACCACACTATAGTTGATATAGGATTGTTGTAATTTATAATTTACTGAAAAAAGTAAAGAAAATTTGGGATTCATTTCTAATTGTAAACCTAACCCTGTTTCACCAAACATACCAGCTTTTGCCCCATGTACTACTCTGGTCATAGGTTCTGGCTTTTGATTAACATACCATTTAAAGGAATAGCCAGCATTTAAATACCAAAATGGGGACCATTTATAATCCACAAAATTTACCATAAAATTTGCATAAATTGGAATAAACCCCGTTTTTGGCCACATATCATAACCAGCTCCCAATCCTAAAAGTAAATATGGATTAAATTTATATGCCAAAACCTGATGTAATGAGATCACAGATTTATTATTTTGTACATTTCTATTTTCAAAAAGAATATCATTAGCCCCTTTTGCAAATCCAATTGAGGAAACATAAACAAACTTACCCTCCTCTTTTATAAAATTTGTTTGAGCATGGTTAATGAATGGAAATAATGTAATTATTAACAAAACAAGTACATGGAAAAATCTGTTACTTTTCATTTTTATATCTTTTTAATTTTCAAAAATCAATTCTTGTGCTGTTTGTCGAGCAGCTAGGGTAATAGTGTCACCACTCATCATAGCAGCAATCTCTTCAACTCTTTCATTACCTTTCAACTCTTTAATATTTGTATACGTTTTATTATCAATTACTTCTTTATATACAAAATAATGAATTTTTGCTTTGGCAGCAATCTGAGGTAAATGTGTAATGACCAATAATTGTCTGTCAGAAGCTATTTTTTGCATTAATCGAGAAACTTTTCCAGCAACATCTCCAGAGATTCCCGTATCAATCTCATCAAAAATCACTGTTGGCAATATATTTTTGGTAGAAATCACTGATTTTATGGCTAACATTAGTCTGGAAATTTCTCCTCCTGAGGCCACTTTTTCAACTTCAGCCAATGAGATTCCTTTATTGGCACTAAATAAAAAACTCACTTTATCTTTTCCAAATTCTAAGAACTGATCCGTGGATTCTAAATGAATTTTCAACATTCCATCAGGAATTCCAATAGAAGTTATTTTTTCAATAATCTCTCGTTCTAATGATTCAATATTATTTTTTCTTATTGCAGTTATGCGATCCCCAATTTGATTTAGATCAATATATAATTCTGATTTTTTTTGATTCATTAAATCAATTTTTTCTTGACTATCACTAAACTGAGATAACTGTAATTGAATAAATTGATGCTTTTCAATAAGCTCGGAAATTGAATGTACTCTATGTTTTTGTAGTAATTTATTTAATTGGTCGAGTCTCTCATTCAATAACTGTAAATGATCTGGATTAACTTCAATTTCATTAGTTATGGAAGAGATTTCAAAATCAATATCTTTCATTTCAATGATTACAGAATTAATTCTATTCGTTAATGATTGAAATTTTTCATCAAAAGTAGAAATTGAAGCGCAATTTCCTTTTAGTTCTTGAAGGGAACTAAGTAAAGAAATTGGATCTTCATGAATGATATTTGATGATTGAAATAGTTTAGTTTTGATCAGTTCTGCATTAGATAAAATTGAAATTTGCTTTTCAATTTCTTCTAATTCACCAATAGTAAGGTTTGCTTCAAGCAATTCATTATTAAGAAATTCAAAATAATCATTTTCTTGAATCGATTTAGATTTTGCTTCTAGTAAGTGATCCAGTTCTAAACATGTTTTTTTATACTCTTCACGTTTTTGTTGATATTGTTCAACAAGTTCAATATTTTGAGAATATTCATCAATAATTTTTAATTTAAACCCTTGATTTTCAATCAAAAGATGATGATGTTGAGAGTGGATATCCACGAGATATTGTGCTAATTCTTTAAGTTGAGACAAAGTAACAGGAGTGTCATTTACAAAAGCTCTAGATTTTCCTGTTTCAGAAATTTCTCTTCTCAGTATAGTTAATTTTTGATAATCTAAATCATTTTGTTCAAAAAAGGGTTTGATATTTAATTTTTCTAGATTAAAAGTTCCCTCTACAAAACATTTTTTGGATTTATCATAAAGAATGGATGTATCTACTCTATTTCCTAATATGAGTGATAAAGCACCAATAATAATTGATTTACCAGCTCCCGTTTCACCGGTTATTGCAGTAAAACCGCTATCAAAGCTGATCTGTAAAGATTTAATGATAGCATAGTTTTCTATTTGTAATGCGAGTAACATTATTTAGGACTTGAAGATTGATTTATAGCATCGTATCTAGAAGAATTTGAAGGATCAAGTTGTTTCATAATAGCAATAACCTGAGTTTTTTCACTGATTGTTCCTTCTTTGAAAATTTCAATGATCTCTTGCGCTTTTGTTTGGACAATAATCTGCATTAAATAGAGTCCAAATCTTTGAGAATTCACTTGTTGTAATAATCTTAAACTCTCTAATATAACGGATCTACCAGCATCTGGGGATTCAGACATTACATCCAAACCTAATCGGTGATATTGATAAAAAAAGTCATGAAATTTTGAGTAAGAATTGTTGGTCAAATTTTCCATTAACCAATATCTATTGGATTGTCCAGATTCAAAGGGTTTCCACCCTGGTTCAACTCCATTTTGGCACATGTTTACGATACTTTGAGCTTTTTCAAAATAGGGAGCACCACCATTCATAGAGAATGAATCAAACTGAACACCTAAAAAGAAATTTAAATAAAATGCAATTAAAGAAGTTAACTGATTGGTATTTGTATTTTCGACATATTCAAGAGGTTGACCATCAATAAATGTAAATTGCACATTTTTATCTTGAAAATTCAAGAGTGGAGATTTATAATTTGTTTTAAAAATTGTTCTTTGAAGTTGAATATTTATTTGGGCGTCTAATTTATCTCCTGACTGACTTTCAAGTGTAATCACAATAGCACACTCTATTCTTTCGTTCATTTTAAGATTATATTGACACCACTTTCTTTCATGAATAAATTTATACAATTCTTGTTGTAAAGCATTGTATCTTTCGTAGTTAGTCCCAGAAATTTTTTGAGAATTAATGGAGATCTGACATTGAAAATCTTGAGCTAACAAAGTATTAGATAAGATAGTAAACAGAAAAATTATAAGTAAATTTCTCATAGTTGAAGTTATTGGTTAGTATAAAATAATCTATATATAGTACTGATAATATCTTCTGCAATTTTGCTTTTTGTTTTTACTTCAGTTTCCAACACAACTCCATTTTTGGAGAGTATTGTAACTTGATTAGTTGGTTTATTAAATCCCGCAGAGCTATTATTCATAGAATTTAAAACGATAAAGTCTGCATTTTTATTTTGTAGTTTTGAAATACCATTTTCTAGTTCATTTTGAGTTTCTAAAGCAAACCCAACGACACATTGATTTTGATTTTTAGTTTTTCCTAAATCAAATAAAATATCTTTTGTTTTATGAACTGGAATATGCCACTCTTGTTCATTTTTCTTTATTTTCTGATCAGCAACCAATGAAGGTGTATAATCAGCAACTGCAGCAGCCATAATGATCAAATCAGATTTCTCATTATATTGGAATACAGCATCATACATTTGTTGTGCAGTTTGAACTTTAACAGTTTCTATTTTGGGGTTTCTTGTGGTTAAATGTGTAGGGCCAGCTATAAGAGTTACAGAGGCACCTTGATTTGCAAGTGTTTCAGCTAATTCAAATCCCATCAACCCTGAAGAATGATTGCCAATAAAGCGCACTGGATCAATAGGTTCATACGTTGGACCAGCAGTAACTAAGGCATGTTTTCCAAGAAAAAGTTGTTTTGAGGATAAAGAATTAACAACAATATCAAAAATTTTATCTGGCTCTTCCATTCTCCCTTTTCCCTCATATCCACATGCTAAAAAACCACCATTTGGATCAATAAACTGAATCCCTCTATTTTTAAGTTTAGCTATATTCTCTTGAACAGCAACATGTTCATACATATTACAGTTCATAGCAGGAGCAATAAATATTGGTTTTTTAGTTGCCAGAAGGAAAGTTGAAAGTGCATCATCTGCAATTCCATGGGTTAATTTTCCGATAATGTTTGCCGTTGCAGGAGCAATAACAACAACATCAGCCCAATCAGCGATAGCAATATGTTCAACGGAGTATTCATTTGGTGTTTCAAAAGAATCAAAATAGAGTGGAGATTGAGATAATGTTTCTATAGATAGTTTTGTAACGAATTGTAAAGCATTTTTAGTTGCGACTACTTTAACATCATAATTTGCTGCTTTAAACAAGCGGATAAGGGATAGCGCTTTATAAGCAGCTATCCCTCCTGTAATACCAATAACGATATGTTTCTTATTCGTTACATCCATAGAAAAATTTATTTTTCGGGATCTCTGTAGAATATTTGATCATTTTCAAATTCGTGAATAGCAAGCAATGTGGGTTTTGGGAGTAATTCAAAATAGCGTGCAAGCTCAATTTGCTCTTTATTCTCGTATATTTCATCTAAATTATCAGTAACTGGAATAAATTCTTGAGCTCTCTCTGTGAATTCTTCTTTCAAATCTATAGCAATTTGGTTAGATCTTTTAGATAAGATTGAAACTGTTTTATACAAATTTCCAGTTTCTTTATCAAAGGAACGTAAATCTCTGGTAACCGCAAAAGGGTTAATTTTTGCTTTGTTATACTCTGCTGATTTCATTTATTGTATTTTGGTGTTAATTATATTTATCTGTTTTAATGATTCATCATACATTTTTTTGGCTTCACCTAATTTTGGAAAGTTTGGAAACTGAATGGATAATGCATCATAAGCTTCTGCACAAGATAGAAATCTCTCCTTTTTCTTTTTGTCAATACTCTTTAAGGCAAATTCATAATTATTCTTAGTTAGTAAAAACAATGCTTCGGGCGCATATTTGGAATAACTATATTCTCTCATAAAATCTTTAACCATTATCTGAGCAGCTTTGTAATTCCCTGTATTATAATAAAGTTTAATAACTTCAAATTGTTTTAAGGCTAATTTATCCCTCAATTCATCTAATATTGTATTACACTCTTCTACATATTTACTAGTAGGATACTGTGCAACATATTGTTTAATCTCTTCAATAGCATAATGTGTATCAGATTGATCAACATCATAAGGTGGTGATACATAATACAAAGCTTTTACACAGTTTAATGCAGCTAATTCTGTTCGTTCTGTCCCAGGGTATCTTCTACTATAATCTTTGAAATGAAATGCTGCTAATTGATAATCATGATTCTTAAAATAGCAATCGGCAAACATAAATAAGATAGAATCTCCATACTTTGTACCAATTGACAAAGGATAAAGTTGTTCAAATAATTGGGCTGCTGATAAATATGAACCTTTATTATAATACTTTACTGCTTTATCATAGTTTTCATAAAAGGTGTCAAAATTAACTTTATTAGCACCAAATTTGAATCTCTTTTTTGGTTTTTTAGTTTCATTTTTGATTGAATCTTGTGGATTTGAATAATTTACACTCATTGATTCAACGTTTGAATAAAGATAAACTGCATCATTTGCTTGTAAATTTACAAAAGCAAAAAAACACAAAATACTTATAACCAACAGTTTACTATATAATACAACACTTTTATTCATTCTGCAAATATATATATTTTTTAGGGACATTTTAATTGTATTTTTCAATTTTATTCTAACTTTGGTAATTCTTTATTAAATAGGATTTTCACCATAGTAGCTTCATCTCCTCTAGAATATATCGTATATGGCAAAGTTGGTACAATTTCAACGGAAATCATCCCATCTCCCAACTCTTTATACCCTTTTATTGAAGAGTGTGCAACGTGTAACTTTTCATTAACAGGAATAAATGAAAAAAAATCAGCCCACTCTTTTACCGTATAGGGATCATCAGTAATTGCAATAGATTCTCCTTTTTTAGTTACAACATTCGTTTTATTATTTTCAAAAATAAAATAGGCAATCCCATCTTGGTTTAATTTAATCTCTTGACTTCTATTATAGAAAACCAAATAGGTTTTCATAATTTCTGATTTTTTATAATCAATCACTTTTCTTAATTTCCCATTTTGGTCGTAATAGTTCCAAATTCCGATTTTTAAACCTTCATGAAATGTTCCGTTTATGGATAGCTTTCCATCAATAAAATAGCTTTCAGCAACCCCATTTCTTTGTCCATTGATGTAATTTTCAACTGTACATGGCACTCCATCAATATAATAGGTTTTAGCGGTTCCATGAAGTTTATCATTCAAATAGTTTAATTCTTCTAAAAGAATGCCTGTTGAGGGTGAAAATGTTTTCCAGACACCCGACTTTTTACCTTTATTATAATTTTCAATGGAAATTAATGTTTCATCTTCATTCCAATATTTCCACTCTAAATGTTTTAATTGATCCATAAAAACCCCTTCACTTGCTTTTTTTTGATTGGGATGAAAAATGGTAGTTTTAACTTCATGAACGCCTTGAATAAAAAGTGTAATACTTTTCAATTTTCCATTGGCATGATAATATTTGAATTCTCCAACTGGAATATTATCTTTAAAGTTTCCTTCGTAAAGCAAAACATCTTTATCATACTTTTTCCATAAACCTTGTTTATTCCCTTTAGAATCAATTCTATTAGGGGCCTGAGGTTGTGCAGATAAGTTGATTACAAGCATTAACAATAAGAATGGTAAATATTTCATATTTATATTGATTTATTTTTAATTAGTCATTTATTGTTTTTTAAATAATTTTGTTTCCAACAAATTCATTTTCATTATAAAACACAGCAGATTGAGTTAGAGTTGGAGCAGTTATAGAAACTTCAAATTTAAAAATATATTGTGCACTGCTCATAAAACTATTTTCTTCATATTTTCAAAATTTCTCCTTCACTTTTAGCAACTATAACCGCTACGCATGTGTCACCATAAACATTGACTGAAGTTCGCATCATATCCAATATTCTGTCTACTCCTATAACTAAACCGATACCCTCTATAGGTAGTCCCACAGCATTTAAAATGACAGCCATCATCACTAAACCAGCCATAGGGATACCTGCAGTACCTATTGCAGCAAGAAGTGATGTGATAACCACTATTCCTTGTTGTAAAAGTGACAATTCAATTCCATACGCTTGAGCAATAAACAAGACAGCAACACACTCTAACAATGCTGTTCCATTCATGTTAATTGTAGCTCCTAATGGGATGGTGATACTTGTAACTTTTCTTGATACTCCATTATTCACTTCTAATGCTTCCATGGTTAAGGGTATTGTAGCAGATGAGGAGGCCGAAGAGAAGGATGTAATAAGAGGAGTCATCATGTTTTTTAAATGTTTCCAAGGGTTTACTTTGGCAAATAACCACATGATGATCGACATGGTTATAAACAAATGAAAAATCAATCCTGATACAACTGTAAGAATATATTTACCAAGATTCTCTAGCAATTGCCACACATCCGTAACATTACTCAGTTGTGATAGCAAAATTACAAAAACGCCTATGGGTGATAACTTAATGATAAATTTTGTAATATTTAGTGTCAAATCATAAGCAGCAATAAAAAAACGGTTCATCACATATTTCGTTTCTATCTGGGAAATATTGATAAATATTCCCAAAACAATTGCAACAAAAATGATTCCAATCATATTAACTCCTGATAAAGCCGCGAAGATATTTGATGGGATAATATTAATTAAAATATCTTTGAAAGATAATGTTGTTTTTAGAGATCCTAATATTTGTGTGTCCATCATTTGTAATCCAACACCTATGCCCGGTTTTATAAGATTTACTAGGAAAAGTCCCAGCAAAATGGCTAATAGCATGGTAAAAACATACAAAGCTAGTGTTTTTAATCCAATCCTTTTAAGTTGTGAGATATGTTCTAAACTTCCGATACTGGTTACAATTGATGATAAAACCAAAGGAACAACCACCATGCTAAGAGCATTCAAGAACAGTTTTCCAATCCAATCAATATACTTTGAAACTTCAGGAATAAAAGAACCCATGATGAATGCTAAAACCATAGCAATTAAGATCTGCCAATGTAGAGCCAATTTAAAGATTTTCATCTGATTGGGATTTCTTAATTATTCTATTTTTTACCTCTTCCATGAGCCACATTGGTGTAGATGTAGCTCCACATATTCCAATACTTGAAACATTATCCACCGAAAGTGCTTCAAATTGTTCAATATTTGAAATAAAGTGTGTATTTTTATTCTCTTTTAAACACAAATTGAACAAATACAATCCATTAGAACTTTTTTCACCTGAAACGAATACGATCATTTCATATTTTTTAGCAAACTTTTTTATTTGAAGGGCTCGGTTTGAAACTCTTCTACAAATGGTATCAAAGCTATGAAATAGATGCAGATTTCCCAATTTCTGATAAGACTCCCTAATCCTATCCACTAATTCGTTATAAACTTCTAGATCTTGCGTTGTTTGAGCATAAAGATAAGAGGGTTTAGTAAAATCAACTTTATCGATGTCTTTAAATGAAGCAATTACGATTCCTTTATTCTCAGTTTGACCTTGCAAACCAACAACTTCTGCATGACCCGGTTTGCCAAAAATCAATGTCTGACTTTCAGCGTATTTTATATTATTCTTTTTAATTTTTTTTTGAAGATTTAACACCACTGGACAAGTTGCGTCGATCAATTCAATATGATTTGATTCAGCAATGTTGTATATTTCTGGGGGTTCTCCATGGGCTCTGATCAACACGCGTGTATTTTTCAAAGTAATAAATTGATCGTAATTGATAATTACTAGACCTAAATTGGTTAATCGTTCTACTTCTTCATCATTATGAACAATATCGCCTAAACAATATAAAGGTTTTTGTTCCAAAAGCAGCTTTTCAGCTGTTTTGACAGCATTAATAACGCCAAAGCAAAACCCAGAATTTTGATCAATGACAATCTCCATGTTACCAATTTTCTGGGAATAGAGAATCAATAAATTCGGCTCTGTTAAAAACTTGCAGTTGATCTATCTTCTCTCCTACTCCAATATATTTTACTGGAATATTAAACTGATCAGAAATCCCAATAACAACACCTCCTTTAGCGGTTCCATCTAACTTAGTAATAGCAAGAGCATTAACTTCTGTAGCAGCAGTAAATTGTTTACATTGTTCTATGGCATTTTGACCAGTTGATCCATCTAAAACTAACAAAATTTCATCAGGAGCATTGGGTATCTGTTTAGTAATTACGTTTTTAATTTTAGAGAGCTCTTTCATTAAAGGAAGTTTATTGTGTAACCTTCCAGCTGTATCGATAATAACGACATCTGTTTTTCTGGCTAAGGCTGATGAAATTGTATCATAAGCAACAGAAGCAGGATCTGATCCCATTTTTTGTGTAATAATGGGAACACCAGCACGCTGAGCCCACACTTCAAGTTGGTCAACAGCAGCAGCTCTAAACGTATCAGCGGCACCTAAAAGAACTGAATATCCTTTATTTTTAAACTTATTGGCAAGTTTTCCAATGGTAGTTGTTTTACCAACACCATTAACTCCAACTACCATGATTACATAAGGGAAATCACGTTTAGGAAGTTCAAAATCATCTAAATCTTCAATATTGTTATCTTGTAAAAGAGAAATAATCTCTTCCCGTAAAATACTATTTAATTGACTAGTACTGATATACTTATCTTTAGAAACTCTAGCTTCAATTCTGGATATTATTTTTAAAGTTGTTTCAACACCAACATCAGAAGCAATTAAAATCTCTTCTAAATTGTCGAGAACCTCATCATCTACTTTAGATTTTCCGACAATCGTTTTCGCTAATTTTTGAAAGAAGTTCTCTTTAGATTTCTCAAGAACTTTATTGAGTTCCTCTTTTTTCTCTTTCGAAAAAATTGAAAATAATCCCATAGTATATTTTTTTTGCAAAAGTACGAAAAAAAGTCGAAAAAAAAGGGCACCCTTGCGAGTACCCTTTTTTACTTAGTATAAGATTTGTAAAGCTTATTTCTTCACAAACTT
>JBLJBB010000029.1:0-6226 GCA_047638115.1 Bacteroidales bacterium | reverse complement strand
GTTTACGATTTAAACAGGTATTGTGACATTGGGATTCTGTGAAAAAAGTTAGGTTATTGTTTTTAGCATAATAAACGGGTGAAATAAATCCACAAAAAGAATCATTTTGAATTTTTGTAGTTGTAATATTTATTGGATGTTCCTTGTTTTGATCCGCGAAATAGAGTTCATCCTTTTCTCCATTAAATAAATAAAGGGCACTTAATCTAAGAAATTCAGGAAATAAATATTTGATCTCATCCTTAGAAATAGAATCATTAAAAGGGAAAAACAACTCGATTGTTTCGATTCTGGATTCATTAAAAAAGGATAAAAGTTTTTTAATCAAATCTAATGACAACAGATCATAAACTCTTAATTGTACAGCTTTGCAATTGAATCTATTTAACTGTTTTATGATTGAAGTAAAATCAAAAGAATTAAAAGATTTATGATTTATAGAAATAATAGAATTGGTTATTTGAGACGGATAATCCCAATCCAGATTAAGTTTTGGGAAATGCTGAATGTCATTATTTTCAACAAAACATGCTAAATCATTTTTAAGTAGAAAATCTATATATTCTTGTTCAAAAAAATGTTTATTTATATTTTGTGGCGTAGAAAGATTTTTAACAACTATTTCATTATATGCTAACAACTGCACAAAAAAATCATTAGGAATAAAATAGTATTTCTTTCTTTGAAGATCACAGATTAATGAACGTGAAAATCCTTTTACTGGAATACAATTGGAGAAAATTTGAATTTTTTTATCCATAATTTAAATATTGGCAATTGTTTTATAAAAAAAGGAGAGTTGATAATCTGATGAATTATAAAATTTTGATTCTATTGCTTTAAAAAATGATGTATATTTTACTTTTTCCATCTTTGAATAAGCAAGGGGTTTATTGGGATCAATTGGGGATTGTGTTTTCTTTTTCATATTGAATTAGTTTTTGTGCGATTATTTTTTCAATTTTATAGTTACAAGGATAGGATACCATTCCAAATTGTCCGATGGGATTCAATTCAATAAATACATATTCTCCTGATTTTGTTTTGATCATATCAATCGAACCGGAATTAATATTCATTTTATTCTTGAACTCTTTAAGCTTAGATTGGATCTCTTCAGGAAGCGTATAAGGGACAGTTCTGTTCGGTTTCTCAATGTTGTATTGTCTAAAATCAACTTGGGTTTGCGAATCATTTTGAGAAAAAATGGCCATGGGGTAAAATTGATCGTCAATAAAGAAAATTCTAATCTCATACTCTTTTTCAATATTTTCTTGGAAAAGACTTGGAAAAAAATGCGCCTCTAATTCATCTATCGTATCTTGACCAACTTCTGTTGTATAGGATAAAAATATTTCACGATTTATAACTTTAGAAATATGAGCGGATAACGGTTTGGTTATGATTCTTTGATTTTGATTATAAAAGGAAAGAAGATGTTTTTTTTCATTGGTTACTAAAGAATTTGGAATTAATAGCCCCACTTCTTTAGCAACAAAAAGCTCAATCAATTTATTATCAATATCATATATAGAATTTATTTTCGGAAATTTATTGAACAAAAAATGAATATAATTTGAAATACAACCTAGTTCAATATTATTTTGGACACCATTCTCTTTAGTTTGATATTTTTTAATTAATACTTCAAAATCCCATCTCCTATACCAGAATGCATTTTGGGCAGAAACATTCAGATCAGTTTTGTTAAAATGTGATTTAATTTTTTCATTAGAAATTTGAATATTTAAATCATTAGAAATATCTATGGCATTTATTTTTTGAAATTCTGAACCTAAATACTCCAGCCAATCCATCACTTGGTGAGTACTTGTTTCATTTTGTTGAGAAGCAATTAGTATCATACAAATTTTATTGAATAGAATAATTAATATAGATGAGAGGATTTCCCGTATTTAATCTACCCCAGAAATTGGAATCTCCAAATGTTTCAAATTGTACTGCTTTTTTAAGAAATTTTCCGTAAGAGTACGTCCAATTGCTTGTAGTTTTTGAAGGTCTAGAAAACAAAACATGTAAACAAGTTTTTCTTAGATATTTGTTGGAATCATCTATAATGGATGAAATTACGCCACTTAATTCTGGATATTTCTTTTTGTGAATTTCGAAAGGATAAGGTTTGAGAAATTCTATGGAAACAAATAGTCCGTTTTTAGGAATAACAATTCCATATTTTGTAATATCAACATTAATCCAACCTTCAAAATTTGGGTATGAAAGTATGATGTTATCAGGGATTAACGGTTTACCATGCGATATTGTTCCATCAGAATTGTGAATAGCTTCATACATTTGAACGCGGAAAGGAGTTCCCTCATTTGTTGGATCAATAATATAATAATTGATTTTTTCAATATATGCTTTTTCTTGATTCTTACATGGATTATCAAGATATCTTGACAAAATTGAAGACTCGATCATAGAAGTGACAAAATATCTATCTTTTTTATTTCTTATAAATGGGTTTTCATCAAACTCACCTAAAATCAGATTTGCATTATTTGGATTACACGTAAATGGTTGTAAGCTATAAACTTGAGGTGAACAAAAAACAACCCCTAAATCAGTATTGGCATTTATTGTAAAAATTTTAGGTTGAAAAGATATATTGTTTATTTCAAGTTCATTTGGTGTTTGACTTAAAATTTCAAACTTCCCGTTTTCATCGGATAAAACAGCAATTGCTGGATCCCCAAAAGTAATCCTACTGTACTGAATGGGAGTTTTTGAAATAGAATCGATGAGCGTTCCTGTAACCTTGATTTGAGTATAACAATCTATATAACATGCTGTTAATAGGAATACAATCCATATTTTTTTCATAAAAAGAAGATTAGGTTTTTATTTATTTATTTTTTAAGTCTATGATTAAAGTTGTTAGCATCCATAGTTGAAGTATAAATAGGATCACCAACATTCATTCCAAAAAGCACTTGTTGTTTAGATAAATGAGTAATTAAATAATTTTCATCTTGTGTTGAGGTATAAGCCTCGCAAATAATTTTCCAGGCACCCCCTTTAATTTGTTCCATCTCTTGGTCAGACAATGGCGAGAATTTTGTGTTGTTTGTTTTTTTCATAATAGTATTATTTTTTTAATTGAAAAATATTCTTAATAGATGGAATAATTAATATAAATTAATGGATTCCCTGTGTTTGAAAACCCAAAATTATTTTGATCTCCAAAGATTTTATAACCATATATTTTAAATTCAGTTAACCTCTTTCCTGACAAAGTCCATTGGCTTTTTTTTGATTTTGAACGTTTGGAAAAAGGTATATTTAAACAATTCTCTTTCCAACCAAACGAATCAAGAGGTTTTATACCATTAACCATTTTTATTTCATAATTACAATGTTTCAAAAATTCAATTGAAACAAAGACCCCATTTGAAGGAATCTTAATTCCATATTTTTTTATGTCCACTTTTACCCAACCTTCGAAGTTAGGAAAAGATAATATAATATTTTCCAGAATAAATGGTTTCCCATGAGAGATTGTTCCATCACTATTTTGTATCGCCTCATAAACTTGAACTCTAAATGGACAACCGTCTGCTGAAGAATCATATATGTAATAATTAAGAGTATCTATATATAAAGTTTTATCTTTAATACTTGGAGGATTAACGTAAAGAGATAAAATCATTGATGCTTTCGTTCTTATATGGTTTCTTTTTTTTATTCCTTTAATTATTGGTTTTTTATTGTATTCTCCCGCCTTTAGATTTGTTATTACTGGACTATATGAAAAAAGTGGTAACATATACACTTGCTTAGTAAATAAAACGGATCCTAAATTAGTATTTTGATTTATCTGATACTCTTTAGGTTCATACTGAAGATTTCTAATTTCTAAATTTCCTGCTTGAATAAATGATATTTCAAAGGATCCATTCTTATCTGATAAAACAACATTGTTAGGATCTCCAAATGTAATTCTACTATATTGAATGGGAATTTTTGATAGAGAATCAATTAATGTTCCAGTTACTTTAATTTGAGGAAAACAATCAAAACAACTTAAAAATAAAAGAAATAAAATTAAGTTTTTTTTCATACTAATGATTTAAAAAGGGGGAAATTAGTTCCCCCAAAAGTGTTTAATTGTCCGGTGAGCTACATGGAATAATATCTGTGGTTCCATAAAGCCCCCACCAAGTATATCTTTGCTCTTGCCAATATGTCGTTGTTATTATTGTGCCATCAGGCATTGACCATTGCGCTGTATATTCTGAATTTTCTACTCTCTTCATTTTAACAAAACCTCCACCATTAATTTTATTGAGTTCTTCAGAAGTTAGTTGGTTGTATTTTTGATTTTCAATTTTCATAATAAAAAAAAATTAGATTAAGGTATTTGATAATATTTATTATATGCATCGTAATAGGATCCATCTACAACAGGATCAGGTACTATTTCTGGTTCTCCAACATTAAATCCAAGAAAAGTTCTTTGCCTAGAATAAAATGTGTTAATTGTTTGAGAATCCGGAGATCGATTGTACCCTGTAACTGTATATACCCAACCACCACCATTTATTTCATTCATTTGTTCGTCTGTAAGAGAAGCAAATTTTTGTTTGTCTAATTGACTTTTCATAATTATGTTTTTTGTTTTTAACTAATTTAAAATATCTCTCCCAACCCACAAAAATTTATTATCTTTGCGAATTGGTCGTGCCCACGAATAGAATTAACATATATTCATGTTTGCTTGGGTGCCGGAAGCAGGGTTTGGTTATAGGTTTTTCAAGAGCAAATACCATTCCCTGCGGTGCACCTGGTTATCGCCTTCTGTCAGCAGCAGCACTTTGGTTCTTTGACAGAGGCTAAAAAATAAATTGTCTTTTTCATCTTCTTTTCATTATTTATAATACTCTTTTGGAATTACAAAATTTTCGTTTTTGTGTTGTTCTGCATATTCTTCAATGGTATTTAATCCCAATTCTAATCGCCTTTTATTAAGTTCTTTGATCTTCTTAACTGGACTAAGGATACATGCCCCAGGATATTTTTTATTATATTTGGTACCCCCAGATCTAAATTGAGTTCCATAAATTTGTTTTTTTCCACTTAACATTAAACAACGATCTGTCATCATAGCGTATAATTCGGGATCAACACCTTTTTTAAGATACGCTTTTTTAACTTCCGGATAATATTTGATTAAGCTATTAGAATGGTGCAAAATATCATACGATTGAAAAGCAGCAAAATTTCCCACCATCTGAATCGTTGGAAACCCATATAATTCAATGATTGAATCCATTTCATCAATAAATCTTTCTTTTCTTTTAAAATTTATTTCTCCTTTTTTAACAAGAGAATCAAATTGTTGTAAGCTGAGTTCAGCATAAGGAAGACCTATTCTGTACTTTTCAACAGACAAATAAAAAATTTTAAGTGCTAAATCTTTATTCTCTACATCAGGAATCTCCATCAAAAAGTGTTTTTCAATTTGACCAACAACCTTCTGCCAATATGGTGAATTTTTCTTTAGATTTGGAAAATGGTCATAAAATAAAATGGATCTATCATCAGAAGCGACATCAAAGAAAATGCTCAAGTAATGAAAGACAGAATCAGGTTGGTTCATTTCATCATAATAAGCCGCAGTCCAATACAACTCTTTAGGTTTTAAAGAATCTACATTTTTGGAATAGATTTTATTCAAAAATGCCGGATAGTTTTTAACAACCAATAAAGAATCTTTAATATAGTCCTGGATTAAACTGGGATACTCTTCATAATGTTTATTCCAAAAGATTCTTGTCTTTCCAGTTTGAGAAAATGCAATAAAACTGAAAAAAGAATGCAATAAAAGGATTAGAATTAGTTTTTTCATGATTATTATAACTTATATCGTTCTATTTTGATAATCTGGAACTGTATATGGATCTCCTTTTTCGGTTCCCCAAAAATAATAGTCCTGACATATGTCGTAAGATATCTGATTCCTTGTCCCATCTTCATTATAAGAAATAGTTCTCCAATTTCTATATACAACGGCTGTTTTACCCCCTTGAATTTTTTCCATATCTTTATTGGTCAAAGGTGCAAATTTATTTTTTTTCATATTATTTTGTTTAAGTTATTTATTAAACTAATACTTTCTCTCCCAACCCACAAAAAATAGTATCTTTGCATGTTGGTCGTGCCCACGAAAAATATAACATATATTCATGTTTGCTTGGGTGCCGGT
>JBLJBB010000028.1:0-10322 GCA_047638115.1 Bacteroidales bacterium | reverse complement strand
ATACTACTTTTTTTTGACAAAACCTTCTTTACTGCGATTTTTAAAGCATGAAGCATAACGGTCGGCAATAAGAAACGTAGGGCATTTCGAAGCTCCTACCTATCAAGTTACCGCGCCGTTTATTAAATGTTATACTGTTCAAAATTAGCACTTCCCGCCCTATGTTTTTTATTGCGTGTTGTGTGCTGTTGTTCTTCTATCTCGTTCATTTTCACTTCACTTAATAATAATTCTAATAAAGGTAGCATTTTTTGTAGTCCACCTATATTTATTATAACATTCCATAATTCCTCAAATTTTTTCCATCCTCCTGTATAAAAAAGATGTTTCAACTGATGTTTAAATGTATCATGGGAAAACGATGCTTTTAAAACATTATTCCACTTGTAAAATTCTTTGTATGCCCACCAATAACCATTTTCTAATTCTAATGTTGATAATCCTTTGGTCTGATAAACAACATGTCTGGTATCATACAAATCCCAATCGTTGGTTATTATTCTACCGCTATTTACCATTGAATCATAAAGTCGTGTACCTGGATAAGGTGTTAAAATATGATAAGTTGCAGTTGTTATTGCATTTTTAACTCCCCAATCTACAGTTCTTCGAAAGACATCAGATTTATCATGGTCAAGCCCAAATACAAAACTACCGTTAATCATAATTCCTAAATCATGTAATCTTTGAACTGCTCTTTCATAATCAAGTTTTAGGTTTTGACTTTTATTACTTTGCTTCAAATTTTCAGGTGAAAATGTCTCAAATCCAACAAATAAACTTCTCAACCCTGCTTTTGCCGCTTTTTCTATTAAATCACCTTCAAGAATTGATTTAACTGTAGCAGCACCTTGAAATACTCTATTCATGCCCCTCATACCCTCGAAAAGCCCAGAGGCTAATTTTGGATTTCCAAGCAAATGGTCATCAAGAAAATATAAATGCTTCCCTTTTAATCGGGATATTTCTGTCAAAATCTCGTCAACTCTTTGAGTGTAAAATGAAATTCCTCCTTTGAAAAAAGCGTCTTTATAGCAAAAATCACAATGATGCGGACACCCTCTTGACATAACCAAAGAATTTGGAACAAGATATTTCTCTCTCTTAATCAAATCTCTGCGAACAGGCGGGATGTTTTGAATTGTACGACCATTAGTTGAAATGTATCTTTTCTTTGTTCTTTTTGCTTTAAAATCCTTAATAAAATCAGGAAATGTCTGCTCGGCTGGTCCAATAAAAATTGTGTCTGCATAATTTTCAGCCTCTTCTGGTAGCGCTGTTACGTGTAATCCACCAAGAGCTACAAATATTCCTCTTTCTCTATATTGTTTTGCGATAGAATATGCTCTTTTTGCATTTGTAATATATACTTGAATTAAAACTAAATCAGGTATATCGTCAAGATTTAATTTTTCCACATGTTGGTCTTGTAAATCTATTTCGTCGTCACTATCAAGAAATGCAGCTATGGTGGCTAATCCAAGAGGTGGAAATAAGGAATATTTAATTGGTCTCCAAAATGCACTTTTCGCTTCAGTTAAAGATGGCAGTATAAGTTTAATCTTCATTTATTTTAAATTCTTATTTGACCATATAACATTGCGAATTCTTGTCTTGCCGAAAAGGTTCATTGAAAATGAAACTATGATTATTCCTAAATCAGTTAATAAGTTTGAGTTTTCTGTATATTTTTTATCCCAAAACCATGATGTTTTTTTGTTTTGTCCGCCATATATTTGAGCAAAACCTGAAATTCCGGGTTTAACAGACCACCTTATTGAATAATAAGTTCCATCCCATTTTAATCTTTTTATATCGTGATTAGTTAATGCTCTCGGACCTACGATACTCATTTCTCCTTTTAAAACATTAAAAAACTGTGGAATCTCGTCCAAACCTGTTTTTCGTAGAACTTTTCCAGTTTTTGTTGGTACTTCGTCAATCATGGTTTGAAATTTCATTATCATAAACGGTGTCCCTTTTAATCCAATACGTTCTTGTTTAAAAATTATACTATGCCTTTCTTTAAACACAATAATTAATGAAATTATTATAATTGGTAGTCCAAATATCAATAATGCAATCAGCGAAAATGTAATATCAAAAAGTCTTTTCATTTTATGACGGTCTCTCTTTTACAATTGCACACAACGGTTACGTATATGAAACGTTTGGCATTTCGAAGCACTTTCCTGTCAATTTACAAGTACTTTTGATACGAGCTGAAATGTTCGATAACCTACTGACTGCCAAATGTTTTATATACGATGTTGTGTGCTGCCCTTCTTTCATTTTATTTTGTCTATCAGTCATTTAGTGTCTATTTTTGTCGTGCGTTGGCTTGGTGGCTCTTTTGCAAAACTTGGCTTTAGCTTGGGCTTGTGCGGTTTTGCAAATGTGCCACCAAATGCGCTGGCTAATATTTCATTTGTTTTAAAAAGTCTTTTAGTTTAATTGTCGTTATTCCGAAACCTTTTGATTTAAGCTGCAAACCATTGTCAGACGTCAGCATTATTGGATTTTCGTCTTTGTATTTTAGGGCAACTGTCAAAATAAAATTGTCTGGTGATTTTTTGTCAAAATCGCTCGGTAACAAAGTCAGGTCAGCTGTATCCATTTTGATATTGCGTTTGTCAAAGCTGTCATTGATTTGTTTAATTGCTTTTTGAACATTTTGTTTTTGCTGTTCTGTTGGCAATGTAACTTTCAATTTATCTAACTCGTCAATGACTTTTGCTGATAAAACAACTTGATACTGTTTGTCAATTTTTGAAATTATGTCTGGTTGGTCAACAAATACGTTGGTGTCAATAATGTAAATATTTTCCTTTCCTTTAACGATTTCTTTCTTAGGCTTTTCAAATTTGGAAAGGTCTATTTTATCAATGACCTTTATGCCTGACGATTTTTGTTGATTTGAATCAGCACTACTAACATCTACAACTGGTGGATTGGCAATGTAATCTTTTTCACATTTTGAAATAAAATCAGCCACCAAACCTTTGTAGGGCTGAACCACTTTATAAACTTCATCTAATAGAATCAATGTACAGAAACGTGCTCTGCTTGTTGCCACATTAAAACGGTTTAGCTTGAATGAAAATGCAGGACTACCATCAGAAAAAGCAAAATAAAAGCAGAAATCTATTGTTAACCCCTGCACACTGTCTACGGTATTAATGAGTATCTGGTCTTGCTTATCATTCAATTTATGAAGTAGATTATCTCTCAGCAACTTAACGCCTTTCTTTGTTGATGACAAAATCGCTATTTCAAACTTAGGGTTTATTTGAAGTAAGTCATTTATTTGACTTAACAACAAATCATAAATGCTTTTCAAATTTGTTGAATCATAATAGAATAAAGAACTACCGCCTTTATTATTGTAAATGTTTGGTATTCGTGAAAATATCTCATTTTCTTTTTGAATATCTGACTTTGATTTAAGACTGTTTTCGTAAAAGGTGTTTGTTTGGTAACAGGCATTCTCTGAAAAACGGTAGGTTGTTGTAAGCCTAAATTTAGGGCAAATTATAGTGGATGCATAGTAAGTAAAAGATTCCAGCATCAAGTCAATATTGGGTGATATGTTTCCTGGATTATCTTGATTTACTACTGGGGGCAACTGAATTGGATCGCCTACTAAAATTACTTTTTTTCCAAGTAGTTTGGCTGCTGCAATAGTTCCCAAAAAGCACTGACTCGCTTCTTCTAAGATGATATAATCATAGACAGGGCTATTAATATTTTCAACCGCAATGCCGGACATTTTATAGAAAGTCGTAAGCAGAATACTTCCAGCCGCAGGCAGGAAATCTTTTGGTATAGGCTTTATTGACTTTACTTCCTTTGATTCGTCCAGCGTAAGATTGGATTTATAAACCACCATCTTATTGGCTGTATCTAATTCAAAATACTTCTTTGCCAATTCAATCAATGACCGATTGGCTAAAGTCGCTACAAGCACCGATTTATTTTCTTTGTTTAAAACTTCCAGCAGCCTTGATATGAAAAAGGTTTTACCAGTACCCGGAGGACCTTGTATGATGATTGTATCGTTATTCTTTAAATCAGTTTTGTACTTGGCAATTAAGTCTAAGGAGTCGTCAATATGAACCGGTTTGAAATCGTTTAAATGATATGTACCGTTTAGTATTTCTTCTGCCTTTGCTGACTTAACATCATTCTTGGTAATCTGAATAAGGTTGAAATAGTATTTCAAGGGTGGGTCAGATATACCGAACACAATTTTATCGCCTTTGAACAGTGAGTTTAAAAACTCCAAGTCGAAATTGTTGAAACCTATATTGAATTTGCCATCCTGTTCGTGATAATATACACCATAGCACTCACTGAAAGCTGCAACATAATTTTTACGATAAAGGCTGTAAATGAAATCATAAAAATTTGATGTTACAATATCTGTTGATTTTGGCTTGGTGGCTGTAAGTGGGATTTTTGTTTTGGGTAATTTGTCCTTAGGAAATGAAAAAACTACCTGATTTCTTACTTCATCGATATATTCAAAAGAACCAACATATAATTCATTCTTACTAACTAAGTCAATGCACTTTGAATCGAGATAGGCTTTATAATCAGAAAGAATTTTCTTTATTTCTTCTTCGTAAAATTTTACCTGCTGTTCTTTGGTGAGTTGCTTCATTTTTAAAAATTATAGTCATCAAGGTTCATCACTTCTTTATAATTCTGTGCCGCCTTAGTGTTTTCATTAACTATGAAAACGTAATGCCATTCTCCTTTATCAGTTATTTTATCGAGTGAATTATAATCACTAACATCATATTCATTTGGCATCCGCACTATTCCAAACTTGTTTTGAGGTTTGGTATGCTCTATTAAATCTTCTTGTGTTCTAAAGATTTGGATTTGGCTTTTTGTGTATATCGATAAACAAACATTTGATTCACTTAAACGCCCCCAATGATAAACATCCAGATACAATAAACCATTTTGTGCAGAACGGACAATTATTTCATCTTTGCCAGCTTTTAAGAAACGACCTTCATCTATAATTTCATCAGCATTGTATTGACCCTTTATAGCCATTAGCGTTTTAATCTTTGCTGTAGTATTTGCATCAAGCTTTTCGTTTAATTCAAAGTCCCCTTTTATAATGCTCCGTATAAACGTTTCATCATCAGGTGTAATATCTTTAAAAGGATTTTCAATTTGCTCCTCTAATACTTTATCAGTTTCTATCCCATTAGAATTTTCTTCGTCTGTATTCCTATCAACAACTTCTTCAACAATAGACTTCGGTGAATCCTTTATTTCTAAGTGGTTGACACGCTTTATTTTTATTAGATCTTCCAGTTTCCTTATTTCTTCAACAATTTCTTGATAGATTTCTGATTTCTGATATTCTTTTAAATCTAGCTTTTGATTTGTGAGATATTGTTCTATTTGCGATATTGACAAGTTTAAAAGCATCATTATTTCCTTTTCAAGCCTTATTGCCGACAATAATGAACTTATCTCGTAGGAGATTTCTAATAAAGTCAAAGGATTACTCCATTCTTTAGACAAGAGAAACTGGTTATCAGCTTTATCATAATAGTAGTTAACTATTTCACCTTTAATTATATCGTTTTTGTTGGTAAATATGGGATGTATGTTTCTGGATAAATTGAATTTTGTTTTTGATATTTTAGTAAATCTATCGTACATAGATTTGTCCATATCACTCACAATCATTTTGTTTTTTAATAATAAACAAACTGGCCCTACTAGCTTAAGTAATTTTATTTTAAAGTCATATATCTCACCTATATTTTCAGCCTGATAACTGAATTCATCAATAACTGTAATTCCAAGAGCATTTAATAAATCAATAAAATGAACATGAGTAATCTCTACATTTTTAGGTAAGAAAATAGTTTCAATACCTGTATTGGTGTTTTCAAATCCAGAAATGTTAATATGCAATAAATCAATTGCTTTGACGCTTTTTTTTGCAGAACTAACTAATCGTCCATTACTGGTCCAAATCGTTATCTTACTATGTACATTGTTGTAGTCAATTTTCAGCTTGGACATTAATTCATTGTAAATTAATCCTAGTCTTTTTTCATTTTCTTTATCTAGGTAACCTTTGTTAATCACAAAATCTGAAATGCCATTCAGTACATTAAATAAATCGTCAATTGATAACGCTGTTTTAAGTTTCAGTAGCTTATTCCAATCATCAGGTACTTCTTGTTCAATATTTATAACTGGTAGAAAATCGCCCGCCAGCTCACATATTGAGGCTTTATTTATAAATGATTCACTAGCTAGTTTTAAACCTTTATTCGTAGGGAAGCACTTTGCATTCTGGATATTCCATAAAATAAATGATGGAATATAAGTCCTATTGTTAAGTAATCTACCCCATGCCATTTCATCAAGCGTTGTGAATTCAATTCCTCCACCCAATTTGTATGCAGTAAAGTCTTTGGGTGGTGAATAGTTATGAGGCGTCATTCCATCCCTATCTTTTGAAAAAGTATACTTTTCAAATATTCTATTCCAAAATAATTTTGCAAAATCAGATTTGTTTGTGTGTTCCAAAAAAGTGAATGTCTGTAGATAGTATGGCACATTTGAAATAGGCGTATTCGGATAAAAAACACCAATTAAATGAGGGTAAGTATGACCTTGTTTAGCAAAAGTATTTGAAGAGTCAATAAATGCTTTTGGCAAATCAGGCGAGTTGAGTTTTGTTTTTTTAATAAACTCTATATCATCCCGACCCCCCAACATCTTAAAGAAAATGCGACAGTCACGTGAGGTTGCAATTTGCATGTATTCATCAGACAAATAAGCTTGTTCAGGAAGTTTACTTCTAAAGTCTAAAATAGGATTATAACTTTGTGGAAGTACACATAGATTAGCTTTTATAAACCCTTTATCGGTTTTCAGATGCAACTCCTGTAAATTCACATAATGTGCTTCTGTTAGCTTTTTGTCGGTGTGGAGTTTATATATAAATTTGGTTACATTCAAAAAATTAGTTTCATCAACAGCATTCTGAATGTTTCCGATGATTTCTTTTTCTAGATAAGCAATGCTTCCTGGTTCGGTTACACCTAGTTTCTCAAGCCATGCAATTAGTTCATTATCACCTTTAATTGACTCGTAAACATCATTATGTATTAATGTATTTTTAAACTCTGTATTAAAAGTTACTTCCAATTCTATTGGGAAACATACTCTTTTTACATAATCTAGTTCCCCATCATGATTTATAATCAGTTTATTCTTAGTTACTACAGTATACCAACTGCCGCTTGCATCCTTCTTTTCTAAAGAACTTAGGAAAGATAGAATTTCATGATTCGATGATTTAGTTATTGCTTGTCCTACATAAGCAGAACTAAAAAATTCCTGCAAATTACTTTCTGTTATTGCAAATGGCTTTAACTTAAGAACTGGGGTATTTGCCTCGTTTAATTCAATAATATTTTTGGAAACCAAAGAAATTGTTTTCTCTGATTCGTTTATATATTCAGCTATCTTAGTAGTAAGTTCTGGCTCAACTTGATACAGATTAAAATGGTCCATTGCCACTTCAGTAAGTTTACAAAGTTCATTTTCCCTGTTATTCAATATGGCAAATTTCTCTATCCCGCTGGCTAATCCTGCGTTTATTTTTGTGCGTAAATTGTCGATTTCAGGGTAAAAGCCGTTTTTTAAAATCGATAGATAAGTGGACTCAAAAAGATTATTTACCAATAATTCAGAGCAGCATTCCACAGTTTTATAACCAATTACCTGAAAAAGCCATTCATTCCATTTTCTGTTTTTGTGAATCTTTTCTCTACTGGCATCCAGCAAAAAATTACAGTTTATAATAAAAGGGAAATTATATTCCTTCTCTGTAGTTGGTAGGTAAGAATAAAGTACACTATGGCCTTCCTTTAATAATTTAATTTTATCAAAAGAGTCATTAATTTCTAAAGCAAAGGAAATTTCTGTTTTTTCCATGCTTTGAATTTTCTTGGGTGTTTTAGGGTCGGACTTAAGTTCCTTTTGTATCTCTTGTGGAATATTATGAATCCAATTCCTCACATACCAGTTTGAAAGTAATTCTTTGTTTTTAAAGAGGCTAACTATTTCTTTGTTATCCCGCTTCTTTTCTTTATTAAAAGCTAGGCTGTGATTGTCATATATAATTTCAACACGGGTAATGCGTCTTAAAAACAACAGAAATTTAGCATCCCCAAAAAACCTATTGATGTTTTCAAAAATCTGTTCACTATCTAAAATTTTTATAGCAGTTTTTACGGTGTAGTTTTCATTGTTTAAAACCTTTGCTAACTCAGAATCATCTACATTATCTATTAACACAGGCATCATTTGCCAAGGGCAATTGAACGTAACCCCGTTTCGCACTTCCCATTCTTGCTTACTACCCCATTTATTATTCCAGCCTTTTTTACGCGAATGTTCCCTATCGAATTTAAATAATGTGTGCTCTGATTTTACATATACCAAACCATCCGGCTGCCCAAAAACTGACTTAAACCCTATGCCTTTATAACCGGTTTTAGTGGCATCATTTGTTTTTGTTCCCAACCCAATACTACATAGACCTCTGATATCTCTTGAATTAAACGGGGCTCCATTGTGTGAGATTATAACATAATTTTTTAGTATTTGAATAGAGAGTTCTGATTCTTCGTCTAAAGCAGCATCGTCAGCGTTTTGAATTAATTCGTAGATAAAACGCTTGTCTTCTGAATAGATATCGGTCGCCAGTGATTCAACAGAATTGGCTAGGTTAACCACCTGAAAAGGCGAATTTATATTTATGTTTTCATTGAAAATGTCTGTAATTGTTTTACGAAGGGCGGTATCAACTGGAACAGATTTATTTTCAAGCTTCTTATATTGCTTTACAATTAGCTGGAATGGATTCTTCTTTCTGTATTCATCTTTAGCTAAGTCCAATGTTACTTCATATTGATCCTGGTCTTTTAAATTATCCTTTAATACTTGATAGACACTCACCCGTCTTTCATGGGTTGCACTTGTGTCTATGGGATATTCTATCAACTCTCCCTTAAATCGAATGTTCCTGAAATAACCAAATGGCTTAGTTCCTTCTCTTAGTAAAATGTTTTTTGGAACATGAAACTCTGCTTGGAAAACGAATTTGTCGGTTCCCCAATATTCTTTCAACTTTTTGATTGCTTCTTCTCTAGAAACCATATTGCTTTTTATGATCTACTTAATTTTGTTACATTGGCAAAAAACGGCTCTTTTTGTTTTGCGAAGGGTCGGCTTGTGTGTCGGGCAAAAACAAATGTGCTGTTTGTGCGATTGGCTTCAAGAAATTGTCTGTTTGAAGTGCGTTGGGGCAAAAGCAAATGTGCTGCATTGCGTTGGGTTTGAGTGTGGGGATGCAGCTCTTTTGATTTTGCTGAAGCGTTGGCATACTTTCTTTCATTTTTCTGTTCGTTTGTTGTCTGTCGTATCGTCTTTTAGGGTTGCACACAACGCCTGACGCTAAGACTAGTGTGGCTTACTCTTCAGGCCCCTAGCGAGTTGGGTTTATTTATTGTTTTTTTTCATTGTCAACGGGAACAAGGCCACATTAGTTTTAGCGTTTGTTATGCCTCGTTTTAAATTCAATTCCATTCACAATTATTAATTCAAAATCTAATGCATTGTCAAAATGATAATTAATTATCCAAAAATCTTGTTGTAGAATAAATGAATATTCTTCATCAATTGAGTTTGGGTCGTCATATATGAAATGGTAGAAAGTATTATTATTTATTGTTTCTTTCTCATAGAGTCGCAAAGATGGCCATGAAAAATAATGAATCTCCCATATGGAATCATTTGTTTTTGTCATTTGCTTTTTCCCTTTATACTCCTCCATTTGTAAATCTAACCATAAAGCTTGTACGCCACTATTATATTTATAAATTTTATCTGTTCCAATTAAAAAGGTATCAATTGATGTTACATTGCATATTAAGTTTTTATTACTTATTCCTATTGTTGAATAAATCTGATTGAGGTCAGAATTAGTAAAATAATCATTTGTTGAGAAATCATTCGATAATAAGTTCATTTTTATTAAAGCATTTTGAAGAGAATCATTTATTGCATGAATATCAACAGAATATTCAATTAGTAAACTATCTTCAATTAATAAGTGTTTAATTATTAGGTCATTTGCTTGATAATTTTTGTAGATAAGTGTGTTCATTCCATTTTTCAAATCAGTTTGTGCTGAAATTGAATTTATAATTAAAAGTAATAAGAATGTTAATTTGAACTTCATGTTCCGTTTTTAAATGAGGCATAAC
>JBLJBB010000027.1:0-24070 GCA_047638115.1 Bacteroidales bacterium | reverse complement strand
TATTTATACGTTAATTTTTAATTTTTGTTGCCCTAAAAAAGGGAACCATTATAATAATCCAGAAATTAAAGGATTTTTTTTTAACCCGCAAATATACAAAATAATAAGCTAATGAGTTAATGAGGAATTAGTAAATTTAAAAATTAGCAAATTAGCAAATAGACTACGGACCACAGACTCCAGACAACAGTCACTAAATTAACAAAATACAAAATCATTCACTATTAGTTATTAACTCTTATCTCTTAACTTTTATCTCTTAACTCTTTTGGGCATTCCGGCTCGCTTCGCTCGCCGTCGGGCTTGTTCCGGGGTTCGCTTCGCTCCCGTACTCCATTCCGCTTCGCTCCATTCCGTACCGCCTACGGCGCCCTCCACATCCCTAATGCAAGTCGGGCTCAAGGCCAATGGCCAATGGCTAAAGGGTTTTCATCTGTAAGTTTTTTTCCGAAAATCATGGGGGCCAAACTATAAGTAATCTATATCTAATTATATATAAATAAAGATCATCTTTGATCAAATTTAATTTTAAAAATTATTTGTATTTTTGCTAGACATTAAGATAAAAAAAATGAAATTAATTTATGTTTTTATATTTTTTTTAGGTTCACTTTTTCAACAATTGTTTGCTCAAGCCAAATTTATTTGGCCTGTAGCTGATATGAATTCAGATTATCATATTTTATTTAGACCAAACGACTTTATTGGAAATGAATATAATTTATCTAATTTGATTTTTTCTGGGAAGGAAAATTCTTTAATTGTTTCACCAGTTAATGGAAAGGTTACTTTTTATGTTTATTATTATTCATTAAGTTTAACTTCACAACTCTCCTTTCATCAACCTGTAGATGTTTATGAAAAAGATATCCTAAAAATTGACAATGTCTATAAAAATCAAAGATTACCAATCAAAAACATAAATGCTCATCTAGTTATTGAAACAAATGATGGATTATCAATTATTATTTCAGGTATAAAACCGTTGAAACCTATTAAATCAGGTTCTGTTTTGAAACAAGGAGATACAATTGGAACAATGGGATACTCCTATTTTAAAATTTTAAAACCCTCAATTATCTTTTCTGTTTCAAAAAATAATGAAGTAATTGATCCCATGCTCCCTTTTGGATTAAAATCAACATTTATTGAACCTAATCAAATTCAGTTACCTGATTATTTAACTAAGAATGAAGCAATTGAAGACTTAAATATTTTCATCAACGCAATTGAGGAAGGGTATCCAGGAGTGTATGATTATATGACTTTTGAAGAATGGGAATTATTCAAAAAGGAAACCTTTTTACAAGTTAAAGACTCTATGACTTTTAACAATTTCAAAAAAATTGTAGTATGTTTAATTCATCAACTTAAAGATAGTCATTTGAATATTATTCAAAATCCTGCAGTTAAAAAACCAAAAGAGACTCAATCAAGTATATTTTATTTTAGTTCAGTATATCCAGGATTTTTGAACGATACCCTAAGAATAGTGAGAACATTAGATCATACTAAAGAGTATTGGGGATATAAAATTAAAACGATTAACGGGTTAACTCCAATTCAATTTAAAGCGCAAATTGAAAAATATATTACAGGAAGTGATGGTTTTATACAAAGTTATCCAGATGGTCAGAAGTTAATGCATCTTTGGTCGATTTCTGAAAATTATATTAGAGAAGTAGAAAATGATTCCTATAGAATACTCTTTGAAAATGATACATTTGTTAATTTTCAAAATGTTAAAATAGACAGAAATAAAAATGATGTAAAATTGAAATTTTATCCAGATTGGAGAAGTTATTTGTTATATGATGATGATTTGGAATTGAAAAAATTGTCAAATAGTACTGCCTATATTAGGATTCCAAATTTTGACATAAACGAAATGCAAATTATTGAAATTTCTACTTTTATTAAAAATCTTTCAGATTCTTCGTGTACATCTTTAATTGTTGATCTGAGAAATAATTATGGAGGGGATGTTGAAAATATTATCAAATTGTATTCTTATTTTGCTCAACAGCCATTCAAAATTTGTCAATATTCAAAAGTAAATAAAACGGATAATTTTGGGTTTTTTAAATACTGTACCAATTATTCAGAGGAAATTAATTTGAAATTTCCTGATTATTTTTCAGTAAAAGGGGAAAAGGGATATTATAAATATGATTATCCTTTAAATTATCCTGATTCATTTTCAAATTTTAAAGGGAAACTCTATGTTCTAACTAATGAAAAATCATTTTCTGCTGCTGCCATTTTTGCTGCATTAGTTTACAAACAAAAAAGAGGAGTTTTAATTGGACGAGAAACAGGGAGTGCATACTATCAAATGAATGCTGAAAAGTTTGCAAATCTATCTTTACCAAATTCTAAGTTGGTATTAACTATTCCACTTATTAAAATTGTGTTTGATTCTCTTTCGAATGAAACAATACCTTGGGGAAGAGGAGTCCTCCCTCATTATGAAATTAAACTAAGTTTTGAAGAATTATCAGGTGAAACAGAGGACCCAATATTTAATAAGGCATTACAATTGATTAAAAATGAAGAGTAATTTATCTTAATCATAAAAAATTTGCAAATATGCAAATTTGTGAATTAGTAAATAAAATTGGAAGATAATACCTTTTACCTTAAACTTTTAAACTGTAGTCTGATGTCTGTAGTCCGTTGACCCTGAACCTTGAACCCTGCACCTTGCACCTTTAATATTTTTTTGTACCTTTGCAACGTTTCAATTCAAATTGTATGGAGGAGATTAGTTTCAGTTTTTCAGTTCCTATTCAAATAAGAATGAGTGACTTAGACCCGTTTAATCATGTCAATAATGGGGTGCAATGTAGCTATTTTGACTACGGAAGAAGTAACTATATTGAGAAAATTTTAGATACACAAATCGATTGGTTAAAAATAGATCTTGTGCTGGCACATATATCCTTAGATTTTATACAACCCATTACTTATGGAGAACAGATTGAATGCAGATGTAAAGTGGTTCATTTGGGAAATAAAAGTTTTAAAATGGTGCAACATTTAGTAGAAATCACTACTAACACAATAAAAACCAGATCAAATTCCGTTATTGTAGGATTAGATCGAGAAAAATTAATTGCTATTCCTATCCGTCAAGAATACAGAGATAAATTGAAAGAATTTGAAAACCAATATGATAAAAATATCTAACTTACACAAAACATATTTCGGAGCAGCTCCACTTCATGTTTTAAAAGGGATCAATTTAGAAATTAAAGAGGGTGAGATGATCTCCATTATGGGGGCATCTGGGTCTGGAAAATCTACACTTCTGAATATCCTGGGAATTTTAGATAATTATGATGCGGGAGAATACTATTTAGATAATATGCTCATTAGTGGCCAAACTGAAACTATTGCTGCAGGTCTTAGAAATAAATATATTGGATTTGTTTTTCAAAATTTTAATTTGATCTCTTATAAAAATGCGATGGAAAATGTTGCATTACCGCTCTATTTTAGAAATGTTTCCAGAAAAAAGAGAAATGCGATTGCTATGGAGTATCTTGAAAAAGTGGGATTGGCTCCTTGGGCGCACCATTTTCCTAATGAAATGAGTGGAGGACAAAAACAAAGAGTGGCCATTGCGCGTGCTTTGATCACAGAACCTAAAATAATTTTAGCGGATGAACCTACTGGGGCACTCGATAGTAAAACTTCTGAAGAGGTTATCGATTTGTTGAAAGAGGTGAACCAAACAGGGATGACCATCATTGTGGTTACCCATGAACAGTTTGTGGCTGAAAATACACATAGAATTATCAGAATTAAGGACGGAATCATTGAATAACAACCTATGTTTGGAATATTCTCAGAAATTGCAACATCCCTAAAAAGGAATAAACTCCGTACATTTTTAACGGGGTTCTCCATATCTTGGGGTATTTTTATGCTTATCATTTTGTTGGCAGCTGGGAATGGTTTGAAAAATGGGGTTACCAGTAATTTTGGAGATCGAGCTGTGAATAAAGTGACCATTTGGGCTGGTTACACTTCTGAAGCATATAAAGGGAATCCAAAATGGAGACGTATTAAATTTGATCAATCAGACTCCATCTATTTAGCTACTGGGGTTGCCCAAATTGATAAGGTGATCCCCACCTATGAATTGTATGGGAAATCGATTATAAAAGATAAATTAAATGCCAACGTATCATTAGCTGCCGTTGTTCCTCAATATGCCTCTTATAACAATGTTAAAATGATCCAAGGTCGGTTTATTAATGAACTCGATATCAGAGAAATGAGAAAAGTGATGGTGATTTCAGATAAAGATGCACTGGTGCTTTTCAATGAAAATGACCCACTTGGCAAAGAGATTATTTGTGATAATATTTCATACCAAATTGTTGGAATTTGTAAATCTGCCTCTCGATGGCAAAATCAGAGTTATGTGCCATACTCTACCATGGTTGCGATTTATAATCCATCTAAACAATTGAACCAATTTACAGTAACGGTTCAAGGGATGGAAACTGCTGAAGAGAATCAAGTTTTTGATGATAAACTGAGAGAATCTATGTCGCGAAAACATGAGTTTTCTCCTACAGACAGAAATGCCATACACATTTGGAATATGTTAGAAGATTATTTACAAACCATGAAAATTTTTAATGCCATCACTCTTTTTGTATGGATAGTAGGAATAGGCACTTTAATAGCTGGAATTGTTGGAGTGGGAAACATTATGTTGATTACTGTCCGTGAGCGTACGAAAGAGTTTGGAATCCAAAAAGCATTGGGTGCTAAACCTTCAACAATTTTGGGACAAATCGTATTAGAATCTACAATCATTACGGGAATATTTGGCTATATTGGCATGGTTTTTGGGATCATTGTAACAGAGTTGATTAACTTTGTTATGGTAAAAAATTCTATTGGTCAGACGGATGAATTTGCTATTTTTCAAAATCCTACGGTTGATATGGGAATTGCCATTTCGGCAACCATTGTTTTAATGATCGCAGGAGTATTAGCTGGCTATTTCCCAGCAAAAAGAGCGGTAAGTATAAAACCTATTGAAGCATTACGTTACGAATAACTTAACAAGATAAACTAACTCAGAAACACAGATGTTTGATTCAGATAATTTTAAAGAGATTTGGCAAACCATCACGCGGAATAAAACCAGAAGTTTGTTAACAGCTTTTGGAGTTTTTTGGGGTATGTTTATGTTTATTGTTCTTATTGGTATTGGACAAGGTTTCGAAAATGGGATGATTAAAAATGTTGGCAACATTGCGCCCAATTCCATGTTTGTGTTTACCGGAGAGACTTCAGTTGCATACAAAGGATTGAATGCTGGTCGATTTTGGAATATGGATAATGAGGATTTGGAGTTATTAAAAGAGCAACTTCCAGAGATTGAAAATATTTCGGGGATGGTTTTTCCTGGTATGTCATCCAAAACAACACGAAAAGATAAGTCTGGAGATTTTTCTTATCAAGGTACTGATGACATCTATTACCAAATTGAACGTCAAACTGTTTTATTCGGAAGGATATTTAATAGATTAGATCTATTAGAAAAAAGAAAAGTTTGTTTATTGGGACATAAAGTGTATGATCAGCTTTTCAATATGGGAGAGGATCCAATTGGAGAATCTATCTGTATGGGGGGAATCTATTACACTGTGATTGGCGTAGTTAAACCATCTGGAAATGTGAGCTTTGGAGGGGAAAGTGGCATGACCATTTATATTCCAACCACCACAGCACAACAACTCTTTAATCGGGGTAATGAGATTGATTTGTTAGCAATCTCTGCTTCTGATAAAGTGAACATTAAAGACTTAGAGAAAAAAGTAACCACAATTTTGAAGATGAAGCATCGTATAGCTCCTGAAGACCAAAAAGCGGTTACTACATTCAATTTACAAGAGATGTTCTTAATGTTTAACTATCTCTTTATTGGAATAAATATTTTGATTTGGATTGTTGGGATGGGTACACTATTAGCAGGTGTTATTGGGATCAGTAATATTATGTTGGTATCAGTTAAGGAAAGAACTAATGAAATTGGAATCAAAAGAGCTTTGGGAGCCAGGCCAGGTGTGATCACCCGACAAATTATGTGGGAAAGTTTACTGTTAACCTTTATTGCAGGATTTATCGGCATGTTTTTTGGCATTTTAGTGTTGGTGCTTGCAGAAACACTCATTCAAGAAGCGGAGATGTTTGCTAATCCAACCATCTCATTTACAATGGCTATTGTCACCTCTATCATTATCATTTTTTCGGGTTTGTTTGCCGGAATAATTCCAGCAAGAAGTGCGATAAAAATCAAAGCGATTGACGCCTTAAGAGACGAATAAAAATTATATATTTGCAATTCAATTTAACCACAATGAAAAAGATCTTCAAAACCAGTCTATTTATTATCTTCGGATTGATAATCGTGTTTACTTTTGTTTTTTTGTGGAGTAAATCTCGTGTTAAAGAAACTGAATACGAATTAGTTACACCCGCAGTAAGAACAATAGAGAAAAAAACAGTGATTACAGGTAAAGTGGAACCCCGCAATGAGGTTGCTATTAAACCACAAATTTCAGGTATCGTGGTTGCGTTGTATAAAGAAGCTGGACAACTCGTAAAAGCGGGAGATGTGATTGCTAAAGTACAAGTGATCCCTGATATTGCACAATTGAACAGTGCTGAGTCCAGATTAAGTACAGCTCAAATCAATTATGATCAGGCAAAATCTAATTATGAGAGAGTAGAGAAGTTGTATAAATCAAAAGTATCCTCAAAAGAAGCTTATGATCAAGCATTAACCACTTATCGTAATGCAAAAGAGGAGGTTTCCAATGCAGAAGAGAGTATTCAAATTATTAAAGAGGGGATATCAAAGAAAACAGCACAATACAGTAACACATTAATTAAAGCAACTGTGTCAGGGATGATCTTAGATATTCCTATTAAAGTTGGAAATTCAGTGATTCAATCTAACAATTTTAACGATGGTACTACCATTGCAACCATTGCCAATATGGGTGATCTTATCTTTATTGGAAAAGTAGATGAAACTGAAGTTGGAAAAATTAAAGAGGGTGATCCCGTGAAATTGGTTATTGGTGCAATGCAAGATGCTAGATTTGACGCTATTCTTGAGTATATCTCTCCTAAAGGAACTGTTGAAAATGGAGCAACTGTTTTTGAAATTAAAGCAGCAGTTACCAAAACTGACAATAAATCGTTCATTAGATCTGGCTATAGTGCAAATGGTGAGGTGATTACACAAAAAGTGGATAGCGTCTTAACCATCCCTGAATATGCTCTTGAATTTTCTGGAGATTCTGTATTCGTTTATATTGAAAATATTTCAAATCCTAAAGAAAAATATTTAAAAACTCAAATTAAAATTGGACTTTCAGATGGTTTCTTTGTTCAAGTAACAGACGGGCTCAAAAAAGAACAAAAAGTAAGAGGAAAAATTAATCAACCTAAAAAGTAATATTATGGATTCAATGGTTTCACTTTTTATAAGATCTATTTTTATAGACAATATGATATTTGCCTATTTTTTGGGGATGTGTTCCTATTTGGCAGTATCAAAATCAGTTAAAACTTCTTTTGGTTTGGGAGTAGCAGTAACTTTTGTAATGATCATTACTGTTCCTTTTAACTTTTTAATAAACAAATATTTACTTGAATCAGGTGCTCTGAAATGGATCTCTGATTACTTTTTAAATGTAAATTTATCATTTCTCTCCTTAATCATTTTTATCGCTGTGGTTGCTTCTATTGTTCAATTACTTGAAATGATCATTGAACGTTTCTCCATGAAATTATACAATGCTTTAGGAATTTTTCTACCTTTAATCGCCGTTAATTGTGCGATTTTAGGGGGATCGTTATTTATGCAAGAAAAAAACTTCCCTAATGTGGGGTATAGTTTATCTTATGCCGCTGGATCAGGTATTGGTTGGTTGATCGCAATCGTTGTTTTTGCTGCTGTAAACGAAAGATTAAAATATTCTCAAATTCCAAAACCTCTTCAAGGACATGGCATTTCGTATATCATCACAGGATTAATGGGATTAGGTTTTATGGCGTTCTTAGGAATCTAAAAGATATTCCAAATTATGACAGATCGGTACACATTCTTAGGGGAATTAGCTTCCAATATTTTACAGCAGGAAACAGTTTCCCCCAAAGATGTTCTCATTATACTTCCTAATAAAAGGGCTAAAAGGGTTTTACAAAAACAAATTGCTCAACGGATCTCAACTCCACAATTTTCTCCTCAAATCCTCTCAATCAATGAGTTTTTTGAGTCATTATCTCCTTTAAAATCGATCTCAAAAGAGGAACTGCTCCTTCATTTATACTCTATTTTTATCACTTTTGATGCTTTTAAAGAGGAGAGTTTCCAAACATTTTTAACTTGGGCTCCCACTTTCTTAAGTGATATAAACGAAATTGATTTACAATTAGCAGATGCTTCTCAAATTTACTCCAATCTTTCTGAAATAAAAGAGTTAGAAACCACTTTTTTGAAAGGAGATTTGTCAGATTTTCAAAACAAATACCTCCATTTCTATGTTCAATTAGGTGAGTTGTATGAGATATTTGTTTCCTATCTTATGGAAAACAAAATAGGATATGAAGGGTTGATTTATAGGAATGTTGCGGATCAAATTGTTAAAACTGATCATATAGAGGAACAATTTATTACTCCCTATAAAGCATATAAAAGGTTTATTTTTGCTGGTTTTCATGCACTTTCTCCATCAGAAATGTGCATATTAGAGTTTTTCTATCATAAATTTAATGGAGAGTTCATTTTTGATATCGACCGATTTTATGATGAAAAATATGCCCCATTTGTAAAAACTTTACAAAATAAGTTAAGAATACCTGACATTCATCTTAAAGAGGATTTTAAAAACATCCCTAAAGAGATTTATATTACAGATGTTACTGGAAATATGAGTCAGATTTATCATGCCATCGATCTGATTCATCACATTGAAAAAGTGGAGGGAACACTTGATGAAACAGCACTCGTTTTTGCTGATGAATCGCTTATTGTCCCTTTTGTGCATGCCTACGATTGCACTAAAGCAAACTTAACAATGGGATATCCCATTCAAAATACAAATGCCTATCAACTATTGCAAATTATATTGGATCTTACCAAAAATAGTTTTAGGTTTGCAAAAATTCAACAAGTGGATCACAAAATATACTACCATAAAGATATCGTTCTTTTTTTTCAAAATCCTTTGGTAACCCAAGCTATTTTTGGAGGGAACTCTGAGGGTTATAGTGCAGTTAATGAAATAGTTGCAAATAATCAAATCTTTATTCCTCAAAAAGATGTTTCTCCCATTATTCCCAATCTTCCAGCACAGGGCGTTGAAATAGTGCATCTTTTGATCCATTTCTTTGAAGATCTTGCTCAAAAGGTTGAGAAGCAAATACCAGATTTTTATGGAATTCAAATCATTATTAAAGGATTGAATCAAACTTTAACGGTTTTAGATCACATTCAATGTAGCTCTATTGTATTAGATTTTAATTCTATCGAATACTTTATCTATGAAAAAGTAAATGCTCTTACCATCCCATTTATAGGAGATTTTGACAAAGGATTACAAGTGTGTGGATTGCTGGAAACAAGAACCTTAGATTATAAAAATATTATCTTCCTATCAATCAATGAGGGAGTGCTCCCCAAAGGGAAAGGGCAACCCTCTATGATTATGTATGATGTGAAAAACCATTTTAAACTGCCAACGTCTACTTACAAAGACTCAATTTTTGCCTATCATTTCTTCAGATTGATGCAAAGAGCTTCTTTAGTTCATATTTTGTATGATAACGACTCTAGTTCCACTTTAGCTGAAAAAAGCAGATTTATCAATCAATTGGAATTTGAAGTGGAACATAAAAAATTGACCCAAAATATCACGATTGTTAAAAAGAGCATTAGTACGATACCACAAATTAAAACACTCGAAAATAACAATATTGTAATACATAAAGATCAAGATATTATAGAAAAACTGCACGAATTAAAATATTCAGCTTCCAATTTGACAACTTATATACGTTGTCCATTAGCTTTTTATCTTACCTATATTGAGAGATTAGAACAAATTGAGAGTGTTGATGAAAATATTGAAAATAGAGTAGTTGGAACCATTATCCATGAAATTTTACAAACCATTTTTAATAAAATTGAAAAAGATCCATCCAATGCAATTGCAATAATTGAAGCTTCACTTGCTGAGTTAGATCAAATTACAAATAATACATTCCTTAAAAACGAGGATATCCGTAAAGCAGATATAACCAGAGGAAAATTGTATTTGGCTACTGAAATTGTTAAAAGAAATGTATTGGCGTATTTGAATATCGCCAAAAAAGAGTTTAAATCTGAGAATATTCAAGTCGTAGGAAATGAGGTCGTTTTTCATGTTCCAATATCCACTTGTTTTGGGAATGTTACCCTTAAAGGGGCTGCCGATAGAATTGATATTCGAGATCATAAAGTGACCATTTTAGATTATAAAACAGGACGTGTTGATGCAAAAGAACTTGTTTTTAAATCTGATGAATCATTAATTTCAGATTATAATCAGAAACAACTTTTTCAACTTTTAGTGTATTTGCTTTTGTATCAAAAGGATCCAAAAAATACCTTAGTAAAAACTGCAAAATACACTTCAGGGATCATTGCTTTTCAAGATGTATTGTTACAAAATGAAACCTATATCCATTTTGCGCAGCTCCTTTTGCAAGATAAAACAACAACCACTGCTTTTTCCAAAACTGAGATTGATCATTTTGAACAAACAGTAACTCATTTGATCGAACAGATATTAAATCCAGAACTCCCATTTATGCAAACAGAAGAGATCAAAAATTGCCAATATTGTGATTTTAAATCTATTTGTAAAAAATAATCGAAAAACCATAATCTTTAAATTCAAATACCCCATAATATGTCCACAACCATTGCAGTAAAAATTGGATCATTGACTTTAGGTGCTGACCATCCGGTTGTTTTGCAATCTATGACCAATACTGAAACAGGAAATATTCTTGAAACCGTTGCGCAAGTTAAAAGAATGGTTTCAGTAGGAACTGAGATGATTCGGATTACTGTTCCCACTTTAAAAGAGGTACCTGCCCTGGAACAAATTGTTGCTCAGCTTAGAGAGGAGGGTATTTCTGCTCCCATTATTGCGGATGTTCACTATCTTCCAGAAGTTGCTGAAGCTGTTGCCCGTTTTGTAGATAAGGTGAGGATTAATCCTGGCAATTTTGTAGATTCAAGAGCATTCAAAACAATAGAACTTACCGATGAGGAGTATCAAGAATCTATTGAAAAGATGGCATTGAGAGCTCAACCTTTGATTCAAACATGTAAACAACATCAAACTGCCATTAGAGTAGGCGTAAATCAAGGTTCTTTGTGTGATAGAATCGTTAATAGATATGGAAATACAGCTTTAGGAATGGTTCATTCCGCTTTAGAGTGGATCGATATTTGCGAACGTTTTGATTTTCAAAATGTGGTTTTCTCGTTAAAATCGAGCAATGTAAACACTATGTTGGAAGCAACTACACATTTGTATCGCAAAATGGAGGAGCGTGGCACAATTTATCCTCTTCACTTGGGGGTAACTGAAGCCGCTGATGGGATGGAGGGTAGAGTGAAATCTGCTATCGGAATTGGAGCTTTGTTGCTCAATGGAATAGGAAACACAATTCGTGTTTCTTTAACGGAAGAGCCCGAAAATGAAGTGGTTTTTGCTAAAAAACTGGTTACTTCATTGTTAGATTTTAATCCATCAGATTATACAATAAATAACAAAATACTATATATTCAGTGTAATGAATCCGATATCGAAGTTTGGTGGGCAAAAAGTGCTGCAATAGCTGGCTATTTTCACCTTCAAAAACAGTTTAAAGAGATTCAGATCCAGAATCCAAATTTTACAATTGATCAGTGTAAAGAATTAGCAGATAATATTTTGCAAGGTTGTAGGATAAAACTAACCAAAACTGAAATCATTGCTTGCCCCTCTTGTGGAAGAACCCAATACGACATTCATAAAGTACTCACCTTAGTGAAAGAGAAATTTTCTAAATTTCCAAATCTTAAAATTGGAGTAATGGGGTGTGTTGTGAATGGTCCTGGGGAGATGGCAGACGCTGATATAGGGGTAATTGGAAGTGCGAATGGTAAAATTGCTGTGTATAAAGGTACTGAAAGAATCTCCCCATTTTTATCCATTGAAGAGGCATTTGTTATTTTAGAAAAAAATATTGAAACTATACTAAAAGAGAAATAAAATAGGTACTTTTGTGATTCAATTTTAATCTGAACTAATAAAGATTATGAAACAAAATGTTTTCTTATTTGCTATTATGGTTTTGTGTATCCATTTCTTGACTGCACAAACAGAACTTACCCAAAAAGATAAAGATCAATTACTAAATGTAACAGGATTTCAGATCTCTGAACAACAATTGAACACTCCAATTCCCCCAGTTGTGAATAACTCTCAAACCTATTTTTTCCCTTACGTTTTCTACCAAGAGGAGTACTCTTGTGCGCAAGCGAGTTCTTTGGTGTATCTGTTTACATACGAATTGGCTGTGAGAAGAAATAGAACCGTTCTGTTTGATACTCCCTATGAGAAATACCATATTCCGAGCCATTTTGCCTGGAATTTTTACAACAATAACCAAAGTTTTCAAGGGGTAAGTTTTATGGATACTTGGCATTTAATCAAAACAGCAGGTTCCCCATTTACTCCAGATTGGGGATCATCTTATTTTGGTGGTTGCTCTAAATGGATGACGGGATACAACAAATACTACGAAGGAATGAAAAACCGGATAGTTGAGATGGTTGCATTTCCAACCAATTCAATTTTGGGGATACAAACGCTTCGTCACTGGCTTGCTAATCATGGGGTTAATGATCCTTACGGTGGATGCGCAAACATTTTTGTTTCCAGTATAAATCCTTACCATACTTTACCATCAGGGACTCCTGAAGCTGGAAAGAAACTAATATTAAGTTACTCAAATCCAACACATTCTGTTACAATAGTGGGCTACAATGATTCTATCCGTTACGATTTTAATTCTGATGGGATTTACACTAACACCATAGATATCACAGGCGATGGTGTAGTGGATATTAGAGATTGGGAGATAGGTGGGGTGATTCTTTGTAATTCACATGGGGAAGAGTGGGGCGATAATGGATTTGCTTACTTACCATACAGAGTTCTTGCACGTACTACAGAAGAGGGTGGCGTTTGGAATGCCTGTGCTTATGGTGTTCAGGTGCGTGATGAGGTGTTCCCTCAAATTACCTATAAAGTTACGATCAAACACGATAGAAGAAATATGATTAAAGTGAGTGCTGGGATCTCCTCGAATGTGAATGATACAGTTCCTCAAAAAACAATCGATTTTGGTGTTTTTAATTACCAGGGAGGCCCATATTATATGCAAGGCAATGCGCAAGAGATCCATAAAACCCTCGAATTAGGATTAGATGTGACCCCTTTGTTAAATTTTATGACTCCAAATACACCTTACAAGTTCTTTTTGATAGTGGAGGAAGCAGATCCTAACGGACAAGGGACAGGGGAGATTGTTAATTTTTCATTGTTAGATTACACTGCACCAACGGTAGTTGAAACACCTGCAGCTTCAACAAACATTGGCATTAAAAACAATGCTACTACTAGAGTATCTGTGATTAAATCTATAAATTTCTCCAAACCTGAAATTCAACAAAATACAATCAATACAACTATAGATCAACCTTTCCAAATTCAATTAACTGCCACACAAGGGAAACCACAATATCGATGGGAATTCTCTAAAGAGTATCAGGTAGAGGAGTTTTCAAATTCATATCCTGTTGTAAATACAAATAGCATCTCTTTTCCTGATAATGATAATGGAAAGGTTCAAATCCCTCTTTCTTTTAGTTTTCCCTTTTTTGAAGGCGTTTATACGAACGTTTTTCTCAATGCTGATGGGTATATCACATTTAGAGATGAGAAACTCAGTTGGCCTTATTTACGTTCTACGGAAAATCAATTCATGTCTACCCGACAAATTGCTCCATTTTTTGCCGATTTACAAATATCATCTGTGAAAACCGATGCAGATGAACACTCTTTTTCGATCTCAGTAGTGGGTAAAATGAAGTATGAGTTGGATAATAGTGTGAAGTATGTAGTCAGATTTTATGATTCTGGGATTATCGAATTGTATTATGGGAACATGTTTTATATTAGTTCAAATTTCAAATCAGGTATATTACGGGGAGATGATCAAAATATCTTTTTAACAGAAATCTCTGGACAAAGTGCACTGTTGAGTTCTAATAGAAATTTTAGATTTACACCTCCTGCCAGAATCAAAGAGCTTTCAATCTCTAGAACAGGTTTATTAACAGGGACGATTGATTATCAAGCAGAAAATGTTCCTTTTAGCGTTACTTGTTTTGATAACAATGAAGTGAAACAGACGAAAACGTTATATCTCAATAGTTCTGGTGTTGGAATAACAGAGAATAACTCTTTACAAATCAATGCATTTCCAAATCCAACTTCAGGAAATATTACGATAGAAACCAACAACCAAACGATTGATTTTATTGAAATTTGCAGTATTAATGGTTCCCTAATAGCTCGACAATTTGTCCAAAATACCCATCTAAATATTGATCTATCTCATTATGCAACAGGAGTATACATTTGTAAGGTCTTTACCCAAACCGGAAGTACACGACACATTAAAATTGTAAAAAGTCGATAGTCGATTGTTAAAAGGTTAAAACTTCTTCATTATTCATTATTCATTATTCATTATTCATTATTTTTGGGCGTGCCGGCTTCCCCCTCCCACATCCCTACCCACGCCGTCGGGCTTGCTCCAGGGTCCGCTTCGCTCCCGTGCTCACTTCGCTATCGCTGCGCTCGCACCGCCTTCGGCGCCTTCCGCATCCCTCACGCGCAAAACCGCAAGCGGTTTTTTTAGCTTTCAGCTATAAGCTATTAGCTCTCAGTTTTTTTTATTTTTAAAAACCTATTACTATTTCAAATCCTTTTTCTATATTTGCAAATGAAAACATACTCCAGAAAAACAAGAAAAACAAATTACAAATCTAAAAAGATTTATAATGCTTTTTGAGTTTTTTAGCACATAAAACAACAGTTATATATCAAGAATTTTAAAAAAAATAAATAAAGATGCATTCGATTAAATTATTTTTTTTTTCATGTGATAAATAAAAAGAGATAATAATTAAGGGTTTATATATATGAAAAAGAATTATCTGTTTGTAATAATTATTCTCTGGTTAACTGGGTGTAACCTTTCTAAGGATATAACTGTAAATAATTATAATACAACTTTTGAATTACCTGGAACAATTCGAATTAATGACACCTTGTTTTGTGATTTTAACGAGATTGATAATATATCATGGGTGGAATATTACAATTGGAATTTGAGTATTTTTGGTGATACTTCAATTGTTATGATAGAATGTGCTCCATATAATTATAATTCTTCAGATTTAACACCTTGTAATATCAACTATAAAAATAATTTATGGCGTTTAGTTTTGAATAAGTACGCTTCAATTATTGGAATATCTCAAGAGCAAGCAAAAAACTATTCAAAATGGAGATCAGATAGAGTTTTTGAGAAGTTATTGATAGATTTAAATAAAATAAAGTATAATCCAAATCAAAATCCAAGTAATTATTTTACAATTGAACGTTATTTTTCGGGAGAACTAGATTCTTTTCTAATTGGAGAAAAACTTGATATTTATCCATGTTATAGCTTACCTACTTTTAATGAAAGAAAATTGATTGTTCAATTTTCCGATTCTCTGAATCAATTATACTTTAAAGAATATGGGGTTAAAACATATTCAGATTTCCTCACCTACCACCCTCATATTTTATGTAATGTTAATCCATGTATAAATGACACTTTTGTTTATCCTATGAAAACCTATTATCAGTTTTTGAATAATATCAAACCCATAATGTATCATTTAAATGGGAATGTTTCTGAATGGGCAAATGAGGTGAATTATCATTTTGGAGGAAGTTGGAAGGATAGTTATGAAAAAATTTTGGAAGTTGATACTTTTTATAGTACTACATTTAGCAACGACATAGGCTTTAGAAATGTTTGTAAATGGGTAAAATGGGTAAATAAATAACTAAATCTTATGTTTTAACTTATAAAATAATCCCCATGTACAGAGGAAAAGCCGAATGTAATATTCTGAAAAAGATCAGACATCAAATTGCTACCGAAAATGGAATTGAATATAAAATTTCTGAATGTGACTTTCAAGGAGATTGCAAAGGAACTTGTCCTAAGTGTGAATCGGAGCTGAAATACTTGGAAAATCAGCTTATTCAAAAGAAAAAACTGGGAAAATCGGTTTTAGTAGCAGGACTCTCTGCCGGAATCATCACTACGTTGTTATCGTGTCAACAAAAACCAAAAGAGGTTCTAGCAGCACCAATGGTTACTTCAGATAGTGTTAAGGTTGATAAGATATCTTTACCTGATTCTAATGTAGTTATTGATGATGATTTCATTCTTTTTGGAGAGATCCCTCCACCAATAATTAATGGAAATCATGTTCTTGACGGAATCATTTCGAAACATCCTATTGACACACCAATAGACACATTAAATGATGAAATTAAAATCATCGAAGATGATCCGAGTCCATTTCCTGGGGATTCAATTTATATTGAAAACAAAGAAAGGAGATAGTCATTTGTCCATTTTAATTCGTGAATTCGTGGCTAATTAATCTGTGAAAATCTGTTGAATCTGTGTCATCTGTGTGCTATTTATGAATCTTTCATTCTATGCAATTTTATGAATGTGAATACGTTAGTTAATAGAAGTTTTATTGAAATTAATTGGCTTTAAGTATGATTCATTTTAAATTTTGTCTGAGTATAATGATTTTGATTTTGTTTGTAACATGCAAATCAAATCATAAAATGGAAGAAAATAAAGAGAATATAGACTTAAAAGCTCAAAAGAAGAAATTAGAAAATATTGAAGTAGATTCTTTAAAGATTATTGAAAAATCAAAACCTGAAATATTTCTCTTTAAATTTTCAGGATGTATTAAAAATTGTGAAACAGAAAAAATCATCTCAAAAAAATACAATGGGGATACTTTAGTATTGAAATTTGGTGCTATCAACTATTGTGTTAATTACTTTCATGCAGATTACAAGATTAAAAATGAAATTTTAGATATTTGTATTGATACGAGGAACATATTTTTGGATCAAGAAACAGGGAAGTATGATACTCATTATTTATATTCATTTTGTGAATGTTATTATAATTTTGAAATAGGAATAAAACATATAGACAAAAAATATAAAACCATTTTGGTTAATGGGAGAAAACTTAATAGAACCATGATGAGAGATGAGTATCCATATCCAGGGGATACTTTATTAATTATCGAGTAGGAAACAAATATTTTATTTTACTTTCTGTTAGTTTCCAAATTTGGAAACTATTTTGTATCTTTGCAGTCTCAATATTCCACAGAAACAAAAGATATAAAATTATTTAAGAAAATTAATAATGATTACTGAAAAAATCAAATTAACATCATTTTCAGAATTGAAAGATCAATATCTTGGTGAAATTGGTTCTAAAGAAAGAGATGAATATGAATATCAATTAAGTATGAATGTTTTAGGTAAAATGATAAAAGTAGCTAGAAAAGAGAGACATTTAACTCAAGAGGAACTGGGAAAATTGGTTGGGGTGCAAAAAGCTCAAATATCAAAACTAGAAACAAGTGCCAATAGTGCCACAATTGATACCGTCTTAAAAGTATTTAAAGCTTTAAAAGCTGAGATCTATTTTAATGTGAAATTTGATAATAATTATTTGAAACTTGGATAAAAGTGAACGAAGTGAGCCGGAATGCCAAAAGAATGAAAAATTAAGAATGAAAAATAGATCACAGTGTTTCACAGTGTTCATACAGAGTTTCACAGTGTTAGTGTGTGCTAATTTTATAATCAAAACACTGTGGAACACTTTTAACACTGGGAAACCTTGTGATCATTTCTAGTTGAAAATTCGAAAACCCTCAAACGCAAAATAACACCCCGTTGTCTGTTATCCGTAGTCCGTTGTCCGTTGTCCGTAGTCCGTTGTCCGTAGTCCGTTGTTCGTAGTCTGTTGTCCGTTTTATATCGAAATCCGATGATTTAAAATCGCCTGTTTTATCTCTTCAAAGTTGCGAGTGGGCATATCAAAAGTGGTGGTGTTCATCCCTATCTGATTGGGATAGTGGGCATCTGAACTGCGAATGAAAGGTTTGTTTTTTAAGTATTTATGCTGCTGAATCATCGCCTCTTTGGTGGTGTTGTGGGTGATCTCTACTGCTTCATAATCTAAATCGATGGGGATAAATCCCAATTGTGAAATGACACTCGTTTTTTGCTTGTCTATATGCGCAGGAATGAACATCCCTTGTAATCTATGTACCTCTTTTTCAATCTTTTCAATTGATACATCTAATGCTGAAGTGAGTAAACGGGGCTCCTCATATATGATGTTCATCTCCTGATCGATCTGCACCTGGTCTCCAAAAAAATCGGGATTATTGGGAATGTTGGGCAAATGGATCTCTAAATATGCCTGAAATTGGTCGAGCAACTCATGTGTTGGGAAGAAAGCCAAACAGTGCGCCTCCTCCTTTGTAGTTACTTCAGCTCCACACAATACAAAAATATTTCTGTTTTTAGAGTAGTGTTCTGCTAACTTACAATGTCTGGTGGAGTTATGATCGGTGATCCCAATAATATCAATCCCATTACGTAGCGCAACTTCGATGATTTGTTCGGGTGTCATATCCAGATCTCCACAAGGTGATAGCAGTGTATGTGTATGAAAATCAGCAATATATTTTGGCATGTTGAATTAGAATTTATTAAGAGATTCCAATTACAAAAATACGCATTCTTTTATTATCTTTGCCAACAAAAAAAAGAGATGACTATACAGGATATTGTTTCCCATATTTCGGGGGTGATTGTAGAAGGTGAGAAGCACAAAATCGACCCCATAGATTGCGCATTTGCTTCCGATTTGATGAGTGATGTGTTGACTATTAATACGAATAAACGCATTATGTTGATCACAGGCTTGGCGAACACCCAAACGATCAGAACATGCGAAATGTCTGAAATTAAAGTGATCCTTTTTGTTAGAGGGAAAAAAGTTTCAGAAGAGATGATCGAATTGGCGCAAGATAATGAGATGGTTTTGATTGAGACCTCCCTATCGATGTATAGAACTTCTGGAATATTGTTTAATCTAGGGCTTTCTCCCGTTTACTAGAATATAATATGAACTTTAAATTTTTAGTTGAAGGTGGCGATTTTACTAACGCTGGAACCGCCTCTAGTCACGTAAAAAAAATGATGAAACAGTTAGGCGTTGATAGTGGAATTATCAAACGAACCGTTGTGGCCCTTTATGAAGCTGAAGTGAACATAGTGGCTCACGCTTTTAAAGGGGAGATCACCGTTGATATCGAAGAGGATAAAATCTATATAAAATTAGCAGATGAGGGTCCTGGAATACCCGATATTCCTCAGGCAATGCAAAAAGGGTTCTCGACTGCTTCGCCGAAAGTTCGTGAAATGGGCTTTGGGGCAGGGATGGGTCTCCCTAACATGAAAGCCAATACGGATGTGCTGAATGTGACCTCTGAAGTGGGAAAAGGGACAACCGTCGAAATTACAAATCATTTTAATGTTCAATAAATCAAAGGTATGGAAGCTTTTCATCACGCCTTAAAGTTTAAATATGAACTCTGTATAGGGTGTTCTCATTGTACTGGAGTTTGTCCAACTGCTGCAATACATGTTCATAATGGAAAACCTATTTTAGATCCCAATAGATGTATCGACTGTGGAAGATGTTATTTGTCTTGTCCTGTGAATGCAATCTATATTGATCAAGACGATTTTCAAACTGTTTATAACTACAAATATCCCGTTTTGTTAGTGCCCTCATTTTTTAGTGCACAGTTTCAAGAGCGGATCAGTAATAAAGCGATCCTTTCTGCTTTTTACCATCTTGGGTTTAAAAAAGTGTATGAAGTGGAGCGTTCTGTGAGCATTCTCAAAGAGAAATACAACGAAATGATACTCAATGAAGAACATGATAAACCTATTATTTCTACTTTTTGTCCTGCTATTGTGAGATTGATTCAAGTAAAATACCCATCATTGGTTCCTAACCTCTCCTTAGTGAAACCACCGCTAGATATTACTGCGATGTATATTAAAAAATCGTTGATTAATAATGGCATTGCAGCAGAAGATATTGGAATTTTTTATGTTACACCCTGTGCTGCAAAAATTGCAGCGATCAAAAGTCCGGTAGGAGAGGAGAAGTCTGTGATTGATGGAGTGATTAACATGAATTACATGTACAACAAAGTATTGAGAACCATCAAACAAGGGGAATACAAACTGATTTTAGATGAAGACGATTTTCATGTGATCTCTAATGAAAGCATATTGTTTGCCTTAACCAGTGGGGAAGTGCGTTTGTTGAATGGGGGGAGAAATTTGGCCATTGATGAGGTTCATAATGTGTCTGATTTCTTAGAAAAACTTGAAAATGAAGATATTGACAATATTGACTTCTTAGAACTTCGCGCTTGTGATGAGAGTTGTGCAGGTGGGATTTTGTGCGCTGGGAACCGTTTTTTGATTGCTGAAAGACAACGTAAAAGGGTGAATAAGAATAAAAAGGGAACCCATAAAGATGAACTTTTAGAGTATAAAGAGTACTTAACAGACAATTTAGCGGTAGGGGAAGTTCAACCTAGATCGATGGATAAGCTGGATGATGATATTTCAGTGGCGATGCGCAAAATGAAGAAAGCTTTTGAGATCAATGCCCATCTTCCACAAGTAGATTGCAGAATTTGTGGCTATCAAACCTGCAAAGAGTTGGCCAATGCCATTGTGAATCAAAATGCGGAATTGAACCAATGTGTTTTTATTCAAAGAACCTTAGAGCAAAGCGATAAATTGACCACTTCTGAAGCTGTTAAGATTACGAAAAAGATCTGGGGAGATAAAAAAATCGACAAAAATACACTCAATAACCTAAATTTAGAGTAATCCATGAAAGATCTATCGATGCACATCATGGATATTTTGCAAAATTCCACCCGTGCAGGAGCTACAACCATTGAGTTACAGATTCTTGAGGATACTGATACCGACAAGTTAACCATTGTCTTCAAAGATAATGGATCTGGCATGTCTGAGGAGGTGCTGTCTCAAGTGTTAAATCCTTTTTTTACTACACGAACGACCCGTAAAGTGGGGCTAGGGTTGTCATTATTGAAGCAAAATGCCGAATTGACTGGCGGATCCTTAGAAATAACATCAACGTTAGGAGTTGGTACTGAAGTAACAGTAACTTTTGGGTTGTCCCATCTTGATCGTCCTCCGATGGGCGATTTGGCTGGAACGGTTGTTTTGACGGCCTCTGCGTATCCAAACATAAGGTTTATTGTTCATTATAAAACATCCAAAATTGACTATGTTTTTGACACCGACGAGATCAATGAAGCTTTAGATGGGGTGTCGATTCAGGAACCAGATATAATTCAGTATCTGATTGAGATGTTTCGCGAGAATATGTAAAAAGTAAGAAGGCTGGAGTCTGCTGTCTGGAGTTATAAAAACCACAGTGGAACACAATGGATGCACAGTGGAACACAGTGTTGTTTGAGTTTGAATTTCCAAAATACTACCACTGTGGAACACCTTTTTTTCACTGTGTTCCTCTGTGATCTTTCCTTTTTATAAATTACCGAAACTCTAACCGCAAAGAACGCAAAGTAATTTCGCAAAGACCGCAAAGAATAATTTGACTACGGACCACAGACTACGGACCACAGACCACAGACCACAGACCACAGACAACAGTCACTAAATCAACAAAATACAAAAACTGATAGCTGATAGCTCGCTGCATTAGGGCGTAGCCGAGAAAGCCCGCAAAGCGCAACACCGATGTGATGCAGGGAGTAAAAGAGCGAACTCAGACTGTCGAAAAATTGATTTTTATTAAAATAAGAATGAATTGAAAGTAAAAGTAGGAATTTCTAATTGTCCCTATAAATTCAAACTCTTTTTCAAATTTGAGGAGTCAAGGAGAATGTTATACTTTGAAAACATTTATAAAAGGAAAAAACAAGCTCTTTTAGGAACTTATTTAAGTTTTCTATGCCAGTTAAATTAATGATTCTCTTTAGATTGTAGCTTATAAACATAAATCCAACATCAGCAGATGCTCTTGCTTGTCCTTTTTTGGTAATTATATAATCAAAATGCCAACCTCGTTTTAAAGTTCCAAAAGGGTGTTCTATGATACACTTTCTTTCATCGTAAAGAACTTTGTTTTTATCAAAATGTTCTTTATTAATTTCAATATTTTCCTCATATTCACTTCTTTCTACTCTTCTGGCATCACCCCCTTTGACACACTTTGATGCATTAGGGCAAGTTTTATAGTTTTTACACTTATATAATTGATATTTTACTACAACTCCTTTTACTCTTGTTTTCTTAGAAATCTGTTTTCCTCTTTTAGTTAAGACATATCCATCCGGACAAATATATTCATCATTAGATTTGTTATACACAAATTTTTTCTTATCGTATTCCGGGGTTGGGGCTTTCGAAGATGATCCTGGGCTATCAACTATACTGTAAACGCCTAAATCTTGAACTTCCTTTAGTTGACTTCCTGTGTGGTATCCTTTATCAAAAAGAGCAATTAAAGGCTCCTCTTTAGTGTAAGATTCTCTTGTGTTTTGATTTTTAAAATCTTTTCCTTTTTGATAGTCAGAGTTATCTGTTTCTAGGATTGTAACGGCTCTTGATACCATTCTTCCCATTGCATTATTGTCAGGTTTATTCGTTACTTCATAATCAATAGGTATTGAATTCAAACCATCAGATACAGTTTGAATTGCATATGCAATTTCTGTATTATTCCCTTTATACGAAAGTTCTCTACTATCCGGATCAGATGTAGATATTTGCTCAACTCCAGTCTTTTCTAGTTCTTCTGCAATAGTTTCATATTTTGCTTTTATCTTATTTTGAATTGCAATTTTGGCTTCAATTTCTGCTTTTATGTATTGATGCTCACCTCTCTCTTTTCTATCTAAACGCTGATCTGAATCATTCAATAACTCAAAATAATGACTTAGTTTCTTTTCAATATTTTTAAGTTTCTTTGTTATTTTATCTTTGTTGAAGTTGTTCTTTTTATTATTTTGAGCACGCATTTTTGTACTATCTCCTGCGATTAATGCTCCACCAATTAATCTAAAATGTTTAGCGATTTTTACGGTTGCTTTGAAAACCTCTACAATCAATAATTCATTTTTTTGCCTAAAATCATTTATCGTACTATGATCTGGTTTCAAACCTTTTAATAACCACATGAGCTCTACATTCCGTCTACATTCCTTTTCTAAATCCCTTGAGCTACGTATACTATTCATATATCCATAAATAAATAGCTTTAAAAGATCTGATGGATGAAATGCGGGGCGTCCAACATCTGTATGATCTATATTAAACCCAAAGTCTTCTAAATTTATAGAATCAACAAAAAGATCAATGCTTACAACAATATTTTCCTCTGAAATCATATCTGATAAAGATGACATGCTAACTTGATCTCTATCTATGCCTTTTATAAACTTCATATCTACTTAGTTTTACAATGCAAAGATACTAAATATCAATGAATTATGCAACTTTTTTCACGTAATTTTAAGCTTTTTTTTGATTTTTTTATATATCAATTTTTCGACAGTCTGAACTTGTGAGCTCCTTTTACGACCATGCAGTCACACGATGGGGCGATGCGGACTTGAAGGCGGAGACCGACGGCAGCAGGGTAGGATTGTGGG
>JBLJBB010000026.1:0-7765 GCA_047638115.1 Bacteroidales bacterium | reverse complement strand
GATCTTTTTGGTTTGTCGTCACTGAAAGATCGGCGTGGTTTATCATCACTGCTTCCAAAAGTTCTTTTTGGTCTATCATCGGCACTATTTCTTCCTCGTGACGTGCTTCTCACTGGTCGCTTTTCAGCGGTTGTGCGTGTTTTGTTAAAACTACGCTTTTCTTTCTTTTCTTCCATTATGTCAATATGTTAACGTACAATTTTGCCTGAATTTTTGATTAGAAAATCAAACCTGCAAAGATACACCATTTTTTTCATATCTTTGCAATATAAATTACTGTTTCTAAAATAACAATCAACTTTACTTCAGTAGGTTTTAAAACTACAAATATGGAATCTAAAAATCAAATCATTAGACATCTCAAAAGCATGATTGGGAACACTCCACTTTTAGAGATTCATTTCAATTATAAAAATGAGAATCGCACCATTTTTGCCAAAGCTGAAAATCTAAATATGACGGGTAGCATTAAAGACAGAATGGCCTATTATATTTTATCTCAGGCATATGCAAATGGAACGCTAACTCCAGGTATGGATATTTATGAAGCGACAAGTGGGAATACTGGGATCTCAATTGCCGCGATAGGGAGAGCATTAGGACATCAGGTTCACATTTTCATGCCAGACTGGATGAGTGAAGAGCGTAAGAATATTATGAGATCTTTAGGGGCAAAAATTAGACTTGTTACCAAAGAGGAGGGTGGATTTTTAGGGAGCATTGAGATGGCCAATCAAGCTGCTGCCCAAAACCATGGCTTTTTACCCCTTCAATTCAGCAATCTCAACAATCCAGAAGCCCATTATTTGACTACTGGACCAGAAATTTGGTGGCAAATGAATTTTAGAAATATTAAACCTGATGCCTTTGTGGCTGGTGTGGGTACTGGAGGAACAGTCATGGGAGTGGGTGCGTTTTTACGAGAACAAGACCCCAGCATTAAAGTTCATCCCCTAGAACCAGCAAATTCCCCCACTTTATCTACGGGATACAAAGTGGGCAAACACAGAATACAAGGGATCTCTGATGAGTTTATTCCATCAATTTGTGAATTGGATACTTTAGATGATATTATATGTGTTGATGATGGAGATGCTATTATCATGGCTCAAAAATTATCTGCAGAATTGGGTTTGGCAGTAGGAATATCATCTGGAGCCAATTTCATAGGAGCACTCATAGCTCAGGAAAAACTAGGTAAAGATGCAAGAGTGGTCACCATATTTTCTGATTGCAACAAAAAATATCTTTCAACAGATTTACTACGTGAAGAACCCATTAAAGAGGGATTTCTTTCCACAGACATCCAGCTTTTAAATTTCCTCCCATACAAAAGAGTTTGCATGACTTGTTGTGATTCAGATCTTTGCACAGATTGTGGCGCACATGAGATGGAGTACAACCTCCCTGAGTGTAGAAGGAGATAAGAGATAAGAGTTAAGAGTTAAGAGTATGACACCCCTACTTTAAGGGATTTTGTAGTCCAATTTTCACTACTTTTAGTTATATAAATAGTTGTTTAGAGTTTCTATTTTTGCGGTGCAATTTAGAAAACTTTAAAAAATTATATACAATGAAAAATTTACTATTTGTATTATTGAGTTTTATCTCAATTATGCAACTCTCTGCACAAGATAAAACGGATGCCATGCTTTTTGGAGATGTGAAATCTGGAAAAAGTAAAGAACATCTCCCTTATGTTCTTATTACTATTAAAGGTACTAATCTCGGAACTACGGCTGATATCTCTGGACACTACAAAATTGCACATTTACCCCTTGGGACAATAACTGTGGTTGCTCAAGCAATTGGATACAAAAAGCAAGAGAAAACAGTGGTAATGGAGAAGGGAAAAGGGATTCAACTCTATTTTGAATTGGAAGAGGATGTGCTTGATCTTGAACAAGTTGTTATTACAGCTACCCGATCTGAGCACTTTATTAAAGATGTTCCTATCAGAACTGAAGTGATCACATCTAAAGCAATTGAAAATAAAAATGCAGTTAACTTATATCAAGCACTTGAAGGAACCCCTGGTGTTCGGGTTGAAAACCAATGTCAATCCTGTAATTTTACAATGATTCGTATGCAAGGATTGGGTGCTGAACACACTCAGGTGTTGATTAATGGTCAACCCATGTACTCTGGACTCGCTGGAGTTTATGGGCTACAACAATTGAGCACTGTTGATATTGATAAAATCGAAGTAGTTAAAGGTGCAGGTTCCGCTCTATATGGAAGTGGTGCTGTAGCTGGAGCAATCAATGTGGTTACCAAAGAGCCCAGTTTTATTCCAACCACTACTTTAGATGTTCAATTTGGAAGACACAATACAAATAAATACGATATCAATTCCTCCATGAGAAATGAAAAAGGGAATATCGGATTACTAATTTTTGCACAACGTTATACAGAAGGGGTGATTGATGAAACAGGGGCAGGAACAACAAAAGAGCAAGTTCGTCAGCCAGATGGGATCTCTGATAGAGTGGCTACAAATCTTACAAATGCAGGGTTTGGAATCTATTTTGATGATCTTATCTTCAAAAATGACAAACTCATTATCAGAGGAAAATCTGTTTTTGAGAAAAGAGAAGGTGGGATAATTACGAATGATTATTACTTAAATCCATTCACCGAAGGAACAGAAAACATTTCAACTGATCGTTATGAAGCATCATTGATGTACAACAAAAAAATCAGATCCAATTCACAAATTGATTTTACTGTAACTTATGTAAATCATAACAGAACTGCTACTAATGACTCCTATTTAAGCGATTACTTAGCAACACATAACGATACTGTGCCTGATGTAAGAGATATGAGACCTTATCTAGCTGCCGAAAATTCGATCACGTCAACACTCTCTTTTAACTCAAAAGTTGGGAAACACAATTTCATTATTGGAGCACAAGCATTCTATGATCAAATAGAGGAGTCGGGAATGTATGTAGTCGTAGATGAAGAGAGCCCCTATTATGGAGTTTCTTATAAATCTACTGCAAATAAACACGCTTTGGAATTGGGATTATTTGCACAAGATGAATGGTCAATCACAAAAAAGATAGTGGTAGTTCCTGGAATTCGGTTCGATTATCATCGTTCGGGAGAAGAGTACAAAACGAATCATCAGGTATTCATTTCTAACTACTTTCCGAAAACAAACTTTAATGAAACAGCATTCAATCCCAGATTAGCACTAAAATATGCCATAACTGATCGTATCACATTAAGATTTAACGCTGGAACAGGGTTTCGAGCTCCATACGGATTCTCCGAAGATCTTCATTTGTGTAGTGGCTCACCAAGAGTATGGAAATCATCAAATTTAAACCCTGAAACATCAATAAGTTACAATTTATCAGCTGATTATTATGGAAAACGAATTCGAGTTAGTGCCAACATTTTTAGAACAGACTTGAAAGATAAAATTGGTTTTACAGATGCTGATGAGGCAATTTCAGCACTTGGATACGATTACCAATGGAAAAATATTGATGATGCATTTGTTCAAGGTATTGAGCTTTCAGTGATCACCAATGTTGCTAAAGAGCTTGATTTTGGTGTAGATGTTACCTTCAACCAAGGGGAGTATAAAAACGTTCGTGAAGATTGGATGGGTACAGAATTTGAAACAATGAGCAAATACATATCACGCTTTCCTATGACTACTGGAAATCTAAAACTAGAATACACTCCTAAATCGTGGACATTCTCCTTTTCTGGCTCCTATCAAGGCACTATGTATATAGATTATTACAATACCGAAATTGATCCTTTGATGGGAGATCAGTCAAAAATTAAGAAAACTGATCCATTTATGTTATTTAATGCAAGAGCTTCAAAATCGTTCAAAAACATCAAATTATATGCTGGTATAAACAACATATTCAATTACATTCAAGACGAAAAACACTTAGACGATGCGGCTTTTATGTATGCACCTGTTTATGGAAGTATGTTTTATGGTGGGATTTCGATAAACTTACAACATTAAAAAATAAACGATTTAAATTCATTTTTTGTAAAAATTAAATTTTTTTCATATTTTATTAAAATAGTTTAATTGATTCAGCGTTATATAAGTTTGTAACAATACTCATATAACTGAGTCACACTAAAATATTTGAAATTCTTATTTTAATTTTTACATTATATGAAAAAATCTTTATTTCTTTTTCTTTCTTTGTTTTTTATATTACAAAGTTGGGCACAACAAACATTGGTAATTGCCAATGGAACAACAACCAGTGAGACTCTCCCCGTATATGGTTATTGGATGGATGAAAACCAGCATAATCAATTCATTTATCCAGCATCATTAGTGGATTCCCTGAACGGAGCTTTAATAACAAAGCTCACTTTTCACGGAGATGTTTTATCCAATCCTTTTTGGGGTAGCCCAAGTTGTGTAGTTAGTATTGGTTCAACTATTGACTCTAACTATACGACTGCCGCACACAATACAACACCTTTAACACCAGTTTATTCTGGGTTTTTGGATGTTATAAATGGAGTAATGGAGTTTGTTTTTTCAACACCCTATGTTTTTACTGGTGGAAATCTCTTAATAGATATTGTAACAACTACCACAGGAGATTACGAAACCTTTGAATTTTATGGAGTAACAGCTTACAATTCTGCTATTTCTCAGTTAGAAAACGATATTCCAAATTTAGAACAATTTTTACCAAAAGCAACTTTTGAATACGTTGTTGGCACCCCAATTGTAATTACTGCACCTGCTACTTCAGTTATGTCAGAAACTGCAACTTTAAACGGTTCATTCTACAATATTACTTCAACAAACTATGGATTTGAATATATGGAGACAACATCTACTGATTGGACAAATGCTATTTCAGTTTTGGCTACTTCAAATCCAATGTCTGAATCTATCTCAACTTTATCTCCTAATACTTCATACAAATATAGAGCTTATGCACATAATGGTATTTCTAATATTTATGGAAATATTGTAAACTTTAATACGATTCCTGTTCCTGATACTTTACCCTATTTTTGTAATTTTGAAGATACCATACAAAACGGAACATGGATATTACAAAATGGATCAGAACCAAACCAATGGTTTATTGGGGCACCTGGTTCAAATGGAGTTGCAGGCAATGGGCTTTATATTTCCAATGATAATGGATTAACAGCATCCTTTGATAGTACTGCTGCATCAACTGTTATGGCTACTAAATACATCCAATTTAATGATGCATCTGAATTTGCTTTATCTTTTGATTGGATGGCAATGGGTGGTTATTGGGAAGGGTATGTTATGGCGTATATTGTTCCAATATCTTATACAATTACTCCTGGAGTAATGATTCCATATAGTTATAGCATTACACCTGAATTGATGGGATATTCAAATTGGCAACATTTGTCAATATTACTAGGTGCACAATATAGTAATTCTGTTCAGAAACTTGTATTTATGTGGTATAATGAGTCATATGGATTTGGAACAAATCCTCCAGGATTAATTGATAATATCTCTATTATTCCATTAAATTGTCCCTCTCCTACAAATTTAACAGTTTCAATGATTTCAACAAATTCATCTCAATTAACTTGGAATCATGCCACTCAAAGTCCTGAATATATCATTGAATACCAACTTCAAGGAGATACAGTGTGGACATCTCTATCAGTTTTGGATACTACAGCTTTATTAACTCAATTACTTCCTTCGTCCGATTATGTTGCTAAAGTGAAAGCAGTTTGTACTCCTGGAGACACTTCATTTATTTCTAATTTGGTATACTTTACTACATTATGTTTACCATCACTTCCTCCTACTACTCCAGAACCATTCCTAAATATGTTACCTAGTTCTTGTTGGGCTATAAAATCAGGAGTTCTTCCTGCAACTGGAAATGCATCACTAACAGATCAAGGGTGGGGTTGGTATCTAAGATATACATTACCAACTTCTACTGCTGCAGTAAATATGTATTCTGATAATTGCCAGTATTGGTTAATAACTCCCTCCATTGATTTAGGTAATGGATCTTCCCAATATCAACTTGATTTTGATTTAGCAAGAACAGCTTACGATTCTCCTTCAATTGGAAATTTAAATCTTTCTCCAAATGCACGTTTTGTAGTACTCATTTCTACAGATAATGGACAAACATGGAATTCAAATGGTATTTTACAAGAGTGGAATAACACTTCAGGTACACCATTTAGTTCTATTAACAATACACTTCAAACTCAATCTATTCCTCTTTTTGATTCCGTAGCTATGGCTCCTTATTCTGGAGTAGTAAGATTTGCATTTTATGCTTATGAATATGATGATAATTATGTATTCGACAATGATTTACATATTGATAATTTTCAAGTCTTACCTTTTAATTCTTGTATAAAACCTACTGCATTAGTTGCCTCTAATATAACTTTAAATTCTTTAGATCTTTCATGGACAGAAAACGGATCAGCAACCGAGTGGCAAATTGAATATGGACCAACTGGATTTACACATGGAACAGGAACATATCTAGATGCGACAACCACCACTTTTAATATTTCTGGATTAACAGCAGCAACTACATACGATTTTTATGTAAGAGCTATTTGTGGAGTTGGAGATACCAGCTATTGGTCTTCTATTTTAACTGAATCTACACAATGTGCTTCCATGACTTTACCTTATACAGAATCTTTTACAGGAAATTCAGTCCCTGCTTGCTGGGATCAATCAATTTCAGGATCTATAGGTTCAAATGTGTGGTCAATTTTTGATCTAAGTGAAATTGGTTTTAATGGAAATGGTATGGTCACAGAAATGATGATGGGAAATGGAATTTCCAGATTAATTTCTCCTGCTATAGATTTTACAGGAGTTCCTTATGCAACCCTCACATTCGAGCAACTTTATTTAGATGAAGATGGGATTACAACATTAAAAATACAAACCAGTAACGATCTGATAAATTGGGTTGATCAACCTTATACATATACACAAGGTGGTGGTTTAATTGGACCAGAAACTGCAAATGTTTTGCTTTCCTTGACGGGTGGTGTGAACTATGTTGCTTGGGTTATTGATGGGGATCATGAATATATCGGATGGGCCATTGATGATGTATCCATTACCGCAACCACAATTACTTGTCCAGCACCAACTAATTTACAAGTTTCTATGATTACAGGGTCATCTGCAACAGCAACCTGGACACCTGGAGGTTCTGAAACGTCATGGCAGGTGGATTACAAATTAACTTCAGCTACAAATTGGACATCATCAACATCAGTAACTCCAACATTTACAATGTCTGGATTACAAAACAACTCTTCTTATATGGTTAGAGTTAAAGCTATTTGTACAGAGGATGAGAGTCTATTTACTCCAACTACCACATTTGCTACTGTAGGAATTGATGAGAACCAATGGTCACACTATGTTACAATATCCCCAAATCCAGCAACTTCATTTATTGAATTGAAGATAAAATCTGATCAACTATATGTAAAAGAATGTAAAGTATTCGACATATATGGTAAATTAATGAAAGTAATTTCTGTACAATCTGAACACTTTTCCATTGATGTATCTGATTTTGCTGTGGGAATTTACATCATTCGTTTTGAAAGTGAAAAAGGAATAATTACTAAGAAATTTGTAAAGAAATAATCCTAACATATAATTTTAAAATTTAAAAGGTACTCATAAGGGTGCCTTTTTTTTGGGCATTCCCCTTTGGCTTTGCTCAAGCAAACAATAACTTTAAAGTAAATTCAC
>JBLJBB010000025.1:0-9835 GCA_047638115.1 Bacteroidales bacterium | reverse complement strand
GACAACGGACTACAGACAACGGACTACAGACAACGGACAACATTCACTAAATCAACAAATTGCAAAAACTGATAGCTGAAGGATGATAACTGAGAGCTTCTTGCATTAGGGCGAAGGCCAAGTACCCCGCAAGTTGAGCTGCTTAGTGGTGCACGTGACGGGCAGAGCGACCGAAGGAAGCTCCTGCACGGCCGTTGCAACACTTGGCAGCGAAACGAGGAGTACAGGCCGGAGACCGACGGCGAGCGAAGCGAGCCGGAATGCCCAAAATAAGTGAATAATGAATAGTGAATAATGAATAATGAATAATGAAGAAATCCTTAACCTTTTAACCCTTAACCTCTTAACATCTTAAAAACCAATAACTTTATTTTATCGTTTTAAGAAGAAATCCCATTACTATTGTGCCAATTATTCCGACTGTAATGACTACAATTTTTAGGATAAGTGTCTCAATAAGAAAGAGTACCGATAAGGTGATCATGAGCCACATTATGGAAATGGAGTAGATCTTCCCGATTTTGGTGATCCCTTTCTCTTCATTGAATCTGATAATATATTTTCCTAAATATTTATTTGCAATCAGTTTTTGATACAATTTTTGGGAGCTTTTTAAATACAAAGATGCCGTTAGTAACAAAAATGGAGTGGTGGGTAAACCTGGTATAAATATTCCTAAAATACCAAATCCTAAACTAATGGTTCCCAGAAATATAAGAAAATATTGTATCAATTTTTTCATTGATAACACACATAATTTCTATAAACAGATTCTATCCCTTTTTCTAATGTTATTGAAGGTATGAATCCAATCTTTTGTAAAAGGGTGATATCTAATTGCTTTTTATAGGTCCCGTCTGGTTTGGTGTGATCCCAATGGAGCGCTCCAGGGTAAGCCAACATATCCTGAACTAATTCAGCTAATTCTTTGATGGTCAAATCGATGCCCGTGCCAATATTGATGTGGGTTTCTTTAAATTCACCATATAAATGTTGCGCAGAAACGTGTTGCATGATGTGAACGGTGGCTTTAGCCATATCATCTACATGCAAAAATTCACGATATACCTTGCCCGTTCCCCAAAGAGTGACCGATTTGTCCGTAATGCCATATTTGTTTAAAATTGCTGTAATTTGCTCATCTGTAGCATTCCCATCAATTTTTTCGATAGGGTAGCGGTTGAGATCATTTTTAATATCTGCCCATTTATTATGAAAGAGCAGTTTTCCTAAGTGCATTTTGCGAATAAGAGCAGGCAAAACATGTGATTTCTCTAAGTCGTAATTGTCATTGGAACCATAAAGATTGGTGGGCATGATGGAGATGAAATCTGAACCGTATTGTCGATAATAGCTTTCACACATTTTGATCCCAGCAATTTTGGCAATCGCATAGGGCTCATTAGTGGATTCTAAAACATTGGTTAATAAGGAGTTCTCTTTAATGGGTTGTGGAGCATCTTTAGGGTAAATACAGCTACTTCCTAGAAACAACAACTTCTTCACATGGTGCTTATATGCGGCATGGATCACATTATTTTGAATCATCAGATTCTGATAAATAAACTCTGCTCTGTATGTATTGTTTGCAACGATTCCCCCCACTTTAGCCGCAGCTAAAAAAACATATTCTGGTTTTTCAGACTCAAAAAATTGATCAGTCTGCGCTTGATTTGTTAAGTCAAGTTCGCTGAAACTTTTATAAATTAGATTTGAGTACCCTTGCTTTCGGAGTTGCCTTACTATGGCAGACCCAACCATTCCCAAGTGACCAGCAATATAAATTTTTGAATGGAGATCCATAAACTTGTTGATTAGTAAATTGTTGTAGATGAGTTTGCTTTATGATAGTCAGTTAAAACCATAATTTTTACCAATTCTTGAAAAGTGGTTTTCGGTTCCCAACCTAATATCTGTTTTGCTTTTGAATAATCACCAAGTAAAAGTTCCACCTCTGTTGGTCTATAGTATCTTGGATTGATCCCCACTACAGGTTTTCCAATCGATTTTAAAATTCCAATTTCCTCTTTTCCAGTACCTTCCCAAACGATCTCTTCTCCCAACACTTTAAACGCTTCCTCTACAAATTCGCGAACCGTATGTGTTTCATTGGTAGCTAAAACAAAATCCTGAGGAGTATCAATTTGGAGCATTTTCCACATACCTTCCACGTACTCAGGAGCATAGCCCCAGTCCCTTTTGGCATCAAGATTTCCTAATAGCAACATGTCAAGCTGTCCAGTCATGATTTTTGAAACACCTACACTGATTTTTCTGGTAACAAATGTTTTTCCACGTCTTTCACTTTCATGGTTGAAAAGGATTCCGTTACAAGCAAAAAGATTGTAGGCCTCTCTATAGTTTACCACCATCCAGTAAGCATACAATTTTGCTACTGCATAAGGGCTTCTGGGATAAAAAGGAGTTTTTTCATTTTGAGGAATCTCTTGCGCTAATCCAAAAAGTTCAGAAGTAGAAGCTTGATAAAAGCGCGTATTCACTCCCGTTTCCTTGATGGCATCCAAAAATCGGAGTGTTCCGATTCCATCCACTTCAGCGGTATATTCAGGTACTTCAAAGCTTACCTGCACGTGACTCTGTGCCCCTAAATTATAAATTTCATCTGGATTGATTTTCTCCACAAGTCGGTTCAAGTTACTGGAATCGGTGAGATCTCCAAAATGTAAAAATAATCTTTTATCAAGAAGATCCGGATTGTTGTACAAATGATCGATTCTAAAAGTATTAAAAGAGCTGGATCTTCGGATAATTCCATGAACATTGTACCCTTTTTCGAGCAGTAGTTCGGTTAAATAACTCCCGTCTTGTCCTGTGATTCCAGAAATAAGTGCTGTTTTCATTTGATAATGTTGTGTATTATTTTGTAAATTCTGTAATTAAATGTTCGATAGTCACCTTAGATTGTTCGCCGGTTTCCATGTTTTTTAAGGTGAACATGTTTTCGTTCATCTCATTTTCGCCTGCCATAACCACAAAAGGGATCCCTTTAGCGTTAGCATAATTCATTTGTTTCCCAATTTTTGCTCTATCAGGGAATATTTCTGCGGCAACTCCATGTTTTCTTAACATTTGAAGTGCTTGTAAAGCATACATCTCCTCTTTCTCCCCAAAATTTAAAAAGATGATTTTGATGGGTGCGCCTAGTTCTGAAGGGAATAGTTGAAGTTCTTCTAAAACATCATAAATTCTTTCAGCTCCATAGGAGATCCCAACTCCTGACATATTTTTGAGACCAAAAATTCCTGTTAAATCGTCATATCTTCCACCACCAGAGATACTTCCCATAGCAACATCAGTTGTTTTCACTTCAAAGATCGCTCCTGTATAATAGTTCAACCCTCTTGCCAATGTGATATCCAGTTCTGGTTCGTTGATTGATAATGCTTTACAATAGTTCAGAATTGCTTTAATCTCTTCCACTCCTTTAATTCCAATCTCACTAGAAGCAAAAAATTGTTTAAGAAAATCAATTTTTGTTTGGTTATCACCAGAGAAATCAAAAAATGGTTCAATTTTGGTGATTGCCTCTTGTGGAATATCTCTGCTGAGTAGTTCTTCACACACTTTCTCTTTGCCAATCTTATCTATTTTATCAATGGCAACACAGATATCTGTGATTTTATCGGGTTGACCAACCACTTCTGCTATTCCGGATAAAATTTTTCTGTTATTAATCTTCACCACGATATTGATTCCCAGTTTTTGGAATATTTCGTGGGTAATCTGGATCAATTCCACTTCGTTGATCAGAGAATTGGAACCTATAACATCTACATCACATTGATAAAACTCTCTATAACGCCCCTTTTGAGGTCTGTCAGCCCTCCAAACGGGTTGCATCTGATATCTCTTAAAAGGGAATGTTAGTTCATTTTGATGTTGAACCACGAATCGGGCAAAAGGGACGGTAAGGTCGTAACGTAACCCTTTTTCACAAATTTGTGGAGCCAGTTGATTGGCAGTTTTATTAGAAAAGTCTACGCCTGAGAGAAAATCGCCAGAATTTAAAACTTTGAACAATAAACGATCTCCCTCTTCTCCATATTTACCCATTAGAGAAGAAAGGTTCTCCATAGTGGGGGTTTCAATGGGTAAAAAGGCATATTTTTCAAACACACTTCTGATGGTGTTGAATATGTAATTGCGTTTGATCATCTCTAAAGGGGTAAAATCGCGTGTCCCTTTAGGAATTGACGGTTTAATTGAGCTCATAAAGTATGGATAGATAAAAAATTAAATTTTTATAGTTTTTGGTTTTATTGTTTCAGGTTCGATTTGTGAATTTTCTAGTTGAATTTTTACATCATTTAAAACATTCATGTAGTTGATAAATGCCTGATAAGGGGAAGAATAAACATCAAAAATTCTTTTTACAGCTTGTTTTGGGAACCATTTTGTGCTCATAAAATTGTAATGGAATGCGTTTTGAAGTCGTAACCATGCTAACTTTGCTTCCTGGTTATTTGAATTCAAATATAATGGTTCCAATTTGAATAATTGCTCAAAAGCTTCATGTTGTAGTTCATTTCCAAGCCATTCGTTGGTATCTTTCTCATCTCCGGAGCATGAAATAGCCCAAGGAGCGTGAAGAGTAGAAGCGGGTTCTGTAGCTTCAATAGTTGAACTTGGAGTGATCAATTGAAAACGATCTTGAGTGCATAGATTTTCAAAAAATGCTTTAAAGAATTCAAAAATACCTGTCTCTTTAGGTTGAATTACGCCCATTGTTTCGTAATCCCAAAAAAGATTTACAAAAGGGGCATCCTGAGGGATCCCATCAATAAAACTGATAAATTTTTCAGAGGTTAGAGGATATTGATCCCAACCCATATCATTGAAACGTAATGAAACATCATCACACAACTGATAATTGCGAAGCAGTAGTTTTAGGTCTGTTTCGTAAGGATTACAATAGAGATAACTTGGACTTTTCCAACCTAACAAATGTTTGGCGCCCTCGGTTAAAACTACTTTGTAGCCCGCTTCATACAACCATTCCCCAATCTCATCAGAGTAGATGATCTCAGTATTGCAAAAAGTGGTGGGTTTTACTTCATAAACTTCATAAAGGAGTTTCTCTTGCAATTGTACTTGTTCCAAAAATGAAGTTTTGTTATTGAGTGCGGCTAAACTATGCGTAAAAGTGCTCCCTGTAATCTCAACATTTCCTGTATCCACAAGATCTTTAAAACTGTCTAACACCTCTGGACAATACTCCTGAAACAAGCGGATGGTACTTCCTGAGATGCTAAAACTGAAAAAGAGTGTCTCTTTAAACCGGTTTATCAATTCCAGCATCATTTGATTTGCAGGAGTATAACAACGATTAGCAATACGGTTTATCAGATAATTATTTTGATATTCATCAAAGTAGTTATGCTTTTGGTTGATGTCAAAAAACCGATACGTTCGCAGTAAATGCGGTTGGATTACTTGAAAATGGATACAAATCTTACGCATAATATTTTGATTTAATGTTGTAACAATATTTGATAAATACTCTTCAATTTAGCGGCTACATGTTCCCATTTAAGGTTATCCACATCCTCTTTTCCTTTTTCAGAGAAGAAAGAAGCTAAGGCAGGGTAGTGAAGAATTCCGTAAATGGCGTCTGCCATGGCGTCTACGTCCCAAAAGTCGATTTTTATAGCATGGGTCAACACTTCGGCTACGCCTGACTGTTTAGAGATCACCACGGGAACGTACGCTCTCATAGCTTCAAGCGGAGAGATTCCAAACGGTTCTGAGATGGAGGGCATCACATATACATCACTCATCCCAAACATCTGGTCAATCTCAGCACCTCTTAAAAATCCAGTAAAATGAAATCTGTCGGAGATCCCAAGTTCAGCAACATGTTCAATGATTTTAGGCATCAAATCCCCATCACCAGCTAAAACAAACCTTACATTGGGATCCTTTTCAAGTACCTTTTTGGCACTCTCAATAAAATACTCAGGACCTTTTTGAAAGGTAACTCTCCCTAGAAAAGTAACAATTTTTTCATCCACAAATTTTTCGCGAACAATTTTCTTTTCATTGGGTTCAACAGCATTGTGAAGAGTATACACTTTTTCTGCAGGGATATTATATTTTTCGATCACTATCTTTCTGGTTAGATCACTAACAGCACAAACAGCGTCCGCTTCACTCATTCCATATTTTTCCAGGCCATACACAATGGAGTTTAAATTGTTTTCTCCGGATCTGTCAAATTCAGTGGCGTGCATGTGCACTACCAAAGGTTTTCCGGAGATTTTTTTCGCTGCGATTCCAGCTTTGTAGGTTAACCAATCGTGGGCATGAATGATATCAAAATCGTATTGAGAAGCGATCTCTGCTGCTACCAGGGCATACTCTTCCACCTCTTTCATCAGGTTTTCAGTATATTTTCCTGTAAAGGAGTATTTTCTTTTCTCTCCTTGTTCCCTATATTCAAAAACACCACTATCTAACTGATCTACAATTTTATAATACTCATTTAGACCAATATAGGGAACCAATTGGGAGTTTACTTCAATAAAAGATACTTGATTTTCAAATGCTTGTAAATGTACATTTCTTGGGTCAACATCCACATCACTGGCATTGATGATTCTAACAAAACTTTGATCCTCATCATTGGATGCTTTCGGCATCACAAAAAGTACTTCAACATCATTTTTTGAAAGCCCTTTCGTTAATCCATAACAAGCGGTACCTAATCCCCCGGCTATATGAGGTGGAAATTCCCATCCAAACATTAATACTTTCATAGATAGTAATTTATATAGTTTATATTAGGTTACAAATAATCTTTATGTGAATCTTTCTTCTTTCGTTTTTCTTTTTCTTTCTCTTTATGATGATCTTTTATATTCTCTTTTTCACGGTCAATGATCCATTTAATTTGTAACAGTGCGGCAACACTCCAAGCTTGTGATATACACCCATTTGGTCTGTAAGGAGGATTTCCGTCTGTTATTTCCGCAATCGTGGAGATCCCGTAATCTTTCATACAGGTATCAAAATTGTACAATATTTTCTCAAGATAAGGGATTGCCCCTTTTTGATACACGGCCAATAACCCTTCAGCAAAAGGGCCAAGTAACCATGGCCAGTTTGTCCCTTGATGGTATGCAGAATCACGTTCTGCTTGGTTTCCTTTGTAAAAACCTTTATATTCAGGATCTTGTGGTGATAAAGTGCGCAACCCTTTGTCGGTTAACAACTCCTCCATCGCTTTTTTTAAGATCAACTGTTTGATTTTTTCACTGATCGGACAATAAGGGAGTGAGGTTACAATCACCATGTTGGGGCGAACCTGGAAGTTTCTATATGATCCATTAACATAATCTGCAAGATATCCCATCTCTTTGGACCAGAATGTTTCTTTAAAAACGGCTGGGAACTCTTTCGCAAGTTCTTCCCATTCATCAATAAAAATTTCATCTTTAGCATATCTCGCTAAATCGAGACAAAATTGGATTCCATTATACCATAATCCATTGATTTCCACCTGATATCCTGTTCTAGGAGTTACAGGAACCCCATTCACCACAGCATCCATCCAAGTTAAAGCAATATCTGGACCACCAGCGTAAATCAATCCATTCGTTTCCATTTTGATGTTATACATTGAACCGCTTTTGTATGCTTTTAAAATCGATTTTAAAACGGTTCCATACTCTTTCCAAATATCTTTCTTAGAATGCGTGTACTCCGCATATTGTTGAAGGGTTCTTATAAACCATAAAGGTGCATCTACTGAGTTGTAGGATGCTTTTTCCCCTTCCCCAATATTGGGAAACAAGCCATTTTTCATTTCTGAGAGCATGTCATCCATGATCTCTTTACAGAGTTTGGGTTTATTTAAAGCCAAAGTTAAACCAGGAAGAGCGATAAAGGTATCTCTTCCCCATCTACCAAACCAAGGGTAACCCGCAACAATTTGAGTTTTGCCACCCCTTTTTACGATAAACTGCTCTCCAGCATTAATTAAACAATTAAAAAATGATGATCTTGTAGTTCTTTTTTCTAATTCATGTTTAAAAAGTTTCTCAATCTCCTTTGGATTGATAGGTTCCGTTCCAATAGTAAAATAGATCTCCTTATTTTTAATTTCTACCGTTATTTTTCCTGGATTAAAGAGATCTTCTAAGCCATCATATCCTCGTTTTAGCTCCTCTTCATATTCAAAATCGTAGTGCCAATCGGGTTGGTGTTTATAATCAATTTCGGAGGAAGATTGCATATAAACTGGTGTATAATCTTTGTACATGCAAAATTTCACTCCATTTGAAACAGATTCAAACTCTTTACTGGCAAACTGGTTAGCAACAGTTAATCTATGGATTTGTCTGAAAGCTAAAAGAGGTTCAAATTGTAAAGAAGCAGTTTCAAATTTTTCAGGAATGGAGTATTTGATGATTAGACGATCTTCATTCGATAAAAATAATAACTCTTTAGTAAAGTGAAACTTACCCACACAATAGGAGTAGGTAGGTAAAATATCTGCACTAAAATGTTCCAGATATTTATTCCCTTTTGGAAAAATAACTCCTCCCTTAAACTGATGGATCCCTAAATGAAACTCCATTCCATTAATGATCAGGGTTTCATTGAGATTCGATACCAAAACGTGTCTTTCTCCATCTATTTGATCTTGAGGTACAATGAATAATCCATGATACTTTCGTGTATTGAGTCCCAGCAATGAAGTGGTTGCAAATGAACCCGTTCTACTACATCTCAGTATCTCTTTGGATTTAGAGAAATTGATATTTACTAGTTTTTCTTTGTCAAATTCGATATAACCCATCTCTGATATTTATTTTGTTTTAAGTTCAATTTTTCCTATAAAAGCGCCTTTAGCACCGGTTTGAAATATTTGTATATTGTTGATTATTAATGGCGTTTCTAAATAATCGTGGGAGTGTCCCCCAATGATAAAATCGATGCCCACCACCTGCTCTGCAAGCATTTTGTCCGATACATCATTTTTTCTGATTTGATCTAATCCTAAGTGAGACAAGCAAATGATAATATCACAATGCTCTTTATCTTTCAAAATTTGTACTATTTTTTTTGCAGTTTCCACAGGATCGAGAAAGGTGAGCTCTTTTTCAGTTTTGGGAGATACCAGTCCTTTGAGATCTGTGGTTAGTCCAAAAATGCCAATCCTGATTGAATCGTAAGTGATTATGTTATAAGGTTTAACAATTTTTCTGAGTTTTTTATTTTTGAAATTATAATTGGCGCACACCACTTTAAAATCAGCTTTTTTGAGTTGTTTAGCAAGCATGGCGCTTCCGTTATCAAATTCATGATTTCCTAGTGTAACCACATCATACCCCATCATATTCATCAGGGTGATTTCTGTTTCCCCTTTAAAAAAGTTGTAAAATGGCGTTCCTTGGGAGAAATCGCCAGCATCTAAAAGGAGAACATGAGGGTTTTTTGACCTAACATCGGTAATAAAATTGTATCTTCTTAAAACACCGCCCACTTCCCCTGAAGATTTACTCATAAAAGGGTCAATTTGACTGTGTGTATCATTGGTATGTAGGATCACAATTGAGGATTGTGCAAACCCCAATATATTGATAATGAGCAATGCAGTAAATAGAGTGATAAGAGTAATTACATTTTTCATGTTTAAAAATGATTAATCTGCAAATATAGCAAAACTTTTTTATAAAAACCAATTTTTTTTAGTTAAAAAAAGGTTAAGAATTTGGGCGTTCCGGCTTTCCCTACCCACAAGCCACCCACGCCGTCGGGCTTGTTCCGGGGTTCGCTTCGCTCCCGTACTCCATTCCGCTGGCGCTCCATT
>JBLJBB010000024.1:0-30040 GCA_047638115.1 Bacteroidales bacterium | reverse complement strand
TAAAAATCCAAAATCTTCATGCGGAAGAGAAAGTCAAATTTGGCTTGGATCACTTGGGATTCTGCTTTTAAATATTTGTTCTTGGCGTCATCGAATTCATATTGGGTTGATGAACCAGCATCGTATCGAATCTGTTCATAATCAAATGCAATTTTTGAAGACTCATAAGCTTCTAACGCGGATAGATAGCGCTCTTTGGAAGAGATTGCTGCGGTGTAAGCTTGCTGGATCTCTTTCGTTAAATTTCTCTTATTTTCATCTAATTGCAATTCCTGACTCTGTACATTTAATTTGGCTAATTTGACATTGTAATGCGTAGATAACCTGTCGAAAATGGGAATACTTAAAGATACACCCACCACTTGACGAGAGTTTGATGAGAATTGATCATTGAATGGAACATTAGGATAAAGCGGATTTGGAGTGAACATGTAGTTGTATCCCGTGCCATAATTGGCAAATAAACTCAATGAGGGATACCAGGTAGATTGCGCAATCTTGATCTCCCTTTTTGTTTGTTCTATCCGTGAAAATGCAGCTTTCAAAGCGGGACGATTTTGCATGGAATTGTTTATAATCGCATTCACATCTAGCGATTTGTTAAGCACTTCACTGATCAACTGGTCTTTTACATCATATTGAATGTCAAAACTATATACATCTGGGTAGTTCATAAGTTGTGCTAAATCTATCTTAGAAAGTTTTAGATTGTTCTCTGCTTCTACTACCGCATAACGATCATTTGCCAAAGTAGATTTTGCAATATATAGTTCAGCATCAGAACTTTTCCCATTTTGAACTAAAATCTCCGTTTTTTTAACCATCTCAATTGAGATCTTCTCTTGTACCTTGGCCACCTCTAAAATCTCTTTATTAAGCAATATTTGAAGATAGAACGCCATAACATTGATCTCAACATTCTCACGTGCTTGCTCTAGTTCATACAATGTGGTTTGAATATCCAATTGATTCGATTTAAGTCTATGATAAGTGCGAAATCCTTCAAAAAGTGACATGTTTAGCCCTACCCCAAAAGAGGTTGATGTTTGATTTCCACTAATGATCAAAGAGGATGCTACTTGAGATCTACCAAAATCTAAATTTTGCCCAACAGAAGCCGATATAGAGGGAGCAATGCTCATTTTTGTGTTGTCATACTGTATCGTTTTGGATTGAATCTCTATCAATTTCTGCTTCACTGTAAAACTATTTTGGGCAGCGTAGTTGATGCAATTTTCAAGTGACCAACTTTGTTGTGCATAGATAGGAGAGAGCCCTGAAAAGAGAAAAGTGATCATTAAATTTCTAAAAAGTGAGCCATTAATGAATGGTGTTTTTAGCTTTGAAACTTGATTTTTCATTATGGAATGGTTTAAGTATTGAATTTTAATTCTATTATAAACGGATTGGCAAATATAAACAACTTTTTGAATCTGTATATTGTGTTCGTAAAAAAATTGTACATTTGCAACAGTAATTATAAAGAAAAAATGGAAGATAGTATCATATATGGTTTTCGCCCGATTTTTGAGGCGATAGAGAGTCAAAAGACAATTGATAAAGTGTTAATCCAAAAGGGATTAAAAGGAGATTTGTTTAAAGAATTATTTTTTATTATTCGTCAAAATAAAATACCATTTCAGTATGTTCCCATCGAAAAGCTGAATCGATTAGTGCGTGGAAATCATCAAGGGGTGGTTGCTTTTATCTCTTCCATTGAATATCAAAGCATTTTTGATGTATTACCTACTATTTTTGAGGATGGAAAAACGCCTTTTGTTCTCATTTTAGATAAAATTACAGATGTTAGAAATGTGGGTGCTATTGCGAGATCTGCAGAGTGTGCGGGCGTTCATGCTATCGTTCTTCCTTTAAATGGAGGAGCTCAACTGAATGAAGATGCAGTTAAAAGTTCGTGTGGAGCTTTGTATAAAATTCCTATTTGCAGACACTCCAATTTGGTGGAAGTGATCAATTACTTGAAACAATCTGGCTTGGAAGTGATTGGGGTTACTGAAAAGGCAAAACAATACCATTATCAAAAATCGTATCTCGATCCTGTTGCTTTTATTATGGGCAATGAGTATGAAGGTATTGCTTGGGATTATTTGAGAGAGTGTAATGATTCTGTGAGAATTCCGATGGTCGGTACCATAGACTCATTGAATGTTTCTGTTGCCACAGGAATTGTTCTTTTTGAAGTGGTAAAACAAAGAATTTCTTAAACTATTTCATTATATGTTAAAAATTGGTATTCTATCTGATACTCATGGGTATTCTCATCCAAAATTGTTTGAGTTTTTTAAAGATTGTCATGAAATTTGGCATGCAGGGGATATGATGTCTAGTGACATATTGATAGAACTTGAAGCGATTACAAAAGTGAGAGCTGTATATGGCAATTGTGATGGATGGGATGTAAGAGCCACTTGTAAAGAAGTTGAAGTGTTTGATTGTGAGGAGCATAAAGTGTTTTTAAAACATATTGTTGGAAAACCGGGGAAATATTATAGCGATACCCTTGCTCAATTTAAACAACATCAACCCTCTATTGTGGTGGCGGGTCACTCACATATTTTACAAGTGCAACATGATCCTCAATACGGATTTTTGTTTATCAATCCTGGTTCAGCGGGTAGATATGGAATCCATACACGTCTCACCTTTATAAGGTTTGATATTGATGGGAGTCAATTGTCTAATCTTGAGATATTTGATGAAAGTAAGTAATGTAATATTAATTTAAAATTTATTAAATATGACAAATAAGAAAAATATTCTTGTAGTAGATGATAATCAAATAAATTTTAAAGTAGTGAGTTCTTTTCTGAAAGATCAGAATTATAATATTGAATATGCCATAAATGGTTTTGAGGCATTAAATATATTGCAAAACTTACAAATAGACTTAATTATAATGGATGTTTTAATGCCACAAATGGATGGTTTTGAAACTACTAAAAAAATCAAAAGTGACGAAAAATATAAGGATATTCCCATCATTTTTTTAACGGCTAAAACTCAAACAAAGGATATTATTGAAGGTTTTCATGCAGGTGCAGTTGATTACATCACAAAACCTTTTAATGGTGATGAATTAATCATGCGTGTAAAAAATCACCTCGAGTTATCAGAAGCAAAACAAACAATTATTAAATTTCAAAAAACCAGAGATAGATTATATTCAATTTTAGCTCATGACATAAGATCTCCTCTCACATCAATAACAATGTTGCTAGATGGATTGTCAGGAAATTATATTGATCCCAATAGTTCAGGGTTTAAATCATTAGTTTCAACCATTAGTTTAAGCACCAAAAATACTTTAACCTTGATTCAAAACATTCTTGAATGGACTAAAATTCAAAGTTATGATATCGCATTATTTGTTGAAAGTGTAGATTTGCAGATGGTAATTGATAAAACTATTTCATTATTAATGATGAATTTACAAGAAAAAAATCTGAAAGTTTTTTGCCATATTCCACCAAATACATTCATGTTTGTTGATGAAATAACCGTGAGTAATATTTTTAGAAATTTAATAGCCAACTCGATAAAATTTACAAAACCTGGGGGTGAAATTACGATAAGTTCAGAGGAATCATCAGAATTTGTGCATATTACAATTCAAGATACAGGTATAGGTATGTCATCTGAAATCATTGAAAAAATATTTGATAAAGATGAGCATTTTACATGCAGAGGTACAAACAACGAGCCAGGAACTGGTTTAGGTCTATATATGGTAAAAGATTTTGTAAAATTAAATAAGGGAACACTAAAAGTGGAAAGTGAAATTGATTACGGTACAAAATTTACCATATCTTTTCCTAAAAACAAACAAAAATTTTATAAATCCTGAATTTTTTGCTCCCATTTCCAAGCTGAATACAACATATCATCAAGTGTTTTTTCTGCTTTCCATCCTAAAACATGGGTTGCACGATTTGTATCAGCCCATATTTTCTCGATATCACCCTCTCTTCGAGGAGCAAATCTATAATTTAGATCAACACCAGAAACTTTTTCAAAACTTTTGATTACCTCCAGTACAGAAAAGCCGTTTCCTGTGCCAATATTAAAAATTTCAACCTTTTGTGAAGGGTCAGTTTCATTTAATCTCTCAAGCGCAGAAATGTGTGCTTTGGCTAAGTCAACAACGTGAATATAATCCCTTATACATGTACCATCTGTTGTATGATAATCATTTCCAAAAACATTTAAAATCTCTCTTTTTTTGATCGCAGTTTGAGTAATGAATGGGATCAGATTATTGGGAATACCTAAAGGCAGTTCACCAATTAAAGCAGTATCATGTGCTCCGATAGGATTAAAATATCTCAAAAAAATTGCTTTTAGTTTAGTACAATAGGTTTGATCTTGAATTATTTTTTCTGAAACTTGTTTTGTATAACCATATGGGGAGTTTGCGGGCAAAATGGGTGATTCTTCGGTAACTGGGAGGTTAGTGGGTTGACCATAAACTGTACAAGAAGAAGAGAAAACTATATTTGAAACAGAATGTTTTTCCATAGTATCTAGTAGATTCAATAAAGATACTATGTTGTTTTGGTAGTAGTATAATGGTTTTAATACTGATTCCCCAACTGCTTTTAAAGCTGCAAAATGAATTACACCTGAAATGTCAGGATATTGTGAAAATAGAGTTTCAACATCTTTTAAATTTGTGAGTTCAACTTTATGAAAAATTGGTTTCACGTTTGTAATAGATTCTATCCGATCTACAATCCATTCAAAGGAGTTTGAAAGGTTGTCAGCAATAATAACTTCATATCCCTTTTGAATAAGCTCAACGACGGTATGTGATCCAATATAGCCAGTACCACCAGTAACTAAAACCTTTTTTTTCATGCTGTTCTATTTAATTTAAAAAGAGCAGAACGTTTGTTCTGCTCTTTAGTAACGTATGTATATAAAATTTATTTTTTCATTGATTCAGGATACATGTCAATTCTAACGGTATGTTTTAAGTCAACATATTTTTTCATGAATGTAACGATATCTTTATTTGTTACGTTATTAACGCTTTGTTCGTAGTTATTAATTGTATTTAATAAATCATCATTAAAAGTACGATTTGAAATATAGTTTAACCAGAAATTATTTTTTTCCAAAGCAGTTTGACGATTTTTAATCATTTGTTGTTTTACTTTTTCTAAAGTTTCTGCTTTTGGGCCATTTTTTTGGAATTTTTTAAGGATATCCATTACAGCTTTAGAAAGGTTGTCAGTATTATCAGGGCTGCAACCAAACATTACAAATGTCATATATTCAGATTCAGGGTATTTAGATGCTTCCATTTGTAACATTGGAGAATAAACGCCACTCATCTCTTCACGGATTACTTCGATAAGTTCAATTTGTAATGCTTCAGAAATTTGGTTTACAATCATTGTATTTTCAGCAGAATAAGGGATTGGTTTAGAAAGTGCAATACCCACAAAACTTTGTTGTTCAGTACCAACATATACATTTTGTCTTACGCTTTTTTGAGGGAATCCTTTATCAACGGTTGCATTAAAGTTCTCTTTTTGGTTTGTAGTTTTTAGAGATCCTAAATATAATTCTAGATATTTAATCATTTGAGTTTCATCAAAATTACCCACAAATGTAAAAGTAAAATCAGCAGGATTTTGGAAACGCTCTTTATAAATGGCAAAAGCTCTTTCATAATTTGCTTGATTTACAAACTCTTCACTCATAGATAACATATTCATTTGATATGGATCATTTTGAGTCATTACATTGAGTAATTCACCAATAAAACGATACATAGGCATAGCTTTGATGGTTTTTAATTGCTCTAAAGTTTCAGAAATAACTAATTCTCTAACAGATGGGTCAAATCTAGGGTTGGTAAAAAATGCATTCAAATATTGAAAGAAAAACTCTAAATCTTTAGGTGTAGAAGATCCATCAAATCCTTCACTTTCAAAACCAATACTTGGTGTTAAACCCACTTTTTTCCCTTTCATTTTTTTCTCTAAGGAAGTGAAATTTAACTCACCAATACCCGCTCTATCAACAAACTGAGTTGCAAAATGGATAGATGGTAAATCTTCAACAGAGTATAAACTCATACCACCTTTACTTTTTGCTCTGAATAAGATTTCATCATTTTTAAAGTTTGTTTGCTTTAAAATCACTTTAATACCATTAGAAAGAGTGTATTCTTTAGCCCCAACTTCAGTCAATTCAACAATAGAAGTAACTTTTCCAGGAACTAATTTTGTAACATCAACAAGTTCTTGTTCTTTGTATGTATCAACGTATGGCGTTACATTTTCTAATGCTGGATTATTGATAATCTCTAAAACTTTTGCTTCAGTTGGAATCTTAATTCCATCTTTTTGAGGAGCTAAAACAACTGCTACCAAATTTTCTTTAGTAATCCAAGTTTTTGCAAGATTATTCACTTCTTCTAAAGTGATCTCTTGTAAATATTTTTTTGCAAAATTAAATTCTCTTTTTGCTCCTGGAATTGGAGCTTGTCTTAAAAAATGTTCAATATAATCAGAAGCAAATTTGTATGATTCAGTTTTATCTGCTTCATTAGCAGCAACTTCATAATTATTTAACATCTCTTCTTTAGCACGTTTAAATTCAGTTTCTAAAAATCCATATTTTAGAACTCTATAGTTCTCTTTTAAGATAGTTTCTAATGATTCTTCAATACGGTTCTCTTTAGCTGTTGCAGAACTTGAGTATGCATCACAATGTCCAATAAAGTTACTATAACCAGATGAAGCTCCAATAAATGGAATTTTTGCATCTTGTTGCATTTCAGAAAAACGAGCATCTAACATCATATTGTACAATTCATGAGTCATCTGTTTTTTGAAATCACCAATAGTTTTCATTTGGAAATATTCGTATTTGTTAAATAACATTACTTGATTACCACCTGCTTCAGGATCAGTACATACAACTGCCATAGGAGTTTTATTACCTGGGATTGGATACATGATTTTAGGTTGTCCATCAGTTCTTGCTGGAATAGATTCAAATTTTTCTTTAATCATTTTTTCAATTTGATCTACATTAATGTCACCAACAATAATAATAGCTTGTAAATCTGGACGATACCATTCTTTGTAAAATGCTTTGATGGTTTCATATTTGAATGTTTGAAGATTTTCTAATGTTCCAATAGGAAGACGATCAGCATAACGAGATCCATTAAATACAACTGGGAACCATTTTTTTCTCATTCTGTCTGAAGCACCTAATCCAGTTCTGTACTCTTCTATAATGATGCCTCTTTCTTGATCTATTTCTTTATCATCTAAAAGGAGGCCATTTGCCCAACCTTTTAAAATATTCATCCCAAATTCAACATTTTTAGGATCTTCAGTTGGCATAGTAATCTCATAAACAGTTTCATCAAATGATGTATAAGCGTTTATGCCACCACCAAAAGAAACACCAATTTTTTGTAGTTCACTGATCATTGTATTGCCAGGATATCCTTCAATACCATTAAAAGCCATGTGCTCTACAAAGTGCGCTAAACCTACCTGTGCATCAGTCTCTTGCATAGATCCAGCATTAACAGCTAAACGAAATTCAACTCGTTTTTCTGGTTTTTTATTGGCTCGAATGTAATAAGTCATCCCGTTAGATAATTTTCCAATTCTTACATTTGGATCATTTTTTATGGGATCTGTTAATTGTTGTCCCATAAGAGCTGTGCCCAAGCCAAATAGGGCAACAACGAATAATAAAAAGATTTTTTTCATTTTTTTGTGGTTTATGTTAAATTAATTTTTGTCTTTTTCAATTAGTAATCCAATTGATCTTTTGTTACATATTTAATATGATTATATTTATTATGGATTGATCATTTTGATATATTGTTCAATTTCATTAGACATTAAATCTTTTTTGATCACTTTTTTCTCTTTATCAACAAGGATTAGCATGGGAATAGTTCTTGTATCAAACATATTGTCTTGAACAATCTTTTGATTATAGTTCCAAGCATGTAAATATGCGGGATTGGCACTTGTTTTTAAATAATTTCTCCAGATTCTATCGTCTGCTTCAAAATAGATCGTAATTATCTTAACTTTTTGAGATTTCAGTGCTTCTTTTAGATGATCCATCGACTCCATTTTGTTTCTGAGTTCAATACATGATGGACAATCAGGATTTTGAAAGTATAAAATTAAATAATCTGCTTGAATGTCATATAAAGAGGTTGTATCTCCAGTGCTCATTAATAGAGGGAAATTTGGGAGAATAGTTCCTCTTAAATTTTTATTAATAACACCAAGCTCATATTCATAACGTGTTCGTCTGGCTTCATCTAATTGTGGATATGTTAGCGCATTTTTTAACATTTCTATATATAAATACTCATCTCTGAAAGGTGATGTGAGTGATCCAAAATATACTTCTAGATAGTCAAAGAAAGCATAATAATGGTTTTTGGATATTTTACTTTGATTTAGAATATTTATAACAATTGGGGTTACTACTTCTGGATCTAATTGTAATATAACCTGAGCAAAATATTTAAATTTATTATTAGGAATTGGAGAATTAAGTAAACGTTCATCAGCCCATACATAATTCTCAAAATTATGTTGAGCAATGTACGTATAGTATAAGGTTTTATTATTGTAATACTCTTTAGGTGGCGTAGCCATTTCTAACGTAGATTTTACCACAGAAGCGAAAAATGTACCCTGGTACTTTTGGATGGTATTATACTGATAATCTTTTTTTTGATTTTGAATGATCTCAACTTTTGCAACTAATGTATCTACATAGGGTTGTAACATATAGCTAGGTAAATTGCTCTTTTTAAGCTCGTTAAATTCGTCATCTAATTTTTGAATTTGAGATTTAAAATCTAACATCTTTTTAATATACAGTTGATTAGCTTCATTTTCAGGACTATCTGTAAATTTTATTTGATTATCCTTTATTGTAATTTTAAATTTTTGATTTTTAGTATCTGAAACAAAAATTTCAACAAGAACAATGGAATCTCTTTGAATGATATACATTCCTGGTGCTAAAGGTTCTTTTCCTTGAAAATCAATATTATTTTGATATTTTAGGGATTGAAAATTTTGATAAGAGTGTTTTTCTTTATTGTATGATTGCAAATAAAGTGAATCAGCAAATAAATCTGATACAACATTTATTTTATATGCTTGAGGATATATTTTTAATAATAAAACAGATAAGAATATTAAAAATGAGTATTTTTTCATTTATTTTAATTTTTTAAATGCTTTTCCAATATAATAAGGAACATCTGATGCAATCAAACTCTCTTCAGAATGAAATTCCTCAATGGCTAAATCGGCAGCCATCCCATGTAAAAATACACTTAATAAAGCTGCACTATAGGGAGGATATTGTTGTGCTAATAGTGATAAAAGTAAGCCAGTAAGCAAATCACCTGAACCAGCAGTTGCTAAACCAGAATTTCCCGACATATTGAAAAATAGTTCACCAGTGGGCAGTGCAACTATCGTATGAGCTCCTTTTAAGATTACAATAATATTGTATTTTTTTGAAAAAGATTTTACTTTTTCAATTCTTTCAAAATCGTTTTTTACTGATCCTGCTAATCTTTCAAATTCTCTGATATGAGGTGTAATGATTGTTGATGCAGGTAAAATAGATAGCCATTCTGGATTTTCACTTATTAAATTTAGAGCATCTGCATCAATAATCATTGGTATTGTGGGGTTTTGATTGTTAAGCATCTCTAACAATTGATGAGATCCAGAAGCACTAACCTTATCTTTCCCTAATCCCGACCCTATCGCAATAGCATCATAGTTTTTAATATCTGCTTCAAATTGAGAGTAACATGTAGCATTTTTGTCAATGGAGTGTATCGCTTCAGGAACGACAATAGCCAATTTGTCTAGAACAGACTGTGGTGCATGTACCGTTAACTTTCCAAGCCCTCCACGCATTGCTGTTGTTGCAGCTAGAATGGCCGCACCAGGCATCACTGCTGATCCAGCAATTAATAATCCATGTCCTTTTTCTCCTTTATGCGCAAACTTTTTTGGTGGATTTATCAACATCGAACACATCTCTAAGTCAATACATTTTGTAGCAGATTGTATTGAATTAGGAAATAATAATCCGATGTCAATTACTGAAAATGATTCCATCCTTTCTTGATTTTCAGGCATGAAAAAAGCAAGTTTTGGGAATTGGAAAGTATAAACTTTATGAGCAAATACTGAAATATTTTCGGTAGGTGTGTGATTGTCAATAAATAAACCAGAGGGAACATCCACTGAAATTACAAATCCATTTAATGAATTGATATATTCAACTAGCTGAGCATAAGAACCATTAAGGGGTTTCGTTAAGCCAATACCAAATAAGGCATCAATGATTAAAGGTGAAAATGGAAGATTCAATTGCATTAAATCGTCCATAAAATCAGTAGCGTTTATTATAGTTATTTGATTGTTATCTTTAATGCGCTCAAAATTAATGGCAAATTCTGCTGAATTTTGGTTTCCAAAATTTGCTATTACAACTTTAACACGAACAATCTCAGATAGATATCTGGCTATAACTAATCCATCACCTCCATTGTTGCCAGGACCACAAAAAATTATGATCTCACTATAATGAAAAATGTTGACATCTCTGAGTAATAATTCCGTAAAAGTACACCCAGCTCTCTCCATGAGATCAATAGATAATATTGGCTCATTTTTTATGGTAAACTCTTCGGATTCTCTTATTTGAGGAGCTGATAATATCATTCTATTTTATTTAAAATTATCTAAGTCGCTCAGTACTCTTTACTAATGCTTCATCTTTAAGAATTGCTCTTTTTGCAAAAAATAAACCAAGTGCTGTAAATAAGGCAATTAACATTGCAAAGTTGAAATCTAAAATGGTTCCTGATAACACAGGATTTTTTGGAAATATTACCTGAGGATATAAATAAAACATACTTAAAAGAGCACCTAATATAGCTAACATGTTAAAATTTATAATTCTAACTTGTAACTTCCTTTTTTTGTAGAAAAAGATAGTAGCAAAAGATAAAATGGAAGACAAAATAAGTAAAAGTGCATTATATGAAGTCCCAATAATCACAACATCAGTGTTAATGATTTTTACATTGAAAGAATTATAGGAGTAAGAACCCATAGTGCTTTCCAATATCCCGATGGGTATAAAAAGAAGTATTATAGGAATAATTGCTGCAATTAAAAGATAAATGGATTGAATTCTTTGAATCATGTTAATAATATTTATGGGTTTATATCAATTTGCAAAGATAATAATTTTTTAATTAAATCTAAGTTGCTCTCTTTATGAACGTAGTTTGAGGAATCTAAATATTTCTCATCAGTAAAGTGTGGTTTCTTAGTTGAAACGGGTAATGTACAGGAGGAGTGAATCTCTTTCACTCCGCATTTTGAAACAATCTCTTGAGCATTTGAGTGATTTACCCCACTCCCTGCTAATATGGTAATACGATCACCGGCTCGATTAACCATCTCTTTCAAAACGGAGATCCCTTCAAAAGCAGTAGGGTAGGTGCCTGAAGTTAAAATTCTGCTACATCCTGCCTCAATGATCTGTTCTAATGCTTTTCGCCAATCAGCACAAATGTCAAATGCCCTGTGAAAAGTAACTTCCATAGGTGATGCAAGTTGAACAATCTCTTTTGTTTTTTTAATGTCAATAGTGAGATCTTGATGCAAAAACCCAACAACAACCCCGTGAACGCCTAACTCTTTGCATTGTTGAACGTCATTTTTAATAATTTCGAATTCAGCATCGTTATAACAAAAGTCTCCTGTTCTGGGACGAATTAACACATTGGTTTTCAATAATAAGTGTTCAACACAATATTGAATAGCACCAAAAGAAGGAGTTGTGCCACCCTCTAAAAGATTTTGGCACAACTCGATTCTGTCTGCTCCAGCCATATCTGCATGAATTGCAGATTGTACAGAGGGAGCGCAAATTTCAACTTTAATTTTTTGTTCTACCATATTTCGCAGAATAGTTCTAGTTTAATAACGAGATACTCCTTTTTACAAAATCACTCAATTTTTCTCCCGTTAACATATTCTGAGATAATAACGCTAAATCTATCATTTGTTGTGTAAGATTCTTTTGTTTTTCAGAATCTTTTTCATTTAATATCTTATTTGTCATTTCATGGTTACCATTAATCACTAAATTGTAGTGATCAAATTGTGCATAGAAACTTTTTTGTCCAGATAGTTTCTCCATATCCTGATACCTCCTCATAAACTCATTACGAGTAATCATAACAGGTAAATCTGTTTCACTTAAACTCTCAATTTGAACCGTGAATTTCTCTTTTTCAATACTATTTTCAAACACTTCTTTGAGTTGAGTTGTCTCAGATTCAGATAATTTTGAAACAGTAACCTCCTCTTTCTCAATTAATTTATCAATAACATTGCCATCAACTCTTGTAAATCGAGATTTTTCAAGTTTTTGTTCCACTAAATTAATGAAATGAGTGTCTAAAAAACCATCCATTAACAATACATCATACCCTCTCTCCTTAGCAGAATTGATATAAATATGTTGTGCATCTAAATCAGAAGTGTATAAATGGATCAATTGATCATTTTTATCTTTTTGAAGAGCTTCAATGTGAGATTTATACTCATCAAATGTGAAATATTTGTTGTCTATGTTTTTAAATAAAAAGAAATTTTTAGCTTTTTCGTAAAATTTTTCATCAGAGATAGACCCATATTGAATAAAAACTTTGATATCATCCCATTTTTTCTCAAAATCTTCACGATCATTTTTGAACATCTCCTCTAGCTTGTCAGCCACTTTTTTAGAGATATGTGAAGATATTTTCTTCACTTGTGCGTCAGATTGTAAGTATGAACGAGATACATTTAATGGAATATCAGGAGAATCAATAACTCCATGCAATAACATCATAAATTCTGGAATAACACCTTCAAGTTGATCGGTTATAAACACTTGATTACAATAAAGTTGGACTTTATTCTTTTGTAATTCAAATTGATTTTTAACTTTTGGGAAATATAAAACACCAGTTAAATTGAAAGGATAATCTACATTCAAATGGATTTGAAAAAGTGGTTCATCGAAACTCATCGGATACAACTCGCGATAAAATTTGGTGTAATCTTCTTGTGTCAAATTGGCAGGAGATTGTTTCCAAAGAGGGTTGGTATTGTTGATGATTCTTGGTTTCTCAATCTCTTGTTCTTTCTCTTCCCCTTCAGGTTTGATCCAATCTTTCTCCATTCCACACTGAATCGGAACAGGTAAAAATCTGCAATATTTATTGAGCAAATCAACAATTTTGTGTTCATCTAAAAATCCCTCCTCTTCATCTGCAATATGTAGAATAATCTCTGTCCCTCTTTCCTCTTTTTCAACATTTTCAATAGAATATTCTGGAGATCCATCGCATACCCATCTCACAGCATGTGATTCTGGGAGATACGATTTAGTAATGATCTCAACTTCTTTAGCTACCATAAATGAAGAGTAGAATCCTAATCCAAAATGGCCAATTATTGAAGCTGCATCAGTTCCTTTAAATTTATCCAAAAATTCTTCGGCACTAGAAAAAGCAATCTGAGTGATATATTTTACTACCTCCTCCTCAGTCATCCCAATCCCTTTGTCAATAACTCGAATTGTTTTATCTTCTTTGTTAACAACAACTTGAATAGTAGTGTCTCCGAGTTCCACTTGAGCAGATCCTAAACTTACTAAAGCTTTTAATTTTTGAGTTGCATCAACAGCATTGGAAACCAATTCTCGTAAGAATATGTCATGATCTGAATACAAAAATTTTTTAATAATCGGAAATATGTTTTCCGTTTGTACATTAATTTTTCCTGTTTGCATAATGGTTATGAGTTTATGTTGTTTTTTCTGCACCTTAACAACATAAATTATGCCAAACCGTTGATTATGTCAAATTGTCAGCTATTTTAGAAATGTTTTTTTAATATCCTAAGATTTTTAACATCGATTTATAACTTTGTTCCTTTGCAAACAATTTTGTTACAATCTCTCCATCTTCATCTTTTGAAATGATGATGTGTTTAGGAGCAGGTGTTAAACAATGTTGAATTCCCCCATATCCTCCAATAGATTCTTGATAAGCTCCTGTATTAAATAATCCAATGTATTGAATGTCAGCATCTTTTGAATCTGGAGTTTCGTTAAATGCAAAGCAACTTTCATTAACTTTGGGCATAAATACTGCATTCAAATTGGCTTCAGAGTTGTAATAATCGTGACTATCACAGGTGAGTCCACCCAAAAATACACGTTCGTACTCTCGATCCCAATTATTTACAGCTAAAATAATGAACTGTTGATTTATTGCCCAAGAATCTGGTAAAGTGGTCATAAAAGAAGAATCAATCATGTTCCAAAGCTCACGGTCATTCTGTCTTTTTTGTTGAAGTATGGAAAACAAAACAGCACTGGCTTCCCCTACCGTATAAGATCCAAATTCTGTAAAAATATTTGGTTCTACAACTCCTTCTCTGTCACATATTTGCTTAATTTGAGATACGATTTCTTCTGTCATATACTCATAATCATAGTTGAAAGAGAGTTTGTTCTTAATAGGAAAACCTCCCCCTAAATTTAGTGAATCTAAATCTGGACAAATCTTTTTCAAATCACAATAAATACTTACACATTTGCTTAATTCGTTCCAATAATAGGCAGTATCATTGATCCCAGTATTGATGAAAAAATGCAACATTTTTAATTTAAACTTAGGATTTTGCTTAATTTTAGACTCATAAAAAGGTAAAATGTCATTGTATCTGATCCCAAGTCTTGAAGTGTAAAACTCAAAACGGGGCTCCTCTTCTGCTGCAATACGAATTCCAATCTGACAACCCTCTTCAACGGCTTTGTCTAACTGATCAAACTCTGCCATGTTGTCTAAAATTGGAATGAGGTTTGTAAACCCATTTGTTACAAGTTGCGCAATATTATCTATATATTGTTGTTTTTTAAAACCATTGCAAATGATATAATTATCTTTTTTAAACTGTCCATTCTCATGCAAAACTTCAATCAAATTTAAATCAAAAGCTGATGAGGTTTCAATATGAACTCCATTTTTAAGAACTTCAGTTAGAACAAATTCGAAATGAGAACTCTTTGTACAATAACAATAATGATAATCACCACGATAATCAGCTTTAGCAATAGCAACATTAAACCAACGTCTGGCTCGTTGTATATTTTGAGTAATTCGAGGTAAATATGTAATTTTTAAGGGAGTTCCATACTGTTTGATAATATCCATTAATGGAATGTCATTGTATATTAATTCATTATCTTCAACTTTAAACTCCTCTTGCGGAAACTCGTAAGTTTGTGTTATTAAGTCGATATACTTTGTTCTCATATATATTTTGTATTAATAATAATTAAAACGCAAAAATACAAAAAAAGTTACTTAGAATTGTAATAAAAAGTTAATCTGAGTAAAATAGATCATTGTTAAAAAGATGATCCGAAATACTTACATATAAAAAAATATGTTTAAATAGCATTTGTAAATTTTATTTAGTATGTTTGTAAAATTATTTAAATCTTGTTTTTTTTCTCCTCGTCCTCACACTGTTAAGGTAAATTTATATCCATATTTTATATAATTTTGCAGTATGAAAAATGATAGAACTTTTGCCATTTATACACTGGGCTGTAAGCTGAATTATAGTGAATCATCGCACATTTCAAGAAAATTAATCGAGAACGGATTCTCTATTTCATACGATCCAACATATATAATAATTAATAGTTGTGCCGTTACAGGTGCTGCTGAAAAAAAAGGGAGAAATCTCTCTTCAAAGCTACATAGAGATCATCCAGATGCAAAAATTGTGGTTGTAGGTTGTTATTCGCAACTTGATGCAGATAAAGTGATGGGTTGGGATGGGGTATATAAAACGTATGGTACTGAAAATAAAATAAACTTAGTGCAGCATCTACTTGGTGAATCTGAACCTAGTGTTCCTGAGTTCTTTTCTGCATTCTCTTCACACAGTCGGACTAGATCGTTTCTAAAGATTCAAGATGGTTGTGATTATCATTGCACATATTGTACAGTTGCTAAAGCAAGAGGTGAAAGTAGAAGTGATACAGTTGAAAATGCCATCAACAATATTAAAGAGATTCGTTTACTTGGTATCAAGGAAGTTAACCTTACTGGTGTTAATGTAGGTGACTTTGGAAAGAATCATAATGCAAACTTATATGAGTTGTTGCATCAGTTGAATCAGTTAAATATTATTGAACGGATTCGTATATCATCTATTGAACCAAATCTTTTAACTGACGAGATTATACAATTAGTAGCATCATCTAACGTACTTATGCCACACTTTCATATTCCTTTGCAATCTGGATGTGATAAGATTTTACAGCTTATGAAAAGAAGGTACTCTTCTAATTTCTTCATGAATAAAGTTCATAAAATTAAACAATTAATCCCTCATGCATGTATTGCTGTTGATGTAATTACAGGTTTTCCAGGAGAAACTGATGAAGATTTTATGGTTACTTATGAATTCATAAAGTTATTACCAATCTCTTATTTACATGTGTTTACTTATTCTAAAAGAACGAATACACCTGCTGCCATTGCCCTTAATCAAGTACCTGAACATGTAAAGAAAGAGAGAACTAAAGCACTTCTAAACCTTTCAGTTCAAAAAAAAGAGAGCTTTTATGCGCAACACTTCGGACAGATTCGATCTGTTTTAGTGGAGGAGAGTACTCATAGAGGGTATCTATTTGGGTTTACTGATAATTATATAAAAGTGAAACTTCCCTTCGATGAAACATCAATAAACCAAATTGTTGATGTTACTATTACTTCAGAAAATATAGTAATGGATATTCATGAGTAAGATATATTGAGCATAGACATTATGTAAAACATTAAAAATTACAAGCTCCATTTTTTGTACTTTTGCACTCTAATTTAGATATATCAAATGCATCCAATCTATTCATTAAACAACGGTGTTAAACTAGTTCACAAACTCGTAGATTCACCCATTTCCCATTTTGGTGTTCTAATCAATGCTGGTACACGTGATGAGATCATTTCTAAAGTTGGATTAGCTCATTTTGTGGAACATACGATTTTTAAAGGCACTCAAAAAAGAACCGCTGGTCAAGTGATTCGATATATGGAAAATGTGGGTGGAGATGTAAATGCAAGCACATCCAAAGAGGAAACCTATTTTCATGCATCCTTTCTATCTGCAGACTCCGAAAGAGCAATTGAACTTTTGTCTGATGTTTTTTTCAATGCAACATTCCCCGAAAAAGAGCTGCAAAAAGAGAAAGATGTTATTTTTGAAGAGATTAACTACTATAATGATACACCCTCCGAATTAATTTTTGATGATTTTGAAGCCCTAATATTTGATCAACATCCATTAGGTAGAAGTATCCTTGGAACTAAAAAAGGACTTAAAAATTTAAAAAGAGAAGATATTTTGCAGTTTCTTCAACTTAATTACACTTCTGGGAATATTGTTCTCTCATATGCAGGTGCATTTTCACTAGAGAAAGTAACCAAATGGTGTCAAAAATATTTTGGAAACCATAAAATACCAGAATCTCAACGATTAAGATCTCCATTTCAAGGTTATAAACCTAAAACTATTGTAAAAAAGAAAAACACTTCACAAGCTCATGTAATGCTAGGAAATGTAGCATATTCACTCATGCATGATAAAAGACATGCATTAATGTTGCTTTCAAATTTACTTGGTGGACAAGGTTTAAACACAAGATTAAATCTGGCAATTCGAGAAAAAAAAGGGCTGGCTTATACAGTTGAAGCAGCTTATAATCCATTTTCAGATTGTGGTTTATTTTCCATCTATTTAGGTTGTGATAATAATATGGTTGAAAAATGTATCGATATTACCTATAAAGAACTTGCAAAATTAAGAACCCAACCATTAGGAACGTTACAATTACATTATGCAAAAAAACAGTTTTTAGGACAACTTGCTATCTCAAATGAAACAAAATTAAATGAGATGTTGGCCTTAGGCAGAAGTGCGCTTTTTTTTAATGAAATCGAAACTTTAGAAGAGGCAATACGTAGTTTTGAACAAATTACAGCACCTGATCTTTGTGAAATTGCGAATGAAATTTTTATTCAGGATCAATTCTCAACGTTGATCTTTACCAAATAAATATAATCGAATAAGTTTAATAACATCATACCATGAAAAAAAGTTCTCTAGTATTCGTAGCTCTGATTTTAATTTTAGTTGCATTTAGTATTTCTTGTAAAAGAAAAGGGGGTAAAGATTCTGAAAAAGTTACTTTAGACTCACTTCATATTACAGAGTTTGCCATGGAAATTGAAAAATCTGTTTTACAAGGTGATACAATTTTTTACGCAAATGCGTTTGATAAAGAGTATCTTAAAACAAAGTTGCAAGATAATTCAATTGCATTTAGTAGTTTAGATGCTAGTTTTGGGAAATATTTTTTTGAAAGATATTTTCAAAAAATTGGTTTATCAGCAGTAAGTGCCATAGAAAATGGGGGAGATTTTAAATTTGTGAATTATTATGTAAAGGATAAAGAACACCACATTGTAATGAGAACTTATGAAGATTATTCCTTGAAAATTGAAGATTGGATTGTTCATGTTGTGGATAATAAAATTAAAATTAAAGAAGGATTTCTCTTCAATTCTTCTACAACCCTAAGTAATGATTTAATCTATTATCTGCATTATCATGTTATGGAGATCACAAATCCTGATGGAGCTACTCCTAATTTAGTGAAAGCTAATGGATTGTATTTAGCTGGAAGAGAGAAAGAAGCATTGAAAATATTGGATAAAAATAAAGAGTTCTTAAAACAATATCCAAGTTATTGGCAAATATATTTCTCATGTTTGTATGAGACAGATTCAAAAAATTATGTTTCAAAATTAGATGCCTTAAAAAATGAGGGTTTTGATAATCGTACTTTATTATTACATAAGCTGTTGTTTTACGCAAATACAGGAAATAGTGAGCTTACTAAACAAATGGTTGAACAATTAATCCTAGTTACCGGAGATGATCCCATATATCTGTTTTTATACGGTAAAGCGTTAAAAATTGAGGGTGACTATGTTAATGGAGCGATCTGTTTTCAAAATTTAGAAACAGCTATGCCGCTTTTGTGGGACGTTTGGTGCGAAAAATTAGAGTGTTACTACCACCTTGGGGATGTAGATAACTTTAAAAAGAGTGCATTATTAGGGTATAACACCTTTGATATGACGGAAGCTGAGTTGTTGGATTTCATTAACTTACACTTTCCAGCAATGAAGAAAATTGAATTTTTTGCAAAAAATTCATAAAAGCGATTTTTGAATCGAAAATTTTTGTAATTTTGCAGCCCTAAAAAATAATAAATCAATATTTAGAGTAAAACAGATATAGTAATGGCAAATCACAAGTCAGCAAAAAAGAGAATCAGAGCTAACGATCGTAAAAGATTAGAAAACAAATATTACGCAAGAACTATGCGTAATGCCTTGAAAGATATTAGATTAACCTCTGATAAAACAGAAGCTACAAGTAAACTTCCTAAAGTTACATCACTTATTGATAAACTTTCTAAAAAAGGTATTATACACAAAAATAAAGCAGCAAACCTTAAATCTGGTTTGATGAAGAAATTGAACGTAATGTAATTATTACTTCAATTTAATACTTATTTTCAACGATATATTTATGGTAAGAGGTAGTTTAAACTATTTCTTACCATATTTATTTTTTTTAATGCAAATTCCCTTGCTTTTCTTTATCCTCGCATCGCAAGCATTATCGTGAGCTATTCTCTTTTACTAGTAAAGATCTCAAAGAAATGAAAGCCACTAATTCGCGAATAAATTTGATCACAGTGATCATTTCTTTTTAAAAAATATCAAAAACTTTAACCACAAAGATCACAGAGTTTTATCACAAAGGACGCAAAGAAAATCAGACTACGGACAACAGACTACAGACAATAAATCAACAAAATACACACGAGCATATAAGCATTCGATTTTTGTCGCCATGCCTACGCACGTGCACCGAAACAGAATGTATAATGAAGAATGAAAGTCCGATATCCTTAGTCTGTAATCCTAAGTCTGTAATCCGTAGTCTGTAGTCTGTAGTCCGTAGTCCGCAGTCAATAATTAGCTTATTATCACATTAACTTATTAACTCATTATTTCGTATCTTTGCAGTTGAATGTTGAACAAATAAAAAATACATAATATTATGATTGTTAAAGAATTAGTTGAAAAATTAGAACTTAAAGTCTTCTGTGGAGAAGAGCATTTAGAAAGAGAAATCAAAGGTGGATATGTATCTGATCTTTTGAGCGATGTAATGGGATTTGCCCGAGAAGGGGAAGTGTGGATTACTCTACAAACGCATAAAAACGTGATTGCCATAGCTTCACTGAAAGAGTTGGCTTGCGTTATTCTCGTGAAAGGTTTTGAGCCAGACCCAGATATGCTGGAACAAGCGAAACAGGAGGAGATTCCAATACTGGGTACCCAAAAACAAACTTTTGAAATTTCAGGTTTGGTGTATCAAACCATCATGAACTAAAAAAAAAGCCGGATTTAAAACCCCGGCTTTTTTATTTATTCCCACTCAATCGTTGCTGGTGGCTTAGAACTAATATCGTAAACCACTCTGTTGATCCCTTTCACTTTATTGATGATCTCATTGGAGATTTTTGCCAAAAATTCGTACGGCAATTTAGCCCAATCTGCTGTCATCCCATCAGTAGAAAGCACTGCTCGTAATGCTACAGCGTTTTCATACGTACGCTCATCTCCCATAACTCCTACCGATTGGATCGGAAGCAAGATTGTGCCTGCTTGCCAAATCTGGGTATATAGACCGTGCTCTTTTAATCCATCCATGAAAATGGCATCTGCTTCTTGTAAAATGCGCACTTTCTCAGGAGTGATATCTCCCAAAATTCTAACTCCTAAGCCAGGACCAGGGAATGGGTGTCTTTGAATCAATGATTCTGGAATACCTAAAGCTTTACCCACTCTTCTCACTTCATCTTTGAATAGCAAATGGAGCGGCTCCACCACTTTCAAGTTCATCTTTTCTGGCAATCCACCCACATTGTGGTGCGATTTGATTACCATTCCGGTTATGGATAACGATTCAATTCTGTCGGGATAGATAGTGCCTTGCGCCAACCATTTAATATTTTCAAGTTTATGAGCTTCAACATCAAAAACATCGATAAACCCTTTTCCAATGATTTTTCTTTTTGTTTCAGGATCAGATTCCCCTTTTAAAGCGTCATAAAATTGTTGAGAGGCATCAACCCCTTTAACGTTTAATCCTAAAGTTTTATAGTTTTCTATAACGGTTGAAAACTCGTTTTTACGAAGTAATCCATTATCCACGAAGATACAGAAGAGGTTGTCTCCAATCGCTTTATGTAACAAAACGGCAGCCACTGTAGAGTCAACACCCCCTGAAAGCCCTAAAACAACTCGGTCATTTCCAATTTGTTGTTTCAATTCAGCAACGGTGGTTTCAATAAAAGAGGCCGGTGTCCAATCTTGTTTGCATTTACAAATATGTTGCACAAAATTGTTTAAAATAATCGTTCCATCTTCACTGTGATACACTTCTGGATGAAATTGAACGGCCCATGTTGGTTCTCCCTCAATCTGATACGCGCCCACTTTTACTTCATTCGTGCTGGCAATAATGTTGAAATGGTCTGGAATAGAAGTTATAGTATCTCCATGTGACATCCAAACTTGAGAATCGGGGCGAACCCCTTTCATCAAAATATCCTCCTGACTGATATAAGACAAGTGTGCTCTTCCATACTCACGGGTTCCAGCTTGTTCCACTTTACCACCGGCATAATGAGCCATAAGTTGAGCTCCGTAGCAAATTCCAAGTACGGGTAATGTTCCTTTGAACGCACCTAAATCTGGCTTAAATGAATCTTCCTGATTCACTGAAAATGGACTGCCAGATAATACGACCCCTTTAATCCCTTCAAGATCTTTTGGAAACTTATTATAAGGGAGAATTTCACAATAGGTGTTGAGTTCCCTAATTCGCCTTGCGATTAATTGGGTGTATTGTGAACCAAAGTCGAGGATAATAATTTTTTCGTTCATAGATCTATTTTTTCTTAAATTTAATTTTTTCGTTTCGATGTGATAAGTCTGTAATGATATCAAAAACAACATTTGAAATCATTTCAATCCCTTGAATATCAATCTTTGCTGGAATATCTGATGGTTTATGATAATTATCCCAATCCATACCAGTATTGAAATATAGAATGGGAATTTTTTTCTTGTAAAATGGATAATGATCAGATCCTTCTAAATGCTGATAAGGAGATTTGTCAAATTTCATTTTATATTTTGGAGCATATTTTTCAAGTAAATCATGAAATGGGGCAACAGTTGCTTCCCCTTGATAATAAACAGTTCCTTCTTGACGATATTTACCAATCATATCAAAATTCACAACAAAATCAATATTTTTTAATGGGAAAGGTGGGTTTTTAACAAAATAGGTTGATCCCAGTAATCCCTTCTCTTCAGCACCAAAACAAATAATCATCACTGACCTTTTTAAAGGGTTTGCCTTAAATTTTTGAGCCAAATATAGTATTCCAGCCACTCCTGATGCATTATCGTTTGCCCCTGGATGCATGCTCCAATTTTGAATTCCAACATGATCGTAATGAGCACAAATAATTATAAATTCTTTCTTTAAAAGGGAGTCAGTCCCTTCAATGAGTGCCATTATATTTTTGGAACAGATGTTTAAACCTCCTCGGTTTTTTTTCATCTTAGAGCAAAATGGTTGCTCATAACTGTTGAATAATGGGTGTATACCCAACGATTGAAAAGTATGAATAAGATATAATTGAGTCAAAGAATCACCTCTTGAATTGGCATCTCTTCCTTGAAGTTCTTGCGAGGATAAATGTTTTATGCAATTTTCTATTGAAAATTCAGATTGTCCATATCCAATGAAAATATAAACGAAAAATAGAAAAAATAAAACATTTTTTTTCATAAAAATCTGGATACTTCTATTGATTAAGTAAATTTTTAACCACAGTGGCAATCAATTTATTATCAGCTTTTCCTGTCAATGCTTTTGTACATAATCCAATTAATCTTCCCATATCTTTTGCTTCTGTAATTTGGTTATCCTGAGCAATTTGTGATACGAATACTCTAATTTCATCTTCGGAAAGTAGTTTTGGAAGATATTCAGAAATATATTGTAATTGGATCATCTCTTCTTGATACAAATCGTCACGATGTTGTTCCAAATATAGGTCTGCCGAGTCTTTACGTTGTTTTGCCAATTTTTGAAGTGTTTTAAACTCAATTTCTTCGGTAATTTCAGCATGATCACCAGATGTTTTAAGCAAAAGGATTGCGGCTTTAATCGCTCTGAGCGCATTGAGTTTATCTTTCTCTTTGGCTAACATTGCTTTTTTGATATCTTCATTGATTTTGATTTCTAAACTCATATTATCATGATTTATAATTGTTTAACAATGAAAGAAAAGAAGTTTGAGGAGGTTCAAAACTTCTATTTTTTCCGTTTGCAAATATACGAAAAAAGGTTCAAGGTTCAAGGTGCAGGGTGCAGGGTGCAAAGCAAAAGGCCAATGGCTAAAGCGCTTTCAGCTCTTGGTTTTTTTCTAAATGAATTAACCACAGAGTAACACAGTGTTTTAATAAGAGTTTCACAGAGTTCATGTGCCGTATTTTTCAATTTTACAACACTGTGAAACACCTTTTAACATCGTGGGACACTGTGATTATTTCTTCTAATAATATTTCTAAAACTCTAACCGCAAAGAACGCAAAGTAAATAAGCCGCGGATGCGCTTTTAGTGATTATGAAAAGGTCGGACAAATGCCCGACCTTTAAATTTTGTTATTTGTTTACAATTATCTTGCCGGAATAGAGGATCAGTTGATCAGATTTTAGGGTGTAAACATAAACCCCATTGGGTACGTTTTTGATGTTCCAAACCCATTGTCCTTGTTTGGTGTCAATAGGTTGTGTTACGATTATTTTCCCATTTTGATCATAGATGTATAGAATTGCATTCTTATCGAACGATTTCATATCCCAAATAAAGGAAGCATATTCATGAGCTGGATTGGGCATCACTTTCACAGAAGCTATAAAAGGTATAGTGTTTTGATTATTATTACTATTTGAACCTATACGTAACATTTTTGGAGGTGTTGGAACATCATCTATACAGATATCGTATAAGAAACACAATATATTTCTAGCTAAAATAGCACCTCTGTAATTGTTTGAGGATGCATAAGTTTCTAATGAAGCAATTTGAGTGCTATCTAATTGATAGATAGTTGTGCTATCTAAAAACAGGGATTCTCGTATGGCAATATAATCTCTAAAACTTGCAATTTCTAAAGCTTCTTCTTCAGATAGTTTTTCACTATTGTTTTCAAGTATGTCTAGATAGAGATTAGCTTGGTCAAAATCATCCTGATTAATAGCAATTTCTGCCATAGAAAGATAATCACTATAAGAACCTCTTGTTCCCAAATGGTTGATAATATTTGAATAATCATAAATAGTATCAGACAACATGATTTCTGTTAAATAATTAAATAATTCATCTTTATAGGTTTTGAAAGCAGAGAGTTGTTCTTCCATATCAGTTCTCAACGTTTTATTTTCCCAGCTTGCTTTGATCAAGTTAATCATATACTCAGGAAGTGGCGTTGGAATACAACACCTTAATTTTTCGAGAAAACCTTCGTCTTTAGTGGCATCAGGATTAGCTATACAAATTTCTAAAAGTAAAGCAGGAGGTAAGAGATTCTCTTCGGCAACAGACAAAATTGCTTCTTGTGATAAATAGGGTGATTGACCTAACAATTCCGTTCTTAAACCCCAAATATCTTCAGACCATTCATCTTGAATTAACTTAATCAATTCTTCAGTGTTTCCCGCATCAATTAGCTGATTGTAGTTGTATTTTAAATTAGCATATTCTAATGTTATAGAAGTTAATTCTGAATTAATAACTAAAGGGTATAAACCATTGATTTTTGAAGGACAAAGGTTTTCATAAACAGCTTCCATTGGTTGTATTCCAAAATATTTAGTAGGTTGATATTCAGCAATATTAGTATTGTAATAATAATTAATAAAAATACCTTCATTATTGTACTGTAAGTCAATATCATCAGGATTTGAAAACTTATTATTTGCGCCACTTTTTAACTTTTCATCTTCATATTTTATCAGATATGTTTGAAATGGATTTATCCCAGTGTATTTTTGAGATAAAATTGGTTCAACATGAATATCATATTGAGTATTTAAATAATTTTCATTACAAATAGTAACCAGCCCTTCAGCTTCATCAGTAGTATTCAAATTGTTATAATTAAAGCCTAAAAACAATTGCCCAATTGTAAGATTTTCGAATTTATTCTTATAAACAATGTTATTATCCTCTCTACTATTTTTTATTGTTAAACCGATTTTATCTAATAATGAAATTGAGTTATTATAAAATTGGTTTTCTTCTATTCTAAATCCAGTTGAGTTTTGCAAATATAAACCAACAGGTTTGTTCGTGATGTTTTGACTCTCTTTTGAAATTATAAATCTATTTTTAAGTATTTTTGGATTATTTACGCCTGAAATATAGATTCCATAGTCATTATTGATAAATTTAGTTGATTTTATTTCAATATTTGAAAAATTACCACTACTACTAGCGACAATACCGTAATTCAATCCAGAAAAAATGGAAGAGTGTGTTATATTAGCTTCATCGCAAACTTCACCCAAAAATAAAGTTGAGTTACAAGTAGGTCTCACAGTAAATCTAGAATTTATTGATCTTATTCCTGTATTAGGAAAAGAGACATAAAAAGGAGTGTTCTGAGGAATAGTCATGGTAGAATTAAATGAACATCCACTAAATATAACTCCATTAATACCTTTTAAATAGACATGACAAAAAAAATGGGTTTGATCTACAAAGAAATCATTATTTGTTAAGAAATTGCAATTTGTGATGGATGATCTATTCATTAATTCTCCATTATTAAAAATATTATTATATGGAGCCATTGAAATGGATACTCTATTGTTAATGAATGAGGAATTAGAAAATGTAATGATTCCGCCCGAATTATGGTTTGTTAATTCATCTCCAACTCTAACACCAAATTTTGCATTGGAAATAACACCATTATTCATGGTGAATATTCCTTGATTTGGATTAAATCCTGCTTGTGTACTATTGGAATTCCCTTCAACAACAATCCCCTGCCATTGAAAATCTTCACAATAATTAGTTAAGTCACCCCCATTAACAATAAGTTTACCACCCGGTTTTACAATTAATGAAGCATTTGGAGTGCATTGTATTTGTGAAGTAATTGTTAATGTGCAATTTTCTTTAACAATATTTTTACCAGAAATAATACAATTTGAGGCAATGCTTTGAGACCCTTCAAATTCATAAGAATTGTATGAAACATTATCTATGCTATTAATATCTACTTCTTTTATAATTTTTTTTGTATAATTATTATGAACAATGTTATAAGTAACTGTTCCATTGCCAATTCCAGTTGCTTTTACTTTTATGGAAAAAGGTGTAATTTTTTCAATTATTTGAAAATTGTCACTAACTGACCAAAAAACCTGATCTACCCATTCTGGTAAGTCTAAATCTGAAATAGTATAAATTACTTCATCACATAAATATAAACCATTATCCCCTTCTACTGTTTTGCCATAAAAAAAAGAATTCACTACAGCTGCATGTGTATTTAAAAAACCATATCCATAACAAAGATCCCAATCTCCATAAGGATAATTTGGAATTGTAGTGTTAATAATAGAACCATTAGAGTCAGTATATTCTTCATTTATTGGAATAATTAATGAGCTAAATAAAATTTCTTTAATCTGACTATATGTTAATTCAGCATTTACACTTAACATTAACGCAATTGTTCCTGCAACTAAAGGTGATGAGAAAGATGATCCTTTACCTGTGGAATAATTAACATTGTTACTTACATTTGGTGAAAATGTAGTTTTAATACCTACACCAGGAGCTAACAAATCTAATCCTTTACCATGATTGAAAGTTGTTTCTAATTGGCCATTTTGGGACGCACCTCCAACACCAATAGTAAATGTACTTGAGGCAGGATATCTTACACTATCTCCCCAAAACCCATCTATATTACCATTTTCATCACCAATATTTCCAGTAGCATGGTTCCCTGCTGCAAAAACAAGTGGGATACCTTTTCCTCCCCTTCCGTATGTTGCTAATATACACAAAACAGAATCGAATGCCTGAGATTGTATTGAAACAAAAGAACCATTTACTATAACACAACTAGAATCATAAGCAGCTTTTAATGCACGCAATATAAAACTTTCATTAGTAACCCAATCATCTATGTTATCATTAATATTATCTGGATCAACTTGATCTAGAGAAGACTTTGCAGAATAAGCCATTCTTATTGGGAAAACTTTAGAAGTATGAGCAATACCAACGATTCCTTCACTATTATTCTCAGCAACAATAACCCCTGCTACCATAGTTCCATGATAATCATTTTCATAATTTCCTCCTTGAGAACCAAGAATTTCAGGGTCTGGGGTAGTAGCATCAACCCCTGCATATATAACATTTTCAATTAAATCAGGATGCAGTCTTTTTATACCATTATCCAAAACGGCAATTTTTATATTGGGATCACCTGTAGTAATTTCCCAAGCATTTAATGCATCTATTCCTTTCAATGAATCCGTATATTCGTTAAAATAATACTGTTGTGGATAAAAATCATTATCTTCGTATCCACTAAATTGAGTAAAAAAGTATAAAGAAGGTCTTATAAAATCATATTTCCCCGATTCAAATAATTGATTAGAAATTGAAAATATATCTCCTTGATTTTCAATGTCAACAATATAAAAACGTGGAAACAATGTATCAACTCTTAAAACTGTAAAATTATTATTAAGATTTTGGAAAACTAAATCAGTATTTTCATTCATTTTGACCTTAATAAGTAAGGAATTTGAAGGCCAAACTATCATGGAATCTTTATCAATATATCCATTTGTGAAATATTTGAAACAATTTTTGTTTTCAAAAAGATTCAAAATTGTGTCTTTTTGATTACTATGATATCGAACTCTATATAAATTACCATTAATAGTATCAACATTGAAATCATTATTAGATATTGAATCTAAAAAAGAACTAATTACACTTATTTGACAAGTGTCTTTAAATTCAAAATATAGAATGGAATCATTTGGTTGATACCAGTCATATTTATCAACAGAATTGTACAAAAACTTAGTTTGTCCTATTGCAGATAAACTTAATAGCACTAATAGAATACATAAAAAGTGTTTCATTTTTCTCCTTTTTTAAATTTTATGTTATTTTATTTTCAATATCTTATTAGTTTGATTACCAATTTGTAAAAAGTAGATTCCTTCTGAAAAAGATCCTAAATTAAGTATTATGGTTTCTGAAGTTATATTGCCAGATAAAACTAGTTGTCCGGTTATTGAATATATTTTATAGGGGATGTTTAATAATGTTGGATCAACTTGAATAGTAAGGATATCTTGTGTTGGGTTTGGATAAATTTGAAAATTTATGATTGGATCATTTTCTGAAATACCTGTTTCAGCGGAAAGCTTCACAATCCACATATCATAATCTCCGTAATATCCAGCCCATTCGGATGATGTGATGCCCGTTAATATAAATCCTTGATCTGTTGTTTGTTGAAAGGAATATAGTTTTTCTCTATGAATGCCTCCATAATATTGCTCCCATATAACATTTCCCTCATTTGACATTTTTATTAATAAATAATCTAATGAACTATTCGTTCCATTATAGCCATTACCACCTATAACAACGAAATTATCAGATATAACATGAACTGAAGTAAAACTACCTTCATAATTATCCCCGTATTGATTCCATTCGATTTCTCCATCATTTGATATTTTTAAAACTAATCCTATAAAAAATGTAGATATCGAATCAACAGTTTGACCTACACCAATGAAACTTCCGTCTGATAACTGTTTAATATTATAAATTTCTTCATAATAATACCCATAATCTATTTGCCATTCAATGTCACCAATTTCGTTTAGTTTCACAATCCAAATATTTGCTAAATTAAATCCATTTAAAAACTTTTTACCGGTGATGAGATACCCTCCATCATTAGATTGAATAATATCATAAAATTTGCTCTTTATTGTATCTCCATAACATCTACTCCATTCAATAACTCCTAAACTATCAATTTTCAAGATCCACCCTTTAATAAACATTTCAGGATTAACCACATCTCCATCATTTGAATTACTATATCCAACACACATAAAACCACCATCATTGATTTGAATTGTTTTGAAAATAACATCCGAAGAACCTGTTCCACCATAACAATTTTGCCACATTATACTTCCAGAACTATCTAATTTAACAACCCATCCATCAGTACCTCCATGATTATTTGTAACATCCCCATCAAATGAACCAGTTGTTCCTGATAAAATAAAACATCGATCTGTTGTTTCAATTGCTGAATTGAAACTTTCGCTATAACTACCTCCTAGACATTTAATCCATTCAGTTGAATAATTTGCAGATAGTTTAACAACGAAAGCATCAGTATTTCCTAGAACCTGAGAATGATGATTTGTGGCATCAAAATCAACCGACTGAGTGTTTCCGACTGAAATATATCCACCATCTGAAGTTTGAATTATATTAATTCCATAATCAGCAAAACTCCCACCAAAACACTTTTGCCATTCAATTGATGGGTTTTGGGTTTCTTGAGAGAACCCTTCATTTGTGGCAAAAAGAAATAGAA
>JBLJBB010000023.1:0-46326 GCA_047638115.1 Bacteroidales bacterium | reverse complement strand
TATATAATTTATAATCAGCACGTATGGTAATAAAATCTTTTTTATCAGTTTCTTGCTTCAGTGTAATATGATTTTTTGAATCAACAGATGCAATTTGCTCTATAGCTCTTCTAATGGCTTCCTCAAATCGGGGATATGAGATTGGTTTTAATAAATAATCTGTTATATGCAAATCAAAGCCATCTATTGCATAATTTGAATAGGCCGTTGTAAAAATTACAGTTTTTGGACGATTGCATTTTTTAATGAAATCAATCCCAGAAATATTGGGCATTTGTATGTCTGTCAACAAAATATCTACCTGATTTTCCTTTAAAAATTCAATGGCTTCATGGGCATTAGAAAATACTCCAACCACCTCTAAATGAGGAATATTTGAAATAAAATCTAAAAGTAATTTTCGAGCTAAATGTTCGTCATCAACAATTAAGACACTGAATGAAATCATGTTAAATTAATTTTTAAAAATAATTTATAGTAAGTTTGTTGGTTATCAATTTTAAGCTCAAAATTTTGAGTTCCATAAAATAAAGTAAGTCTATGTTTCACATTATTTATGCCAATTCCAGATATTTTCTTCTCAATGGAGTGTTTTTTTTCAGAGGTTGAATTTTCAGTGTTTAAAATCAACACGTTATTTTCAACATGCAAATCTAAAGTAATATAAGCTTCTTTATTTGATTCTATATCACTGTATATGAAGCAATTTTCAATTATGGGTTGCAAGATCATAGGAGGAAGCTTCACTTCAGAATCATCGATATTTTTATTGAATTGTAACTGAATGGTCTCCCCTATTCTGATTTTCCATAAGTTTATAAAATGATCAATATATTTTACTTCTTTGCTTAAAGGAACTGTCTCGGAATTGGCGTCATCTACTACATATCTAAGTAATTCAGCAAGATATAATACGGCATCTCCCGCTTTCTCATTTTTAGAATAAATGAGTGAATAAATGTTATTTAAGGAGTTGAATAAAAAGTGGGGATTGATTTGAGCTCTTAACAATTTTAACTCCATACTTTGATTCTCAGCAGCTAACAATTCTGTTTTTTTCTGCTGTTTATTCGTATAAACCAATAACGCGGTAATAAAAGTTCCCGATATAAATAGTCTATTTTTCATCGTTGGAAAAACCCAATACACCTTCAATGTCGGTTTATAATTCAAATAATCTTTATAAATCCATAGTTCTAATTTTGTAAATACATAAATTAATGCTAAAATTAGAAAAAAATAAAAAAAAGGTTGCAAAAAGTGAATTATCTTACTCTGAAATCTAAACTTTAATATCCTTGCAAATAATGCATAACATCCTATTAACCAGATTGTACTTATAAATGAAATGATTAATGAATTTAGAGGATTATATCTCACACCTCCCAAAAACATGAGAATAAAAACAGAAAAAATAATTATTATTTTTTGATGATTTTTGTAAACAACATGAATAAAATTTCTAAAATAGGTCATCATAGCATTTTAGATTAAATGTTTTCCATCAAATTTTCGTTTTTTTTGTACAAAAAATGCATAAACAATTGAGTTAGGATAAGTCATTTTAAAAACAGAATCTTGAATTTGATTTCTTTTAGCTTTCATTTTATTGAATCCTTTGGCAAAATGAAATATGGCTTTCCAAACAGCCAGAAAATCTTTGTATTGTCCTTTCAAAAGAAAGACAAGAGCAGCTATTTGATCTAAAAAGAATCTCATAAAAAAGGTTATCAAAATTCTATTTTTAGGTAAATTTTTCAAAAGTAAAAACAGATTATTTCTAAAATTTAAATACGTTTTAAAAGCATTATTTTTCGGAAGTGTACCTCCTCCAACATGATAAACAACAGATTTGGGCTCAATCATGATTTTAAAACCCAAATTATTGATTCTCCAGCAAAAATCGATCTCCTCCATGTGAGCAAAAAAATCTTCATCTAGCCCTCCTAATTGGTGATACACTTCACTACGGACAAAAAGTGCAGCACCAGTAGCCCAAAATACTTGTCTAGGAGTATCATATTGTCCTAAATCCTCTTCAATAGATTCAAAAACGCGACCTCTACAAAATGGGTACCCTAAATAATCAATATATCCGCCAGCAGCACCTGCATATTCAAATTTTGTTTTCTCATAAAAAGAAAGAATTTTGGGCTGAACAGCACCTATTTTGGAATTATCATCCATCATTTTTATAATTGGATCTATCCAATTCGGAGTCACTTCAATATCTGAGTTCAGTAAGCAATAGTATTGTGCATCTATTTGACTTAAAGCATCATTATATCCTTTTGAGAATCCACCATTTGAACTATTTTGAATAATTCTAAGAAAAGAAAAATTCTCCTTAATGTAGGGAATTGAATCATCCGTAGAGTTATTATCAGCAATAATAACTTGAGAATTTGAATCACAAGAATCAAGGAGAGTTGGAAGGAATTGGGCTAAAAACTTTTTCCCATTCCAGTTTAAAATTACAATAGCAAGTTTTAAAGACATTTATTTATTTCATAAAGATTAAATGCATAATATTTTACAAAAATACAAAAAAATTAAATGCAAAAAAAAGGCACCCTTTCGAGTACCCTTTGAATTGTATAAAACCTGCGAAGACTACTTCTTTACAAACTTTTTAGTAATTATACCTATTTCACTGTTCATGCGTACGAAGTACACACCTGCAGCAAAACTAGTAACATCGATAGTGGTTATATCTGAATTTACTGGAATAACTTGTAATAGTTTTCCGTAAATATCGAATACACGACACTCTTTCACTTGTAGTTGAACCTCATCCAATCTAATTTCGATAGTAGTATTTGTTGGATTTGGATAAAGAGTAGCGAGATTTGAAAGTTGGTTTTCATTTATTCCAACTCCAAAATGTACCTCAATGGTATGATTGCTTAAAACATCAGTGAATGTATATGAATTATCAACAACTGGGGTTACTTGATTATCAACCAACAATTGAGTCACGATGTTTCCATTTTCAGGGGTAAAAGTAAAGGTTTGGTCATCTCCTGATGTTACGTTTACAATACCGGATGGTGTAATAGTCCCAGGGCCTAATACTGTTGCCGTAATGGTGAAAGTTCCTGCACCTGTTGTTGTAAACTGAACAGGAGTAGTAAATGGACTTTCATTTCCGGCACCACAGATCGCTTTAACACGCACTTCATAAGTGGAGTTACTTTGTAATGCTTGAATCAATTGTGCTGTTGATGTTGAAATGGCCATGGTTGTCCAGTTTGAAGATGAAACTAGTTTGTATTCCACTTGCCATTGGGATTCAGTTCCACCGGCAGTCCACATAACAACAGCAGATTGATCTGTGATACCTGCTGAAGGAATATTTACTCCTGTTGGCACAATACATGGTGTTGATGCAGTGGAAAAGTTTGTTTCTGAAGTATATGAACTGAATAAACCAGATCCACAAACGGCTCTAACTCTTACATTGTAGGTGGTTGATGGAGTCAATCCATTAATTGTGTGAGATGGTGTTGTATTAACTGTTTCTGTAATCCATGTTGAAGAAGAAGTCAGTTTATAATCCACTTCCCATTCCGTTTCATTGCCACCGGGTGTCCAGGTAAACGAACCAGAAGTTGAAGTTACCCCAGTTGTAAGTAAATTCGTTGGAGCATTACAAGTTGCAACTGTTGTTGTAAAATTCACAATTGGAGAATAAGCACTTGTGTCTCCTGGTGCACAAATGGCTCTTACTTTTACATCATAAGTAATTGGTGAAGTTAATGGTTGCAAAACATAAGAAGGAATTGTCGAAACGAATTCAGTTGTCCAGGTTGATGAAGCAGATGGTTTATAGGCAATCTCCCATTGGGATTCTGTTCCACCGGCAGTCCATGTTGCGGTTGCTTGTGTTTCTGTGATCGCAGAAATAGTTAAGTTCGTTGGAGTTGCACAAGTAAGTGTTGGAGAAGTAACAGTAACATCGTCAACGTACCAATTGTTGATTTGAAAATGATTTCCATCAACAACCCATGCAATATAATTAACTCCAGTTCCTAATGTTAAAGCAACAGTTGCAGTTAAAGGGCCAACATCACCATTTCCTCCTATTAGAGTGAATGGTTGATCTGTCCAGTTTGTTAAATCTGTACTGGTTTGAACCTTCAAAGTTACTCCTGCACCAAAATCATCATAATAATATTTAAAAGTCAAAACTGGACTAGTAACACCAGTAAAATCAATGGCAGGAGCTATTAATCTAGAAATTCCAATTGCGTTTTGGAAAGCACAATTCATTTGATTGGCTGATCCGCCAGCATTAGTACCGGTACTGATCGACCAACGATTAGAAGTCAAAGCACCTGAGTATGTTTGTGACCAACAATTAGGGATAGTAGCGCCATTAAAGCTTTCTGAGAATGGTATTGTTGTGGGTACACATGAAGTGGTAGCAGTTACTTTATTCGTCCATCCACTTACATTACCAACGCCACAATTAGCTTGAACATAAAAGTCATATGTCGTTGCAGGAGTTAATGGAGTAACAACAAATGGATTTGACGTTGCAGAAACTTGTGTTCCTGTACCTAAAACAAAACCTGCTGGACCATATTCAATATTCCAAGCCGTAGCAGGAGGAGTTCCATTTTCAGTCCAGGAAAGTTCAACACTTGAAGAGGAAATATTGGTTGTCGTTAAATTAGAAGGAGTTGCACAATTTGAAATAACAATTGAAATGTTATCTACTGTTGCAGGTGGTTGAACAGCAGTGGTCTGATCATTTCTCCAATGGAAGTATAACCTCCATGTGTTTCCACCTAAGTTAGGAAATTGAGTAGAGTTAATATTAAACTGTTTGTGTTGCCATGTAGATTGTTGACTTAACCAATGTTGTCCGGCTCCGCCAGTATAGTTACCAATCATAGCTGTTAAATCATAGTTCACAGAATTAACATTTGGAGGAATATTTCCAGCAGTAACTGGAATGTTAACAGGCATCATGTAAACTCTTAAAAAGTCATATTGTGCACTGGATCCTTGAGCAATCCAGTCAAAATCTAATAAGATTTCATTAACACCTGCTGGAACATCAATATCTACATAGGCATACACCTTAGAATTCTCAGCGGTACCTGCGGTATAAGCCCAAGAAGTACCACTATCATTAGAGATGTACATGGCATTTACACCACCTACTGTGTTGTTTACGCCAGTAGCACTTCCAATGAACCATTGATTGGATTGTGTTCCGTTTTGGAATCCAAAATCTCCATAGGTTGTAGGATTTTCAAAATCATTTACATAAGGTAAGGTAACAGGAATTAAACCAGTTGTAATGGTTATTGGAGCACTGTAATCACTAAATGAACCGCCACAGTTTGACTGAACGTAGAATTGATAAGTAGTATTTGGTGTTAAACCGGATACAGTAAATGGATTGGTTGATGCATTTACCATTGTACCTGTTCCTTGAGTAAATCCAACTGGACCATATTCAATGATCCAGCTTGTTGCAACTCCGTTTTCAATCCAAGTGAAATCAGCTGCGTAAGCAGTAATATTTGAGGATGTTAAAAATGAAGGGATAGGACATGCAGGGATAGTTGATACAACTACATTGTCTAAATAAGAGGTTGAAGAAGTTGTTGCATAAGCAGTTTTAAAAGCAATATACTGACCTATACCGGTATAGTTATTCATATAAACTTCCATATCCTGGTATGTACCGGTTGTTGATGGTATTCTTTTTGCAATCAATTCAAAAGTAGAAGCATCTGTTGGACTAGTCATTACACCAATATACAATGTATCATCGTTACTAGATACTCTGTATTTAAAATCTGCTTTTAAAGTATTTACCGGGATAGTAAGATCAAATGGAGGAGTTACAGCAATATTATAGTTACCGGATGTCCCTACATATGAATATAAAGATCCAGGAGAAGAAAAGTTAGTTGAAGAGATATATAATGAATTTGACCCTAATTGAGATTTTGTCCAACAAGTTGGATAAGAGGCTGTTGATGTACCATAGGTATCAAATGATTCACTCCATGGGAGTGTGGTTATAGATCCACATGCAGTCATAAATGTTGAAATAGCTGACCAATCACTTAAGTCACCACCACCGCAATTGGCTTGAATTTGATATTGGTAGGTCGTACTTGAATTAAGACCTTGAAGCAAATATGGAGGAGTTACATTATTAAGAACAGTCCAGTTTGTTTCACCTAGAGAACGATATTGAATTGTATAATCAACTGGCGTACCTGTTCCGGCAGGAGACCATGATAAACTGGCATCAGTTGTTGTAATGGATGATGCAGTTAATCCGAATGGAGGCAAACAGGAAGGCATTAACATAACTGTTAAGCTATCGTATCTGTTATTGTGATATCCAGCTGAAGGATTATATTTGATTGCAATTCTTTCATTACCGGATAAAGTATTATTAGTTAGCAAATCAAAATAGTTCCAACTAGAATTACCAGGAATCGTAACATTAAAAATCTCAGTGAATGTTGCCACATTATTTGGGTCTGTAATATATCCAAATTTATGGTTATCAGCTCCACCATTGTATATGAATCCAACTCTTAATGTGTTTATTGGAAAATCAATTTTTGGTAAAATAATATAACAATCACCGGTAGCAGAAGCACCATACGACATTTCGAGTACTTTACCACCCCATGAGCTATTGATCACTTTAATATTTGCATTTCCATTTTGGATTTCATTAAAACAAGCTGGGATAGCATCTAATGGTGTAGTTTCAAAATCTTCAACATAAGGTAAAACTGTGATCAAATCACAAAGTGTTGAGAAAGTGTATGGGGCAGTCCATGGACTTAATATTCCGCCATCACAAATATTTTGAATTATAACATCATAGGATGTATTTTGTAGAAGACCTGTGATATTATAAGGTGGTGTAACATTGTAAGCTTGAATCCAGGTTGTGGAAGCAGTTTCTTTATATTCCAGATTGTAAACAGCACCAGTTCCAATCCAGTTGATTGTTGCATCAAATAAACCTGAGTTAGTCAATGTAATATTGGTAGCTTCTACACAAGGTGGTTGTTGCATAATGGTCAAACTATCAAGTCTACCACTATATCCAGAACCCATAATAAATTGAATTGCTATTCTTTCATTTCCAAGAATAGAGTTCGCAGTTAATAAATCATAAGAATACCATGATCCACTGTTACTTAATGGGGCGTTATGAAGTTCAACAAAAGTGGAAGCAAGAGTTGGGTCAGTCATGTAACCAATTTTAAACAAATGGTTGGCACCTCCATCATACTTGAACATCACTCTAAGTGTATTAATCAAATCTGATGTTGGAGGAAGTATCAAGAAACAGTTATTGGATACAGAACCAGAACTCATATTCAACATATAGTTTCCACTAGTCAATGAAACCCCAACAGTAGCAGAACCAGATATTAATTTATCAAAACAAACTGGAATTTGACCGGTTGGTGTAGTCTCGAAATCCTGTACATAAGGAAGAATTACTAAAGGAACACATAGTGTTGTAAATGTATTTGATGTACTCCAAATACTTGCATCATTTGTACCACATATTGCTCTAACATAATAGGTGTATTGAGTAGAAGGGTTCAAGTTTGTTAAAGTAAATGGATTTGTTGGAGCAGAGACAATAGCTCCTGAACCTTGAACAAATCCAACTGGGCCGTACTCTATTTCCCATGATGTGGCATTTCCATACTCTGTCCAAGCTAAATCTGCAGATGTTGTAGTAATATTGCTGGATGTGAGAAAGGTTGGTCGTGGACAAGATGGAATAGTATTGATTGAAACATTGTCAAGATAAATTGTATTAGATGTTGGTCCATAATTAACTCTAAAAGCAATATATTGACCAACACCTGTATAGTTATTAAAGAAAACTTCCTGATCCAAAAAAGTATTAGTTGTAGATAGTACTTTTTGATCTACTAATTCAAAAGTAGAAAGATCTGAAGGATCTGACATTACACCAATAAATAAAGTATCATCTGTACCGGATACTCTCATTTTAAATTCCGCTTTTAAAGTAGCAATTTGAATAGAAGCATCAAACATAGGTGTGATGGCCATGATTCTATTGCCTGATGTTCCTGCATAAAAATACATAGAACCTGGAGATGAAGCATTAGTAGTTGTGATATATGGAGATGAAGATGAAGTAGAGTTTCTAGTCCAGCAATTTGGAAAAGATGGAGAACCCGTTCCATAAGAATCAAATGAATCGTTGTATGGTAAAGTTGAAATAGCTCCACATGCTGTCCAGAAGTTAGCACCATTAGACCAATAGCTTTGATCTGTTGAACTACAAATTGCTTTTACGTAATATGTATATTGAGTAGAGTGATTCAATCCGGATAGTGTATATGGATTCGAAGAAGCAATTTCAATGGTTCCTGTACCTTGAACAAAGCCAACAGGTCCATATTCAATCTCCCAGGTAGTTGCATTTCCAAACTCAACCCATGCTAAGTCTGCAGTTGTTGTAGTAAAATTTGATGCAGTAGGATTGGTTGGTTTTGGACATGTTGGAATGGTCATTATCAACACATTATCTAAATATCCAGTTGCTGATGTAGGTCCATGATTAATTCTAAATGCAATATATTGACCAGTTCCAGTATAATTATTAAAAAACACCTCTTTATCTTGATACACACTAGTAGCAGAAACAAAAATTGAAGCAACTGATTCAAATGTTGTATGATCTAATGGATCGGTCATAACTCCAACAAAAAGGGTGTCATCTGTGCCAGAAGCTCTGTATTTAAACTCCGCTTTTAACGAATTAATTGGGATGGATGCATCAAACATTGGAGTAATTGCCATAATTCTGTTTCCAGATGAACCTGCATAAAAATACAATGACCCAGGTGAAGAAGCATTTGTCGTAGAAATATATGGAGCTGTTGTGGATGTTGAATTTCTTGTCCAACAAGTAGGAAAGTTTGGAGATCCAGTTCCATAGGTATCAAATGAATCGTACCATGGCACTTCTGTAATTGCTCCACAAGTAGTAGTAAAATTCACAAGGGTTCCAAAAATTGTATCAACTCCAATTACCATATATGATTGATAATGATAATTAGTAGCTGGAGATAAACCTTGTAAATCATATGTAAAAATTGAGTTAGTACTTTGTACAAATGTATAATTTGTTTGAAAAACTTTTTTATATCTAAAACCAACTTCTATAGGGAAGCAGTTTGTGTAATTTCCATTTAATTGAACTGAAGTTGGTGTAATCAATGTAGCTGTTGTAGTAAAAATCAAACCTCCGCAATACCCATTTGCGGTAACTCCAGTTGTTGATGGTTGAATAGCAGATAAAATTGAATTTCCATTCCCATCTAAAACTTGAACTCTCATTGTAGAAACAGAAGTTCCATCGAAAGTTCTAACAATTGTAATAACATCAGAAGTGTTAGCATAAAAAATTGTATCTTTTGGACCGGTTCCTGTTGTAAAAGTTGCTCCTACTCCAGTCAATACAGGAGTTCCATTAACTAATACATCCACTAATCCACCATTCCAACCATTTCCACTAGTAGCAGTTTGGCGTAGTGTATGTGCACAGCTTGCTATAAGTTCTCTATTTCCAGTAGGATTTGGTGTTGTAGAAACTATTAGATTTCCATCTATTGTAGCAGATTGAAAAGTTGCATCAATATAGTTTCCAGAAGTAGCTGTTGGTGGAATATCATATGTCAACCAAAAATAGTGACGTCCACAAGATAAAGTTTGAGTTCCGTTAAACAACATAGGAACGTTAGAAGCAGGAGGAGTTGATATAGTTGTACCGAAAAGTGTAGTAGCAGCAAATGAACCATTGCCGCCTGTATACCATAAATTAGCATTAACGATATCTGAAACATTTGTAGTTCCATTAGTTTGAAATGAAAATTGTGTTGCATTAACATCATTAAATACATCAACGACAACTTTCAAAATTTGAACATTTGTATTACCTATTGTTGCAGGTAAAGACGTTGTTTGATAATTATAAATTGTATTAGTGCCTGTTGGAGCACTTGAAGTAAATAGTGCATTACAAGAAGGACCTTAAGAAGCACCCAAAACTTCTCCTGAAATACCTACTGTTGCAGTTAAATCGTAATTTCCATCAGCATCTGTGTCAGTATTAAAATTATCCATCTCATAATAACCAACTCAAGTAGCATAGTTTGGATGAGCAGCAGAAATTGTAGAGTTATAATAAGCAGCAATATCTGCACTTGAAACAGCACTGTTAAAAATTCTAACTTCGTCAACTCTTCCTAAGAAGTTTCTGTCTGGGTAATAATTTGATCTTCCGATTTCTAATGGAATAGCTGTGTTTGTAGCAACAGCACCTGTATATGCTAATGTAGAACCCACTTGAACTCCATTAACGTAAATTTTCAATACCGTTCCATCATAAACACCAGCCACATGTTGCCAGGTATTAAGAACTAAAGCTCCTGAAGATGAGCTTAATTCTTTCCATGTTGTTCCAGTTCCAATGTTAAAATTTAAAGTACCACTGGCACCACATCTCAACATATAACCCTGATAATTAAGCCCTTCCTTGTTTAAAATACAACCTTGATAAACATTTGTTTTCCATGCGGTTGGATAGATCCATGCTTCAAGGGTTAGCGGACCTGTTAATTCCAATGAGGGATCAGTGGGAACTTGCGCATACATATTTTGGTTGGTAAACGTCAACCCATAATTCTGCGCTGATACTGTTTTTATCGAGAAAAAGATAAAAACAAAAAGCAAAAAAAGTAGAATTTTTTTCATTTTAAATTTGTTTTGGTTAATATTATAATTGAGTTAACATTGTAGATTAAAAATAATTATGAATATAAAATATAAAAATTTCAATTAAAATAGTCTGCAAATATACAATTAATATTTAACATTTATTATGGTTTATTAATTTTTTTTTATTTTTTGGGCGTGCCGCCATTCTCCTCCACTCTACCCTTCCCAAAATGGCGTCGGCCTACACCTTCAAGTCCGCGGTCGTAAGCCGTGTGACTGCATGGGCGTAACCGTTGCCCTTAGGAGATGTGCTTTCCTGCGTTAGGGCGTAGCTGGAAAGCCCGCAAACCTAGAAAGTGATGGGATGCAGGGAGTTAAAGAGCGACCGAAGGAAGCTACTTTAACGACCATGCAGACCACACTTTATAGGTGCGGACTTGGAAGCGGAGACCGACGGCGAGTGGAACGAGCCGGAACGCCCTGATTAATAAGCAAATGTGATAATGAGATAATAAGTTAATTAAATGAATAATAGAATTAGCAAATTAGCAAATAAAACAATGACGAAGATTAACCTTTAAACTTTTATGCTTTTAACCTTTAAACATTTAACCTTTTAACCCTTAAACAGCGAAGCGGTTCAACAGAGAAGCGTTAAACCTTTAAACCCAAAACCTTGAACCCCGTACCTTTTTTTTTCGTATTTTTGCACCCTTAAAAATTAAATAATGAAACCAATTATATCTCCATCACTGCTTTCAACAGATTTCGGTAATTTGGAACGCGATATCATCATGATTAATCAGTCCGAAGCGGATTGGCTACACCTCGATATTATGGACGGCGTTTTTGTTCCTAACATCACTTTCGGAATGCCTGTGATCTCTGCCATTAAAAAAATTGCTGAGAAACCTTTGGATGTTCACCTTATGATTACCCAACCCGAAAGATATTTAGCAGATTTTAAAAATGCTGGTGCAGATTGCTTGTCTGTTCATTGGGAAGCATCTATCCATCTTCATCGTACTATTCATGCTATCAAAGATTTAGATATGTTAGCAGGAGTAGCTTTAAATCCTCATACTCCCATCTCATCCTTACAAGATATCATACAAGAGTTAGACTTTGTGTTGATCATGTCGGTAAATCCGGGCTTTGGTGGACAAGAGTTTATTAAAAGAAGTTTTGCAAGAATCACCGAATTAAAAGAGATGATCGAGAAGTATAATTCTAACGCTATGATCGAAGTGGATGGTGGAGTTAATAAAGATAATGCTGCAGATTTAGTGGAAGCTGGGGCAGATATTTTAGTCGCTGGAAATGCCATTTTTAAATCTTCAAATCCTCTGGAAACGATTTCTGAACTTCGAAATTGCCTATCATAATTGCTGAAAACATTGATGAAAACTTCCAAAATACTACTTTTCATTTTTCTGGTAATTTCAGTTTTAACCATCATTGCTTTTGCATACCCAACCAAAGGTATTAAAATTGGTACTTTTGAACTTCATTTCCCTTCTCCAGAAGATATTTTAAGTAGAAACAACCCAAACGTTCTGGATCCTGAAGAGATTATTGAAAATCAAAGAATTAAAAAAATTGATTCTCTAAAACATGAATTAAAAGATACTTTAAATTACTATTTAGACGCCATGGTGCATCCTACAAGGTTTTACCTACCTGAAGATGATTACACCTATTTTGATCGTTTTTTTAAAGAAGCTGAAAATGCTAAAAATTTGGATCAAATTATTAGAGTGATCCATTATGGTGACTCCCAAATTGAACTCGATCGCATCAGCTCTAATATCAGAAAATATTTTCAATCCCAATTTGGTGGCTCTGGCCCAGGATTGTTGCCGCTATATCAATCTATTCCCACCTCAACGGTGTACCAAAACTTCTCTGGTGAATATGTTACTTACGCTTTGTATGGGGATGGTATTAGAAATAAACAAAAAGATTATGGCGTAATGGCCAAATCATTCAAATTGGTTGGGGGTGGCTCATTCTATGCTTCTGCTCCTGGTGGTGAGAAAAAAAATAGTAAAAATACACCTTATTCAAGGATTAAACTCCTGTTTAATAATGGAAATAGTTCTTTAAAAGCAATATTAACACACCGCAATAAAGGAACCTTAAAAGAGCAAGAATTTAACTATCAAGGACTTCAATATGCGGAGTGGAGATTAGATACAGCCATTTCCAATTTTTCAATCCATTTCAGTGGCTCTTCTAACATTTACGGTATTTTAGTTGATGGAGGTGCTGGTGTTGCAGTTGATAATGTTCCTATGAGAGGAGCTAGTGGGACGTTTTTTACACAAATGAATGATACCCTTCTACAATCCAGTTTTCACAAAATGGGGGTAAAAATGATCATTCTTCAGTTTGGAGGTAACTCAGTACCAGGCCTTTACAACGAAAAAAGTGCAGATCAATATGTGCTATCACTCATTGCTCAAATCAAATATTTTAAAAGATTATTTCCACAAACTCCCATTCTATTTATTGGACCTTCAGATATGGCTACCAAAGTGAAAGGAGTTATGTCAACCTATCCACTCCTCCCCTATTTGGTGGAACAACTTAAAATTGCTGTTCCTGCAAATGGAGCCGCATTCTGGAACATGTACGAGGTGATGGGTGGAGAAAACTCAATGCTCGGTTGGGTTAAAAAAGGATGGGCTGGAAGTGATTATGTTCACTTTACACCCCAAGGAGCAGAAAAAATTGGAGATATTTTGGTGCAATCATTCTCAACCATGTACGAATTTTACGAATTACGTAAACATAATCCAGATTCCCATTTTGAAGAGGTGTACCAAAAGATTAAAACTGAACACGCTAAAACACACCCTAAAAAATGATCAAAAAGTTGAACTACCTTTTCTTGTTTATCTTACTTTCGGGGAATATTATTGCTCAGAATGAGTTACAAACATATCCTTTTATAAAATATGAAGCTGATACGTTGGTTTTCAATCCTGAAACTTCAAATTTACCCCATTTCTTTTTAAAATACGACTCTTTAGTACAAACTAAAAATGGGGAGATCAATATTTTACATATTGGTGGATCGCACGTTCAGGCAGGTACTTTTCCTCATACAATTAGACAACGAATAGTACAGTTAAACCCCGATTTGATGGGACACAGAGGAATGATTTTCCCCTATTCTGCTGCTCCTAAGTCTAACAATCCAATCGATTATGTTGTAAGAAGTATTGGCTCGTTTCAAATCATCAGAAATGTGTTCGAAAACCCAATTGTCCCATTAGGAGTAACAGGAGTTGCCGTTACAACAATTGACACATTGGCAGAGATTAAAATCATACTTAAAGACTCTACATTATCTTATATTACAGACCGAATTATCCTTTTAGGAAAATATGACTCCTCTTCGGTTATCCCTACCATTTGGGTTGACTCACTTGAGTATTTTCCAGTCGAAATAGACACCCTTAAAGATCGGTTTATTTACGAACCTTTACATGTAACCGATTCATTTATAATCCGTTTTAACAATTTTAATGGGGAACGCTTTATCTTAAACGGCATCTATCTGGAAAATGATTTGCCAGGGGTTACCTTTCATTCCATCGGGGTGAATGGGGCCAGTGTACCTGCCTATTTGAGGTGTGTGAACTTTGAAAGAGACTTAGATTTGATTCGTCCCGATTTAGTAATTTTTGGCATTGGGATCAACGATGCTTCAGGCCCCAATTTTAATCCTACAGAATTTGAATCAAATTATCTCGTTTTAATTGATATCATCAAAAAACATAACCCAAATTGCGCTTTTATTTTTGTTACCAATAATGATACTTTTAAAAGGGTAAAAAAGAAAAGAAAATGGTATTGGGTAAACAATACCAATGGGAAAGAGGTTCAGGAAGTGATGTATGAATTGGCTAAAAAAACGGATGGTGCTGTTTTTGATCAGTACAAAATCATGGGTGGTGCTAAATCGATGGCAAAATGGTATACAGCTAAATTAGCTCAAAAAGATAGAGTCCACTTTACAAAAGCGGGTTACCAGCTGATGGGTGAACTATTCTTCAATGCATTTCTCGATGCCAAAAATAAATGTGATCAATATAATTCTAAAAAATCAGAATAGATCTTATGAACTGGGACAATATAGTATCTTTTTTCGGAATGTTATTCTCCTTTGATGACAAATATCCTTTGTTATTCACTCAGTTCTATTTTTGGGCATTTTTTGCTATTGTTTTTGCTGGCTTTGCCTTGATTGGAAATAAAATATTACTAAGAAATGGATTTCTTTTCTTTGTAAGTATGTTGTTTTACTACAAAACATCAGGATTATTTTTATTATTGCTGATCTTGACTACCCTACTCTGCTTCTATTCCGGTAAAAAGATTGATCAGACCGATAACCCTACAAAACGAAAGTTTTTTCTCATCTTTGGAGTAACTATCAATCTGGCTATTTTAGCATATTTTAAATACGCTTATTTCTTTACTGAAGTTTACAACTCTCTATTTAACAGCGAGTTTGAAGTGATCAATTATTTAGCAAAATGGACAAACGAAGCAACGGGTACAGATCATTTTAATGCAACCCGGATCTTATTACCTGTAGGAATCTCTTTTTATACTTTTCAAAGTATCAGCTACGTAATTGATGTGTATCGGAGAAGAATCGTTCATGTTACCAATATTTTCAATTTTGGATTCTTTGTCACCTTTTTTCCTCAGTTGGTAGCTGGCCCGATTGTTCGTGCCAATCAATTTATGCCTCAACTTTACAAAAAGTTCTTCCTCACCAAAAGACAATTTGGAATAGCCGTATTCTGGATTTTGAACGGTTTATTGAAGAAGATCATTTTGAGTGATTATATTGCGGTGAACTTTGTGGATCGTGTTTTTGACCACCCTTTACTGTTTACCTCTTTTGAAAATCTATTTGCCCTATTTGGATACTCCCTGCAAGTATATGCAGATTTCTCTGGATACACAGACATTGCCATTGGGGTTGCTATGTTGATGGGTTTTTATTTACCTATTAACTTTAATTCCCCATACAAAGCTACCAATCCAGGCGATTTTTGGAGAAGATGGCACATCTCACTCTCCACCTGGCTAAAAGACTATTTATATATTCCTTTAGGTGGAAACAAAAAAGGGAAATTAAGAACCAACATCAATTTAATGACCACCATGTTATTAGGAGGTTTATGGCATGGAGCAAGTTGGAATTTTGTGATTTGGGGAGGTCTAAATGGGATTGGAATTGTCATTTTCAAATGGTGGAGAAATCTCAAAAAAGGGTCTAAAGTTGGAATAACCTTACTATTATTTGCATTTTTTGTATTTCTAGAATTCAAATTCTCAAAACCTGTTTTCATGATTGGCATGGTTTGGAGTGGAATCATCTTTTTTGGAACTTTTGTAAATTACATCTATTATATTGTAACACATAAAAGCCCAATCACATGGGTAACTAGAGGTTGGTCTATCTTTTTAACGTTTGTATTTATCACATTCACCCGATTATTTTTCCGTTCAGGATCCAATTTAGATCCAGTTGAAGCAAATGCAACGGCTTGGAATACAGCCAAAAACATGGTCAATCAAATTGGGGGTACATGGAACTTAAAGTTAATCCCCGACATTTTAAACTCATACAAATACGTAGTCATTTTGTTTGTATTAGGGATGATCATCCATTGGTTACCCGCAAAATGGAAACAATGGTACAGAATCAACTTCGCCCTTTTACCTGTTTGGGTTATTGGAATCATTGTCGTTGTAAGTGTTTTCATCGTCTATCAATTCATCACCGCCGACCTCCAACCGTTCATCTATTTCCAGTTTTAGCTGTTAGGTTTTGGGTTTTAGGTTTTGGGTCTTTCGACGAATTTTCAAATTTGTTAACATTAATACACTGTGTTCCTCTGTGCGAACACTGTGTTACACTGTGATCATTTCTTTTTAAAAATCCGTTTAAATCCGCGTTTGAAAATCTGCGTCATCCGCGTTCCATTTTTATTATTCACTAGTCCTTCATCCCTCGTCCTTCGTCCTATTACATTTGCTAATTTTCATTATCTTTGCATATCTAACCCAACTACACGATGAAAGAGGAAATCATAATCTACCAGGCCAATCAGGCATCCACACGGATTGAAGTGAGAGTTGACGATAATACAGTTTGGCTATCTCAGGAACAAATTGCTTCCTTATTTGGAAGAAATAGAGTTTCAATTACCCAACATATTGGTAATATTTTCAAGGAAAGAGAATTAATCAAAGAAGTGGTATGTAAGGAATTCTTACTAACCACTCAACATGGAGCAATTCTAGGGAAAAATCAAATTAATAAAATTACTTTATACAATCTAGACGTAATAATTTCTGTGGGATATAGAGTAAAATCTAAAGAGGGTACTCAATTCCGAATTTGGGCAACTCAGATTTTAAAAGAATATTTATTGAAAGGGCAAATTACAAATTATAGAATCAATAATCTTGAAAATGATATGTCTGATGTAAAAACCAAACTTAATCAAATTGATATTCAACTCCAAACCAATCTTCCACCTAACCAAGGCATCTTCTTCAACGGACAAATTTTCGATGCATACGTATTCTTTTCTGAAATCATAAAAAAAGCCAAAACAGAAATCATTCTTATCGACAACTACATCGATGAAACCGTTTTGATACAATTATCCAAGCGAAACCCTGATGTAAAAGCGACTATTTTCACCGGAAAAATAACTCAACAACTTCTCTTAGATCTTGAAAAACACAACGAACAATATCCTCCCATAGAAATAAAACCATTCACCAACGCTCACGACCGCTTTATTATTATTGACCGTACAGAACTATACCATCTCGGCGCTTCACTAAAAGATCTTGGCAAAAAATGGTTCGCCTTCTCCCGCATGGATTCCCTAACTGAATCTGTATTGAATATGCTTAAAGATTAGCTATCTGGTTTCAGGTTTTGGGTTTTAGGTCTAACGTCTAAAGTCTTTTGACCTTAGACTTTCGACTTTTGACCTTTTTTCGTATTTTTGCCCCTCAAACCCACAACATATGAAACTTCTTTTCCTGGACATCGACGGCGTAATGACCAATGATGACACCATCATCAACCCCAATCATATTTGTTCCTTCTCCAAATCTTGTGTAGAGGTTCTCAATCAGATATTACAAACGCACCACGTCAAGATCATCCTCACCTCATCCTGGCGCACGGTTTATGATTCAGAAACGATCCATCAAATGTTTACTCAAAACGGGGTCATCCAATCACCCGCCGGACAAACACCCTCCATCTCCAACCTCAAAAGAGGGTTAGAGATCAAAAAATACCTCAAAAATCAAAATCCCGAAACATTCCTCATCCTCGACGACATGGAGATCCCCGGCTTCCCCAACAACTTCCTCCGCATCAACCCCGCCACCGGCCTCACCCCAGAACACTTGCCGGAAATCAACAGGATATTGAACAAGCTATAAGCTATCAGGTTTCAGGTTTCAGTTTTTCCTCCAGTCCCTCGTCCTTTTTCATTTGCTAATTTGCTAATTCACAAATTTGCTAATTTAATTAGCTTATTATCTCATTATCACATTAGCTTATTATTCTGTGTTCCTCTGTGCAAACATTGTGTTACACTGTGAAACAAAAAAACCAAATTTTTTATTTTTCATTTTTCATTATTTTGTTTATATTTGCACCCGAAAAGAAAACACAGAGCTCAGAATCCATAAATAAACTAACCAAACTTTTTTATTAAAAAAAAATCAGCGACATAGATTGACACAGTAAGATAATACTTTTGTAAATTATATAATCAAAATCAATTAATAATATAAACAAAAAACAAAATGAATATGATACAAACAATTAATGAAGCACAAGATTTACTTAATAAGAATTCTGAATGGAAAAATCGATATGATGGATATGCAGATGATATATTAAGTAACATTGATGTTATTATTTCTAACAAAAAAGGGTTTAATCAATTTTCACCTCTTTATTTCTATATATCAACTACAAATGCTATCAAAGCGAAAAATAATCTTGTTTTAGATGTTAGATATATGGGGCAAAGTGTTGCAACTTTAAAAGCAAATAAAAATGATACCATAATATCAACAAAATCTTACGATAAAATAAATGATCGTGATTTTGATTGTAAAATTAAATTAAATAACATTTCATGGACAGATCCACAAGCAAGTACATTTAGAAAATTTTTTAAGGGAAGACCGATTTTACGTAATACTGCTAATAACAAAAGAAATGATGAACATCATGTCGAAAGCTTGTTATTAACTGAATTTTCTAAAAAAGCGAGTACAAACAAAGCAATTACAGGAATTCAACCCATAAAAATTGGAGGAATTAGATTTGGAATGCCTACACCTTTAAGTGCAAGCAATCACAAAATATTAAAATATTCCAAACAATATGGAGGAGGAATTGACATTTTCACTAGAACTGGGCATGGAGGAGCTACATTTTTAACAGTTATTGAAGTAAAAGACCAAAATAATTCCAAAGAACCACCAAAAGCAGCTCTTAAACAAGCGATTCAATATGGAGTTTTTATTCGTGAACTTTTACGCTCAAAAAGTGGTGGTAAATGGTATAAAATATTTGGCTTTAAAGGTAAAATACCAGCTAGTTTAAAAATTCGTGTTGTTTGTGCAATGCCAGATGATATTTTTGATACATCTTTTGCAAATGATCAGTATCCTATAGGAAATGATTATATTGAATGTCACTATATATACTTCAAATATAATAACATACAATTATCAGATTTTCAAACTTCTTTGTAAAAATGACCATCACCATCCACCGAGGCATAGACCAAATAGGCGGTTGCATTACAGAGATTGCGACTAACAAGGCCCGAATATTGATTGATCTAGGACAGAATCTGCCCGATGGGGAGGGCACTGTTGTTGATGAGTTTGCCAATTCTAAAGTAATTGAACAGCTAACTAAAAATGTGGATGCCATCTTTTACACCCATTATCATGGGGATCATGTAGGACTTTTTCATCTTGTTCCTGATCCTATTCCTCAGTATATTGGTGAGGTTGCTAAACAAGTAATTTTTAGAAAACACAAGCAAATTTCCTATAAACAGGAACTTAAAGAGAGTGCTGAAAAAGAAATGGCAGTCATTGAAAAAATGATTCCGTATAAAGCTAAACAAATTATAACCATCGGAGATATTAAGCTCACCCCCTATTTTGTGAGCCATTCGGCGTGCGATGCCCACATGTTCCTGATTGAAGCTGATGGGAAACGGGTGCTACACACAGGAGATTTTCGTGATCATGGCTATTTGGGGAAAGGACTTTTACCTACTATTGAAAAATATATTCTTCCAACAGGGAAGATCGATTTTTTGATTACCGAAGGGACAATGCTTTCTAGGTTAGACGAAAAAGTACGACACGAAAACGATTTGAAACTTCAAGTTATGGAACTGATGAAGCAATACAAAAATGTTTTTGTACTCTGTTCATCTACCGATTTGGATCGATTAGCCACATTTCATGCAGCCAATCTTGAAATGAGAAACAGACCATTTGTTTGTGATGAATATCAAAAAGATGTATTAAAAATCTTCTCTGATTCGGCTGGAAAACACTCCCCATTATTTATTTTTAAGAAGCCATATACTTTTTCAGATACAAACCACAAACTAACAACTTGGATTAAAGACCAAGGTGTTTGTATGTTAGTGAGAGCTACAAAAAAATTCAATGATTACATCGATTATTTGATGCCACAATTGAAGACAGAGGAGACCATTCTCATTTTCTCCATGTGGAAAGAGTACATCAATCCTCAAAGCAAACATGCAAATAAAAACTACCTAGAATTCATCTCAAAATTCCCAAAAACAGTTCAAATACACACCAGTGGCCACGCTTCTGCTGATTGTCTCGCAGCTGTTTGCCATCTCGTAAATCCAACCCTAGGCATCATCCCCATCCACTCCGAAAACTCCTCCCATTACCAAAAACTACCCCTCAAAGAAGATCTTAAAAACAAAATCATCACCACAACCACCACCCTAGATGACACAACCATCGAAATCAAAAGAAAAAAAATTATCAAATAAAAAAATATTCTAATAAGGGTGAGACACTTTATAATTTAATTATTCTCCTTCTTCAAATTTTCTTAGTAATTCATTAATGAATTCTTCAGACTGTCCATTAAGTTCTTCAACAAGTTTAAAAACCATGGTTTGAGGATTGTAATTTGCAAATTTTTCACCATCTATTGTTTCACTTAACTCCTTAGCACATTTGATGGCAAATTCTTGACTTCCAATTTTGTTCAAAAGAGAATACATTTTAGTATCATTTTTTTTGTATTGAAAGTTTTTTTTAACAAGTTTTGCATTAACTGCATCTTCTATAGATTTTTTGTATTCATCTCTATTCATAGCTGTTACACGATTATGAAAATGCAATAAATACCATAATTCAAATGCCTCATTACTCCATGCACAACTAATATTATTTGCTTTTGCTTTAAAAATGGCACTATTAAAAGAATTTGACTTGAAACTGTCTCTATCAAAAACTGCCCAAACTCTGTCAAATTTTTGTTTTGAACTATCTCTAAGTTCAATAGCCTTATCAACTACCTTAATGGTGCTTATTCCACCTCCTTCAAATTGAAAATTAAATGTAATGTTTTTAAGAACTTTAGGAAAAGATTTAAAATAATTTGGTTCCGTTTTCTCTCCTTCACATACAATTAAAAAATAAGCAACAATTTTTCTTGGGTTATTTTTTTTCTTTTGTTTTGCATAACGTTTTTGTAATGCATTGTCAATTTTTATAGTTCGTGCCATAATCCGATAAGTTAGTTAGTAATGAAAGGTATTGCACCATACCTGCCTCTAATATAGTTTTTTTCAAGGTTTGAATCATTTCTCACTTTTGAACCATCTGGTAAATTGAAATCGTAAAGAGAATATAAATCAGTTTGTTCTTGCTCATCTTTTTCAGTAAACCAAATTTGATCTCTTCTAAATAGTGTTTCACCTAATAGATTTGTATCATGAGTCGCAAAAATCAATTGAGCATTATTCATGTTTGTTCGAGGATCATTAAATAACTCAACAATTCGAATAGTAATCAAAGGATGTAATTTTGCATCTAACTCATCTACAATTAATATTTTCCCATTTTTCAAAGTGTCAAAAATAGGACCTGACAGATCAATTATTTTATTTGTACCTTCTGATTCATTTATTTCTTTATCAAGTAAAACTGAAGAGATAATCTTACCATTTTTATCAAATTTATTGTGAACAGTTTTTAAAATAATGTTCTTTTGATCATCAGATTCTTTTATTACTCGGACTCCAATTTTTAAATTTGTTGATTGTAAATTCTGAATAATTAAAGGATTAGAATCAGTTTCAATAGTTTGGATTTCTTGAAAACCTAATTTTAATTTTTGAAATAACTCTAAAGATTCATCACAACCACTTAAGTTTTTATAGAGCATCTTCGTTGTATATCCGTTATAATCATTATGTTCAAGTCCTGATAATACATTATAATCTTTAAAAAACTCAATAATTTTTTTAGAACATTCCCCACCTAATTGGGCAACTAGTGAAATAAAGAGTCTGTTATTATTTGTTTTTGACTCAAATCCTTCACCTTCTTTAAATTTATCAGAAATACCAATTCCATCTAATGTTCTAATAAAAAGTGGTTTTTCATTTTTTTCAGATTTTCCGGAAAAAAGCCATTCACTCTCGATTTCTACTAATGAATATTCAAATCCATATCTATATCTGACAGAATCTTTCCAAAAAACCATTTCAAAGAAAGTGGGTTGTTTTTCGGTTTCAGATGATAACAGAAAAGGAGAATATTTTAATTGATCTGAATCATTTAATCTAACAGAAGTCAAAATAACCTCTCGCATTCTTTCCATTGCTTTAATCAGATTGCTTTTCCCGCTTGAATTAGCACCATATATCACCGAAGATCTCAAGATTTTTTCTTTTTGAAAAGTGAAAAAATTTGTTTTTAATTCGGAAATGCCTTGCGCTTCCATGTTTAATGTTCTTTTCTTATTAAAAGAAAGAAAATTCCCAACTGTAAATTGAATTAACATATTTTTATTAATTTGAGATAACTCTGCAAAAATACAACAAATAATAACATAAAAGAGATTCTTTTAATATTTTTTTTGAGAAATATTCTCAAAAAAGTACAATTCAAAGAAATCATACTTTAAAATTATGTATTTATCAATAATCCAGTCAGAATTTTTATTGGGCAATAAAAATTTCCCCTAAAACCCCAAAAAATATTTCCCCAAATCCCTCCTCTTATTCCATACATTTTACTATATTTGCAAACCAAATATAAAATATTTTATAACCTTCAATAAGCTCGTAATAATTAATCATATATGCTGCTTGAAATCTCATTTAGAAATCAAATAGCCTTAAATGTGAAGTGTCAGTGAATCATTATATTCTAATTGAAAATTATGGCTACTAATAAACACGCAATCATACGTTATCAAACTTTAGATAAATGCTTCCGTAACCCAGGAAGGATTTACTATATTGATGATCTAATTGAAGCATGCAATAATGCCATTTACGAATATTCTGGTATTGAAGATGGCGTAAAACGTCGTCAGGTTTTAGATGACATTAAGTTCATGGAAAGTGAACAGGGATGGAATATTCCTTTGGCTCATATTCGTGATAGAAACAGGGTGTATTTTCGCTACGAGGATATAAGGTTCTCCATTAATAACCAACCTTTGAACGAAACCGAAGAAAATCAACTTAAAGAAGCACTATTAACACTTTCACGTTTTAAAGGAATGCCTCAATTTGAATGGATAGAGGAAATTATAACTCGACTTGATTCTGGACTAGGATTGTCAAAAAATAATCAACAAATTATTGAGTTTGAAAAAAATGATTTCCTTCAAGGGCTGGAGCATATTACAACCCTTTATAATGCTATTTTGTATAAGAAAGTCTTAGACGTTAGTTATAAAAGTTTTAAACAGGAAAACAGCCAACTTATTATTTTTCATCCATATTACATAAAGCAATACAAAAACCGCTGGTTTGTATTCGGTTTGAGTGAGGAGTTCGGTCAATTAACAAATCTTGCCTTAGATAGGATTATTACCATAGTAGATAATAAAAAACCATACATATCTAATACTTCCATTGATTTTGTAGAATACTTCGAAGATGTTATTGGAGTTACGGTTGATAAAGAAGCAAATCTTGAAAAAGTTTTATTAAAGATAAACAATGATTTATTTCCATATATTCAAACTAAACCAATACATGGATCGCAAAAGATAAAAGAAAAGAATGAAACTCATGTTATAATTGAACTGGAGGTATTCCCTAATTATGAACTTGAATCACTACTGCTTTCTTTTGGTGAAGGAATAACAGTTTTATCACCCCAAACTATTCAGAAACGAATCAAAAATAGGATTCAATTAACTTTACATAACTATGATTAGAACTATGCAGATGCAGTGCACATATCAATACGACCTTTGCACTGTAATCATTTTTTAAAAATTCAATTATGGCGAACTCAAATTATTCAAAATCAAATGGTCTTATTTCTAAAGAGTATACAAATCCTGTAGATGCAATGTCATCAAAAATCTTCAACATATTTGATATTTACAGAGTTAATCCACAATTAAACAATGAAGAGTCCATTCAAATTGTACTTTTATTCGTTTCTCTTTATAAAGATGAATTGATTAGTTACGAAATAACAAAAAATAATTTTAATTTCTCTAATTTAAAAAACTCTATTTCAGAATCCACTTTAAACGAAGATTCAAAAAAGACATATTTGTCAATAATAGACGTACTTTATAATTCTCTATCAAATGTAATTAATCAGACACAAGATTATCTTGGTCATTATCTTTTTCAAATTGAAAAAGATTTACTAAATGAATATTTTCCTGCAATATTTGATGACACTATTTACAGAATTGCTCAATCGCAAGGACGCTATTCGGCTGAATATTTGCTACCAATTGAACTTAGCCGTTTTATGTCTGGGCTTATTGACTTTAAGCCGAATTCAAGTGTTTTTAACCCATTTGGAGGCATAGCATCATTTGGTATATCCCTTAATAATCAACAATCATATTTAGGTCAGGAAATAAATCAAAATACTTGGATTCTTGGTGTTTTAAGATTAATGGCTTATGGGAAATTGACTAATTCACATTTTGAAAGAGCTGATTCAATAAAACTTTGGCCTGTTGATACAAAATTTGATTTCATAGTTTCTAATCCTCCATTTGGTTTACGATTAGATTTTTTTGATACTTTAAGTAATAAGAATTATAAAACGTGTGATCATTTTTTGATTGAAAAGGGAATGCAAACATTAAAAAGTCAAGGGAAGTTGATTGCTACATTTTCTCAAGGCATTTTATTTAAAGGTGGCCGAGAACTGGAATTAAGAAAACAATTGGTAGATAAAGGTTTAATTGAAACAATTATATCATTTCCTGGTGGATTGTTTAATTTTACATCAATTCCATTTATCATAATGGTATTATCTAAAGAAAAGAAATTTTTAAATAAAATCCGTTTAATTAAAGCTGATGATTTTGTTATTGAGAAGAATAAACGTGAAAAAACACTTCTCGATGAATTACTTCTAAATATTTATAATAGTGATATTGAATACAGCAATGATCTTAGATGGATTAATAGCGAACTTATTAGAGAAAATGATTACAATTTAAATGTAAATAGATATTTTAATGATACAAAAAGTGATAATACAATCCCGGATGGTGCTGAACAAGTAGTATTAGGCGATGTAGTAAATTCTTTTGTAAAAAGTTTTAATAATAATCAAAAAGGTAAAGTAATAAGTATTTCAAATTTAGCTGAATCCATTGATAGTTATGAAAAACAGGTTTCTGATTTTGATTATGGTAATATTCCAATTTCATCCCAAAAAATTGATTCATCAGCTATATTGCTCTCTAGAGTTCGTAATTTAAAACCAACTTACTGTAAATTAAATGAAGGTGAGATTGTATATTGTACTAACAATATTATTCCACTTTTGGTGGATGAAACTAAAGTATATATCCCATATTTGATATTAGAATTAAATTCAGATAGAGTAACTAAATTTGTAAAATCAAGATTAACAGGTATTAGCATTCCTACTTTAAGCAAAAAGGATATTTTGGAAATACCAATTTTACTTTACAGTTTAGAGGTTCAAAAAGCAAAGTTTGATGGGTACATAGAAGCAATTGCTCAAAAAAAGAAAGAAGAATTAATTTCATTTTCAAAAATTCATGGATTAAAGAAGGAAGCTTTTGAGCAAAATACATATTTAAGGCATACTTTAGCAGGTCCAACTTCAAATTTGATAAGTTCATTAGCGCACATTAAATCAATTATTTTTAACAAAATAGCTCCAATTTACCCTGAAATTTTAAGTCAAAAAATCAGTGAAGATCATTTGTTTTCTTTGGCAGACTATTTAGATATTGTTGAAAGAGATGCTAATAAGATTTATGAAACGGTAAAACAACAATTAAAAGTTGACAATATTTTTGATTCAAAATTATTGTCTCCTATAAATATTGTAGATTTTTTAAAAACGTTTGTCGCTGAAAAATCTGAGAATAACAATCTTGATTATAAAATTGATCTTGATTTTGATAAAGAATCTTTTTGGGACGATAATACAGAGACAGAAATTAAAACTATGGTTTCGGCAAATGTTGATTTATTATCAGATTTGTTTAATAATTTGATTGAGAATGCAGTAAAACACGCTTTCAATAAAGGAATTAAAAACCGAATTGAGGTTTATGTTATGCAAGATGTTTTAACTGAATCTAAGCCCGAAATTCAAATTCTATTTTCTAATACTGGAAAACCATTTCCAGAAAACTTTGGCTATGACAAATATATTAGAAAAGGTTCAAAAGCCGGCAGAAATGCTGGTGATGGTTATGGTGGTTGGTATGTTAATGAAATTATTAAATATCATAATGGCACTTTTGACATAATTGATGAAACAGGTGCTGAAGGATTGCCGGATACAGATTTGGCTACAAGTTTTGAAATTAATTTTCCAATAATTGAAATAGATGAATAGATATAAAGTTATTTGGTTTGACGATGAACATAAAACTCTAGATATTATTAGAGAAAAAGCATATGTCAATGGAATTGACTTAATAGGATTTGATAATTCTAAAGAAGGAATTAATGAACTTGAAAAAAGAATTGAATACTATGATGCAGCTATATCCGATGGTATATTCTTTCAAGCCCCTGGGCAATCAGGTGATTCTGTCACAGACATAGCACTTTTTGATGTTGGAATGGCATTAAATCGATTAAAGCATAGAAAAAATTTACCATGGTTTATATTATCTGGACAGGATAAATTTACAAAAGAGAAAAATTCTTTTGCAAACGCATTCAAAGAGAATAAAGTATATGATAAATTAAATGAGGATCATTTAGTTTCACTATGGGAGATGATTAAAAACGAAGCTGACAAACAACTCGAAACTCAAATCCGCCACGAATACTCAAAAGTTTTTGATTTATGCACTGATAAATATATAGGAGAAGATGCTAGCAAACATCTAATGGTAATATTAAAAAGTTTTAAAGATTCAACTATAGTATTTGATGATGAACTCTATTTCACTCAAATTAGGATTATTATTGAGAAACTATTTAGAAAAGCCAATCAAATTGGATTATTACATGATAAATGTGTTGAAGGAGGAAAAGTAAATCTCACAGAATCTAGTTTGTTTTTATCTGGTGAAATAACAAAACACCTTGAGGTAAGTTGTGAAAAAAGTCATTTTACTAAAATAATATCTGATTTAGTAAAGTCAATTTTATTTATTACAGGAGCAGCTTCACATACAGTTGAAGCAGAAATTAAAAAAAATATTAATCTTACTGAATTTAGAAATACTATTAGGACACCCTATTTACTATACAGTTTAACTTTTCAATTAATGGATGTATTGATTTGGTTTAAATCATATTCCGATAACAATCAAGATGTAATTTTGAATAAATCTTATTGGTTGCCAAAAATTGAGGTAAGTGATGAACTGATTGAAGGTATTGTAATCAATTATAATGCTGATAAAGGATTTGCATTTTTTAAACCCAATAATGGTGCTTCTAATACAATTATTCCACCTCATTTAGTTTCGAATCATTCTTTACAGAACAATATGCCAATTATTGTGGAAATTGAAGAATATGAAGACAATAAAAGCGGAGAAACAAAAAAAAGAGTAAAACGACTAGAAATTAAATAATTGCAATTAACAAATTTAATATAAAATGGCTTCAAAATAAAATATTTATCTTTTCTTAAGACCAAAATAAATCTAATAAAATGATAAAATTTTTCAAAACAATTTACTATATTTGCACATTGAACTTTGCTATTAACAAATGATCTTTTTTTACATATGCTATTTGTTTGTGGTTGAGTTTGATATATTGAATTTCTTAAATCAATTAAATTATTCAGGATGAGTTCTTGAGCGGTTTTTATTGGTTAGTTTTTTAATGAATTTTTTACAAGTTAGATACATAGAAATAACTGAATTTTTAACAATGGCTTTTAACGAAAATACTAGAGTGAAAATCCCCGCTATCCTGCACCTTTGCAGACTGGGGTATAAATATATCTCTCTTTCTAATCATCAATGGAATCTCGATACCAATATCTTTACCGATATTTTTGAGGAGAGTATCGTTCGTATTAATCCTGAAATGGATCAAAATGAGGTGAAACGTTTGTTGGAGAATATCTCTTTAGTCTTAGATAATGAAGATCTTGGTGAGGCCTTTTATAAAATGCTGACCGCTACTTCTGGTTATAAACTGATTGACTTTGACAATTTCTCTAATAACTCTTTTCATGTGGTTACCGAATTGACCTGCAAAAATGGGGATGATGAGTTTAGACCCGATATTACACTCCTGATTAATGGGATGCCACTTGCTTTTATTGAAGTGAAAAAACCTAATAATCAGGAAGGAATTCTTCAAGAAAGAGATCGTATCAATACACGTTTTAAAAATAAAAAGTTTAGAAAATTTATCAATATTTCTCAAGTGCTCGTGTTCTCTAATAATATGGAGTACGATAATGAATCTGTTGAACCTATTCAAGGTGCTTTCTATTCTTCTACTTCTTATGCTAATGCCACCTTTAATTGTTTTAGAGAAGAGGAAAAACTGGATTTGGCAACTATTCTGAATGAGGAAGATGATCTTTTAGAGAACTTCGTTTTGAAAGATAATAACCTTTCAGCAATCAAATATTCTCCGGAATTTATAACGAATAAAGACCCTAACTCTCCTACAAATCGTATTCTGACCTCACTTTTCTGCAGAGATCGACTCTCTATGATTTTAAAGTATGCGATTGCTTACGTTGTTGAAGAAAAAGGTTTGGAAAAACATATTATGCGTTATCCTCAGCTTTTTGCAACTAAAGCTATTGAATGTGAATTGAATGCAGGAACTAAAAAAGGGATTATCTGGCATACTCAAGGGAGTGGTAAAACAGCACTCTCCTATTTTAATGTGAATTATTTGACTGACTATTATCAAAAGAAAGAGATCGTTCCCAAATTTTATTTTATTGTTGATCGTATTGACCTTCTAAATCAGGCAAAGAAGGAGTTCTCAAGTCGTGGGTTAATTGTTCATACCGTAAATTCCAGAGATGAATTGGTAAAATCATTTAGAACTCATCAAGCAGTTCATAATTTCTCCGGACAAAGAGAGATCACCGTTGTGAATATTCAAAAATTTGAAAACGATAGTGATCCTCTAAAAGTGAGTGATTATGATATCAATATTCAACGTGTTTATTTCTTGGATGAAGTGCATAGAAGCTACAACCCTTCTGGCAGTTTTCTAGCTAATTTATTTAACTCTGACCGAAATGCAATCCTTATTGGATTAACTGGTACGCCCCTTATTGGTAGTGATGTCACTTCTCGTCAAATTTTTGGTGACTATATCCATAAATATTACTATAACGCTTCCATAGCTGATGGCTATACGCTTAGATTGATTAGAGAAGATATTGAAACTAGCTACAAAGTTCAGTTGATAGAGGCATTAAAAGAGATAGAAATCCTAAAAGGAGATGTTGACAAAGAACGTGTGTATGCTCATCATAAGTTTGTGGAGCCAATGTTGGATTATATTGTTCAGGATTTTATTAAATCCAGGATCCGTTTTGGGGATCATTCTATTGGGGCTATGGTGGTTTGTGATAGTCATGAACAAGCTGTTGCTTTGTATAATATGTTTGTGAACAAGTATAATACCAATCAAAAAACTCTACTTGAAGTTCAAGAATACTCCATGGTGGCTAATCCATCTTTTGAATTTAGTAAGTATAAAAAGGACCACAAAGATTTAGTGGCTTCATTGATTCTTCATGATGTTGGTTCAAAATTTGATCGAAAAGAGGAAGTGGAAAACTTTAAGATGGGTAAGGTGGATATTTTGTTTGTTTTTAACATGCTACTTACGGGTTTTGATGCCAAAAGGTTGAAGAAGCTCTATATGGGTCGGGTTATTCGGAAACATAATTTGCTGCAAACTCTTACCAGGGTAAATCGTCCATATAAGAATTTCAGATATGGGTATGTTGTGGATTTTGCTGATATTACCAAAGAGTTTGATGCAACCAACAAAGCGTACTTTGAGGAATTACAAGCAGAATTAGGCGATGAACTAAAATTCTATTCTAATCTCTTTAAATCAAAAGAGGAGATTGAAGAGGAGATCCGGGATATCAAAGAGAAACTTTTTCATTATGATTTAAAAAATGCTGAAATCTTTTCTCAACAAATCAGCCAAATAGAAGATAAAAACAAGGTTTTAGAGATTAAAAAGGCGCTTGAGATTGCAAAAAACTTATATAATCTGATCCGTTTAGAGGGACATTACGATCTGTTGGAACTTATAGATTTTAAAAAATTGAGTCAACTCTATAATGAAGCTGCAAGGCATTTGGATTTACTGAATTTAAAAACCAATATTGAAAATGATGTCGATACCACAAATCTTCTGAATGTAGCATTAGAAAATGTGGTATTCATGTTTAGAAAAATCGCCGAAGAGGAATTAGTGATTGCGGATCAATTGAAAGATACTCTTCGTAAAACCAGAGAAGCACTGAACTTCAATTTTGATCAGATTGACCCTCAATTTGTCAATCTTTATGATGAATTAAAACGCTTATTTGAAAAGAAAAATCTAGATGAGATTTCTCAGGAGGAGATGAAACATAACATTGGTGCTTTACAATTGATTTATGATAGAGTTACTGAATTGAACCGCAAAAACAATCTGTTGAAAGCTAAATATGAGAATGATGCCAAATATGCGAGAGTTCATAAACGGATATGGGAACAAGGAAGTATCTCAAAAAGAGAAACTGAAATTTGCGATACCTTAATGGATATCAAAAAACAAGTGGATGAAAAAGTTTTGATAAACACACAAATGTTGAATAATGAAAACTATTTTGACAAATTGTTAATGCAAATGGTGATCGGAAGCTTTAACAAGAATAAAATTGAACTTGACCCAGACGCAGCAAAATACATAAACGCATGTATAGTGAAAGAGTATATGAATGAGTATAATGGTCGGGTCTGGAATTAGTAATTAGTAATTAGTAATTAGTAATGAGTAATTAAAAATTATAATAAATATGGAGAAGGAGAATATTATTGCGGATAAGAGTAAGGCGTTTGCTATTAGGATTATTAAGCTTTATCAATATCTTACGGTTGAGAAGAAAGAATATGTATTAAGCAAACAGATACTTAGATCAGGTACAAGTATCGGAGCAAATATTAGAGAAGGAATGTACGGACAAAGTCGAGCTGATTTTCATACAAAACTAACCATTGCCTTAAAAGAAACCGCTGAAACTGATTATTGGCTGGAATTACTAATTGAAACTGAATATATAACAATGGAACAATACAATAGCATTGCAGCAGATTGCAAAGAACTACTCAAAATTTTAACATCTATAACCAAAAAAACCAAAAATAATAAATAATAAATAATAGACCAACCTAATAATTACTAATTTCTAATTACTAACTACTAATTAATATGAAGGATTTTACCTTACAAACAAAAGAATTAATTGATAACTTGAAAGGAGTTTGTACCTCTTATGGGTTAGGAAATGATGGGAATGAATTTAAGATCATAACTCAGGTGTTTCTTTATAAATTTATGAACGACAAATTTGGGTATGAAGTTAAGCAACTGGAACCCAAATTGGCTGCTGCAGAAAGTTGGGAAAAAGAGATTGCCTTATACGATGAAAAACAATACGAAATGTTATTGCTTCGTATGAGTCCTGATAGTGCCAAATTAAAAAGAGAACACTATTTATCATATCTTTTTAACAAACAAGATGCACCAGAGTTTGCTAAGTTTTTTGATGACACCTTACGTGATATTGCCATTTTTAATAATGATATTTTCTCCGTTAAAACAGGAACAGGATCCAAAATTGTATTGTTTGATGAATTGAGTAATTATATCACCGACAGTAGTCAACGTGATAATTTCTGCAAAGCGATTATCAATCAATTGATCAAATTCAGTTTTGAAAAGATCTTTAATCAAAAATTTGATTTCTTCTCTACAATTTTTGAATATCTCATCAAAGATTACAATAAAGATGGAGGTGGAAAATATGCCGAATATTACACCCCTCACGCAGTATCCAAAATCATGGCTTCTATCTTAGTGGATCAACCGGTAAGCAATGTTACCTGTTACGACCCTTCAGCAGGTTCGGGAACGTTATTGATGAATTTAGCGCATGCCATTGGAGAAGATCGTTGTACCATTTATTCCCAAGATATTTCACAGAAGTCTTCCGGCATGTTGCGGTTGAACTTAATTTTAAACAACTTGGTACACTCCATTCAAAACATCATACAAGGGAATACAATGTTGAATCCATATCATAAAGTGGGGGACAAACTCATGCCCTTTGATTACATTGTATCCAATCCACCGTTTAAATTAGATTTTAGCGATTACGTAGCCGATTTGGATACTAAGCAAAACAAAGAACGCTTTTTTGCAGGGTATCCTAATGTACCCAAGAAAGATAAAGACAAAATGGCGATCTACCTTTTGTTCATTCAGCATATCATCTATTCCCTTTCAGAAAAAGGGAAAGCAGCAATAGTGGTACCAACCGGTTTTATCACGGCTCAAAGTGGTATTGAGAAGAAGATTCGGGAAAGATTAGTAGAAAAGAAAATGCTAAGAGGGGTGGTAAGCATGCCCAGTAATATCTTTGCGACAACCGGAACCAATGTTTCCATTTTATTTATAGACAAAGCCAACACCAAAGGAAATATTGTGTTGATGGATGCCTCCAAATTAGGGACTACGGTAAAAGAGAATAAAACCCAAAAGACTCTGCTTTCAGAAGAAGAAGAACAACTGATTATACAAACGTTCAATCAACACCAAGCCAAAGAAGATTTTTCCGTTTTGGTTTCTTACGATCAGATCAAAGAGAAAAATTACAGTTTTAGTGCAGGGCAGTATTTTGAAGTAAAAATTGAATATGTGGATATTACTACTGAAGAGTTTGATACCAAAATGAAGAGCTTTGAAGAAAACTTGAGACAACTTTTTGCAGAAAGCAAAAGTTTGGAAACTGAAATTCAGAATAATTTGAAGGGATTGAAGTATGCATAAACGATTTTATACTACAAAGTTATCAAATATTGCGGATGTTATTCAAGGACAATCTCCAGAATCAGAATTTTATTCAAAATTTGACGGGATTCCTTTTTTACAAGGGAATAGAACTTTTGGAAATCTTTTTCCATCATTTGATACATTCACTCATAAAGTTACAAAAATAGCTAATAAAGGTGATGTACTAATGAGTGTTAGAGCTCCAGTTGGGGCATTAAATTATGCTCCTTGTGATTTATGCATTGGTCGAGGTTTAGCTAGTATTAGAGCAAAAGATGGGAACAATCAATTTGTTTATTATGCACTTAAATACAATGTAAACAATCTAATAAAACAAGGTTCATCTACAACTTTTGATTCTGTAAATAAAGATATTATCAACGATTTTGAGCTTATTATTCCTGAAAATAAAATAGAAAGAAACACTATTGCCAAAGTGCTATCCGACCTTGACACCAAAATAGAACTTAACAACCGTATCAACCGTGAGTTGGAAGCGATGGCAAAAACGTTGTATGACTATTGGTTTGTACAATTTGATTTTCCCAACGAAAATGGCAAACCATATAAATCCAGTGGTGGCAAAATGGTATGGAATGAGGAGTTAAAAAGGAAAATTCCGGATGGGTGGGGAGTAACAAAAATGGCAGATTGGTTAGACATTGATAAAAGTGGAGATTGGGGCAAAGAGGAGTCTGAAGGGAATTTCAATCACAAAGTAATTTGCTTTAGAGGAGCAGACATTAATGGATTAAATGGACTTGATGAATTAAAACCACCTGTTCGTTATATCCTTGAAAAAAACTCATATAAGATTTTAAAATCACACGATTTAATTATTGAAATTTCTGGTGGCAGTCCAACCCAGTCTACAGGTCGTCTGGCTTTCATTACAGAAGCTACCATCAAACGTTTTAAATATCCATTAATTTGTTCAAACTTTTGCAAACCTGTTTCAATTAGAAACAAAAAACTACTTTATAATTTCGTGTACTATTGGAATAGCCTATACGAAAACGACGTTTTCTTTGGCTACGAAGGGAAAACTAGCGGGATAAAAAATCTGCTCCTAGATTCATTTATCAGTTCTTTTTACACAGTTATTCCCGAGGAAAAGATTGTAGACAAATTCTATAATATTATGGATAGCATTCAAGAAAAGAAACAAACGGCTCTAGCAGAAAACGAAAAACTCTCCGAACTTCGCGACTGGTTGTTGCCGATGTTAATGAATGGGCAGGTAAGTTTGAAGGATGAGGGAGAGTTGGGTATAGTGGCGGAAGAGGGAAAATAAATATGGATAATTATGGCAAGGATTAGATCAACAAGAGATTTTGTATATTTGAAAACTAATAAAATGAACCTATAAACTTTTCAAAAGTAAACGACACAATATACTACACATAACAAAGTATACACCTATAACGGTTTTGAAATAAAGTACAAACGAATAGGAGACAACCCTAATAGAGGCAACTGAAAATAGAAAAAAAAATATGGGCCAAAATCAACCACAAATTATTAAAGTAAGGGATCTTCTTACTAGAGATAACTTGAAAATACCAAGCTATCAACGACCATATAAATGGACAACAAAAAACATAAATCAACTTATTGACGATGTCATAATACACAAGGAAAAGTCTGAATATCGTTTAGGAACTCTCGTAGTTCATGAACATTTTCAGGACAAAGATAAAATAGAAATAACTGAAGAAGAATATCAGAAAGATAAACTGAACAATAAAATTATTTTTGATATTGTTGATGGACAACAAAGAACTATTACGTTAACTTTGATCGCTTATGCTATTACTCAAAAGCAGAACAAGTCCAAAGAAGAAGAAAAAACTTTGAAAAGTTTTAATCCAAAACTTTTGAATTTATCTTTTACAAACGACATTTCAAAAGCCAATATCCAAAACAATTTTAAACAAATTGAAAGGAGAATAGCTGATTTTGATGAGAAATCAATTTGGTTTTTTTTAGAAAAATGCACTTTAGTTGAAGTTGTTTTAGATGATATTTCAGAAGCATTTCAGTTTTTTGATTCACAAAATGCAAGAGGCAAAGACCTTGAGCCACACGACTTACTCAAAGCATTTCATTTGCGAGAAATGAATAACTCTTCGACAGAAGAAGAACAGAAAAAAACTGTTGAAAAGTGGGAAAGTATGGAAACTGAAAAACTCTCAAAATTATTTTCACAATATTTGTTCAGAATTAGAAATTGGAGTAATGGCTATTCTGCTCGATATTTTTCTAAAAATGATGTTGATTTGTTTAAAGGTGTTAGTCCTGATATTGTCGAAAATTACCCTTTTGCAGCTATGCTTCGAATAGCACATTTCTATATAGAAGAATACAACCATTCATTTCATAGAAGTATTGACAAAAGAGATATGGTTTTCCCTTTTCAAATAGATGAAACTATTATTAACGGTAAACGATTTTTTGAGATGATTGAACACTATCAAATCATGATTGACAAGATCAAATCAGAAGAAATTAGAGATAAATATCCAATTTTGAATACAATCAAAACTTATGAAGGCAATTTTCGAACAGGGGACAAATATATTCGAAATATATTTTATTGTGGTTTAATATACTACATTGATAAATTTGGAGATTATAATTTATCAAAAGCTATTGATAAATTATTTGTTTGGGCATATTCATTACGATTGAAATTACAAGCTGTTGGTCTTGATTCTATTGATAATTTTGCTCTCAATCAGGGACATTCGCAGATTCAGTTATTCCAAAAAATTAAAGAAACAATTAATCCTAACGACATTCTAAACTTGCGATTGGAAACTTTAAAAGAAAATAGATCAAGTAAAACTGAAAAAATTGTTGAACATTTCAAGACCTTAAAATATTATGAGTGATAAACAACCGAGATATTACAGCATTAAAGAGTTACTTGGTTCAGACGATTACGTAATTCCTATTTATCAAAGAAACTATGAATGGGGCGAATCTCAAATAACTCAACTCATTCAGGACATTATAGATTACATTCAAAAATGTAAAGTATCAAAGAAAGAATATAAATATTACATAGGGTCATTAATTGCTTATGAAAGGAGATCGGAGGGTCGTGTTATTTATGAAACAATTGATGGACAACAACGATTAACAACATTAACCATTTTGTTAAATGTAATTAAAACAGAATATTCAACGATTGATTTATCTTGGTATAAAAAGCTCAATTTATATTTTTATAGTCGTAAAGTTGCATCAGACACACTTTCGCACCTTTTTAACGGAGAAATTTTAGACAATAAAGACCCCAATATTGCTATTCAACAAGGTTATAACGTTGCAAAAAAATCATTAGCAAAAATTTTATATGACAATAAATTGTCAATTGATGAATTTTGTAATTATTTATTTAAAAAGGTTACAATCTTACGTGTTTTAGTTCCGGAAGACACTGATTTGAATCATTATTTTGAGATAATGAATAGCCGTGGTGAACAATTAGAAAAACACGAAATATTAAAAGCAAAAATGCTTGAAGTTTTGGAGGATGACAATTTGAAATATGCATTCAACTTAATTTGGGAAGCAACTTCAAATATGGAAAAATATGTTCAATATGGGTTTTCAGTTGAACAAAGAGATGAACTATTTGGTAAAAATGATTGGAATAAATTAGTTGATAAAGACTTAGTTTATGAAAAATTACAAATTCCATCGAACAATCAAAGTATAGATGAAACTTTGACAATAAACCAACTGCTTTTGAAAACAGCAAACCCAATTACTAAAAATTCGATTACTCCGGATGAAAACCCAGATAGATTTAATACAATTATCAATTTTGCAAACTTTTTGCTTCACATCTTAAGAATACAAACAAAATCTGATGTTCCATTAGATGATAAACGACTATTGGAGTTATTTGAGTCTTATTTAAAAAAAGCAGATAAAAAAGAATTTGTAATACAATTCGGGTACAACTTATTGAAAAGCAAATTCTATTATGACAAATATATTATAAAAAGAGAGTTTACAAGTGGATCTGACCATTGGAGTTTAAAACGTTTGAAATGGTATGACGGAAACAAAGTGAGTTATGTGAACACATTTGACGCTGATAATACTGAAAGTAATGAAGGTTTAAATAGAGAAATATTAATGTTGCTTTCAATGTTTCACGTTTCAAATCCGACTTTGGTTTATAAACATTGGTTAAACGCTTCATTGAAATACGTTCTAGAACATTCGGAAGTAGATATAGCAAATGATTATAAATTATACTTAGAAAATCTAGCAAAAGCATTCTTAAATGACAGGTTTTTAGCAAAAACACCTATAGATTATTTTGAAATAATTTATACAAACAACGGAATTCAAAAAAATTCTGTAAACGAAATAGACACAAACAAACTTAATAAAGGAACAGCCGTTGAAAATTTTATTTTCAACTATCTTGATTATTTATTGTGGCAAGATTACAGATCAGAAAAAAAATATTTCAGAATTGAAAACGAGCAAATATTTACTGATAAACGTGTCAAAGACTTTGAATATACATTTAGAAGTTCAGTTGAACATTATTATCCACAACACCCTATAGACGAGAATTTAACTTTGCAAGGGCAAGATGCTGTTTGGTTAGACAATTTTGGAAATTTATGTCTGATTAGCGGCAGTAAAAATTCACGTTTGAGTAATATTCTGCCAAAAGGGAAAAAAGATTTTTACACAGGAAGTCCAACAATAGATAGCATAAAACAACGCATTATGATGGAATATGATAATTGGGATACAAATGGGATTAATAACTATAATGAAATTGAGGAACATAGTTTAAAAATGATAAATATTTTGACAGAGCAAAATAGTATTTCATAAAAAAAAGCTACTAACCCTGTAACCTTCAAATTGATAATCGAATTAAATATGACAATTTGAACAATATTATACATAATTCATAATTCATTTTAGATTTCATGGCTACACCCCTCAACCCATCATATCCCAATCATCTGCTACAAACATCGCACCTCAAACAAAAAAAATACTATTTTTTCAAAAAAAGTATTGTTTAATCAAATCCTTTTTTTATATTTGCAGACGGAAAAAAAATACACAGTAATTCGCTTCCTATATTAAGCTAACCGTAATAAATAAACAAGACATTTAAGGTAATAAACAAATGGCAACCATATTTACAAACGATATTATGGATATTTTAAAAGTAATAAGAGATAAGAAAATTGATATTAAAAATAACTCAACAATTCCCTTTAGTTTACTTTCAATCTTTCATGACGAAATCTCTCGTAAGGAGGTTTTGCATAGTAAAGTTATACAAACAATTTTAAACCCCTATGAGTCTCATGGTTATAAGTTTGCATTTCTAGAATTATTCTTTCTCAAAATAGGTATAAAAGACTTCAATAAAGAATTAATTGATGAATTGGAAATATCTACTGAATATCCCATTGATGGTCGATCTATTGATATTTTAATCACTTGGAAATGTGACACTAAGAAAAAAGCCGTAATAATTGAGAATAAACTTAATTATGCTAGAGACCAAAGAAATCAGTTAAATGACTATTACACAGGTATCAGTAGAACTTATGAAGTAGAAAAAGTAGTTTATTTGCATATTAATCCAAATAAAAGTGCAAGGGATACAGATACAGTGAAAAAAGTACTTGAAAAAACTACGGATTTTCATATTTTGAAGTTCATTGAACTACTCGATGATTTTATAACGAATTGTGCAAATTATGAACTAATCTATAATATTATAGCATATAGGGATTTATTAAAAGTTATGAACATTAATTATTATTACAACATGAAAGCACAGGATATACAGACTAAATTATCACCAGATGAGATAAAAGAATTAATAAAAATAACCCAAATTGTAAAAAGTGATGATTGGAATAATGCTAAATATTCACTAATCAAGGATAAACTTAAAAATATTGATCCAATCGTTCATCCAAAGGGTAAATATGCTGAATTTTTCTACGAACACTTCGAAAATTGGATCGAATTATGGTCTTATGATGAAAGAATAGACTTATTTATATGCTCTTATACAGAACGCGATGAAATTTTTATAAATAATAAAAAGTTTAATTACTACTCTAAGGAAAATAACAAGTGTTACTATAAATCGGATAAACTTTTTTCATTTGAGTACCCATTTGAATTTGACAATTTGATAACTGAATTAGAACCTTTATTGAAAGAATTATCAGAATATAAAGAAGAATAAAAACACATTTGCTAACAAAGTATAAAAACCATAAGGGTTTCAGAGTAATGCGAAAGTCAGGATTCCGATTTAACTTTTCGTATAACTTGACAGGAAGTCACTCGCAATAGGCAACATTACATGCCTCAAAACAATACCTACAAGTAAAACATACAATAATGACAGGCAATAAATACAAAATCGGAATTTTAGCTTTTGGGTCATTAATTGACAATCCAGGAGAAGAGATTAAAAAAATAGAAATTTCTAGAATTGATTGCAAAACTCCATTTAATATAGAATTTGCAAGGATTAGTTCTTCTCGTGATAAGGCTCCAACTCTTATTCCTGTAAGTGATAGTTCTAAAGGAAGAAAGACCAATGCTCAAATATTAGTAGTAGACAATGAAACAAGTTTAGAAGATGTAAAATCTATACTTTGGCGAAGAGAATGTCATAAAAAAGACAAAACTCAAAAATATTATGAACCCCAAAATCCAACATCCAAGAATGTATTAATTGGGGAACTTGAAAATTTCTATAATATTGATAAAGTAATATATACAAAATTTCTACTTCAAGATGAATATCAGGATTTAACACCTGAGAAATTAGCTGACTTTGCAATTGAGTCTATACTGTCAGAAGCAGGTAGAGAAGAAAAGGATGGTATAAGATACTTATTATCTACTAAAGAATCAGGAATTGTCACTGAGTTAAGTGAAGAATATGAAAAGTTTATTTTATCAAAAACTGAATCAAAAACATTGAGGGAAGCAATTGAAAAATTAGATAGAAAGCGAAAAATGTACCCTGAAAAGAGTGATACCACCAATTAACTAACTCTATAACTATGTGTACATACTCGATGTAACAAACAAAAAACAAAATAACATTCGCTAGCCATTTGACACCAAAACCAATCTAATTTTAGTGTCAATCGATAGTGTTAATTATTAAAAATAGCCTAAATCAAATCAATGACATCACAAGAAATTGAAGAATTAAAGAAGACAAATTATGTGCTAAAAGCTCAACCAAGTAATACCTATTGGGTTAATTTTTTTAAAGCGAAACTAAATAGCAAATACATTGATAAGTTTGGTGACAATTTTAACATTATTATTTATTCAAAACTTGATATTGATTCATACTTCTATATAATACCTTTTCGGTTACTTAAAAACCATTTTACTGACACATTTCTTTCCAAAGACAATGTCGAAGGGATGACAGAAAGGTGGGTTTTAAGCATTAAAAACCATATTCTAAAGGTAACAAACTGCCCTGAACCCATTGATGTGAAAGAGTATTTTTCTAATCCATTTTATAAAAATCACTATGAAACCGATGATAATAAAAACGACTACGAAATTGAGAATAGAAAAAGAGAAATTAATGTTAGAGTTAAACAATCCAAGTTTAGACAAAAGGTACTAGAAAACTTTAACCATAAATGTTGCCTATCAAATATTCAAGAGCAAGAACTATTAGTCGCAAGTCACATTGTTCCTTGGAAAGACGAAACAACATCAAGACTTAACCCAGCTAATGGACTTTGCCTTTTTGTTACCTACGACAAACTCTTTGACCAAGGTTATTTCACACTAACGGACGACTTTAAAGTTTTGACAGTTACAAATCTTGACATTTTAAGCCCATCATTAAGGATAATTTTGAGAGAACTTAATGGAAAACAAATCAATTTACCTAATAGACAGATAAACATTGACTTTATTAAATATCACAGAACAAAAATATTTATAGACCGAGAGAAAGAATAAGCACCAATAACAGCTATTTTGCGCCAGAAAGGGTGACTTGCAAACTTGGAAAATTGCACTCTTAAACCCTCCCGAACTGAAAGACCTAAAACATTAACATAATTAAAAAAAATCAAATGACGCAACAAGATTTTATATTCAAAATTAGACAAGCATACATAAACGCAAGAAATAATGTTTACATTCCAGTTTCAAACTCCCAATCATTGACTCGTGGAACCAGCCATTCCATTTCCTCTTTGGTAGAAGACTTATTTGGTTGTTATTGTGCTGAAAAAATGAACAATTCAAGTGACGTTACAATATACATTGACCCTCAACTTTCTTTTAGGGGAACAGCTTTAAAAAACAAAAGCGGAAAAAAATCTTTACTTATACGGCCTGATATAGCTATCGAAAAAAACGGGACAATTAATTGTATGTTTGATTTAAAAACAGACCTTGGATATAAAAGAAATGATCTGTACAAACAAGCACTAGAACGTGACAATCAAATTGAAGTTATTAAAAACAGTTCAGCTAAGTATAAAGACGGAAAAACAAAAATTCAAAAAGAACTTAATTTTTATAACAATTTAAAATATATTTTAGTTATTATTTCACAGGGGAATATTAATAAGAATAAATTGGAAGATCTTATCAGACAAATAAGATTACTAAATAACGTTGAAATTTACCTTTTAACTAATGGTGATCACCTAAATACATATAATGAATATCCAAAATGGGAAATTAATTCTGATGACTTCGATAAACTTGATCAAAAAATTGTTGAGTGCTTAAAATAGAAAGAAATATCACTCATCAGATTATTCTACCCCAGCTGGGGTCGTACATCTTTCCTCGTACTACTATCATTTCTATAAACATGCAACCCCATTCGGGGTTGTAGATTGTGTTCGGGTTCATTCAGCCGTAAGCTGCGCAAGCTTGCATACGGTTACGCACATGCAACCTCTTCGAGGTAAAACTCGTGTGCTCATGTGTTCGTGTGCTCTTTTGCTCAATTCTTCATTCTTCATTCTTCATTCTTTTTGGCATCGGCGCTTCGATACGAAACCTACTTTGTCCTATTTTTAAAGCTTTGTCTAAACTTGCGGTTTCTACTCAGCGACCTTAGAGCTGTGAACTCTAAATCAAAATCACTGAACCAAGGTCGTTGAGTAAAAGCGCCTTCACGATATATAGTTGAATCGAAGGAATAAATAGCTTCGTATCGAAACGCTGACGCCACAAAGTAAGAAAGATCGAAACGCCGATATCACATAGCAAGAAGTATCGAAACGCCGATATCACATAGCAAGAAGTATCGAAACGCCGTCGCACACGATGCCCCGCATTAGGGCGGAGGCCAAGTACCCCGCAAGTTGAGCTGCTTAGGGGATGACGGATCGGGCAGAGCGACCAGAGGAAGCTACTGCCCGGCCGATCAGACCCTTGCAGCGAAACGAGGATTACAGGCCGGAGCCCGACGGCAGCAGGGATGGTTCGTGGGGAGGTGGTGCCGGAATGCCCAAAATTAGTGAATAGTGAATAGTGAATAGTGAATAATGAATAGTGAATAATGAATAGTGAATAACTAATAGTGAATAGTGAATAGTAATTTGCTTATTTGATAACTTTTTTTAAAAAAAATGAAATATAAATTTTAATATGGCGATGGTTGGATCTGTTTTACTATATTTGCAGAACAAATTGAAAATAAAAAAAACAGCGACATGCGTTGACGTAGTGGGGCCATATCTTTGCATCAAAATTATTGAGGTATGGAAAACAACATTAAAGTGAGAATTTTGGAAAGTATTGGGAAAATATATGAAAAATCTAATAAGTGCAAACTCGAAGATTCCTTTTTCCAAAAAAATGATCATGAACTTTCGTTTCTTTCTGAGTATTTCCGTACAACTAAAAGCCAATCATTTTTTATCTCGCTGGTTTTTGCATTAAACTATAAAGGTGATACGGTTGATTTGAATGACTTGATTGAATATTTAGATTGTAACCCCATGAAGATTTTAGCATATCATGATGACTTTAAAATTTTACATACATCAGGAATATTTGAAAAAGAAAGAGTGTTTCAAAAATTTAAACTTCCTGGTTCAACCGACCAGTACACGATCAATGAAAAGATTTCAGAGGCCATATTGAATAATGAACCCATGCCAGAAATCATTGAGCCAAAAATCACAGATGTATTTGAATTACTTGAAAAAATATATCACTTAGGCGAACAGCGCAATACTACTGAAATTACAACCAGAAAACTGCTCGAACAAGCCAGTGAATTAATTGCAGCTCATTTGGATTTCCCTTTAATCAAAAGGATTATGCAATTTAAGCTAAGTATGAGTGATGTTATTTTGTATTTGTATTTGATATGGAAAACGATTATGGGTAGAAGATCAGTAAGTATTAGTATAGCACTAGAAGGTATTTTTGATAATGTAACTGTTCGTGTGAACTATATGCAAAAAATTCTTTCTAATGATAATGAACTCATAAAAAACAACTTAATCAAAATTATTGAAACTCATTTCTTCAATGACACAGAAATGAAACTGACTGACTATTCTAAAGATCTGTTAAAAGAGTGTGAAATTAATCTTTTTCAGATTAAAGTGAAAACTGAAAATGTCATATCACCTAATGATATTCCATACCGAGAATTAATTTTCAGTAAATCAGAGATGGAGCAACTTTTCTTATTGAAAGATTTATTGAAAGAGGAACAATTTAAAGAGATCCAAAATAGATTATCCGATAAAAATTTAGCTAAAGGAGTTACTGCTTTACTACATGGTGCACCTGGGACCGGTAAGACAGAGATTATTAAACAAATTGCTAAAGAAAACAACAGAGAATTGATGAAAGTTGACATCAGTGAGACAAAATCTATGTGGTTTGGGGAAAGTGAGAAAATTATAAAGGCAGTTTTTACAGATTATGCAGAATTTGCGAAAGAGTGTGTTAGAACTCCAATTCTTTTTTTTAACGAAGCAGATGCTATTATTTCAAAAAGAAAAGATGTGGGCAGTTCAAGTATTATTCAAACTGAAAATGCCATACAAAATATCATTTTGGAAGAATTAGAGAATTTCGAAGGTATTCTAATTGCAACAACCAATCTGGTAAACAATCTTGATGCAGCGTTTGAAAGACGGTTTTTGTTTAAAATTAAGTTCCAAAAACCGGACGTTTCCATAAGAACCAGAATTTGGCAGTTGAAAATGCCATTTTTAACAGAAGAAGAATCTATTTTGTTAGCAGAAAAATTTGATTTTTCAGGTGGTCAGATAGATAATATACTCCGAAAAAAGGAGATCCATGAAATCATTCATGGGGAAAAAGTTTCATTGACCAAATTGATCTCATTTTGTTCAGAAGAGACTTTATTAAATAATACAGTAAAAATAGGTTTCACTAAATCATAAAAACATGTCAAAGAGAGAATCCATTGCAAGATACAACTTGATCATCAAGATGCTCAGAAAGCATCCTGCCACTTTTGCCCAAATAGAAGATTATCTGGCATTGGAATCCGATATAGAGGGATGCAATTATAATATTTCCAAGCGCACATTTCAAAGAGACCTGGAGGATATTCGTTCCCTATACAATATCTTTATCCAGTATGATTTTCCAAGAAAAGTTTATTATATCGATTTTGAAGATCAACCCGAAGTTACTGAACGTATATTAGAAGCATTTGAAACAATTAATGCCTTGAATTTATCTGACAGATTATCAAATAACATCCATTTTGAAAAAAGGAGACCTCAAGGTACAGAAAATATTTATGGGTTACTTCATGCGATTAAGAATCAGGTTCAAATAAAATTTTCCTATCAAAAATTCTGGGAGGATCAGATGAGTTTGAGAAATGTGGAACCTTATGCATTGAAAGAGTTTAAAAACAGATGGTATGTTTTAGCCAAAGACTTAAAAGATAAACAGGTAAAAAGTTTTGCTCTCGACAGATTATCTGGCTTAGAGATTACAAAAAAAAGATTTCAACTGCCCAATGATTTTAATGTCAATGATCATTACAAATATTGCTTTGGAATCATTAGTCCCAACGACAATCCATTAGAGGAGGTAATATTATCCTTCACAGAAGAGCAGGGCAAGTATATCAAAACGCTTCCCTTGCACCACACCCAAGAGATATTGACTGACACTAAAAAAGAGTTTCGGATCATGCTCCAGTTGTACATCACCCACGATTTCAAGATGGAGCTCCTCTCCTACGGCGATCAGGTAAAGGTGATTGAACCGAAGAGTTTGGCAGAGGATATTAAAATGACATTAAAAGAAGCGTTAAAGAGGTATAAATGATTTTTAAAAATAGTGTAAAATAATAATTAAAAAAAATAATATGCAACCAGAAGTAGTTACTCACAATGGATTGACCTTGGATTTATCACAGATTAAATGTATCATCCACGGGGATTATTTTTATGGAAAAAAAAACCAGATGATTGTGGTTTTTAAAACCAGATATGAATATATCAAAAATCCGAACACGGAGAAATTTATCAAACAAAAAATCAATGAAACTGTTGCATTCGACATGCCGGATTATCATACAGCCATTACAGTAATTGGGGAATGGAATGAGATTTGGGGAAAGTATTTGGCAAGGCAAAGTAATTGATCTTTTCATTCTTCATTCTTCATT